>NZ_VMSH01000009.1:0-268063 GCF_007713445.1 Pseudomonas sp. RGB | reverse complement strand
GTTTCTACCAGTGCTTTGCTTTTGATTTTGATCTGACAGGCCCCGTCAACCACGACAACATCTGGCGCGCGGGCGACGGGTATGGCGGTGAGTATCACGATGTAGACAAGCCCTGAGGCATGTCGGATGAGGCCCCCATCGGATGGGGGCCCATTCGCGGGGTGCATTCAGTTGGTGTCGAAACCCAACTGGCGGTACAGCGTTTTCATGTCGTAGTAATCGGTGCATTCGACAATCTTGTTGGCCTCGATCCTGATCACGCAGGTGCCGTCGACATTGATCTTGCGGTGAGTCGCCTGATAGCCGAACAGCTCGCCCTCATGGGTGCCCGTCATATGCCACTGGATCGTCCCGCCGCGCTCGCCGAGGCTGATCAAGTCGCGAATAACCTCAAAATCGGGCAATGCCTTTCTGATCAGGTCGAAAAAATCGCCCAGCGCCGGGCGCCCTCGCATGATTTGCCCCGCGGCCTTGTCTTCATAGACGGTCGCCTCGGAAAAAATCGCGAGAAACCGCTCTTTGTCGGCGGTAGACCAGCTGTCGGCCCACTCCTGGATCAATGCACGGTGTTGATCTGTCATGGTGAATCTCCTGGGAAAGTTGGAACAGTGCAGCGCCACCCAATTGGTTGACGCCTGCGTCCATCGCCCGTGACAGATACACCTTCAGCTCCTGCTGAGCAGATACTCCCTCCGTACCAAAGCGCCAGACAAGCGTAGTCCGCGCGACGATTAAATCAACCGCGCCGCGACCAGCCAATCCGCTACCGCCTGGAACGAAGCATCCGGCACCGGATCACCGGGCACGGTCTTGCGCGCGATGTCAGCCGCCAGGTTCTTGTCCGGCGCGTGCGGAATACCCAGGTCGTAAGCCTCCTGCAACATCAGCAACGCCTCCTCCGGTGAGGCCCGGCACACGATCACCGGCACTGGCGTCTCACCGCGCACATAACGCACGCCAATCACCCAGCCATCGGTGGTGCCGATCATCATCGACGCCCTGCCCAGCCCCAGCTTGGTCGCCAACGCCTGCATTTCATTGCGCTGGCGCCGCCGCTCGCTCTTGATCAGCGGGTCGCCGTCGATGTCCTTGCGTTCGCGCTTGGTTTCGCTGCGGGTCATTTTCATGTCGCGACCGAACAGCCAGCGCTGCATGATCACGTCCACCGCACCGACCAGGATGAACGCGCACAACACGGTGAACACCAGCGGCTTGAGCACCAGGAAAAACGTCGATTCCATGCACTCCGCGCCACAGCGTGACGACTCCATCAGCGCCTGCAACGCATGCTTGCCGATCACATAAAACGCGATCGCCAGCACATGCACCTTGATCAGCCCCTTGATGAACTCCACCAGGTTGCGTAGGGCAAAAATTTTCTTCAAACCCTCGGCCGGGTTGATGCGTTTGAACTCGGGCTTGATCGGGTCCACCGAGAACACAAAGCCGCGCATGGTGATGATATTGGTCAGGATCACCACGCCGGTGGTCACCGCCATCACCGGCAAGGTAATACCGATGACCAGTTGCTCGGCATGGTCAAGCACCCGCGGCCACACCGTGGCGAAGGGCTCGATGTAGATTTGCGCGGTGAGGTCGATCAGCGCCGTGACCTGGGCCTTGGCACGCGGCGCCAGGATCGAGATGCACAGCGTGCAAAACAGGATGACCATGCCCGACACCAGGTCCTGGCTCTTGGCGACCTGGCCTTTCTGGCGTGCGTCCTTGAGCTTCTTGTCCGTGGCCGGCTGGGATTTTTCTTCGCTGGTATCGGCCATCGGCTACTCCATGCCCGCCAGGGTTTTGAGCAATTCGACAGTGCCGCGAAATTCCGCCAATTGGTCAAGCATCAACGGAATCAGAAAGCCGATGTAGATCACCATCAGGATCGAGAAAAACAGGTTTTTCACTGGCAGCGACAAGTCGAACATATGCAGGTTCGGCGCCATCCGCGACAGGTAGGCAAGCATCAGGTCGGTGATCAGCAACGAGATCAGCAAGGGCGAAACCATCAGCACGCCGACGCGCATGATCTGGTCGAGAATCGACAGCACCGCCAGCAACGCGGAGCTGGCAAACACCGGCGTGAATGAAGTCACCGGCCATAACTGGTAGCTGTGGTAATAGCCGTCGACCATCAGGATAAAGCCGCCGGACATGAAGAACAGCGTGATCAACATCACCGTGAGCAAGGTCGCCATCACGCTGGATTCACCGGATGACAACGGGTCCACCAGCTGCGCCATGGTCGAGCCGCGTTGCAGGTCGATCAACTCCCCCGCCACTTCCGCGGCCCAGAACGGAATGCCGAACAACAGGCCGATGAGGATGCCGATCAGGAACTCCTTGATCAGCAGCCCGGCGATGAACACGCTGCCGTGCTCGGGCATTCGGGTCAGCGCGTCGAATACCGGAAAGAACATCGGGATCGAAATGGCCACCGCCACACAGCCGCGAATCATGCCGGTCAGGCCCAGGCGGTTGAACGCCGGGGTGATCACCACCACCCCCATGGCGCGGCAGGCGGCAAGCGAGGCGGCGCTGATCACCGGGTAGGCGACCTCCAGAAACTGCGCGGTAAGGCTGGCATCCATGGGCGGTCAGCGCGTCCACAGCGGGAAGTTATCCAGCACCTGGCTGCCCAGCTCCGCGACTTGGCCTGCGAGTACCGGGCCGAGAAACACGATGGTCAACAGCACCGCCACCAGCTTTACCACCTGCGGCAAGGTCTGGTCCTGGATCTGTGTCAGCGCCTGGAACAGCCCCACGCTCAAGCCCACGATAATCGCCACGCCCAGCGCCGGTGCCGAGAGCATCAGCACGGTCATCAGTGCCTGTTTCATCAATGACAGGAAAACGTCCTGGCCCATGGGTCGTGCCTCAGCCGTAACTCAGAATCAAACCGTGCATCAAGCGCGACCAGCCACTCAGTGACACGAATAAAAAGATCTTCAGCGGGATCGAAATCAGGTTCGGCGAGACCATCGACATGCCCATCGCCATCAGCACGTTGGACACCAGCAAGTCCACCACCAGGAACGGGATGTAGAGCAGAAAGCCGATCTCGAAGGCGCGGGTCAGTTCCGAGCTGACAAATGCCGGAATCAGCACCACCAGGTCATCGTCGCGCAGGTCGGCGCGGGCTTCCGGTGACCAGATGGTCTCGGTGGCCTGCACAAAAAAACCGCGCTCGGACTCATTCGCAAAACGCTTCAAATGCGCCTGCAGCGGCGGGCGCAGCGCATCGCCCAGGTCTTTGAGTTGCTCGACATGCTCGATATTGAGGTCGCGCCCCTCGACCTGGCGGTACATGTCGCCAATCAACGGCGTGGTCACGTACACCGACAGAATCAGCGCGATGCCGTACAGCACCAGGTTAGGCGGCGTCTGCTGCACCCCAAGGGCGTTGCGGATCAGGAACAGCACCACCGAAATCTTCATGAACCCGGTGAGCGTGACCACTGCCAACGGGATCAGCCCGATCGTCGCAACAACCAGGATGATCTCGATCAGGTTCGGCTGATAACCGGTCATGGGGTGGCAAAACTCAGCAGGCGCACGCCCAGGCCGTCACCGATTTTTACCAGTTGGCCCTGGCCGACGCGACGCCCGTTGACCATCAGGTCAACGCTATCCACGCCCGGCGTGTTGAGCTGCAACAGGCTGCCCGCACCCAGTTCCCGCAATTGCGCCAGGGTCAGTTCCAGGCTACCGACCTGGCACACCAGTTTGAGCGGCAAGTCATCCAGGGCCGCAGCGGCATCAACATCAGTCATTGTGTTCTCCATGTGCAAAGGGGGTGCTTGTAGTTCTTCCTGCAACCGCAATTCGTCACCCTGGTATTGGCAGCGGGCCTGCAAGCGCCCGTCCAGGTCGAGCAACAAGCCCGAGCCCTGCTCCAGCATCAGCACATCGCCGGGCCGCAGGCTGCGCAATTCGCCCAGGGTCAGCCACTGCCGCCCGGCCACCACCGCCAGGGTCTGGCGCAGGGCGGGCAGCGGGTCGGGTTCGATCTGGCCGTATTGCGCCAGCAGCTGCGCCACCAGCACGGCAGCGCCTTCGCTCAGGTCCAGTTGCGCGCTCATGGCCGGCTGGTTGCCAAAGGTCAATTCGAGCGCCAGGTGCACGGCATACGCGCACTGATCGTCAGTGGCCTCGACTAACTGCACCGGGTGGCCGAGCACCGGTTCCAGGGTCTCGATCAGGTCGAGCACCGCCAGTTCCAGCAGCAACGAGCGTGGCAACGATGGCAGCAACTGCGCATCGAACTGCAACGCCAGCGGCACCAGTACTTGCTCCAGCGCGGCCGACGACAGACGCAGGCGCACCGGGGCGCGACCCAGCAGCAAAAACACATCGCGCGAATTGCCCAGGCCTTGCACTTGGGCGGCCCAGCTCACGCGCAACGCTTGCCCGGCGCAACGGCCCTGCCAGGCGCGACGGCGACGGTGCAGCTGGTTATGCAGCGCCAACAGCGCCGGGTCGTACTGCGTCAGCCAGGGTGCCAATGGGCCGGCAAGGGCGGTGATCATGTGCCGGTGCCTTCTTCGCGCAACTCACCGACACGGCGTTCATCACTTTCACGCCCTTGCAGCAGGCTTTGCCAGGCTTCGGACTGGCGTTGACGGCTCAGGCGTTCCTGGCGAAACAGGTCACGCTCGCGCTCCTGGCTTTGCAGGGTGGTGGACACGTGGCGTACGTCGTTCTCGAGCAACTGCTGGTCATCCGACAGGCCGCGCAAACGCTCCTGAGCCGCCTGCCAGCTGGCCACCGACAGGCCCTCAGTCAAGGCTGCATAAACCTGACGGGCTTCCTCCGCAATCGCTTCACGGTGCAGGCGCAGTTGCTCCTTGGCGTCGGTCAACACGTCGTGGGTCTGCGCGCAGCGTTGCTGTTGGGCGGCCAGTTGGTTGGCGGCGCGTTGTTCACGCAGCACCCGCAGGGTTTGCAGGGTGCGCAATTGGTCGGTTTTCATTGGGCTGTCTCCATGTTCATGCCAATACAAATCTGCGTGGCGAGCAGGCTTGCCCTGCGTTGGGCTGCGTAGCGGCCCCTTGCAAACTCACCGCGTTCTTCCCGAAAAAACTCAGTGCCTGGTTTTGGGGCTGCTTCGCAGCCCAACGCAGGGCAAGCCTGCTCGCCACAGCAAGCCCGCTCGCCACAACAAACCTGCTTTTCACAAACATTTGCGCCACTCTTTAACAGGCTCATGTCAACACCTGGCGCATGCGGATCAGGGTCTGGTCCAGGCTGCTCGGCTCGCCGGCGTTCTGGCGCAGGAACGCTTCGATGGCCGCATGGCGGTTGATGGCTTCGTCGGCCAGCGGGTCGCTGCCGGCGGAGTACTCGCCGACGCGGATGAGCATTTCGATTTCGCCGTAGCGCGCCATCAGCTCACGTATGCGCATGGCCAGGCGTTTGTGTTCTTCACCGGCGACCTGCTCCATCAACCGGCTGCGGCTGCGTAACACGTCCACCGCCGGGAAGTAATTGCGCTGGGCCAGTTCGGCGCTGAGGGCGATATGCCCGTCGAGGATCGAACGGGCTTCTTCGGCCACCGGGTCACTGGCCGCATCCCCTTCCGTCAACACGGTGTACAGCGCGGTGATGCTGCCGGTGGGGCCGGGGCCGGCGCGTTCGAGCAGGCGCGGCAAGGCCGAGAAAAACGACGGCGGATAACCGCGACGGGTGGGCGGTTCGCCCACGGCCAGGCCGATTTCGCGCTGGGCGCGGGCAAAGCGCGTCAGGCTGTCCATCAGCAGCAATACATTGCGGCCCTGGTCGCGGTGGTACTCGGCCAGCGTGGTGGCGACAAACGCCGCACGCACGCGCTCGGCCGCCGGACGATCCGAAGTCGCAACCACTGCCACGGTGCGCGCGCGGGCCTGGGCGTCGAGTTGCACGTCGAGCAGTTCGCGCACTTCCCTGCCCCGCTCGCCGATCAGGCCGATCACAATCACATCGGCTTCGCTGTTGCGGATGATGCTGGCGAGCAACGACGACTTGCCCACGCCCGGCTCACCAAAAATGCCCATGCGTTGGCCCTGGGCCAGGGTCAGCAAGCCGTCGATGGAGCGAATACCCAGCGCCATCGAACGCACGATCAGTTGCCGCGAAAACGGCGCGGGCGGCTCGGCATGCAGGGGGTAACGCTGCAAGGCCAGGGTCGGCGGGATGCCATCGCCGTCGAGAAAATCGCCCATGGGGCTGATCACCCGGCCCAATTGCGCATCGCCCACGGCAACGCCCAGGGTTTCGCCGGTCGCCGTGATTTGCGTGCGGGTCGACAGGCCTTCCATGGAGCCGATCGGCGACAGAATCGCCTCGTCGCCATCAAAGCCGATCACCTCGGCGCTCAAGCTGCGGCCACTGCCGGGGTCGCGCAGTTGACACAGTTCACCGATGCTCGCACCGGCCACACTGGCGCGCAGCAATACACCGCGAATGCTCAATACCGTGCCGTGCATCGGCCGTGGGCGGGCCTGCGCCAACCGTTCAGTCAGGCGTGGCAGCAGCTGTTGCAGGTTCATGCCACACCTTCTTCGGCAAAGGGCAGCAGGCTGCGGCGCAGGGTTTGCAACTGCGCTTCCAGGCCCAGTTCGACGGACCCAGCTGGGCTGTTGAGGCGCGCCTGACCGGCGCTCAGCTGCTCATCGACGTCCACGGCAATCGCCAGGCCTTCGTGCTTGAGGCGTTGGCGCAAGGCCTCGACGTCGGTCGGCGGCACCCACAGGGTCAGTGCCTGGTCCTGGCGAAATGCACTCAGGGCCTGGCGGGTGCAACGCACGACGCGGTCAGCGTTGTCCAGCTCACCCAACACCTCGTGCACGATGCCCAAAGCCAGGTCGGCCAGCGACGCTTCCAGGCTGCTCAAGTAGTGCTGCACCTGGGATTGGGTCTGCACCAGCAACTGCGCGACTTGTTCGGCGCCTGCCTGGCGCGCGCTTTCAAAGCCCTCGGCGCGGGCGGCGTGCAGCCACTGGTCGCTGTCGGCCTTGATCTGTTCGGCCTGTTCCTTGGCGGCTTGCAGAAAGGCAAACCCATCGGTCCACAGCGCTGCTTCTTCAGCACGCAGGATGCGCGCAGTGGGCCGGCTCGGTAATTCACTCATGGGCGTTGTCCTCGGCCGCAAGGCTCGCAGCAGCGGCCTGAACGATTTCCAGGTCGCGGGGCAAGCGTGCGCTGTGGCCCTGGGGGAAGGCGAAACGCAGGCGCAGCCAGCCCTGCAAGTCGGCGTGCTGGGCCTGCAGCCAGGCGGCAACACAGCCTTGGCCGTCGCGGTCGATGGCCTCAATCAGCTCCGATGGCTCGCGCAGCAGGTCTGCGGCGCCGCCAAGTTGGCGCTGCGCCAACGCCTGGCTGAATACCTCGGCACCGAGGCCCTCGCGCAATTCGTTGACCACCTCACGGCGGATCTCGCGGCTCAGGGTCGAGGCATGCCAGATGGCACCGCACAACCGTGGCAGGCGTGAAAACTGCGCGGGTGACAACAGCAACACCGCCAGGTCGGCGGCGGACGGCGTCACCAGGTGCGCAATTGGCGCCAACTGATAATGGTTGACCAGCAACTGCTCCAGACGCTGACGAAAACGCGCCTGGCCTTGCAGGGCCTGCAGCACTTCATCGGGCAACTCATCGGCGAAACAGGCGCCCAGGCTCGGCCCGCGCACAAACTGCAGAGGCTCGGCGATCAGCCCCTGCCAGCGTTCAACCAGGCTCATTCACCCTCCTTGAGCACATACATCGCCTGGGACTGACGCCGCGCCCAGTGTTGGCGAGCCAATACCCCAAGCGCGCCGAGGGCAATCAGCAGCAAGCCGCCAAACATCACGCGTGCCTGCGCCAGGTTGTCTTCCAGCAACCACAGCCCCATGAAGCGCGCCAACCGCGGTTGCGCCGGGTTCTGGCTGATGGCGACGGCGGCCTTGATCGCCGTCACCGAGACGCCGTCGTAGCTCAGGCCGGAAATGCCGTTGGCGACCAAGGTCTTGATCTGCGGGATCAGCGTATTGATGTCGGTGCCCGGGTCGTAACGCACCAGCACCGAGGCCGACGACGGTGAAATCACGCGTTTGAGCAGGTCGTTGTCGGGCAACACCACGTGCACGCGGGCGGCGACGATGCCGTCGATCTGCGACACCGAGTGCGACAGTTCTTCGCTCAGCGCATAGATCATCTGCGCGCGTTCCTGCACCGGCGACGACACCAGGCCATTGCCCTTGAACACCTCGCCCATGTTGGAAAAGCTCTGTTGCGGCAGGCCGGCGTTGTCGAGCAGCGTCATGGCCTCGGCAAAGCGCTCCTCGTCCACCACCACTTTGAGCTGGCCGTTGTCCTGGGTCTTGCGCTCCGCCGGGATGCCACCGCGCAGCAGCACCGCGACCATGGCGTTGGCATCGCGCTCGCTGAGGTTGGTATAGAGATCGGTGTTGCACGCCTGCAAGAGGCTGGCGAGCAGGCCGATCAGCAGCAGGCGCAGCGCGCGGTTTGGGCTTGGCATGGCGTTATTGACCCTTGAGCAACGTGTTGGCGGACCCGGAAATCTGCGTCGCACCGCGCACCACCATCTGGGTTTCGATGGAGTAATCGAACATCTTGCCCAGGGAGTGCACGATCTGGTCGACCTGTTGCTCGCCGACTTTTTTGCCCGGCTCGCCCTGCGGCGAAGCACTTGCCGTGCGGATGTCCACCGAGGCCGGCGGCGGCGCCGACGGGTTATTGGTGAGCACGTCGGCGCGTTCGGAAAACGCGCGCGTACGGTCGATGAAACTGTTCATGCGCTCCATCAGGCCCGAGCCGATCTGGTGCGGGCTGGCGCCTTCGGGCATGCCTTTGGCGGTATTGGCCATGTGCTCGAACAGGTTCTGCGAGGCCCCGGCGGGCCCCGCACCGGCGGACGGCGGCAAGGCCGTGGCGCCGGCGGCGAGACTGATAGTCATAGGGGCTCCCTACTCTTCGTCGTCATCGGACATGGCGTCGTTCAGCAGTTCCTGCATCTTCGGCATGATGATGAACTGACCGCCGATGGTGACGGCCTGGGTGATCAACGCATCGTTGAATTCGGCGTCGCTGGTCTCCGATGGTTTGTCGGCGGCCTTGGCGTTATCCACCGCGGCGTTGAACTTGGCTTCAGGGCTGGCGCCACCGGGGGCGAGGTTGCTGTCTACGGCCGTTACGGACATGGTGCTGCTCCTTTACTGGGTTGGGGTTTCGGTACTGACTTGCGCGCCACGGAACACCCGCACCCCGCGCTCGCGCGCCACCGGGGCGGCCACGACCGTGGGTTGCAGGTGGTCGACATGCTGTTGCACCAGCGCCAGGTATGGCGGCGGGCCGGAAACAAACACTTCATCGCCCTCGGGGCCGTTGCGCATGGAGAGTTGCTGGCCGAACACGTCGAGGGTGTTCAGGTAGGCCTGCAACTGGTCCAGGTTCAGGGCGCTGGACTTGAACAGCTTGGTGCTGATTTCATCGCTGGCATTGAGGTACAACAGGTTGCCGTCGAAGTACCAGGTCAGGCCGTTGGTGCTGCACAAGGTCTGCAGGAACTCACCGGCGGTGGCTGCGCGAATGGTGCTGCGCGCCTTGCCGCGCACCTTGTCGGAGAGCACCAGCGGCACGTCGAGGTTGTGGCCGAATTCTTCCAACGCGCTGCGAACGTCCTGATCGACCAGCACGTAGGCGTAGGGCTGCGAGAACCACGCGGGCTCCTCGGCCGCGTTGGCAAAACCCGCACCGAACAGGCATAGGAGCGCCATCAAAAATATGCTTACATGGCCTGCGCCTTCGCCCGACGAGTTGTGACGATGACCCACAAATTTCTGCTCGCCAGCACCTTGCTGCTGGCTGCCTGCTCCAGCAAACCTGCGACCGATACCGACAAATCCCTGCAACTGGCCAACGACCTGAGCAAGCGCGGCGACTACAGCAGCGCGGCTGCGTTGTACGAGCGCGCCACCCAGCAACCGGGTGCCGGCATTGAGCTGTGGCTCAAGCTCGGCCAGGCCCGGCTCGACGCCAAGGACGCGCTGGGCGCCGAACGCGCCTTCCAGCAGGCGCTGGGGTTTGATGCCCACAACGCCGACGCCCTGCTCGGCCTTGGCACTGCGCAGTTGCAATTGGGCAAGATCCAACGCGCCGTCACGGCGTTGGAGCAGGCTGCCGAGATCAATCACTTGCCGGTGGCCTACACCCGCCTCGGCATTGCCCACGTGCTGAATGGCCAGGCCAGTGCCGCACAAACCGCCTTCGCCAAAAGCCTGAGCCTGCAGCCCGACGACCTCGACAGCCGTTGCAACCTGGCGCTGGCTTATGCGCTGGGCGGGCAGCCGCAACAGGCTCTGGATACCATTGCGCCCGTCACCCAATCGCCGCGCGCATTGCCACGGCATCAGCGCAACGAGCTGTTGGTGATGGTGTTGGCCGGGTATGAGCAGCGGGTGGCCAGCCTTCCCCTTGATGACATCCCTGCCGCAGAACGTGCGCGATTGGTGGTGGAGGCCAAGCGGATCAAGGCGATCAGTGATCCGGTGGCGCAGGCCAAGGAATTGGGGTTGGTGGACCCGCGTTGAGCCCGTGGTGATTAAGGGTGTTGTGGTGAACGGGCTTCCTGTGGCAAGTGGGCTTGTTGTGGCGAGCGGGCTTGCCCCGCGTTGGGCTGCGAAGCGGCCCCTTGCAGTCTCGCCGCGTTCTTTCAGATAGCACTCAGGGCCTGGTTTTGGGGCTGCTTCGCAGCCCAACGCGGGGCAAGCCCGCTCGCCACAGGACTTCGTCAGAACACAGGAAACGTGGCCCTCAACAGTCATTGTTGGCCTCCGGTCGCGCCGGCTTTGGCTTCTTGTTGGTCCTTGCGGCGTTGCAGCTGCTCGCGGTCGAAGCCTTCGATGTAGACCTGCGCGGCGCGGCCAACAGGGGCGGCCATCGCCGGGCCGGTGGTGCGGCCTTGGGTCAGATCCTGTCTGCGCTCGACCATCTGCATCAAATTCAAATTATTCGCGCAGCCCAGCGGCAGCGTCGGTTTGAAGTCTTCGTCCAGCCCGATTGCGTCCTTGGCCGCCGGTTGCTGGCACTGGCTTGGCAAGCCATCCGCGCGAAACTCCGGCGCGTAGTACACCGGCGCCAAGTGGGTCTGGCAGCCCATCAGCGCCAGGGGCAAGAGCATCAACACACGCAAAGCAGTCATCGCAGGCCCCCTCATCAATTCATGTAAAAACCGAACGCGCCGCCGCTGCGCGGGCCGCTGGCTGCGGCGGTCGCCGGTTGTGCGTCCAGCGGCGTGGCGAGCGTGCGACTGCGCACCGGCTCGACCAGGTACGGGGTAATCAGGATCACCAGCTCGGTTTCATTGCGCTGGAAACGCTTGGAGCGAAACAGGTTGCCCAGGATCGGCAAGTCGCCAAGCAGCGGCAGCTTTTCAATGTCCTGGCTGCTCTCACGCTGGAACAGCCCGGCAATCGCGAAGGTCTGCCCGCTGCCGACTTCCACCCGCGTGTCCGCACGGCGCACGCTGAAGGACGGCACATGGAAATTGCCGAAATCGACCGTACCGCCGCTGACCACGCTGCTGACTTCCGGGCGCACTTGCAGGGCGATGCGCCCGTTGGGCAACAGCGTCGGGTTGAACAGCAGCGACACGCCGAACGACTTGTATTCGATGCCCACCAGGTCACGGTTGACCGGCACCGGGATCGCCACTTCGCCACCGGCGAGGAAGCTGGCGGTCTGGCCGGTCATGGCGGTGATATTCGGCTCGGCCAATATCTGCAAAATGCCGTTGGCCTGCAGCGCGTCGAGCATGCCGTCGATGTTCACATTGCCCGAGCCGGTGCCTGCCGTTGCCAGGCCACCGGCCGTTGCCGCTGCCAGGCCGCCGCCGGTGATCAGCCCGAAGGAGAAGGTGCCGTTGCTGAACATCGCGTTCCAGTTCACGCCGTAGTGCAGCAATTCGGAGCGCGAGACTTCGGCAAACCGTACGCGCAGGTTCACCTGGGCCGCGCCTGCGTATTCGGTGGTGTTGATTGCGCTCTGGAAGCCTTGGTCCTGCGGGTTGAGCAGCGCGTTAAGGTCCGTCGCTTCGGCCACCGAACCGACGGTGCCTTTGGCAATCAGGCGGTTGCCGGCGCCGCTGATCTGCGCGCCATTGCCGGGGTGCAAGGCCTGCATCGGCGTGGTCACCGCGGCCGTACCGCTGCTGACCGACAAGGTCAGGCTGGCCAGTTGTTTGCCGTCATTGCCTAGGGCAATCAGGCTGGTAGTGCCTGGCGCCTTGCCGAAAATATAAATCGTGCCCGGCGACACCACCTGCAGGTCGGCCACGTTCGGCTCGGCGACCAGTACCGAATCCACCGGCGCCACAAAATGCAGAATGCGCCCTTCACCGGACGCCAGGTTGATCGAACCTGAGGCCCCGTTGGCAATGTCCTGAGCCTGACTTGCAGTGGTGACCAGAGCCAGCAACAACATACAAAAACGCATCATGAGGCAGACGCCAGGGAGGTGACGGAAGCCGCGGCAGGCGCGCGGCGGTTGGAAATATCGGTGAGGCTGATGGTGACCAGCGCTTGCAGGTTGTACTCGGTGGCCAGCTCGCGGAACGACAGCACCGCCAGCTCCAGTTCACCGCGCAGCACCAGACGGCGCAGGCTGCGCCGCAGCTCCGGGTGCACCAGCAATACCGCGCTGTTGACCTCGCGGGTGTTTTCACAGGCCTGGCGCAGTTGCGCGAGCAAGGCGCGGCTGACGTCTTCGGGGATCAATTCGCGCTGCGGCTCCTGGCGACGCAGGGACGCGCGCAACTGGTCTTCCAGGCCCGGCGCCAGCACCAGTGCACCGATTACCCGGTTGCGGTCGGCGTACTGATGGCTGATCTGGCGCGCCAATGCCGCGCGCAAATGTTCGGCCAGCCGCCCGGCATCGGTCTCGCGGGCGCCCCACTCCACCATGGCTTCGAGCAAGGCGCGCTGATTGCGGATCGACACGCCTTCGCCGACCAACAGGCGCAAGGTCTCGGCAACGCGCTGCAAGGGGACCAGGCGCAAGGCTTCCTTGACCAGTTCGCCGTACGTGGCTTCGTTGCGTTCGAGCAGCAGGCGGGTTTCCTGGATGCCGAGGAAGTCGGCGGCATAGCGGCGCAGGCTGCGTTCCAGCACGCCGCACAAGACTTCGGCGGGCAGCAGGAAACCGATGCCCGCGTTGCGCAGGGTCTCTTCATGCTGGCGCTCGACCCAGTGGGCATTACGGCCGTTGAGCGGCGAGTCGGCTTGCACGGTGGCGATGTCCAGCAGTTGCACGTGCACCGGGTCGTCCTGCACAAGCAAGCCATTGATCGGCAGTTCGCCTTCGCTCACCGGCACGCCTTCCAGCGACACGCGGAAACTGCCCGGCGTGGCCTTGGCCTCCATGTAGATGCCCGGCACCGGCACATCCACGCCCAGGTCAGTACGGATGTCGTGACACAGCGCTTCGACACGCTGGCGCAGCAACTGGCGCGGCGCGCTCTGGGACACGCCGCTGCCCAGGGTGAGCAGCACGCGAGTATCGGGCAGCAGGTTGTCATCCAGTTCGGCCTGCGCCTCGACCACCGGCTCCGGGGTTTCGGCCAAGGCTTCCAGCTCGCCCTGGGGCTGACGGGTGTGCCGGCGGTACATTACGAACGCTGCGCCGCCAAAGGCTGCGGACAAGCCGAGGAATACCCAGGTCGGAAAACCGGGCAACAGGCTCACACCGATCATGATCAATGCCGTCAGGCCCAGTGCCCGGTAGCTGGCGCCCAGCTGCTTGATGATCTCGCTGCCCAGGTCGCCGGCTTCACCGTCGCTGTTGACCCGCGTGACCACCGTGCCCGCCGCCACCGAAATCAGCAGCGCCGGGATCTGTGCGATCAGGCCGTCACCCACGGTCAGCAGCGAGTAGGTGTGCACCGCCACACTAAACGGCATGTCGCGTTCGATCATGCCGATCAGCATGCCGCCGAGCAGGTTGACCGCCAGAATCACCAGGCCGGCGATGGCGTCGCCTTTGACGAATTTCATCGCGCCGTCCATCGCGCCGAACATCTGGCTTTCGCGCTCCAGGCGCGAACGCCGACGACGCGCTTCGGCCTGGTCGATGTCGCCATTGCGCAGGTCGTTGTCGATGCTCATCTGCTTGCCGGGCATCGCGTCCAGGGTGAAGCGCGCGGCCACTTCCGCTACGCGTTCGGCGCCTTTGGTGATCACCACAAACTGCGCCACGGTGATGATCAAAAACACCACCATGCCGACCACGACCTGGCCGGCGATCACGAAGTCACCGAAGGCCTTGACGATATGGCCGGCATCGCCGTGCAGGAGGATCAAGCGGGTGGTGGTGATCGACAACGACAAGCGAAACAGGGTGCTGAGCAGAATCAGCGGCGGCAGCGCGGAGAATTCCACGGAATGGCCGATGTAGAACGCAACGATCAGGATCAGGATGCTCAGGGCAATGTTGAGGCCGATCAGCATGTCCACCAGATAGGTGGGCAGCGGGATGATCATCATCACAATCGCCATCAGCATGAATGCGACGATGATCACGTCGGTGCGCTGCGCCGCCATGCGCGCCAGGTTGTTCAGGCGGTTGAGGGCACTCATGCGCCGGCCCTGCGCGCAGCCAGGTAGCGTTTGAAGCACTGGCGCGCTTCGTCCTTGCGCTCGCCGTACCACAGCGCGCGGGCGCGCAGCAGCAACAGGCTGGCGGACTCGCCTTCCAGCGCCACCAGACGATCGAGGGCACCCAGGGCACGGCCGGCGTCGCCGCTGTCGGTGAACGCGAGCACCAGCGAGCGCAGCAACACGCCGTCTTCTGGCGCGACGCTGACGGCGATCAGCAGCATCACCAGCGCGCGCTGGGACTGGCCGTTGCGTCGGTACAGCTCGCCAATGCCTTTGAGCAATTGCACGGCGTCGTCGTTATCGCGGGCCATCAGGCATGTACCTCCGAGCGTTGCTGTTCGAGGGTGCGGCGCATCTCGATCTCTTCGCTGATCAGGTCATGGGCCAGTTCCTTGATGTCCGTCTCGGCATCGAGGGACGGCAGGATGTGTTCCATCACGTGTTCCAGCAGCTCCAGGGAGCGGGCGCTGCCGAACAGCAAGGAGTCAACGCCCGCGGCGCTGGTGAGTTCTTCGAGGTCACTGCGCAGCGAGCGGCGGGTTTGGGTCTTGCGGGTGTTGAGCACCGCCTCGAACGCAGTGGCCTGGCGTGAATTGACCGGGCGAACGGCTTCGACGGGGGCGCTGCGTGCGTCGCTGGGGATGAGCGGGCGGGGTTCGACTTTCATGCGGGGGCCTGCGAACAGCGCTCATGGCTGAATAGGTACTCCGACCCAAGATCTCTAGCGCCTGACAAATAGCTTTCGCGGGCAAGCCCGCTCCCACATTTGAATTGCGTGGCGGTGGGTAGACTTGGGTTGGCGGGGGGGACGCCATCGCGGGCAAGCCAGCTCCCACGGATGGGTTGGGTGCGTTCCATGGGGCGACTCATAAGGTGAAGGTGAAGCGCTCTTCGCCACGGGCGAGGATCACTTGGTTGTTCTCGATGCGCTCCAGCACCCAGTTGTCCGCCAGGGCCGCGCCGGGGTACAGGCGTTTGCCGCTGTCGTTGATCACGTAGGGGTTGGTGCCGAACCACACGGCCTGGAAGCGCACACGCGGGCGTGCGGCGTCGGCGCGTACGCTGACGCGAGGGTTGAGGACGATCTGTTGGCCGTAACGCTCATCGAAGGCTTGTTGCAGGGCCAGCCATTGAGGTTTTTGCGAATGTTCGAAGCTGCCGACGGCACTGAGCTGGCCGTTGGCGTCAGTGACCTTTATTGCATCCAGGTGGGCAGCCTGGAGTTGCTGCTCCAGCCAGGTTTTGGCGTGTTCACGCGATGGTTTTTTCAGCGCAGGCACCTGCGCCGCGACCGCGGCCTGGGTGAGCGGCGTGTCGTTGCGCACCGCCAGCGCCCCCGCACATAAAAACAGCAGGACGATCGCGACAATCCAGGGCGTAAATGTGCGTGTGGCGTCCGAAGGTTTTTCCACCCCCTCAGGCGAGGCCAGGCTGACACCTGCCGTGCCGATACGCAGCTGCAACGGCAGTCGCGCGCGATGGCCGCTGCCGTGGGGAATACGGACATTTTTGCCAAGCACCACATCGCCGCCCAACGCTTCGACTGCCACCTGGCCGCCCTCGAACCGCAGGCGCAGGTGCAGGCCGGCGATGCCGGGATCGCTGAGTACCAGGTCGGCCGCGAGGTCCGCGCCGAGGGTGTAGACAGGCTGGTCGAGCACCAGGGAACTGCCCTGATGCAAACCGCTGGTCACAGTCAGGGTCGGTGCGCCAATACCAGCGACCGGACCCAAGGAAATCAAGGCTGTCATGTTCGGGTTTGCCCCCTTGAGCATGTGCAACGGGGTCAACAATCAGAAGGTGAAAACACTCAGCAGGTAAACGGGCAGCGCCGGCGCCGCCCGTTTTGGCGAATCAGTTCTGCGGACGCTGTTTGGTGGCGTCGAGTTCCGCTTTTTTCGCGGTACTGATTTCAGTGATCTTGGCCGACTTCTCGATAGCCATGTTGAAGGTCGCTTCCATCTTCGCGATAGCGTCGTCGGCGCCGCCGGCTTTTACTGGTGGGACATCAGCCATGTTCATCTCCTTGCATCGATAGGGAAGTTATTCAGTTGCGCAACAGCAAGCTGAAAGTATGCAAACCGGTGAATGCCCAAAACGTCAGACAGTGAGCCTTCGAACCGTCGTTGGTTTGCATGGGCCCCATACTACTCACGATCAAAACGCCTTCGCTGTGAAAGCTTGTGAAACGTTTCGCTTACAGGGTGTGAAAGGTTTGGCTCAACCTGGCAGTGAGAAAAACTCATGCAGCTGAGGCCGTTGAACTTTTTTAAAAAAATCCATACACGCAAAAGCCCCAGTGTTTACGGGCCTCTGACGGCATCAATTGAAAAGTTTGCGAACTTTCAACCGCTGGTTGAGTGTTCGATTAGGGACGTTCTCACCGCTATTTTCGCGACCACTTCACATTTTTCGCTAATAGCCTTTTGCCCAACTTTGCGGATACTTCCATTTGTAACAAAAGCGACTTGATCATCGCGTTTGATAGCTCGGCGCGAGTGGCCTTAATGCCCGCGAGCAACTAATTGCCTGCGCCGAATTAGTACAGTTGCACTAATAGCCGAAATCGTTAGTGCGCAGGCCCTGATATATGAAAGAACTTCCAGGTGAACATTTATGCCAGCGATCCCAAGTAGTCGTGACCCTGTTGAAACCCGGGCACAGACGGCTCGCAGAAAAAATTCGAAACCGCGTTGGGTATGCACAACAGCTGACCGACAGGTGTCGCACCAGCTTTAGTGTGGCAAGCTGGCTTGTTGTGGCGAGCGGGCTTGCCCCGCGCTGGGGCGCGAAGCGGCCCCTCCTACAAACACCGCATTCTTTCAGGCAAACCGCGTAGCCGGTTTTGGGGCCGCTGCGCAGCCCAACGCGGGGCAAGCCCGCTCGCCACAACGGGCCTGCGCCAACAGTTTTATCTCGGCCCAGGAACAACTGACCGACAGGTGTGACAACCAGCGTTATCGTGGCAAGCGGCGTTGCTGTGGCGAGCGGGCTTGCCCCGCGTTGGGGCGCGAAGCGGCCCCTCCTACAAACACCGCATTCTTTCAGGCAAACCGCGTAACCGGTTTTGGGGCCGCTGCGCAGCCCAACGCGGGGCAAGCCCGCTCGCCACAACGGGCCCGCGCCAACAGTTTTATCTCGGCCCAGGAACAACTGACCGACAGGTGTGACAACCAGCGTTATCGTGGCAAGCGGCGTTGCTGTGGCGAGCGGGCTTGCCCCGCGTTGGGGCGCGAAGCGGCCCCTCCTACAAACACCGCATTCTTTCAGGCAAACCGCGTAACGGGGGCGCGAAGCGGCCCCTCCTACAAACACCGCATTCTTTCAGGCAAACCGCGTAGCCGGTTTTGGGGCCGCTGCGCAGCCCAACGCGGGGCAAGCCCGCTCGCCACTGCAAGCCCGCTCGCCACAACGGGCCCGCTCGCCGCAACAGGCCTGCTTGCCACGACGAGCCCGCGCCTACAGTTTTAGGTTTGCGGCGTACAGCTAATCGCACTCAGGTCCAGGTGCCCGTCCTTCAGCGGTGGGCACCAGTAGTACCCGCCCGTCAACGGCTTACTGATGCGATACAGCCCATCCACTATCCCGTCTTCCAGCCCGCTCATGCGCCGCAGCTGCGCTTCAAACGCATCAAAGGAATGCCCAAACGCAAGGAACATCAACCCCGCCTGACCGTTCTCGGCCCAAGGCATCGAGCGGCGCACCACGAAGGCTTCCGGGGTGAAACTTTCCTGCGCGGTGCGTTTGGTGTGCGCGGACTCGGGGGCGTCGTCCAGCTCTTCGTTATCGCCATGGCGGCGGCCGATGATGTGGTCGCGCTCCTGCGCAGGCAACGCGGCAAAACCGTCGAGGTCGTGCTGCCACTGCTGGATCGCGGCAAAGCTGGCGCCGCTGTCGGTCATCGCGGCTTCGACCGCGGCGTCGTCGTGGGGGTTTTCAGTGCCGTCTTCATAGTCGGTCAAATCGAAGCCGGTCTTGTAGCGGAAACCTTCGGTCATCTGCACCAGGCGAAAGGCCGGCGCCAGGGCCTTTTCAACACTGCGGCTGCGCAACAGCAGCTCACCGCGATCCACGCCATGCAGCCACACCCACAGCGCCTGCTGAGTGGAGGGGTTATGCGCGCCCGGGCCGCTGACGACAGGGAACGCGCGCAAGCCGTCAATGGTTGCGCCCAGTGCAGTCACCAGCGGCTCACCCAAACCCACCACCGCGGCCGAATCCGTCAACTGCACCAGCGCGTCCAATGCGGTGGGTACGGCTGCCAGGCAATCCACGGCAAAAAACAGATGGCGTGCCTGCAAGGGCACCGGTGCGGCAAGAATGCCCGGCTGGTACTGACTCATGTGAACTCCTTCAAGAAAGCCGCGTAGTTTAACCGCCGCACGCCTGCTTTTGCTCAGGCTTTTCCAGATCAAGCGGGGTCCAGACCCAATTGCGCCTTCAACTGCGTCCAGCCCTTGGGCGTGACCCGTACCGCGCGGGAATCTTTCGAGCGGCGCAACCAACCGGCTTCGCACAACGCGCTGAGCAACTGCACGCCCAACGCCCGGCCAGATGGTTGTAGCAGCACCGGCCAAAGCGCAGCGCCTGAGCCTCGCGACTTTGGGGTTTGAGCGCTATCGCCGACACAGGCGCAATCGCGCTGAGGCCGGATTCGCCGCCGGCACCCTCAACACCGCGCGACAAATCGGCGCAGCGCTGGGCGTGGCGCCGGCAGGGACGCTGCTGTAATGCGTCTGGCGCTTGCCACACAGCCCTTGGATGGGTGACTCTCTAGTCATGTTTTGCAACTATTCCAGGGGTAGCGACATGACCACCAGTAACCTGCTCGCCCAGCTGTTTCCGACCTGCGCCGCCGATATTCCCGAGCAATTTCGCCTGGCGGCGCCCATTGAACAGCGTGATTACTTGGTCGACGGCCAGTTGCAGGTGTGGAACGGCCCTTTGGCCCAGGTACTGAGCCCGGTGCAATTGGGCGATGAGCGCGTGCATATCGGCAGCACGCCACTGCTGGACGCCGACACCGCACTGACCGCCCTCGACGCCGCCGTGCGCGCCTACGACCGAGGCCAGGGCGAATGGCCGACGATGCGCGTGGCCGAGCGCATCCAGCATGTGGAAGCCTTTTTGCGGCGCATGCGCGAACAGCGTGACGCGGTGGTCAAGCTGCTGATGTGGGAGATCGGCAAGAACCTCAAAGACTCGCAGAAAGAATTCGACCGCACCTGCGACTACATCACCGACACCATCAATGCCCTCAAGGAACTCGACCGCCGCAGCAGCCGCTTCGAGCTGGAACAGGACACGCTTGGGCAAATCCGCCGCGTACCGCTGGGCGTGGCGCTGTGCATGGGGCCTTACAACTACCCGCTGAACGAGACCTTCACCACGCTGATCCCGGCGCTGATCATGGGCAACACCGTGGTGTTCAAGCCGGCCAAGCTTGGCGTGCTGTTGATTCGCCCGCTGCTGGAGGCGTTCCGTGACAGCTTTCCGGCCGGGGTGATCAACGTGATCTACGGCAGTGGCCGTGAAACCGTCAGTGCGCTGATGGCCAGCGGCAAGATCGATATCTTCGCGTTCATCGGCACCAACAAGGCCGCCAGCGACTTGAAAAAGCTGCACCCCAAACCACACCGCCTGCGCGCGGCCTTGGGCCTGGATGCGAAAAACCCTGGCATCGTGCTGCCCGAGGTGGACCTGGACAATGCAGTCAACGAAGCCGTTACCGGCTCGCTGTCGTTCAACGGTCAGCGCTGCACTGCGCTGAAAATCCTGTTTGTGCACGCAGATGTCGTCGAGCGCTTTATCGAAAAATTCAACACCAAGCTGGCGACATTGAAGCCAGGCATGCCGTGGGAAGACGGCGTCTCGCTGACGCCGCTGCCGGAAGTCGGCAAGGTCGATTACCTCAACGCGCTGGTGGCCGATGCGGCGCAGCATGGCGCCAAGGTGGTGAATGCCAATGGCGCAACCAGCCGCGGTTCGTTCTTCTACCCGGCGGTGCTGTACCCGGTGAGCCCGCAGATGCGCGTGTACCACGAAGAGCAGTTCGGGCCAGTGGTGCCCATCGTGCCTTACCGTGACCTGGGCACGGTGATCGACTACGTGCTGGACTCGGACTTCGGTCAACAACTGAGTATCTTCGGCACCAACGCCGTGGAGGTCGGGCGCCTGGTAGATGTGTTTGCCAACCAGGTGGGCCGTATCAACATCAACGCCCAGTGCCAGCGTGGCCCGGACACGTTCCCGTTCAACGGCCGCAAGAACTCGGCCGAGGGCACGCTGTCGGTACATGACGCGTTGCGCGTGTTCTCGATCCGCACGCTGGTGGCGACCAAGTTCCAGGAGAGCAACAAGGCACTGGTCAGCGATATCCTGCGCAACCGTGACTCAAGCTTCTTGACCACCGACTACATTTTCTAACGATGGCGCAGTTCACAATGTGGGAGCGGGCTTGCTCGCGAAAGCGCTGGATCAGTCAACGATGTTTCGACTGACACTGCGCACTCGCAAGCCAGCCCGCTCCCACCCTTTAGACCGCGTTCGCACTGACTACTGAGGCCACGTTTATACCGATGAACCTGCATTTGCCCGCGTTCGCCCGGCGCCTGCTGCGCCCCTTGCTCGACCCCTACCGCCGCTATCGCCATGCCAAGCTGATCCACGCCGTGCGCGTGTCCATCGGTTTGCTGGCCACCATTTTGCTCACCACCGGCATCAACCTGCCGCACGGCGAGTGGGCCTCGGTGACCATGCTGATCGTGATCGGCGGTTTGCAGCACCACGGCAATATCGGCAAAAAGGCTGTGGAGCGTGCTTACGGCACCTTGATCGGCGCCAGCGTCGGCTTGTTGCTGGTGGTGCAACAGGCCTATTTCGGCCAGCCGCTGCTGACTTATCTGTTGATGTCGGTGGTGTGCGGGTTCTTTTCCTATCACGCCATCGGCAAGGGCGGTTACATCGCGCTGTTGTCGGCGATCACGGTGTTTATCGTGGCGGGGCACGGGGATAATCCGATATCCGACGGCTTGTGGCGCACCGTCGACATTCTGATCGGCATCGTGTTGGCGCTGGCGTTCTCCTTCGCCCTGCCGCTGTACGCGGTGTACTCGTGGCGCTACAACCTGGCCAGCGCGTTGCGTGACTGCGCGCAAATCTATAGCCGAATCATCAGCGGCCAGTCGGTCACCGATGATGAACACTTGAAGCTGCTCAACCGCTTGAATGCGGCAATGCTGCAGTTGCGCTCGTTGATGCCGTCGGTGTCCAAGGAAGTGCGCATCTCCATGACCGAACTGGATGCGATCCAACGGCATCTGCGCATGTGCATCAGCACCCTGGAGATTCTCGGCAATACCCGGCCCGACCCGCGCGACGAACAGGCGATAGCGCGGATGCAGGTGATGTTGAAGGCGGAGCACCGGCAGATTCGGGTGCAGTTAGTGGGCATGGCGCGGGCATTGAAGCTGGGGTTTACCGAGCGGCTGGAACGGCCTGCCACGCACACAACGGATGACGAGGCGCTGGAAGCGCCGGTACAGAATGCGCTGGACGGGTATCGGTTATTGACGTTGCAACTGGCGGCGAATGTGGATGCCATGCGCCAGCGGTTGGCCAAGACGGCGAGTCACTGGAAGATTTGACGAGAATGCAAAAGGGACAGCGTACGGTTAGGTAACGCTGTCCCGGCGCACGCTCAAGCATGACGGATGATCAGGTCAGACGGGTGATGCGCACCGAATTGACGATAAAGTCATTGCCACCCTCCGCACCACTGCCGCCGCCTTTGGCCTGGTAGTTATAAAGCACAACTTCCGCACCGCCCATACTGCCGACAAACTCGGCGTCCAGCACATACCATTGCTGCCGAGGTATGGAGACTGGGCCTTTGAGGGTTTGCCCAGCCACAAATATAGCCAGAAGCGGATCGTTATAACCCGACTGATTATAAATAGTTGCATCAACCCGATAACGATGAGCGCTATTGAAATTACGCACCGCATTGAACAAGACACCCGCATTCGATGCCGGCCAGAGTGCGGTGACGACTTGAAAGCCCGTACCTGACATGTAACCACCCGCCGCACCTGCACCGGTACTCCAGGGTCCATAGCTTCCACCCGGAAAGTTGGATACAGCGTCCGTCCACGAATCGTTAATTATGTAGCTCGCTGTTGGAAACACTACAGCTCGCCATTTGTCCGTGCCGCCATCGTAGGCCACTCGAGTCTCAATCTGAAACCTGGAGTTCCTCGGCAGCGCCGTCAAAACATTACGCAGCACTGCCTGATTCACCAGGCCATTTATCGCATCGTGAGTCGTGACCACATAATCCGTCAGCACCTCCTGCGATCGCCCCTCTCCTATCAACGTCATCCATACACGCTGGCCTGCTTTACTTAACGGCCATTGACTCAACGACAACTGAGCATTGCCCGCGAAGTTGTTCAAGTCGATGACCGTTCCATTGGCTTGATGATTAATTGTGGGTGTCGGCAACAGGGCTGGCGCAATTGCACCGACTGTGACGGTTTGAACGGTTGACTGAGCTGTTCTTCCAGCCCGTTGAATCGAATACTGCAACTGCACCCGGCTATTGACACTGTTATGCAGCACTTGAGCCGCCGTCAGATCGAATACTACGGTGCCACTCGCATGACCACTCAGGGTTGTTTGATATTGACTGCCATCCTGATAAATCCAACTCAGTGTGATGCTGTCCGTGGCGAGCATGCCAGGGTATTTAACTGTCACGCCGGTGTTGTATTGAATGGCCAACGGGTCAACTGTCGTCGCTTGCGCAGTGTTTGAAGCGCCGTTGAGTGTTGGGTAGGGCAACACATCGGGAGTCGGTGTGCCTACCACCCTGACCACGGTGGTGCCCGACCGTCCCAGTGGCGAGCCCGTGCCGGTTTGCCACTCGAACCTTAGGCTGACCGTGGCATCCGTCAGCGAGCTGAGCACGTCGTTGCCGATAGGAATGGTCTCCCCTCGCAGATTTCTGTCGGTGACCGCCGGCAAACGAAGCGTACGGGTTGACTCGCCATACTCGGTCACCTGGGTGATCACCACTGTGAGCACAACGCGGTTGCTCGGGCTCGGTGTCGGCGTCTTGCGCGGCAACGCGACCAGCGCCGCAAACCGTGCCGCGCTGAACTGGTCCAGATCGACGACGGAGGCTTCGACATCGTTGACCGTGAAGATCGGCGGATCAAGCAGGCTGGGGTCCAGTTCGCTGTTGAGGATGTAGGGTCGGGAATAGGCGTACTTCTCGCCGGAGGTGTTGTTCACCACATCGCGCACCATAAATTGCACACCCACCGGGCCGTACGGGTTGCCCGCCTGGATAACCGAAGGGCTGATGAAAACCCGGATCGGCCCCAGCCCGGCAGCCTCGTCGGGGCTGACCACATGGTCAATGGTCATGGCGCCGTAGGCGACGGTGATGGTGTCGTTCTTGCGGATGTTTTCGTACTTGGTAATCAGGCACCACAACCCGCCGGTAATGTTGCTGGGATTAAGGATCGAACCCGCCGGGAACCCCTCAACCGACAGGATCAAGCCTCTGTGGAATTGTTCGGATGCCCAGAACGTGAGGCCACCGGGACGCTTGGTCTTCACCAGGTAAGTTTCAGGCATGGAGCGCAGTAATTGCCCGCTGGCAGCGCGCTTGACCTGGCCGAACACCGGGAATTCGCCTTCCGGAATTTTGGTCTTGGGGATGGACAGGTTGTAGCGATCAGTCACTTTGGTGACGATGGCCGAGGCCACCGCAATGCTCGAGTCCCGCCAGTAGATCGCGTAAAGGTCGTTGACGGTGGCCGCGTACCAGTTCTCGAAGGTAAAGAGCGCATTTGGGTCGGTTTCGCGCTGACCCAGCCCCCACTTCGCGGTTTCCGGGTACAGGGCCTCAGCCAGTGAAACAGACGGATAGACCGAATACGGCGGCGGTGAGAGTTCTTCAGTGGGGGTGGTCATGGCCATCACCTTGCTGGGTTGGGGCGCGCGCAAATGGCGCGACGGGCAAGGTCGATAAAGCGCTTGGGACAGTCATCGAATCTACTGTCAGAACTGACAGTAGCGACAAATGGTAGAGACCGTTTTACGGCGTCAGGGAGCCGCCAGGCCGGCAAGTCGTTGCAAGCGTTAACGAAAAAGGGACAGCCTGCGTTGACGCAGTGCTGTCCCATGCACGTCCTGTGCGTGTTAGGTGAGGCACCAAAGACTTTAAACCGGGACGAAACTCACACTGTCCGAGCCATTATTGACGACCAGTGCTACGCCGGCGGCGGGCGAGAAGGCTATGTTTGCAGCGTTGCTGAACCCGGTGAGGCGTTTAGTAACCTGGTTTGTGTTGGTGTTGATGATGTACACCGAATCGCGATTGGACCCAATGCCGCCAGGGCCCACGCCGCCCACCCAGAGTTCCGGAGCATTCGGGTTTCGCGTGATGCCCCACGCCCAATTGATACCCGTGATTTTCTGGATGATGACGTTACTCATAAGGTCCACAACCAGGACGCCATCAACGTCACTGACATAGGCGTAGCGCGCCGGCGTGCCCGCACTGAAGGCAATTTGCACGGGCCGATTGGTACCGCTGATTCTCGCCACGAGCGCATTGCGGGTACCGGCGCTGATGATATCCAACACCGAGGCTGAAGCGACGAGCACCTGTGTTTGTTCCGGGTTGACCGCCACGCCGAACGGGTTCACCCCAACGGAGACCCGACCCAGAACGGCGCCCGAGGCGGCATCATGGACCGACACGAAGGAATTTCGGGTGCAGGCGACAAACAATCGCGAGCCATCCGCCGTAATGGCGAGCCCCGAAAGGTCGTTGCCGCCCGCGATCTGAACCGTCGAAAGAATCCTGTACGTGGAGGTATCAATGACGGTGTAACTTGACCCATCAAAATTGCCCACATACAGACGCCGGTTGTCTGGACTGAGCACCGACAGAAACGCCGAGTTCACATTGAAGAGGGTGTAAATGACTTTACGCGCCTTGATATCAATCACTGAAACCGAATGGCTAAACTGACAGGTTACAAAAGCCCGCAGCCCATCGCTGGTGATACTGATCCCGTGGGGGGCCATCCCGATGTCAACCGTCTCGGTCAACCCGCCGCCCTGGGCTTGAAACGTCAGCTCCTGAATAGCCGAAGATTGTGTCTTGGTCCCCGTCGTCACCTCATAAGACAGCTTGATGAGCTGGCCTGGGCTTTGCGCGAGGATTTGGGTGCTGATGGAAAACAGCACCAGGCCGCTGCTGACCCCGGCCTGCACAGGAATACTGGCGACAGTGCCATCGGCAAAGGTCCATTTGAGCCTGATGATCTGCGCCTCAGTCATGCCCTGATACGCCACGGCCACGACGGCGCCACTCGGATAGTTGCTGGCGAAGACAATCTGGGGACCTGTTTTGTTATCGAAGGCCGGCGCCAGCAGCCGCAACGCTGGCGTACCGACCACTTGAACCACACTGGTGCCCGAGCGATTGAGCACCACACCCCCAGCGGTTTGCCACTCAAAGCTCAGGCTGATCTTGGCCTCCATCAACGAGCTGAATACGCCGTTGCCGATGGGAATGCTCTCGCCCCGCAGGTTTCTGTCGGTCACCGCCGGCAAGCGAATTGTTCGGGTTGACTCGCCGTACTCGGTAACCTGGGTGATCACCAATATGAGCACCACGCGGTTGCTCGGGCTCGGCGTCGGCGTCTTGCGCGGCAAGGTGACCAGCGCCGCGAAATGTGCCGCGCTGGACAGATCCAGATCAACGACGGAGGCTTCGACGTCGTTGACCGTGAAAATCGGCGGGTCCAGCAGGTTGGGGTCCAGTTCACTGTTGAGGATGTAGGGCCGGGAATAGGCGTACTTCTCGCCGGAGGTGTTGTTCACCACATCGCGCACCATAAACTGCACGCCTACCGCGCCGTACAGGTTGCCTGCCTGGATAACCGACGGGCTGATAAAAACCCGGATCGGCCCCGGCCCGGCAGCCTCGTCGGGGCTGACAACATGGTCGATGGTCGTGGCGCCGTAGGCGACGGTGATGGTGTCGTTCTTGCGGATGTTTTCGTACTTGGTAATCAGGCACCACAACCCGCCGGTAATGTTGCCGGGATTAAGGATCGAACCCGCCGGGAACCCCTCAACCGACAGGATCAAGCCTCTGTGGAATTGCTCCGCAGCCCAGAACGTGAGGCCTCCGGGACGCTTGGTTTTGACCAGGTAGGTTTCAGGAAGGGAGCGCACCAATTGACCGCTGGCAGCGCGCGTGACCTGGCCGAACACCGGGAATTCACCTTCCGGAATCTTGGTCTTGGGGATGGCCAGGTTGTAGCGATCAGCCACCTTGGTGACGACAGCCGAGGCCACCGCAATACTCGAATCGCGCCAGTAGATCGCGTAAAGATCGTTGACGGTGGCCGCGTACCAGTTCTCGAAGGTAAAGAGCGCGTAGGGGTCGGTTTCGCGCTGGCCCAGACCCCAGGTCGCGGTTTCCGGGTAAAGCGCCTCAGCCAATCGGACAGCAGGGTAGACCGAATAAGGGGGTGGAGACAGTTCTTCAGTGGGAGTGGTCATGGCCATACCTTGCTGGTTTAGCGCGCTGAAACGGCGCGACGGGCAAGGTCGATGAAGCGCTTGGGGCACTCATCGAATCTACTGTCAGAACTGACAGTGGCGACGAATGGTAGGCTTGCAGGAAAAATCCGACAGGCAACAACAGGATCGACAATCTGTTGTTACCCACCCATTTTCTTACATTTTTTTCACGATTTATTCACATCCGCAGACGTAGGGTGAAGCCTCATCCGTTACAAACGTTGCACATCAAGCCCGCCGCCCCAGCGGGCTTTTTTTTGCCCTGAATAAAAGCTTATCGCGCGGCCTTGGTCGCGGGTGCAACCGCTTGTTCACGAATGGCGCGCTGGGTATCCAGCACCTTGGCCAACGCGGTTTCAGCCTCAGCGCTTTGCTGCGGCACACGAATCGCGGCCGACACCAGCGTGATCAATTTGGCCATCACCTCGGCGTCCGTGGCCGGGCGGCCCAGGCTCATGGAGTTCATCAGCAGGCGCAGTTCCGTCCCCGCCATCACCCCGGAAATCGCCTTGAGGGCAAATTGCAGGCGCACGCCAAGCTCATTGCGGGGCAGGTCCGGCAAGGCCAGCGCAAACGCCTCAAAAAAACGCTGAAAAACCGGCTGGTAATGAACCTTGAGGTATTCCTGGATAAACGGCGAGGTGTCGCTGTAAACCCGACCCAGGAAGCGAATGAATGAGCGCCCTTCCCCGCTGGCCGGGTCACTGCGCTCCAGGCCCATGGCCGGGGCGAACAGCACGCCAAGCAAGGTATCGCAATCGAGGGGCCCATCGGATTCGGCTTCACAGCGCGCGAGCAGTTCCAGGCGCTGCTCGTTGAGCGGCTCCAGGCGCTGCATCAGCAGGGTTTTCATCAGGGAATCCTTGTCCCCGAAGTGATAGTTCACGGCGGCCAGGTTCACCTGGGCGCGCTCGGTAATCTGCCGGAGCAGAACGGCGTCGTAGCCGTACTTGATGAAGAGAGCCTCTGTCGCATCCAGCAGTCGAGTCTTGGTAACGTTTGGAGCGCTGAGTTTCTTCGCGACCATAGGAGTTCCACGGGGGAAATATTGTTTTAAAAAATAATTTGATTTTTTATACCGGGGCGGCCCTTCGAAAGCAAGTACTGACACTGCGCTATCCATCTAAAAGCCTGTATAACCGGGACTTCTGCGACTCGCCGAAGGGATCGCGAGTCACCTGAACGCTTGCGCGATAAAATCGTTTCAAAGGGTAAAACCGCTCTACATCCATGGCTGGCGAAGCGCATGGAACGCGGTTACTATTCAAACAATATTTTAAAAACAAGAAATAAAACCAGTCCGTGACGCGTACCAGGCAGCTCCCGAACTTGTTACAAGGATTTACCGGGCGCAAGCGGCACCGTCGAGACTGCAGGCGTAGTCATGATGACAGAGACCCCCGCGCACCCAGGCTTGATCTCCCTGCAAGGCATCGGCAAACGCTATCAGCTTGCCGGCCAGGAACTGACCATCCTCAATGATGTGTGCCTGTCCATCGCCAGCGGCGACAGTTGCGGCATTCTCGGCGCCTCTGGCTCCGGCAAAAGTACCCTGCTCAATATCCTCGGCCTGCTGGATTTGCCCAACTGCGGCCAATACCACTTCGCCGGCCACGATATTTTCAGCGCCAGCCCCGACGAGCTGGCGGCGATCCGCAATCAGCAGATCGGTTTCGTGTTCCAGAGCTTCAACCTGCTGCCGCGCCTCAGCGCCCTGGACAACGTCGCCCTGCCCTTGAGTTACCGCGGCGTGTCGCGCCACGAGTCGGTGGAACAGGCGTTGCGCATGCTGGAACAGGTCGGCCTGGCCGAGCGCGCCCACCATCGCCCCGCCGACCTCTCCGGCGGCCAGCGTCAACGCGTGGCAATTGCGCGTGCGCTGGTCGGCAAACCCTCGGTGATTCTTGCCGACGAACCCACCGGCAACCTCGACAGCACCACGGCGCAGGAAATCATGGATCTGCTTCTGGGCCTCAACCGCGAGCAGCAAGTGACGCTGATCATCGTCACCCATGACCCGCATATCGCCGAGCGTCTGGAGCGCAAGATCCTGGTGCGCAATGGCGTGGTGCATGAGGCCGGGCGCCTATGAGCTTGCGGGTCGAGCAGAGCCTGAGCCAACTGCTGCACGAAGCGTTCGTGAGCCTGCGCACCCTGGGCAAGCGCTCGGTCCTGGCGCTGCTGGGCATCGTCATCGGCAGTTCATCGGTGGTGGCCTTGATCAATATCGGCCATAACGCGGCGGTGGATGCCGCGATGATTTTCAAGGACATGGGCACCGACACCCTGGTCGCCCAGTTTCCGCCCAAAGGCAACAGCAGCGCCCCGATGCGCGCCAGCCTCGACCTTGAGGCCGTGCGCGACACCGTGCCGGGCATTGCCCATATCGGTGCCCTCAGTGTGTTCGGTGGCCCCATCGTGTTCCACGGCCGCACGGCTAACGCCAACCTGGTCGGCACCACAGCCGATATCAAGGACGCCATGCGCCTGGTGGTGCGCGACGGGCGATTTCTTTCGCCTTTCGACGCCAGTGAGACCTACGCCGTGATCGGCGACCAGCTCGCTCAGGCCCTGGGTATGCCGGGTGATCCGCTGAAACCGGGCGACCGCATACGCATCAACGACTACCTGTTTCTGGTAGTGGGCATCCTGCACAACCAGGCCCGCGCCATGCTCATGCCAGTGCAGGCCAACGAATCGCTGTTCATCCCCGCCGAAGGCATGCGCCGCATCTACCCGACGCCGCAGATCGGCAACGTGATTATCCGCGCCACGCCAGGCCAGGACATGGAGCGCATCGCCCGCGACGCCTCCAGCGCCTTGAAACGCCAACTCACCGACCACGATGTCGACATCCAGGTGCCCCAGCAAATGATCGATGGCATGACCCGTCAGAGCCGCACGTTCGCCTATTTGTTGCTGGCGCTGGGTGCGATCTCGCTGGTAGGCGGCGGCGTCGGTGTGATGAACGTGATGCTGATGAATGTCTCGGAGCGCCGCCGTGAGATCGGCATCCGCATGGCCCTGGGTGCGCGTCAGCGTGACATCCGCAACCTGTTCCTGCTCGAAGCCGTGACCCTGACGGCCGTCGGCGCACTTTGCGGCGCGGTGCTGGGCATGAGCGCCGCCTGGCTCTACGCCTGGCTGTCGGGCTGGGCGTTTGCCCTGGCCGCCGCCGCCCTGCCCCTTGGGGTGGGCAGTACGTTGCTGGTGGGCTTGTTCTTTGGCATCTACCCGGCGGTGTCCGCCTCGCGGCTGCAGCCGGTGGAGGCCTTGCGTGATGAATAAATGGCCGCTGTTACTGCTGATCGCAAGCCTGCCGGCCATGGCTGGCGACGTGGTGATCAACCCGTCCGCCCCCAGCAGCACCCGCAGCGGTTACGAGCGCGGTGTGTCGTTGAATGCCCAGGTCACCACCCTGACCCTGGGTGATGCGGTGTACCTGGGCTTGCGCAACAACCCGGCGATCCGCAGCGCGTACCTGCAACGGGTGGCGCAGAAGTTCGACCTGCGCGTGGCCGAAGATGTGTTCAACCCCAAGCTCACGCTCAACAGTTATTACCGCCAAAGTCGCGGCACCGCCGATAACTCACGCAATGCCAACCTCGCCCCGAACGCCACCTTGCTCGGCGAATACGGCACGCGGCTGAGCATGGCCTGGACCCAGCAACTGAACAACGCCGATCGCGCCGGCCGCTACCGCAGTGACGGCCTCGACCTGGCGCTCATCCAGCCGCTGGCGCGCGGCGCCGGCTGGGACGCCACCACCGCGCCGTTGCGCCTGTCGCGCCTGTCGGAACAGGCCAATCGGCTCAATCTCAAGGCTACCGTGGCGCAGACCATCAGCCAGATCATCGCCACCTACCGCGAACTGCTGCGCGCCCAGGAGCAGTTGAGCATCGTCCAGGATGCGCTCAAACGCTCCAACACGCTGCTGGAGGTGAACAAGGCATTGATCAGCGCAGGCCGCATGGCCGAGTTCGAAATCGTGCAGACCGAAGCCGACATCGCCACCCAACAACTCGGCGTCGAAGAAGCGCAGAACCAGCTCGATACCAGCCGCCTGGCCCTGCTGCGCCTGTTGGCGCTGGACCTGTCGACGCCCATCCGCGCCAGCGAGGCGCTGGAGGCCAGGCCAATGACCATCGACAAGCGCCAGGCCTTCAACCTGGCCCAGACCCAGCAGCCGGAATACCTCGCCGCCTTGCTGGGCAGCCAGCAGGCCGACCTCAACCTGGTGATCGCCAAGGATTCCGGGCGCTGGCAGGTCGACCTGGTGGCCGGGGCCAACCAGATCCGCGATGCCTACAGCAACAACGACAACGGCAATGGCATCGGCAACGGCAACGGCAACGGCAACAACCGCACGTGGAACAGCTACGCTGGCGTGCAGGTGCAAATCCCCATCGGTGACATCAGCACGCGACAGGCCGAGGTGCGCGCGCGGGTCAACGTAGAGGACCAGGAGATCCGTATCACCGATGCGCGTCAGGAGCTGGAACGCAACGTCAATGACGTGGTGCGCGACCTCGGCACCCGCTGGCGTCAATATGAAATCTCCCAGCGCGCTGTCGAACTGTCGCGGCGCAAGATCGAAATCGAACGGGAAAAACTCAGTGCCGGGCGCTCCACCAACTTTCAGGTGTTGAGTTTCGAGACCGACCTGCGCAACGCCGAGAACGCGCAGCTCAATGCACTGATCGCTTATTTGAACGCCCAGACCCAGCTCGACCTGACGCTGGGCATGACGCTGGAAAGTTGGGAAATCGCCCTCAATGACTACTGATAAAAAACGCCTGCTGGGCGCTGTATTGGTCGTGCTGCTGACCGGCGCAGGCATTGCCGTGCTCAGCCATCGCAGTGACGCCGGGCAAGCCCAGACGGCCGAGCAATGGCTGGCGGTAAAACCCGACGCACTCGTGCACCAGATCGGCCTGGTGGGCAAGATCGAACCCGAGTCCACCGTCACCCTGACGGCGCCGTTCGACGGCAACGTGCTGGACAACCTGGTGGAGCAAGGCCAGCGTGTCGACGCCGGCCAGGTGCTGCTGCGCATGGACCCGGCGACCCTCGAAGTGCAGCTGCGCGACGCGTTGTCCGCCCAGCTCAAGGCCCGGCGCACCGTGCAAGAGATGCAAGACTGGGACAGCAGCCCCGCCGTCAGCCGTGCGCGCCGCAGCCTGCGCACCGCCGAAATGACCGCCGGCAACACCCAGCGCAAACTCACCGAAAGCGAAAACCTGTTCAAGCGCGGCATCATTCCGCGCAACGAACTGGACGACCTCAAACAACAGACTCAACAGCAGCAACTGGACCTCGCCTCGGCCCGCAGTGAACTGCAGCAGGCGCAGAGCCAGGGCCAGGGCGAATACAAGCAGATCGCCGACATGGAACTGACCAATGCCACGGTCAAGTACGACGCCCTGCACAAACTGCTCGATGGCAAGGAGGTCAAGGCGCCGTTCTCCGGCATCGTGGTGCCCGCCCCCGGCAGCAATACGTCGACGCCAGGCGGTGGCAACAATAACGCGCCGGTGCAGGCCGGCAGCAAAGTCAGCCAGGGCCAGGTGCTGTTCGGCCTGGCGAACATCGAGCGGCTGAAAATCGTCGCCAAGGTGTCAGAGCTGGACATCAACCAGCTGCACCAGGGCCAGGCGGTGGAAGTGATGGGCGATGGCTTCGACGGTGAGCGGCTGACCGGCTCCGTGAGTGTGGTCAGTGGCTTGGCGATTGCCAGCGACAGCCAGGGCAGCGCGCAGTTTCCGGTGACGTTGTCGATTCCCAAACTGACACCGCAGCAATTGCAACGCGTGCGGCTGGGCATGAGTGCGCGGCTGACCATCGTCACCTACAACAACGCGCAGGCGATTGTGGTTCCCAGCCAGGCGATCAACCGCGCTGACATGACCGTGGAGTACCGCGCGACGATGGATCAACCGGTGGAACGGGTGAAGGTCACCACCGGGCAGTCGACCGCGCAGGGGGTGGAAGTGTTTGGCCTCAAGCCTGGTTTCGTGAAGATTGGAAGTTGAAACGCCGATCAACTGTGGGAGCGGGCTTGTCGGATCGCCGCACCGCTGCGATGGCATCAACTGCTTATGCCTGATGTACCGAGTTGCCTGCATCGCAGGCAAGCCAGCTCCCACAGAAAAGCAGAGCACAGAAGTCTGCCGGCTGAACTCGCTCCCACATTAGATATTTGTCAGCTTCAACGCCAACGCCTTGGCCTGAATCGCCACGTCGGTCACCGCTGTGCTTTCCCACCACATCCCGCGCAACGGCGGGCCCATGGCGAACAGGCGGCGGCTGACATTGCCCTCGGCATCCAGCACAGCGCCCGCCCCATCCGCCGCAATCCCCAACGCCAATGGCCCGGGCTGGATCAACCCACGCTTGAGCAACTGCTGGGGCAACGGCCGGGCCACGCGGCGCCAGTCGTACTCAATGCCACTGGAATTGATCAACGCCGCCCCCGAAACCTGCGTCACCTCCTGCTCGCCGCGACGACACACGCGGACAGTCACGCCGCCGTCCGAGGCCACCAGGCCCTTGAACGATGCTGCCTGAATGCGCAACCGCCCTTCGTCCTGCAACCGTGCCACCAATTGCGCGCTCAACGGCGGCGAACGGTGATGATGACTTTCCCACCACGGCCGTACATGGCGCACGAACTGGCGTTTTTCGACGTCGCTGGCCTGGCTCCACAAACGGGCAACATGCGCGCGCACGGTGTCCAGCGGCGCCTGCCAATCGATGCCTTGCTGCAGCGCACGGCGGCATTGGCGGCGCACCTCGCGCAGCAATTGCCTGGGGCTGCGCAGACGATGGTCCTCGGCGAGAAAATCCACCCAGCCCGGCGGCTGGCGCCGCACATGCGGCAGCAGCCCGTGGCGCGAAAAAATCTCGATCGGGCCACGATGGCCGGCCTGCTCCAGCGAGACCACGGCGTCCACCATGGTCAACCCGGAGCCGATGATCAGTACCGTCGATTGCGGGTCGATCAGGGTCATCGCCTGCACATCCCACGGGTCCACGGCTGCCGCGTTCAAGCCGCTGGAGTCGGTCTGCGGCGTACGCGCTGCGGGAAACATGCCGGTGGCCAATACCGCGAAGGCGCCGCACAGTTGCTGGCCGTTATCAAGTGTCAGCACGGTGGCGCTCTCATCCACGTGCAGGTCGATGACCTCGCCACGCACATGCTCCACCGTCGAAGCCGACAACGCCTTGGCTTCGGCCAGCCGCTGCTGCGCGTACAGCCCAAAGATCCCGCGCGGCGGGAACAGCTCACTGATCGGCACCGCTTGCTGGTGCGCCTGCGGCCACCCACCGGCGCCGATGTAGTCGGTGAGCCATTGGGTCAGGTCGTCGGCGTTATCCGGGTCGACGCTCATGCGCGCGGCGTTGCCGTTCAAGGTGTGGCCCAGCTCGACCGCGCTGTAGGCCTCGCCACGGCCCAGTTCGGCGCGGGGCTCAATCACCAGGATGCGACGCTGCCCAGGCAGGCGCAGCAATTGCACGGCCAACATCGTGCCGCTCAGGCCGCCGCCGATGATCAAGACATCAGCGTTGCGGGTGGATTCAGTCATGCACATCGCCCTTACTGTTTACCCAGATAAATATCGTGCAAATCGCCGCGCGCCCGCAGTTCAGCGGCGCTGCCACCCAAGACCACCCGCCCAGTATCCAGCACGTAACCCTGGGACGCATAGGTGAGCGCGACGTTGATGTTCTGCTCGGCGATCAAAAAGCTCACCTGCTGCTCACGGTTGAGCTGGGCGATGATCGCGAAAATTTCCTGCACGATCATCGGCGCCAGGCCCATCGACGACTCATCGAGCAGCACCAGGGTGGGCCGCGTCATCAACGCGCGGCCGATGGCGACCATCTGCTGTTCGCCGCCGGAGGTCAGCCCGGCACGCGTGTGGCGCTTGGTCTTGAGGCGTGGAAACCAGGCGTAGATGCGTTCCAGGTCATGCTCCATGGCCTTGCGGCTCAGGCGCCGCACAAAGCCGCCACTGCGCAGATTGTCTTCGACCGTCAGCTGGCCGAACACATGCCGGCCCTCCAACACATGGACCATGCCCTCACGCACGCGCTGGCTGGGGTCGATGCCGGCAAGGTCGCGGCCGGCGTATTCGATCACGCCCCGGCTGACCTCGGCCCGTTCGGCACGCACCAGCCCCGAGATCGCCTTGAGGGTGGTGCTTTTGCCCGCGCCATTGGCGCCGAGCAAGGCAACGATGGCGCCCTTGGGCACGCTCAAGGACACCCCGGCCACCGCCAGGATTGCGCCGTCATAGATCACTTCGATGTCATCGACCGTCAACAGCGCTTGGCTGGCGGACTCGGCAGCGGGTTGGCTCATGAGTTATTCATCCCCGGTGCAGGTGCGCGGCGTCAGGCCTTTTTCCTTGGCGAACGCGGCGGATTTTTCGTCGATCAATGGGCGCAGCAACGCGCGGTCGGCGGCGATCCAGTCGCTGATCAGCGTCCAGTTGGCGCCGTCCCATTGCTGCACCCGCGCCGAACCGCCGCCTTCATGGTCGCGGCACGACAATTTGAGGTTCTGCATCAGGCCCAGGTAGCCCATGTCCTTCAAGCGCGCGTCGTCGATGTTCAAGTGTTCCAGGCCCCAACGGCCTTCTTCGCCGTTGAGCGGGCGCTTGCCGAATTTGGCCTGGCCGGTGCGGATCGCTTCCACGGCCACGGCGGCGTTCACCAGGCCGGAGTTGTAGTAGACGCTGCCGAAGTTTTTCAGGTCCTTGAGGTCACTGTGGCCCTTGTCGAGGACGTACTGCTTGAGGCGTTTGTGGATCTCGAAGTCGGCACCGGCCGGGTATGGCGTCAGCGCCAGATAGCCTTTGGCGGACGCGCCGGCAGGCAGCACGTCTTCGCTGGAGCTGGCCCAGATATCGCCGATGATATGGTCGACCGGGAAGCCAAAACGTGCGGCGGTTTTCACCGCTACCGGCGTGGAGACGCCCCAGGTGCGCAGGAACACCCAGTCCGGGTTCGCCTGACGGACCTGGCGCCATTGCGCCGACTGTTCATTGCCCGGATCAGCCACCGGAATCTGGATATTTTCAAAGCCGTATTTCTCTGCCAGCAACTTCAGCGGGCCAAGGGTTTCGCGCCCGTAGGCCGAGTCGTGGTAGACCGTGGCGATCTTCTTGCCCTTGAGTTTGTCGAAACCGCCTTCGCGCTGGGCGATGTAGTTCACCAGGGTTGAGGCCTCGCTGTAAAAGGTCAGCATCACCGGGAAGTTGTACGGGAACACCGTGCCGTCGGTGGCTTCGGTACGGCCGTAACCGAGGGTGATCAGCGGGATCTTGTCCACCTCGGCACGCTCACTCAGCGCGTACGCCGCCGGGGCGCCATTGGGTTGATAGACCGCGACCGGCGCGCCATCCAGGCCATTCTTGAAGCGCTCGTAGCACTCGATGCCCTTCTCCGCCGTCCACTCGGTTTCGCATTCCTGCCACACCAGTTTCACGCCGTTGATGCCGCCTTCGACCTCATTGATATAACGCAGGTAGTCGATCATCCCGGCCCACACCTGCACGCCGCTGGAGGCGTACGCGCCCACACGGTAGGTGGCCAGGGGAATGAATTGCTGGTCGGGCGAGGCCATCGCCTGGGGCACAGTGCCCGCCAAGGCGGCCAGCGCAAAGGCGGCGCCGACCAGGGAACGTTTCAAGGTTGCACGCATATTGGATTCTCTTGGGGAATGTTAGAAGCGCAGCGGCCATTGCCGCAGACGGTCACGCAGGTTCTGCAACAGACGAATCAACCCCTCGGGTTCCTTGATCAGGAACACGATGATCAACACGCCAAAGATGATTTTCTGCAGGTTCTGCAATTGCCCCGCATCCACCGAGCCGCCGAACAAGGCCTGCCCGGCATGGCTGAGCAAAATCGGCAGCAGGCTGATAAACGCCGCGCCGACGAAGTTGCCGGCAATGCTGCCCATGCCGCCGATAATGATGATGAACAGGATCTGGAACGAGCGGTTGATATCAAAGCTGCTGGCGCTGGCCGTGCCCAAGTAAGCGAAGGCCCACAGCGCACCGGCAATGCCTAAGTAGAACGAACTGACGGCGAACGCCAGGCGCTTGTAGCGCACCACCGGGATACCGACCACGGCGGCGGCGGTGTCCATGTCGCGGATCGCCATCCAGTTGCGGCCGACCTGGCTGCGCACCAGGTTGACGGCGGTCCAGGTCAGCAGCAACACCGTGACCAGCGTCAGCAGGTAACGCCCCAGCGGCGTGTTGAGGTCATGGCCGAACAGCGCCAGTTGCGGCGCAGAAATGGTGCCGGAGGAGCCGTAGTTGTAGAACCAGGGGAATTTGACGAACAGCCACTCCAGAAAAAACTGCGCGGCCAACGTGGTGACCATCAGGTAAAAACCCTTGATCCGCGAACTGGGCAGGCCGAACAACAGCCCCACCAACGCGCTGATCACCCCACCGCCGAGCAGCGCCACCGGCAAACCGAGCGCCGGCAGACGCAGCAAAAACCCGTAGGTGGCGAACGCGCCGACAGCCATGAAACCGGCCGCGCCCACCGAGGTTTGCCCGGTGTAGCCGGTCTGCAGGTTCAAGCCCAGCCCGGCCAGCGACAGCACCAGAAACGGGACGAGGATTGCATTGAGCCAATAGTCATTGCCCCACAGCGGCACGACAACAAAGGCCAGCGCCAACAGGCCGATCAGGCCCCAGGGCACGCGCCGCTGGATCAACACCAACGGTGCGGTTTGTTGAACAACAGGAATCGACATGGGTTCAGACTCGCTCGATGGCGCGCTCGCCGAACAGGCCGGCGGGACGGATATACAGGAAGGCCAGGGCCAGTACGTAGGCGAACCACGGCGTGATGCCGCCGCCGATCAGCGGGCCGATATACACCTCGGCGAGGTTTTCCGCCGCGCCGACAATCAGCCCGCCGACAATCGCCCCGCCAATCGAGGTGAAGCCGCCGATGATCAGCACCGGCAAGGCCTTGAGCACCACCAGCGACAGCGAAAACTGCACCCCTTGGCGCGCGCCCCACAGCAGCCCCGCCACCAGCCCGACCACACCGGCCACGGCCCAGACGATCTGCCAGATACGGTTGAGGTTGATGCCGATGGACAGCGCCGCCGTGGTGTCATCCGCCACCGCGCGCAACGACACACCGATGCGTGTCTTGTTGAACAGCAACGCCAACACCGTGACCAGCACCACCGCCGCCGCGGCGGCAATCAGATCAAACTGGCTGAGCATCAGTGGCCCGACAAACAGCGGCACGTCGTCAATGCCCAAATCCAGCGCGCGCACCTGCGAGCCCATCAAGCCCTGGGCCAGGCCTTCGATAATGAACGACAGGCCCAACGTGGCCATGAACAGAGTGATCTGCGAACGGTTCACCAACGGGCGCAACACCAGCCGCTCAATCAGCAAGGCGCCGACGATCATCACGATCACCGTCAGCAGCAGCGCCAGGGCGAACGGCACGCCTTGGTCATGCAGGCTGACAAAGGTCAGCGCGGCGAACAGCAGCATCGAGCCCTGGGCGAAATTAAACACGCCGCTGGCCTTGTAGATCAGCACGAAGCCGATGGCGACCAGCGAGTACAGGGTGCCGGCGAGCAAGCCGCCGAGCAGGGTTTCGAAAAAGAACGTCATCAGTGTGCGACTCTCAGGTAGGCGCTGATCACTTCGGGGTTGGCCTGAACCTCGGCGGGCGTGCCGTCGCCGACCTTGCGCCCGTAGTCGAGCACCACCACATGGTCGGACAGGCCCATGACCACGCCCATGTCGTGCTCGATCAACACCACGGTGGTGCCCAGGTCGCGGTTCACGTCGGCGACGAAGCGCGCCATTTCGTGTTTTTCTTCGGCGTTCATCCCGGCCATGGGTTCGTCGAGCAGCAGCAGGCTGGGACCTGCGATCAACGCGCGGCCCAACTCCACGCGTTTTTGCAGGCCGTAGGACAGGTTGCCCACCAGCACGTCGCGGTGGGCTTGCAGCTCCAGGAATTCGAGGATGCCCTGGGCACGCAGGCGGAAGGCCTCGGCCTCACGCCGGGCGCGCGACAAGCCCAGGGCCTGTTCGATAAAGGTGCTGCGCATATGCCGCGACAGGCCGGTGAGGATGTTGTCGAGCACGCTCATTTTTTTGAACAGCGCGTTGTTCTGGAAGGTGCGGCCGATGCCCCGCCGCGCCGCGCCCAATGGGTCGATGCGGTGAAAGTGTTGTTGCTCGAAGACGATCTCGCCGGCGTCAAAGCGGTACACACCGTTAAGCACGTTGAGCAACGAACTCTTGCCGGCGCCATTTGGCCCGATCAGCGCGCAAATCTCGCCGCGCTGCACGTCAAACGACAAGGCATTGATCGCCTTGACGCCCTTGAATGACAACGAGATGTCGCGCACCTGGAGAATGGCCTGGCTCATGCGATGTCCCGTTTGAATTCGGCCAGCCATGTCGGCTCGGCCTTGGATTTAAGCGGTTGCCAGATGTAGGACAGACGCTGAAAGCCCAGCAGCCTGCGCACGCGGTTTTTCAGCAAGCGGCGCAGGCCACTTTGCGGGTGGGCGATGGCCCAGTCGCACAGGCGTCGGCGCCAGGTACCGTGGGGCGCGAGGCGGCTTTCGATGTCGTCGGCCAGGTGGTGCAAACGCTCAGGTGATAACAGCAGGCCGGTCGGAGCGACTTCACTGCGATCGCGTCGGGCCGAGGCGAGGTTTTCCGGAAACGCCAGGCCATGGCCGCTGTTGAGCCACTGCTCCAGCACCACAGCCAACCCGCCCTGCCAGTGAGTGCCCTCCTCGCTCCACAACGCGGTTTCGCCAGAGGGTTGCCACCAGCGCTGCAAGTGCTGCGCCGGGTCCAGCGGGCCGAGCAACTGGGCGAAATCCAGTCGATTGGCAGACGCCCAGTGCCGCACTTGCCGGCGGTCCTGCACATACGAATGGGTCGGGCGAATACGCCACAGCTGTTGGTAAAGGACTTCGGGCTCGAGGTCATCGGCCAGGGTCACCACCTGCCCGCCGACCGATTGCGCAGCCAACGCCAACAACAGCAGGTTCGGCTCGAACGCGCCGCTGAGGGCCAGCCGCGACTGCTCGCCAAAGCCATGCTGGCGCAACCCATCGGCCAGGCGCTCGACGTCGCGCAAGGCGTCAATCCACCGCCAGGCATACCACTGGCCCTGGCGCTTGTGGCGCAGGGCCGTCTGCAACGGCGTGATTTGCGCCCAGTGGCGCAGGTGTTCCAAAGGCTCGGACAGGTTGCCGAGCAGTTCGGCGGGCCATTCCAGGCCCAGCGGACGTTTGAGTTCGTGCACGCTCATAGGGGTGATGCTCCTATTAAAGTGATGTGCGTGCGGTGGTCCGCTGGCTGAGTTATTTGGATCAATACAGTTCTACTGTGGGAGCTGGCTTGCCTGCGATAACGGTGTGTCAGTCGGCACATTTCCAGCTGACCCGACGCTATCGCAGGCAAGCCAGCTCCCACATGGATTGGGTTTGTTCAGTTATAGAGCGCTGGCCTTGAGATCTCTGTAACCGGCACCCGGATGATTCGGCGCCAGCCGTGCGCCATCGCCGAACAACTTCTCGCGCAAGGTGCCCTGGGCGTATTCGGTCTTGTACACGCCGCGCTTTTGCAGCTCCGGCACCAACAGGTCCACGGCGTCGATAAAGGTTTCGTGGGTCAGCGCATAGGCCAGATTGAAACCGTCCACGTCAGTCTCCTCGACCCATTCCTGCAGCAGGTCGGCCACGGTTTCAGGGCCACCGACAAACAACGGGCCAAAGCCGCCAATGCCAACCCAGTCGGCCAGTTCGTTGGGCGTCCAGACTTTGTTCGGGTCCGCCGTGGAGAAGGCCTCCACCGCCGACTGAATGGCGTTGGTGTGCACGTGCTTGAGCGGTTCATCGGGTTTGAACTGGCTGAAGTCGATACCGGTCCAGCCAGAGATCAGTGCCATCGCGCCTTCGTAGCTGACGTAGGATTTGTACTCGTCAAACTTGGCCTTGGCCCTGGCGTCGGTCTCGCCGACGATCACCGTCTGCAAGTTGAAAATCAGGATTTTCTTCGGGTCGCGCCCGGCTTCTGCGGCACGGCGGCGGATATCGGCCACGGTCTTTTTCAGCAACACCTTGGACGGCGCCGCGACAAACACGCACTCGGCCTGCTCGGCAGCGAACTGCTTGCCACGGCTGGACGCACCGGCCTGGTACAGCACCGGCGTGCGCTGCGGCGACGGCTCGCACAGATGAATACCGGGCACCTGGAAGTGTTTGCCAACGTGGCGGATTTCGTGAATTTTGCTCGGGTCGCTGAAAATTCGGCGCTCGCGATCACGCAATACCGCGCCCTCTTCCCAGCTGCCTTCCCAAAGCTTGTAGCAAACCTCCAGGTATTCCTCGGCGTAGTCATAGCGTGCGTCGTGTTCGGTCTGGGCTTTCTGGCCGAGGTTCTTGGCGCCGCTTTCCAGGTACGAGGTGACGATGTTCCAACCGACGCGCCCCTTGGTCAGGTGATCGAGGGTGGAAAGCCTGCGGGCAAACGGGTACGGGTGCTCGAACGACAACGAGGCGGTCAGGCCGAAACCCAGGTGTTCGGTGACCAGTGCCATCGGCGCGATCAACGACAACGGGTCATTGACGGGCACCTGCGCCGCCTGGCGAATCGCCGCGTCACCGTTGCCGTTGTACACGTCGTAAATACCCAGCACGTCGGCGATAAACAACCCGTCGAATTTGCCGCGTTCGAGGATTTTGGCCAGGTCGGTCCAGTACTCCAGGTCTTTGTACTGCCACGAACGGTCACGCGGGTGCGCCCACAGCCCGGGCGATTGGTGGCCGACGCAGTTCATGTCGAAGGCATTCAAGCGGATTTCACGGGACATCAAAGCGCTCCGTTGAGGTGGTAGTTGCCGACAATCTGGTATTTGCTGCGCAACGGATCATCAAGGCTGGGCGGCAGCGCGGTGCGCTGGCCGGTGAGTTCGAACTCGGCATTGCTGGCGAAAATCAGCGCTTCGGCGGCGGCGATCTGCGCTTCGGTGAGAGCCACCGGGCTTGGGTCGGTGGCGGCGCGCTCAAGCAAGGCGGCGGCCACATCGACGCGGATCTGCCAATCGCCGAAGCGGCTGATCACGTAGGGGTCATCGCTTCGCTCAACCGTGCGGCGGGTGCTTTCCAGCAGTTGGCGCGCGTGATTCAGTGCGGTCATGGGTCAGGTTCCTCAGTTCCAGGCGTGGCGGGCGGGCTTCACGCCGTTGAGCACGAAGTTGCCGATCAGGTGGTATTTCCAGCGGGCCGGGTCGTGCAGGGTGTGGGTGCGCGCATTGCGCCAGAAGCGGTCGAGGTTGTGCTTGGCGGTCACCGAACGAGTGCCGGCGAGTTCGAAGAGTTTGCTGCTGGCGAGCAAGGCGGTTTCGGCCGACAGCACTTTGGCCTGGGCGACGACCAGCGAGGCGTGGGCCACGGTGTCTTCGTTCGGCTCGGCCAGGGCCAGGTCGACCGCCTTGCCGGCTTTGGCAAGAATGGCTTCGGTGCCGTGCACGCGCCATTGCAGGTCGCCAATCGCGGCGATGGTGAATGGGTCTTGCCAGCCGTGTTCCTGTTGGCTGTCGATCCAGGGGCGCGCCTGGCGGGCGTGGATTTTGGCGTGTTCAAGCGCGCCAAGGGCGATGCCGGTGTCGACGGCGGCCTGGATGATCTGCGAGATCGGGCCGTTGGCGGTGGGTTGGTCGAAGGCCAGGTGAGCCGGGATCACTGCGGTGCGCGGCACGCTCACGCCGTCGAGTGTCACCGCGCCGCTGGCGGTGGTGCGTTGGCCAAAGCCGTCCCAGCTATCAACCACCGTGAGCCCCGGCGCATCGCGCTCAACGAACGCGATATAGGCCTGGCCGTTTTCATTGTTGCCGACGGTGGGCACGATATGCGCGAACAGCGCGCCGGTGCAGTAGAACTTCTCGCCGTTGATTTGCGCGGTGTCGTGCTCAAAACGGATCTGGGTATCAAACGTGCCGGCGTTTTTGCTCTTGGCTTCGGAGAAGGCATTGCCGAACCGATAACCGGCCAGGACCTTGCCGAAGTAGTGGCGCTTTTGTTCCTCTGTGGCGGTTTGCAGCAGGATGTCCACCACGCCCAAATGGTTTTGCGGGATTTGCCCCAGCGATGGGTCGGCGGCGGAAATCAACTTGATCACCTCGGCCACCGTCACATAGGACACCTCGGCGCCGCCATAGGCTTTAGGAATGGTGATGCCCCACAAACCGCTGGCAGAAAACTCGTCAAGTTCGGCCACCGGCAAGCGCCGCTCACGGTCGCGTGCACTGGCGTCGACGGCAAAGCGTGCGGCCAGGCGCGTGGCGACCTCGATGGCCTCGGCGTCCGAGCGAATGATATGGGCAGGTTGTTGAGGGTGGGCTGACATGGGCCGACTCCAGGCTCCGGTGAGATGACCTGGGTGATTGCAGGAGTCGTGCCTGAATCTAATCGCCAATAAAATCAGGGTGTTGCGGCTAAAATCTTCAAACGCCTGCGTGTGCAGGCGAGCAAAGTGTCCATCCACTGTTGCCTGGCAGACAGTTAGATCACCACGTTGCGCACAAAGCGCACCGCCACCTCACCATCATTGCGATAGCCGTGGGCCTGGCGGCTGGCGAACATGAAGAACTCACCGGTGGCCACGTGTTTTTCTTCGTCATCGAGGATCAGGGTCAGGCGGCCTTCGAACACAAACAGCTGCACGCTCCAACCTTCCGGGTCGGGTTCCGGGCTGTAACGGTCGCCCGGTTCCAGGCGCATCTCCCACAATTCCACTTCGCGCCGGGCAGTGGCCTTGGCCAGCAACACGGCTTTACTGCCGGGAATGTCGCCGGCCCACGCCAGCTCGTTGATGCGGCTGTGGTCGCCGGCATCCGGCGCCTGGATCAGGTCGCTGAAGGCCACATCCAGGGCTTCGGCGACGCGGTCCAGGGTGGACAGGCTGACATTCTTCTCGCCCGCCTCGATGGCCACCAGCATGCGCCGGCTGACGCCGGACTTTTCCGATAGCGCGGTCTGGCTCATGTCGGCAGCATGCCGCAAACGACGGACGTTCTGGCTGACGTGTTGCAGGACCGACGCCCGATGTGGATTTTCTTTGTGCACTATATTGCTCAATACGTAGGTGTGCGCAGTATACTGCCCAGCGTGCGGCGCATTGTGCGGTCCGTGCCTTTCCCTTGCAAGACCGAGCCGCCATGACTGCCCCGAGCCCTTCCTCACGCTTCAACCGTTTCAGCAAAGCCGAATGCATTCTCGTGGTGATCACCATGATCTGGGGCGGCACCTTTTTGCTGGTGCAACATGCGATGACGGTCAGCGGACCGATGTTTTTCGTGGGTCTGCGGTTTGCCGCAGCGGCCATCGTGGTTGGGTTCTTTTCGTTGCGCACCCTGCGCGGTCTGACCTTGTTTGAGCTGAAAGCCGGCGCCTTCATCGGCACCTCGATCATGTTCGGCTACGGCATGCAGACCATCGGGCTGCAGACTATTCCGAGCAGTCAGTCGGCGTTCATCACCGCGCTGTATGTGCCATTCGTGCCGCTGCTGCAATGGCTGGTGCTGGGGCGCCGCCCAGGGCTGATGCCGGCCATCGGCATCATGCTGGCGTTTACCGGCTTGATGCTGCTCACCGGCCCGGCCGGCGCGTCGCTGAACTTCAGCCCCGGCGAAATCGCCACGCTGATCTGTGCAGTGGCGGTGGCCGCCGAAATCATTCTGATCAGCGCGTTTGCCGGGCAGGTGGATGTACGCCGGGTGACCGTGGTGCAACTGGCCACGGCGTCGTTATTGTCGTTTCTGATGGTGGTGCCGATGGGGGAACCCTTGCCAGGTTTCTCGTGGTTGCTGGTATTCAGCGCGGTAGGCCTGGGCTTGACCAGCGCGGTGATCCAGGTCGCGATGAACTGGGCGCAGCAGAGTGTCTCGCCGACACGCGCCACTTTGATCTACGCCGGTGAACCGGTGTGGGCTGGCGTGATCGGGCGGATGGCCGGTGAGCGCTTCCCGCCGATCGCGATGGTGGGGGCGGCGTTGATTGTGGCGGCAGTGATTGTGAGTGAGCTGAAGACTAAAGGGCAGAAGGCCATCGAACTGCAGGATGAAAGGGAACAGGAACAGCAGGGGTAAGGTCTGACGGCTTGTGGTGGCTGCCAGATCGCCATCGCGGGCAAGCCCGGCTCCCACAGGGGGCGGTGGTGCCAGGTGGACAGGGGCCCGCTGAAACAATGCGAAACAGGGGTTTTCAGCCTACCTTGTAGGATCCTGCCACATCTTGCCGTTTGGTGATCGACAAAGCGGCACGTATGATGCATCCCAAACTCCCGCAGATTAGAAGCCTATGTCCCTGATAGTTCTACTGCTTCTGCCTTTTATTGGCAGCTGTCTGGCGGCCTTGCTGCCGCACAATGCACGTAACACCGAATCCCTGTTGGCTGGCCTCGTGGCCTTGGTCGGCACCATTCAAGTCGCCCTGCTCTACCCTCAGATCGCCCACGGTGGCGTGATCCGCGAAGAATTCATGTGGTTGCCCAGCCTTGGGTTGAACTTCGTGCTGCGCATGGATGGGTTCGCCTGGCTATTCTCGATGCTGGTGCTGGGCATCGGCTCGCTGGTGTCGCTGTATGCGCGCTACTACATGTCGCCGGACGACCCGGTGCCGCGTTTCTTCGCGTTTTTCCTGGCCTTCATGGGCGCCATGCTCGGGCTGGTGATTTCCGGCAACCTGATCCAGATCGTGTTCTTCTGGGAACTGACCAGCCTGTTCTCGTTCCTGTTGATCGGCTATTGGCACCACCGCGCCGATGCCCGGCGCGGCGCCTATATGGCGCTGATGGTCACCGGCGCGGGCGGCCTGTGCCTGTTGGCCGGCGTAATGCTGCTGGGGCATATCGTGGGCAGCTATGACCTGGACCAGGTGCTGGCAGCGGGCGATCAGATTCGCGCGCACTCGCTGTACCCGGTCATGCTCGCCCTGGTGCTGATCGGCGCCCTGAGCAAAAGCGCACAGTTCCCCTTCCACTTCTGGCTGCCCCACGCGATGGCGGCACCGACGCCGGTTTCGGCGTACCTGCACTCGGCGACGATGGTGAAAGCCGGCGTGTTCCTGCTGGCCCGCCTGTGGCCGTCGCTGTCCGGCAGCGAAGAATGGTTCTGGATCGTCGGCGGTGCCGGCGCCATCACCCTCCTCCTCGGCGCTTACTGCGCCATGTTTCAAAACGATCTCAAGGGCCTGCTGGCCTACTCCACCATCAGCCACCTCGGGCTGATCACCCTGCTGCTGGGCCTCAACAGCCCGCTGGCCGCCGTCGCTGCGGTGTTCCATATCCTCAACCACGCCACCTTCAAGGCCTCCCTGTTCATGGCGGCGGGCATCATCGACCACGAAAGCGGCACCCGTGATATTCGCAAGCTCAGCGGTCTGGTGCGCCTGATCCCGTTTACCGCGACCCTGGCGATGGTGGCCAGTGCGTCGATGGCCGGGGTGCCGTTGCTCAATGGCTTCCTGTCCAAAGAGATGTTCTTCGCTGAAACGGTATTTATCTCGGCGACCGCCTGGGTGGAAATTGCCCTGCCGATGATTGCAACCATCGCCGGCACTTTCAGCGTCGCCTATGCGCTGCGCTTTACCGTCGATGTGTTCTTCGGCCCGCCCGCCACCGATTTGCCGCACACGCCCCACGAACCGCCGCGCTGGATGCGCGCGCCGGTGGAACTGCTGGTGTTCACCTGCCTGCTGGTGGGCATCTTCCCGGCCCAGGTGGTCGGCTCGATTCTCGCCGCTGCCGCCCTGCCGGTGGTCGGTGGTGTGCTGCCCGAGTACAGCCTGGCGATCTGGCACGGCTGGAACGCGCCGATGATCATGAGCCTGGTGGCGATGTCCGGCGGCGTGGTGCTCTACCTGCTGCTGCGCAAACAGCTCAAGCGAGGCCGCTTCAAGTACCCGCCGGTCATCAGCTACTTCAACGGCAAGCGTATGTTCGAGCGCAGCCTGGTGGTGATGATGCGCGGCGTGCGCCGGATCGAAAAACGCATCAGCACCAAACGCCTGCAGACCCAGCTGTTCCTGCTGGTGACGGCAGCGGTGATTGCAGGTTTGATCCCGATGCTCAACAGCGGCCTCAGCTGGGGCGACCGGCCGAAGATCCCGGGCTCCATTGTGTTTGTGACCCTGTGGCTGCTGGCGATTGCCTGCGCCCTCGGCGCCGCGTGGCAAGCCAAGTATCACCGGCTGGCAGCCCTGACCATGGTCAGCGTGTGCGGCTTGATGACCTGCATCACCTTCGTGTGGTTCTCGGCGCCGGACCTGGCGTTGACGCAGCTGGTCGTCGAAGTGGTGACCACCGTGCTGATTCTGCTGGGCCTGCGCTGGCTGCCACGGCGGATCGAAGAAGTGTCGCCATTGCCCAGCTCGTTGCGCAAGGCGCGCATTCGCCGCCTGCGTGACTTCCTGCTGTCCACCGTGGTCGGCGGCGGCATGGCGCTGCTGTCCTACGCGATGCTGACCCGCCAGACGCCCAACGATATCTCCTCGTTCTACCTCAGCCGCGCCCTGCCCGAAGGCGGCGGCAGCAACGTCGTGAACGTGATGCTCGTCGACTTCCGTGGCTTCGACACCCTCGGCGAAATCACCGTGCTCGGCGCCGTGGCGCTGACGGTGTATGCCCTGCTGCGGCGCTTCCGTCCGTCCAAAGAAAGCATGCAACTGCCCGCGCAACAGCGCCAGTTGGCGCCGGACGTGGCCACCGACCTGGTCAACCCGCGCCAGGCCAGCGACACCGCGCTGGGCTTCATGATGGTGCCGGCGGTGCTGGTGCGCCTGCTGCTGCCAATTGCGCTGGTGGTGTCGTTCTACCTGTTCATGCGCGGTCATAACCAGCCGGGCGGCGGCTTTGTCGCAGGCCTGGTGATGTCGGTAGCGTTCATCCTGCAATACATGGTTGCCGGTACGCAGTGGGTTGAGGCGCAGATGAGCCTGCGGCCAATGCGCTGGATGGGTTTTGGCCTGCTTTCGGCCACCCTGACCGGGCTCGGCGCGCTGTTTGCCGGTTACCCGTTCCTCACCACCCACACCTGGCATTTCAGCGTGCCGGTGCTCGGCGATATCCATATCGCCAGCGCCCTGTTCTTCGACGTCGGCGTGTACGCCATGGTCGTCGGTTCCACGCTGCTGATGCTCACCGCCCTCGGCCACCAGTCCGTGCGGGCCCACAAACCGAGCAACCAGGCCAAAAAAGTGGTTGCCGCAACGCAAGGAGCCGCCTGATGGAAGAAGTCATCGCAATTGCCATTGGGGTCCTGGCGGCCTCCGGCGTCTGGCTGATCCTGCGGCCACGGACGTTCCAGGTGGTGATGGGCCTGTGCCTGCTGTCGTACGGGGTCAACCTGTTCATTTTCAGCATGGGCAGCCTGTTTATCGGCAAGGAGCCGATCATCAAGGACGGCGTGCCGCAAGACCTGCTGCACTACACCGATCCCCTGCCCCAGGCGCTGGTACTGACGGCGATCGTGATCAGCTTCGCCATGACCGCGCTGTTTCTGGTGGTGCTGCTGGCCTCCCGCGGTCTGACCGGCACTGACCATGTAGACGGTCGGGAGCCCAAGGAATGACGTGGATCAATCAACTGATCGTCGCGCCGATCCTGCTGCCGTTGCTGACCGCCGCGCTGATGCTGATGCTCGGCGAAAAACGCCGTCCGCTGAAGGCAAAAATCAACCTGTTTTCCAGCATCATCGGCCTGGGCATCGCCGTCCTGCTGCTGTACTGGACACAACAAGGCGGCCCCGGCTCCATCGGTGTGTACCTGCCGGGCAACTGGCAGGTACCGTTCGGCATCGTGCTGGTGGTGGACCAACTGTCGGCGATGATGCTGGTGCTCACCGGGATTATCGGCGTGAGCGCGCTGCTGTTCGCCATGGCCCGTTGGGACCGCGCCGGTACCAGCTTCCACGCGCTGTTCCAGATCCAGATGATGGGCCTGTACGGCGCCTTCCTGACGGCGGACCTGTTCAACCTGTTCGTTTTCTTCGAAGTGCTGCTGGCGGCGTCCTATGGTTTGATGCTGCACGGCTCGGGCCGTGCGCGGGTGTCGTCGGGGCTGCATTACATCGCGATCAACCTGCTGGCCTCGTCGCTGTTCCTGATTGGCGCGGCGATGATCTACGGCGTCACCGGCACGCTGAATTTTGCTGACCTGGCGCTGAAAATCCCGCTGGTGCCAGAGGCCGATCGCGGCCTGTTGCACGCAGGCGCGGCAATTCTGGCAACAGCGTTCCTGGCCAAAGCCGGCATGTGGCCACTGAACTTCTGGCTGGCGCCCGCCTACTCCTCGGCCAGCGCGCCGGTGGCGGCGATGTTTGCGATCATGACCAAAGTAGGCGTGTACACCGTGCTGCGCCTGTGGACCTTGCTGTTTTCGGGGCAAGCCGGTGCTTCGGCGCTGTTTGGCGGCGACTGGCTGGTGTACGGCGGCATGGCGACGATCATTTGCGCAGCATTGGCGATGGTCGCGGCGCAGCGGCTGGAACGCATGGCCAGCTTGAGCATTCTGGTGTCGGCCGGGATTCTGCTGTCGGCCGTGGGCTTTGCTCAGCCAAGCCTGACGGCCGGGGCGCTGTTCTATCTGGTCAGCTCGACGCTGGCATTGAGCGCGCTGTTCCTGCTGGCCGAACTGATCGAGCGTTCGCGCTCGGCCAATGACCTGCCGCTGGACGAGGAAATCGATGCGTTGCCCAAGGCCATGGAGTCGTTGCATCCACGGCCCGGCGTGAACCTCGACGATGAACAAAAAGCCGTGGTCGGCCAGGTGATTCCGTGGACCATGGCCTTTCTCGGTTTGAGCTTTGTTGCCTGCGCGTTGCTGATTATCGGCATGCCGCCGCTGTCTGGCTTTATCGGCAAGCTCAGCCTGTTGAGCGCGCTGGTCAACCCGCTGGGGCTGGGGAATGCGGTGGATGAACCCATACGCCCCGCCGCCTGGGGCTTGGTGACATTGCTGATCCTGTCAGGCCTGGCGTCGCTGATCGCCTTCGCCCGCCTGGGCATCCAGCGCTTCTGGACGCCGGAAGAGCGCCCCTCTCCGCTGCTGCGCCGCTACGAGTGCCTGCCGATCTTCTTCCTGCTCGGCCTGAGCATCCTGCTGACTTTCAAGGCCGAGCCGTTGATGCGCTACACCCAGGCCACCGCCGAAAGCCTGAACAACCCGGAACACTACGTGATGGCCGTCTTGGCGACGCGCCCGGTGCCGAGCCCTGAAGCCAAGACCGCCGCCCTGGAGGTGCAGCCATGAAGCGTCTGTTCCCTGCCCCCTGGTTATCGCTGGCGTTGTGGCTGTTGTGGCTGGTGCTGAACCTGTCCGTCAGCCCCGGCAACCTGCTGCTCGGCGCGCTGCTGGGCTTTCTTGCCCCGCTGCTGATGGCGCCGCTGCGCCCGCTGCCGATCCGCATCCGCCGCCCCGGGGTGATCCTGCGCCTGTTTCTGGTGGTGGGCCGCGACGTGATCATCTCTAATCTGCAAGTGGCCTGGGGTGTGCTGATCTGCGGCTCGCGTGCGCCGCGTTCGCGCTTTATCAAAATCCCGCTGGACCTGCGCGACGCCAACGGCCTGGCCGTACTGTCGATGATCACCAGCGTCACACCCGGCACGGTCTGGTCGGAACTGGCGCTGGACCGCAGCATTCTGCTGTTGCACGTGTTCGACCTTGAGGATGAAGCGCCCTTTATCGAGCACTTCAAAACCACCTACGAGCGGCCCCTGATGGAGATCTTCGAATGAGCGCCCTGCTCTCCAACGCGATCCTGATCAGCCTGTTCCTGTTCTCGCTGGCCATGGTGCTGACACTGGCGCGCCTGTTCAAAGGCCCGTCGGCACAGGACCGGGTTCTGGCACTGGACTATCTGTACATCCTGGCGATGCTGATGATGCTGGTACTCGGCATCCGCTACGCCAGTGACACCTACTTTGAAGCGGCGCTGCTGATTGCGCTGTTTGGCTTTGTCGGGTCGTTCGCTTTGGCGAAATTCCTGCTGCGTGGCGAGGTGATTGAATGATGCCGTTATGGGTTGAAGCCAGCGTGGCGGTATTGCTGGTGCTGAGCAGCGTATTCGCACTGATCGGCGCGATCGGTCTGCTGCGTATGAAGGACTTTTTCCAGCGCATGCACCCGCCGGCGCTGGCCTCTACATTGGGTGCGTGGTGTGTGGCGTTGGCGTCGATCATCTACTTTTCGGTGCTCAAGTCCGCGCCGGTGCTGCACGGCTGGTTGATTCCGATTCTGCTGTCGATCACGGTGCCGGTGACCACGCTGCTGCTGGCTCGCACTGCACTGTTCCGCAAGCGCATGGCCGGGGACGATGTGCCCGCCGAGGTCAGCAGCCGCCGCTGATCGACCAGGCGCACACAGTAAAACATGTGGGAGCGGGCTTGCTCGCGAATGCGGTACATCAGTCACACATGTATTGACTGACACTGCGCATTCGCGAGCAAGCCCGCTCCCACATTGATTTGCGCTAGGCGAAAGATCGGATTCTGGCCGCCAGCTCTGCCAACTCAGCATCATCCGCCCGTACATGATCGTGGGACGAGATATAGCCCTCATACGCCTCGAAGAACTTGTCCACCTTCGAACTCAACGGCTTGAACGCACTGTCCGAGCCCGTGCCATGCATGGGAAACAGCTTCGCATGCAGGTGATCCACCCCATACCCTTCCAGCATCATCCCGGTGCGCGCCACATCCGGAAACGCCCGGTCAATCTGCAATGCGGTTTTTTTGGTGGCGACAACAAGGTCGGCCAGCACCTTATCCGACTGCGCAAACGCATAACTGCCGTAATGTTGCTTGGGGATCACCACGCTGAAACCCGGCGTGTTGGGGAAGATCGACAGGAACGCCATATGGTGTTCGTCCTCCCACAGAATGTGGGCTGGAGAGGTCTTTCGGACAATGCTGCAAAAAATACAATCCATTCAAATCACCGCCAGTTTCATCATGGGTTTGGTCGTGGCGATCATCTAAAGCCATGAATGGACGAGCGTCAAAACAAAAGACAATTTTCCGAAAGCTCTTACGAAATTGAGATCAGAAACGCCACGGTGATGGGCCGCCCTGATCGATGAGCTGATCATCACCCGTATCCCGGTGCTGTTGGGACAAGGGATTCCCTTGTTCAGCCAGATTGGTAGTGAGCGTGAACTGCGCCATGTCGGCACGTATGCGTCGCAGAATGGGTTTGGCAAGGTGCTCTGGGACGGTAAAGGGGCCAATCAACAGCCCCAATCACACGTCAAACCAAGGTCACCGCGTTGGCGTAGATGTCAGTCGGTGGACTCCCGCCTTGCCTACCCCACACTTCCTCTCGCCCATTGATCACTGCAAGCGAATGGCCCACCATTTGACCGTTAACCGGAACGCCATGAGTCACAAGACCCAGTTGCCCACGCGCCAAGTTTTCAACAGTGGTTTTTTGGATGTGGGCACTCAGGCCCAGGCGCACGAACCCATTGTAATTGTGACCAAAGGGCTCACCGTCATTGATGCTGTATAACGCGCTCTCGAAACCTCGCGCGGCATAACCGTCGTTATTCTCCATTTGCGCCCGTTTAGCACTCACGGCATACAGAAAATTAGCATCTGCCACCATCGCCGGATTATCGCCACTGAACTCAGATCTATAGGTTGCCTGCGCCAGCTCATCTTTGGACAGGTGGTACCAGCGGTCATCCCGCATCTGTATGTTCCAGCCATCACCCGCTGCGATTACCTGCTTGTAAATATCGGTCGGCTTCTGGCCAAACTTCATCATTGCGACCTTTATGGCTGCCACCGTCGTGCAATTGCTTTTATTTGGCCCCTGCTTGAAACCACTCCAGATATTGCCGGTTTCATTACCCACGCCAGGTCTTCTGCCAGGGTTACTCCTGTCGGTGTAGAGGTCATCAAGACTCATCCTCTGAGTGGGAGTGTTATGACTTACCTGCCGCGGATGACGAAGCCCAGGTCCGTTATGTGCAAGGGGGTGGCCAGTGTCATGCGACCGGCTGGACAGAGACTCTCGCCCCGCATCCGGGAACAGGTGCTGTATAGACTGAAAAACTGCCGCTTGGGAGGCTATGTAGACGTCCAAGGTTTGAATCAGCTTGTGGAGATCGTTCTTGAACGTACCGCTGTCCACCGTTTCCAAAAGCGCCTTCAAATTGAAAGATAACCGTTGAGCCATTTGTGCCTTGGAACCTGTCGCATCAAATAACTCATTGAGCTGCTGTTTGACCGCAACCACTTCGGCCGCAGGCGCAACGGAAACCGCCCTGGGTCGCAACCCATTTGGCGCATACCCGGCGCCCACACCTCCCGTCCCTGCCGCCCCTGAATTCCACATCTGCAACGCTCCCGATTAAGTGAAAAGCCCGCAGGGCTCTCACCCGCTCAGTGGTAAGTCGGATGCGGACAGTTCCATACCCTATGTAGGCTCGCTGCCCTGTCCATCGCAGAACTTTCAACGACAATTCGAGGAAGCGCTGGCGTGCCCTTCGATAGCATTGCCTGGGTAACGCTGATGCACCGAGGCGTCTGCATCGCAGGCAAGCCAGCTCCCACAGAAAAGCAAAACCCAGGCGGCATTGCAGCCGACCAAATCGTGGAAGCTTAAATCGGTCGAATTGTGGGAGCGGGCTTGCTCGCGAAGGCGGTGGGTCAGTCGCCAGATTCATTGGCTGAGGCACCGCATTCGCGAGCAAGCCCGCTCCCACACTGGATCGAGTGAGCCATTGAAACGATGTGCAAAAAAAACGCCCCGAACCAGTCGGGGCGTTTTTCATTCAGCGTTACCGATCAAGCTTGATCAGCCAACCGCCACGTCGTCCCGCCCTTGCCGTCTTCCAACACCACACCCATCGCGGTCAGTTGGTCACGGATACGGTCGGACTCGGCCCAGTCTTTGTTAGCCCGCGCAGCCAGACGCGCCTGAATCAGCGCATCAACTTGCGCCGCGTCCACACGCCCTTCAGCGCCGGCTTGCAGGAAGTCATCGGCTTCCATCTGCAGCACACCCAGCACGCTGGCCAGCTCCTTCAAGCGTGCAGCCAGCCCGGCCGCTGCATCCAGATCGGTCTCGCGCAAGCGGTTGATCTCACGCACCATCTCGAACAGCACCGCACAGGCTTCCGGCGTGCCGAAGTCGTCGTTCATCACTTCGGTAAACCGTGCCACGAACGCTTCGCCGCCGGCAGGCGCCACGGCTGGCAGGCCTTTCAACGCGTGGTAGAAACGCTCCAGGGCGCCCTTGGCGTCCTTGAGGTTGTCTTCCGAGTAGTTGATGGCGCTGCGGTAGTGGCTGGACACCAGCAGGTAACGCACCACTTCCGGGTGGTACTTTTCCAGCACGTCGCGAATGGTGAAGAAGTTGTTCAAGGACTTGGACATCTTCTCGCCATTGATGCGGATCATGCCGCAGTGCATCCAGGCGTTGGCGTACGTCTTGCCGGTGGCGGCTTCGCTTTGGGCGATTTCGTTTTCGTGGTGCGGGAACTCAAGATCGCTGCCGCCGCCATGAATGTCGAAAGTCTCGCCCAGGCAGCAGGTGGACATCACCGAGCACTCGATGTGCCAGCCCGGACGCCCGGCGCCCCATGGCGACTCCCAGCTCGGCTCGCCGGGCTTGGTGCCTTTCCACAGCACGAAGTCGAGCGGGTCTTGCTTGGCTTCGTCGACTTCGATGCGCGCGCCGATGCGCAGGTCTTCGATTTTCTTGCGCGACAGCTTGCCGTAGCCCATGAACTTGGCAACGCGGTAGTACACGTCGCCATTGCCCGGGGCGTAGGCATAACCCTTGTCGATCAGGGTCTGGATCATCGCATGCATGCCCGGGATGTGATCCGTGGCGCGCGGCTCCATGTCCGGCTTGAGGATGTTGAGGCGCGCCTCGTCCTCGTGCATGGCAGCAATCATGCGTTCGGTCAGCGCGTCAAACGACTCGCCGTTTTCGTTGGCACGGTTGATGATCTTGTCGTCGATGTCGGTGATGTTGCGCACATAGGTCAAGTCATAGCCGCTGAAACGCAACCAGCGGGTCACCAGGTCGAAGGCAACCATGCTGCGGCCGTGGCCGATGTGGCAGTAGTCGTACACGGTCATGCCGCACACGTACATGCGCACCTTGTTGCCATCCAGCGGCTTGAAGACTTCTTTGGTCTTGCTGAGTGTGTTGTAGATCGTTAACACGACAACTCCCTTAAATCACTGGCCCCACGAATCACGCAAGGTCACGGTACGGTTGAATACCGGCTGACCAGGTTTCGAGTCCTTGATATCTGCGCAGAAGTAACCTTCGCGCTCGAACTGGAAACGGTCTTCCGGCTGTGCGTCGCCAAGCGATGGCTCGGCACGACAACCGGTGAGCACTTGCAGGGAATCAGGGTTGATGTTGTCCAGGAAGCTCGCGCTGTCTTCAGCCTTTTCAGGGTTCGGCGAACGGAACAGACGATCGTACAAACGCACTTCGCACTCGATGCTGGCAGCCGCCGGCACCCAGTGGACCACGCCTTTGACCTTGCGGCCCTCAGGGTTCTTGCCCAGGGTTTCGGGGTCGTAGGAGCAACGCAGTTCGACGATGTTGCCATCGGCGTCCTTGATCGCTTCATCGGCGCGGATCACGTAGCTGCCGCGCAGACGCACTTCGCCATTCGGCTCCAGGCGCTTGTAGCCCTTTGGCGGCTCTTCCATGAAGTCATCACGGTCGATGTAGATCTCACGCGCGAACGGCAGCTTGCGCACGCCGAGTTCTTCTTTTTGCGGATGACGCGGCAGTTCGAGGTTCTCGACCTTGTCTTCCGGGTAATTGGTGATCACCACTTTCAACGGACGCAGCACGCACATGGCGCGCGGTGCGTTGGCGTCGAGGTCCTGACGGATGCTGAATTCGAGCATGCCGTAGTCGACCACGCCGTCGGAGCGGTTGGTGCCGACCATCTCGCAGAAATTACGGATCGACGCCGGGGTGTAACCGCGACGACGGAAGCCCGACAGCGTCGACATGCGTGGGTCGTCCCAGCCATGCACGTGCTTTTCATCAACCAGCTGCTTGAGCTTGCGCTTGCTGGTGATGGTGTAGTTCAGGTTCAGGCGGCTGAATTCGTACTGACGCGGGTGCGCCGGCACCGGCAGGCTGTCGAGGAACCACTCGTACAGCGGGCGATGGCTTTCGAACTCCAGGGTGCAGATCGAGTGGGTGATGCCTTCGATGGCGTCCGACTGACCGTGGGTGAAGTCATAGTTCGGGTAGATGCACCACTTGTCACCGGTCTGGTGGTGGTGGGCATGGCGGATGCGGTACATGATCGGGTCGCGCAGGTTCATGTTCGGCGAGGCCATGTCGATCTTGGCACGCAGCACGCGGGCGCCGTCCGGGAACTCACCGGCGCGCATGCGGTTGAACCAGTCCAGGTTCTCTTCGACCGAACGGTCGCGGAACGGGCTGTTCTTGCCCGGCTCGGTCAGGCTGCCACGGTATTCCTTGGCTTGCTCCGGGGTCAGGTCGTCGACGTAAGCCTTGCCGGCCTTGATGAGCTCGACGGCCCAGTCGAACAACTGGTCGAAATACTTGGAGGCGTAGCGCACTTCACCGGACCACTCGAAACCCAGCCACTTGATGTCGCTTTCGATGGCGTCGATGTATTCCTGGTCTTCCTTGGCCGGGTTGGTGTCGTCGAAACGCAGGTGCGTGACGCCACCGAACTCCTGGGCCAGGCCGAAGTTCACACAGATCGACTTGGCGTGGCCGATGTGCAGGTAACCGTTGGGCTCAGGCGGGAAACGGGTGACGATCTGCGTGTGCTTGCCCGAATCCAGGTCCGCCTGGATGATCGGGCGCAGGAAATTGACCGGGACGGCAGGTCCGGCCTTGGAATTCGAGGTAGGGTCGACAGTGGGCTTGCTCATAGGATCCTTGAACAGACGAAGTGCTTGGCCAGAAGTAGGGGCCGATAAAACAAAGGGCTTATGATAGCCGAAGCTGTCAAGCCGCTGACAGAGCGTGGTCGAAAACTGCTGCATTTAATGCATCGGCGGTAAAAAACCACCTCGAAATTCCTGCAGGTCACGCTAAACTGCGCGCCTTGGCCTCTGTTTAGCCAATCAGGTAAGGCGCTCAGGCGTCCAAACCCACGAATTCCCTGAAAAGAGTAGTGAACATGACTCAAGTCAAACTGACCACCAACCACGGTGACATCGTCATCGAGCTGAACGCCGAGAAAGCGCCGATCACCGTCGCCAACTTCATCGAATACGTTAAAGCCGGCCACTACGAAAACACCGTTTTCCACCGTGTCATCGGCAACTTCATGGTCCAGGGCGGCGGTTTCGAGCCTGGCATGAAAGAAAAGAAAGACAAGCGCCCAAGCATCCAGAACGAAGCGGACAACGGCCTTTCCAACGACAAGTACACCGTCGCCATGGCCCGTACCATGGAGCCGCATTCGGCCTCCGCGCAGTTCTTCATCAACGTCGCCGACAACGCCTTCCTGAACCACAGCGGCAAGAACGTGCAGGGTTGGGGCTACGCGGTATTCGGTAAAGTGACCGAAGGCCAGGACGTCGTCGACAAGATCAAAGCCGTGCAGACCACCGGTAAAGCCGGTCACCAGGACGTTCCGGTAGAAGACGTTATCGTCGAGAAAGCCGAGATCGTTGGGTGATATTGCTGATTTCAGATTTGCATCTGGAAGAGGACCGCCCGGACATCACCCGGGCGTTTCTGGATTTGCTCCACGGGCGCGCCCGTGGCGCCCAGGCGTTGTACATTCTGGGCGACTTCTTTGAAGCCTGGATTGGCGACGATGGCATGACACCGTTCCAGCGTTCGATTTGCGCGGCCCTGCGTGAGCTGAGCGACAGCGGCACCCCGATTTTCATCATGCACGGCAACCGTGACTTCCTGATCGGCAAGGCGTTCTGCAAAGCTGCAGGCGCCACCTTGCTCAAGGACCCGAGTGTCGTGCAGTTCTACGGCGAGCCTGTGCTGTTGATGCACGGCGACAGTCTTTGCACCCGCGACGTTGGCTACATGAAGCTGCGGCGCATCCTGCGTAACCCGATTGTGCTGTTTATCCTGCGGCACCTGCCATTGCGCACCCGCCACAAGCTGGCGCGCAAGCTGCGCAGTGAAAGCCGCGCGCAGACACGCATGAAAGCCAACGACATTGTCGATGTGACGCCCGAGGAAGTGCCGCGGGTGATGCAGCAATTTGGCGTGCGCACCCTGGTCCACGGCCACACGCACCGCCCAGCGATCCACAAGTTGCAGATTGGTGATCAGGCGGCCAAGCGCATTGTGCTGGGGGATTGGGACAAGCAGGGCTGGGCGTTGCAGGTAGACGAGCAAGGGTTTGCGTTGGCGGCGTTTGACTTCGTCAATCCACAGCTGGCGCTGCCTGGCGCCTGATTCTCAGACACAACACCCCTCAAATGTGGGAGCTGGCTTGCCTGCGATAGCATCACCTCGATGTATCTGATGTACCGAGGTGCCTGCATCGCAGGCAAGCCAGCTCCCACATTGACCGAGTTCGGTCTTTCGATCAGTGCCCCGAAGCCTCCGGCCCGGCCTTCGCCGCAAACGGCGGTTTCGCCAGCCACACAATCACGATCAAGCCCATGAACATCCACCCCAGCAGCGTGAAGTAATCCACGGTGGACATCATGTACGCCTGGCTGGTGAGGATCTGGTCCAGCTGCGCATAGGCCTTGTGCCCTGCCCCGCCGAGTGCCTGCAAGGCATCACGGGTTGCCGAGTCGTAGGTGGTCATGTTCTCGCTCATGTACGCATGGTGCTGGTCGGCGCGGCGAATCCAGATCCAGGTGGTCAGCGAGGCCGCAAAACTGCCGCCCAGGGTCCGCAGGAAGGTCGCCAGGCCCGCGCCGTCGGCGATTTGCGCCGGCGGCAGGTCGGACATCAGGATGCTCAAGGTCGGCATGAAGAACAGCGCCACGCCAATGCCCATGAACAGCTGCACCAGGGCGATGTGGGTGAAGTCCACCTCATTGGTGAAACCGGCACGCATGAAGCAGCTCAGGCCAATTGCCAAAAATGCCAGGCCCGCCAGCAAGCGCAGGTCGAACTTGTGCGCGTACTTGCCCACAAACGGCGACATCAGCACCGGCAGAATGCCGATCGGCGCCACCGCCAGGCCCGCCCAAGTGGCGGTGTAGCCCATCTGGGTTTGCAGCCATTGCGGCAGGATCAGGTTGATGCCGAAGAACCCCGCATAACCGAGCACCAGCACAATGGTGCCGATGCGGAAGTTGCGGTAGGCAAACAACCGCAGGTTGACCACCGGGTGCTTGTCGGTCATTTCCCAGATGACGAACACCGCCAGGGCTATCGCCGAAATCACGGCACCAACGATGATGAAGTTGGATTCGAACCAGTCCAGGTCATTGCCCTTGTCGAGGATGATCTGCAGCGCGCCAACACCGACGATCAGGCTCAGCAGCCCGACGTAATCCATCGGCTGGTAACTGGTGACCACCGGACGTTTCTTCAACTGCGAACGCACCACCAGCACCGCGAAGATGCCGATGGGCACGTTGATAAAGAAGATCCACGGCCAGCTGTAGCTGTCGGTAATCCAGCCGCCGAGGATCGGGCCGGCAATCGGCGCCACCACCGTGACCATCGCCAGCAGCGCCAGGGCCATGCCGCGCCTCGCCGGCGGGTAGACCGCGATCAGCAACGTTTGAGTCATCGGGTACAGCGGCCCGGCCACCAGGCCCTGCAGCACCCGAAAGCCGATCAGCTCAGGCATCGAGGTGGAAATACCGCAGAGGAACGAGGCCAGCACAAACAGGATGGTCGCCCACAAAAACAGCTTCACCTCGCCAAAGCGCCGGCTCAACCAGCCGGTCAGCGGCAAGGCAATCGCGTTGCTCACCGCAAACGAGGTGATCACCCAGGTGCCCTGCTCCGAACTCACGCCGAGGTTGCCGGAAATGGTCGGCAAGGCCACGTTGGCGATCGTGGTGTCGAGCACCTGCATAAAGGTCGCCAGCGACAGGCCAATAGTGGCCATCAACAGGCTGGGTGGCGTGAACGAGGCGTTATTGCTCATCAGCGTTGCACAGCCTTGGGCGCGGCGAGGCTGTTGTCATGGATCAGCTGAGTGATCATGGCATCGGCTTCGGCCAATTGGCGGTCATACACGTTGGTGGTGAACGAGGCCTTTTGCGGCGCCTGTTGCGCCAGTACCGGGCCGCTCTTGTCGTGCAGGTCCACGTTGACCACGGTGCTCAAGCCCACACGCAGCGGGTGCTTGGCCAGCTCGTCGGCGTTGATATGAATACGCACGGGCACCCGTTGCACGATCTTGATCCAGTTACCGGTGGCGTTCTGCGCCGGCAGCAAGGCAAACGCGCTGCCGGTACCGGCGCCCAGGCTGTCCACGGTGCCGCTGTACTTCACGTCACTGCCGTAGATATCCGACTCGATGTCCACCGGCTGGCCGATACGCATATCGCGCAGCTGGGTTTCCTTGAAGTTGGCGTCGATCCACAACTGGTTCAGCGGGATCACCGCCATCAACGCGGTACCCGGCTGCACGCGCTGACCCAATTGCACCGTGCGCTTGGCCACATAGCCGGTTACCGGTGCAATCAAGGTGCTGCGGGCGTTGGTCAAGTACGCCTGGCGCAGTTGCGCGGCGGCGGCCTGCACGTCCGGGTGGGACGAAATCACCGTGTCGTCCACCAGCGCGCTGGAGGTCTTGAACTGTTGCTGCACGTTGGCCAGGGCGCTTTGCGCCGAGGTCAGGTCGTCACGGGCGTGGGACAGTTCTTCCTGGGAGATCGCGCCGCCGGCGGCAAGGTTCTTACGACGGTTGTAATTGTCCTGGGCCTTCTGCACGTTGGCTTGCTGCGCCAGCACCTGGGCTTTCATGCCATCAACGTTGCTGTACAAGCCCCGCACCTGGCGCACGGTGCGCGCGAGGTTGGCCTGGGCACTTTGCAGGCCGACAGCGGCGTCATTGGGGTCGAAGTTGATCAGCACCTGGCCTTCGTGGACCAGGTCGCCGTCGTCGGCGCCGATGCTGACCACAGTGCCGGTGACCAGCGGGGTGATTTCCACCACGTTGCCGTTCACATAGGCATCGTCGGTGCTTTCGTTGAAGCGCCCGTAAAGCTCATACCAGGCCCACACGCCGATCACGCCAAGAATCACGATCAGCGCCAGGCCGATCAGCATGATTTTGCGTTTGCGTGGGTTGCTGTCTTTCTGCTGCTCTTTCTGCTGCTCTTTGGGTTGCTCTGTTGCGTTGTTGCTTTCGGCAGTGGCCATGACAAATACCTCAAATTATTCCGTGCGTGTAGCTGGGGTGGTTGCGGCCACGTTATCGGCGTTGTACCCGCCACCCAGGGCTTGCATCAATTGAATCGACAGATCGATCTGCGCAGCATTCAAGGCCGCCAACTGACGCTGGGCCTGCAGCAATTGCTGCTCGATGCTGAGTACATCCAGGTAATTCCCGATCCCCGAGCTGTAGCGCTGAACCCCGGTGTCGTAAGACTGCTGGGCAATGTCCGCGGCGTGTTGCTGGGCCTGGATCTGCCGACCGGTATCGCGCAATTGCGAAAGGGTGTTGCCAATATCGCCCAAGGCTTGCACCAGGGTTTTGTTGTACTGGGCCACCGCCAGGTCGTAATCGGCGTCGCGGGCATCGAGGTCGGCGCGCAGGCGGCCGCCGTCGAAGATCGGCAACGAGACGGTCGGCGCAATGCTGAAGAAACGGCTGGCCGAGCCAAACATCGCGTCGCCCAACAACGACTCGGCCCCGGCGCTCGCGCTCAGGTTGAGGTTGGGGTAGAAACGGGTCTTGCTCGCGGCGACATTCTTGCTTGCTGCCTCGACGCGCCAACGTGCGGCGATCAAGTCCGGGCGACGGCCCAGCAACTCGGCCGGCAGCACAGAAGGCACGGCAACGGCGCTGGGTTTGAGCACGTTCGGGCGGGTCAGCTCGCTGCCACGGTCGGGGCCTTTACCGAGCAATACGGCCAGGGCGATCTTGGCGCTTTGCAGCTGTTTTTCTGCATCGATCAATTGCGACTCAGAGCTGGCTTCCAGGCTTTCGGTCTGCTGGTACTGGTACTGGCTGTCGATGCCGGAACTCAGGCGGCGCTTGCTCAGGTCGAGCATCTGACGGGTGCGCTTGAGGTCGTCGGCGGCCAGGTCTCGCACGATGTGCGCCTGGCCCAGGTCGCTGTAGGCCTTGGCCACGTTAGCGGCCAGGGTCAGGCGCGCGGCTTGCTGATCGACTTCGGCGGCACGCGCCTGGCCCAACGCGGCTTCCCAGGCGGCGCGCTGGCCACCCCACAGGTCAAAGTTGTAGTTGAAGCTGGCGCCGATGTTACGCACGGTGGCGTAGGCATCGCCCTGCCCCAGCGGGTCCTGATCCTTGGCCAGGCGCGAACGGCTCACGCCGGCGCTGGCATCCAGGGTCGGCATGCGGGCGGCATCGGCGGCGTAGGCAGCGGCTTGCGCCTGGTGGGCACGGGCGCTGGCGACTTGCATGTCAGGGCTGTTTTGCAGGGCTTCATGGATCAAGCCGTCCAGCTGCGGGTCGCCAAGGCTCTTCCACCAATCGGCCGTCGGCCATGCGGCGCTCGACAAGGTCACGCCACTGAGGGACTTGCCGGTTTGCAACGTGTTGGCGTCGAGGCGTTGGCCCTGAGTGTCGAGGCCGCTGAAGTTGGCACAACCGGCCATGCTCATCGCCACCAGCACCAGGCTAAGTGCGCGTGTGTTCATTGATTACCTACCCGCTGGATGACGATGGCGTCACCGGCAGCTATCAGAATTTTCGTGAGGATTTTTTCCAGGGTTTGCAACTCGCCGGGCTGCAGGGCGCCGGCCAGCTCATTCATCGCCTGCGCGCCGATGTGCGGCAGCATGTCTGCCAGGCGCTGGCCGTCTTCGGTCAGTACCAGCTGCACCTGGCGCCGGTCCTGCTCGGAACGCTTGCGCGCCAGCAGGCCCTTTTGCTCCAGGCGGTCGAGCATGCGGGTCATGGAACCGCTGTCCAGCGACAGGTTGCGACACAGCTCGGCGGGCGTGTCGACCTCGTACTGGGCAATGATGATCAACACCTTGAACTGCGCGGCGGTGACGCCATGCGGCTCCATATGCGTGTCGATAATGCGGTCCTTGAGCAGCGCGGCGCGGCCCAGCAACAGGCCGAGGTGGCAGTTGCGAAAGCTGTCAGGGGTGAAGTGGGTCATCGAAAGTCACCTTATTACTGCCTAGGCAGTGAATGTATGACAAGATGTTACTGCTTAGGCAGCGAATGTCAAATGGAATTATTAGCTTGCTTGCTAATTGACCGACAGGTGGGCTGCACCACAAACGAACGTGGGAGCTGGCTTACCGGCGATGACGGTCTGTCAGTCAATGAATCATCGACTGATGGACCGCCATCGCCGGCAAGCCAGCTCCCACAGTATTTGTGCGTGAGGGTTTAGAAATCGCGCTTGTAGAAGATGTCCAGTGAACTGGCCACGCCACTGGCCACTTCCAGGTACACCTTTTTGCTCAGCAGGTAGCGCAGGGCAATCGTACTGGCCGGCTCGAACACCCCAACCCCATACCGCAGGCTGAGTTTTTCGGTGATCTTGCCGCTGGCCACCACGGCGGTGTTATTGCCGGTGCCCTGGGTGTCGAGGTCGAAGTCCTGGATACCCAGCTTGTTGGCGATGTCCGAGGTCACCCCGGCGCTGCCCATCAACCCCAGCCCCAAAGCGGCTTCGGCCAGCATGTTGTTGTCTTCGCCGGTGTTGTTGCGCGAACGCCCCAGCACCAGATACGAGAGTGCATCCTCCTGAGGCATGGTCGGCTCGGAGAAGATCTGCGTGGTCGGCTGTTCGGCACTGCCGCTCAAGCGAATACCGGCCGTCACCGTTCTGGACGGTTCGGTAACGACGCGCACGGCTTCGACATCCAGGAACGGTTGGTCCAATGGCCCTGCAAACAACAGCCGCGCGCGGCGCACGTCCAGCCGCTGCCCGTAGGCACGGTAGCGGCCATCGTTGAGCCACAGCTCGCCACGGGTGTCCATGTTGTCGCCGATGTGCACATGGCCCTGCACTTTGGCGGTGAGCCCGAAGCCCGCGAAGTTGAGCTGGTCTTCGCCCACCACCACGTCGATGTCCATGGCCATCGCCATCGGCGCCTTGCCCTCCTCGGTCTGGCTGCCGACGATCACGGTGTCATCGGAGACCTTGACGGTGGACGGCGGCAATTCACGCACGGTGATGTCGCCACGCGGGATGTGCACCTTGCCGGCAATCGCCAGCTTGTCGTTTTTCAGGCTGATTTTCAGGTCCGGCGCCACTTCCAGCTTGGCGTAAGGCTCAACCGTGACCGGCAACTGCGCGCCTTGCAGGCTGAGGTCCACCACCAGCGCCTGGCCCCAGTCGATCTGCCCCTTGAGGCTGCCCTGCCCGGCCTTGCCACTGTGCCACGCACCATTCAACTGCACGCTTTCGCCGGCAATCAGGGCCTGCACGTTCAAGCCTTCAAGGCTGATCGGCAACTCCGGCCCGGAGACTTCACCGCCCACCAGATTCACGTTGCCGTTGACCTGCGGTGCCAGCAAACCACCGGAGATACGCCCGTTGCCGTTGAGCTTGCCGGTGAGTTTGTCCACCATCGGCACAAACGGTCGGGCCACGGCGAGGTCCAGGCCGTTGAGGCTGAAATTACCGGTGATCGGCTTGTTCTTCGGCAGCGGGTTGATCTGCGCCTGCACCAGCAACTCGCCGAGCTTGCCGCCACGGAAGGTCAGCTGAGTGTCGATGCGTTTAGGGTTGAGGGTGGTTTCCAGCTTCAGGGTGTCGTAGGGGAAATCCACCCACTGAGCCTTGTCCTTGACGCGCAGGGTGCCACCGCTGGCATCCACCGCGATCACGCCTTTAGGCCCGCTGGCGGGCAGGTCGAGCTGCACGTCGGCGTTGAGCTTGCCTTGCCAGGCGAAATCCTTGGGCAGAAAGGCAGCCAGGCTGTCGATAGGGAATTGCTTGAGGTGGTAACGCAACTTCGGCTCAGGCATCAGGCGCTGATCTTCACCGCACAGGCTGGAAGGGCCGGACACCCAGCAATGCGCCGCAAAGGTCAGCTTGCCGTCCGCCAGGCGTTCGATCCTGGCCGGGGCTTGCAGCTTCCAGTCCTGGCCACCGGCTTGAACGTCACCGCTGGCCAGGCGCCCGCGCCAGTTACCTTTGTCGAGGTTGCCATCGAGCGCCAGGCCCAGCTTGACCAGCGGCCCGGCCAGGTCCAGCTGGACTTTCTGGCTTTTGATATCCCCTTGAGCGCTGGCGGTCAGGGTGCCGACCTGGGTGTCGCCGGCCTGAATGCCACTGCCCTTGAGGTCGATCTTCGCGCGCTGGGCGTTGTCGAGTGTGGCGTTGAGGGTGAGGTTTTGCAGTTGATTGTCGGCGAACGCCAGTTGCTGGCCTTTAAGGTCGAGTTTGCCTTGCGGCGCCTTCAACGTACCGGCCACATCGACGCGCCCGTTGATCTGCCCACGCAGTTGCGGCCACAACTGGGCCAGGCGCGTCAGTTTGATGTCGATCTGCCCGGCCACACGTTGCTGCAGGCTGCCGCTGCCATTGATGCGGTTATCACCCAGGCGGATGTCCAGGTTGGCCAGGGTCCATTGCTCGCCTGCGCCGTCTGCCTTGGCCGCCAGCACGGCAGTCTGACCGCGCAAGCGGCCCTTGAGGTCGAGGTCGGCGTTGAGCTTGAGTTGTTCCTGTTTGAACTCGCCCTTGCTGCGCAGCGGCCCAGCCAACGTGCCGGGTAACTCCGCGACCCAGTACGCCGGGTTCAGCGCCGACAGGTCCAGCGCGGTGTCCCAGGCAATGCCGTCGGCAAACTGCAGGCTCAGGTGGCCTTCAGCCTTGCCTTGGCCGGCCGTCAATTTCAGTTCGGGCAGGAAGAGTTGCTTGAGGTCGCCACTGAACGGCGTGACCACATTGAATTTGCCGGCCGGGCCGTCGAGGTCGGCCTTGAGGTTGCCGAGGTAATTGCCGTCTTTGTAGGAAATCTCGCCGTTGAGCGTATGCAGCGCGAACTGCGGCTCATCAATCAATGGATAGAGGCGGTGCCAGGGAAAATCCAGCCAATCGATCTTGGCGTCGGCGCTGAAGCCTTGTTGCCAGTCCAGATTGGCGCTGAGCTTGAGGCTTTGCTGGTCGCCGGCATTCAAATCCAGGCCGGCGATCTGCGCGCCCTTGGCGTCAACCTTGCCCTGCAGCAGCAGGTCCACCGGGCCTTTTTCCGCTGGCAGCACGGCCTTGCCCAGCAGTTGATAACCGCTGCTCAGGTCACCCTTGGCGGTGAGGTCCAGTTGATTGAGTTGCAGGGTGTCGGGCAAGTCGGCGCTGGGTTTGAAGCCATCGGCGCTGATGTGCAATTGCGCGGGCAAGTTCTCCACCAGTGGTTGCAGCTCACCGCTGAGTTTGGCGGGCAGGTAGCCACTGCTGTCGGCGTCGAGCTTGAGGGTCTTGAGCAAGTCTCCGTCGAGCTTGAGCGCAACCTTCCACGGCGCGCCGCCGGGCGCGTACGGCAGGCTCAGGTTGCCCGTGGCGCTCAGCGGCCAGTTGCCGGTGGGTTGCAGCAGACCGGCCAGGTCCAGCACCAGGTCGTCGCGTTGCAGGTGCACCGAGTCGATCTGCAGGCCCGCGGCGGTCCAGTGCGCCGCGAGCTGCAAGCCCTTGAGCTCTTCGCTGCCATTGAACAGCAGGCTACCGACGCGAACGTCGCCCAACTGGATCGCCACCGGCAGTTTCAACTCCGGCAGCTGGATCGGCCCGCTGCTGCTGTCATCGGTACTGGGTGGGAATTGCAGGCTGACCTGTTCCACGTCCAGCTGGTTGATGCACAGGGTCATGCGCAGCAGGCAGGCCGGTGACCAGTCGAACTTCGCCGCATTCAGCTCGACCCGGCTGGTGTCTTGCTGCCACAACAGGTGGTCGACACGCCACTGGCCACCCAAATGCCCCTGGAAATTCTCGACCGTCAATCCGGGCACCTGGCTCAAGGCCCAGCGGCTGCCCGCTTGGCTGCCGAGTACCGCCCACAGTGCCAGTAACACCACGGCGAAGACTGCCACGATGGCCAGCCCCGCTATTTTCAAACCACGCATCACAGCTCAGGCCCCATGGAAAAGTGCAAACGAATGCCGCCCGGATCTTCCAGGGCATGGGCCAGGTCGAGGCGGATCGGGCCCACCGGCGACACCCAACGCACGCCCACGCCCACACCGGTTTTCAGGCTCGGCATGTCCAGGCTGTTGAAAGAGTTGCCTTGGTCGACAAAGGTCGCGATCCGCCATTTTTCGGCGATGGAATATTGATATTCGGCACTCAGCGCCACCATGTAGCGGCCGCCGATGCGGTCACCGCGATCGTTTTCGGGTGACAACGTCTGGTACTCGTAGCCACGCACGCTCTGGTCACCACCGGCAAAAAAGCGCAGCGATGGCGGCACCGATTTGTAGCCATTGGTGGCACTGCCGCCAAACTGCGCACGGCCGAGGAAACGGTGGTTGTCCCACAAGGTGGTCAAGCCCTTGATCGTGGCGGTGCCGTAAAGCAGGTTGGTGTCGGAACCCAGGCCTTCCTTGGCGACCTTGGCGTCAAACATCAGGCGATAGCCATTGTGCGGGTCGATGCGGTTGTCGCTGCGCAGGTAGGAATAATTGATCCCCGGCATCACCAGGTTACTCAGGCCCGAGTCATTGCCCAGGCGGTATTCTTCGCGCTGGTATTTGAGCGAGATGACCCGCGTCCAGCCGCTGGGCAATTTGCTGTGCCATTCAGGGCCAAGGGTGAGCAATTTACTCAGGGTGTCGGTATTGGCGATTTCTTCATTCTGGTAGCCGCCGGCAAACCGCAGTTTGTCGGTGAGCGGTGGGTCCAGCGGGATGTCGTACCACAGGCCGACGTTCTGGCGCGGCGCCGACAGCTCGGCTTCCCAGCCATAGCTGTGACCTTGTGGGTTGACCCAGTGACGCGTCCAGTTGGCTTTGCCGCGCGGGCCGACGTCGGTCGAGTACCCCAGGCCCAGGCCCATGGTGCGCGGCTTGCGGGTGTCCAGTTGGACCGCCACCGGGATCACATCGTTGGCCGAGGCTGCGGGGCTTCCGTCTACGCGCACGGCTTCGAAAAAGCCACTCGCCTGCAGGTTCTGGTTGAGTTCGGCGATCAGCTCGGAGTCGTAAGGGTCGCCGCTTTTGAACGGCACCATGCGTTGCAGCAGGTCTTCATCAAACGGCGTGTCGCCAGCGAAGCTGACCTTGCCCATGCTATAGCGCGGGCCGCTGTCGTAAATGAGTTCGATATCGGCGACGCCGGCTTTGGGGTCAACCGAGAGTTTCTGGCTGGTAAAGCGCCCGCTGAAAAAGCCGTAGCGCGAGGCCTGGTTCTGGATCAGACGCTTGGCGTCTTCGTAGTGGCCGTGGTTGAGCACGGCGCCGGATGTGAGGTCGCTGCTGTCGGGCACGCGAAAAGCCTTGAGGCTCGCGGCCTGGCCGTCAACCCGAATGGTCACGTTGCGCAAATGCACCGGCTCGCCGGGGTCGATGGTGAGGATCAGGCGTGGATTCTTGCCGCCTTTTACATCACTGACGATTTGCGGCTGATAGTAGCCCAGCGCCTGGGCCGCCTTGCGGGCCTGCTCTTCGGCGCCGCGGCTGAACCGCAGCAGGGCTTCTTCATCACGATCGCCTACCCCGCCGATATAGCCTTCGATGTTGGCTTTCAACGCGTCGTTTGTAGGCTTGATCCGCACGTCCAATTCGCTTTGCGCCAAGGCGCCGCAGCTTGTGAACAGCAGAATCAAGCCGCTGGTAAATCTTCCTGGAAACTTCATAGGCGCGGATGCTACACGAGCTGGGGAGAGACTTTGAACCCGGAATTATCTGAATAATTCTGCATTAAGCCGTTGCAACATGTAACGACTGCGGATTGGGGTGGAAAAACACGTGCTCCAGGATAGGCCCTATCGCCACTTCGCCGATTTCCTCATAGCCCTGGCGCTTATAAAAATCCAGGTAGCGTGAGTTGCCGGTATCGAGCACTACACCTGAGGAATGCGGGTCGTCGGCGCACCAGTTGTGCACGGCCTCAAGCAATTGCTCGCCATAGTGTTTGCCCTGAAATTGCGGGTGGATGCCCAACAACGGCAGTACGTGCACCGACTCGGTCGGCAGGCACGCCAGCACTGCGTGATGGTATTCCAGGTAACGGCGAGTGCCGCGCACACCGGTGCTCAACCACATGCGCAATTGCCACGCCCAGCTTTCGGTAATGCCCAGGCGCCGTTGCGGTGGCGCAATCAGGGCGATGCCGATCAGCCGGTCGTTGACGAACAGGCCGATGGCGGGCAGTTTCTGAAAGAAATGCTGCTTGACCAGCTCACGCACCGTGGCGCGTACCCGCTGTTCATAGCCTGGGCGTTCAGCTTCGAAGATGTAGGCGAACGTCGGCTCATGCCGATAAGCCTGGTAGAGCATGGAGCGCGCTTCGCGCGAATAGCCGCTGTTGAGCAGGCGGATCTCGGCAAGGGCCGTCGAAGTGTCAGGCATACAGTCAATCTCCCTGGGCGCCATTCAGAAGATGGCGTTCTTATGGGTACGAACCTACGCAGCACCAGTCGTTCCCAGACATTAGCAGGGCATCTGCTCGACCGCCACGCTGGCCCCCGTCGGACTTGTCGGCTAGCATCGCCCTTTTGCCAGACTGGACTGCCGACCATGAAAATCGTCTCCTTCAATATCAACGGGCTGCGCGCCCGCCCTCATCAGCTGGCGGCGCTGATTGAAAAGCATCAACCCGACGTGATCGGCCTGCAGGAAACCAAGGTTCATGATGACCAGTTCCCGCTGGCCGAAGTGCAGGCCTTGGGCTACCACGTTTATTACCACGGCCAAAAAGGCCATTACGGCGTGGCCCTGCTCTCGCGCAAAGAAGCGCTGAGCGTGCACAAAGGTTTTGCCAGCGATGAAGAAGACGCCCAGCGCCGCTTCATCTGGGGCGCCTTCGCCGATGAAAACGGCAACCCCGTGACCATCATGAACGGCTACTTCCCCCAGGGCGAAAGCCGCGACCACCCGACCAAGTTTCCGGCCAAAAAACGCTTCTACGAAGATTTGCAGCACCTGCTGGAAAGCCAGTTCAGCAATGACCAAGCCTTGGTGGTGATGGGCGACATCAACATCTCCCCGCAAGACTGCGACATCGGTATCGGCGCCGACAACGCCAAACGCTGGCTGAAAACCGGCAAATGCAGCTTCTTGCCGGAAGAACGCGAGTGGATGGCCCGCCTGAAAAACTGGGGCCTGGTGGACAGCTTCCGCCACCTCAACCCGGACGTGGCCGACCGCTTCAGTTGGTTTGATTACCGCAGCCGTGGGTTCGAAGATGAGCCCAAGCGCGGCCTGCGCATTGACGTGATCATGGCGTCCAACGGCCTGGTGCCGCGGGTCAAGGATGCCGGCGTGGACTACGAGCTTCGGGCGCTGGAAAAGCCGTCCGACCACGCGCCGATCTGGCTGGAACTGAGCTGACGCGACTCAATGTGGGAGCTGGCTTGTGTGGGAGCTGGCTTGCCTGCGATGCAGGCACTTCGGTCTTCCAGCTAAACCGAGTTGATGCTATCGCAGGCAAGCCAGCTCCCACCTTTGGGTTGGTTGTGTGCCCGTCACACCGTTGAAACCTTACTGACTTAATCTCCCGGCACTCCCTTTGGCTTAAGAAGGTGCCGGCATGATGCTGCGCGTTCTGCTCCTGTTGACCCTGCCCCTCTACGCAGTTGCCGCTGCCCTGCCCGTTCCCGACCAAGGCCCCGCGTTGCGCATCCAGGGTTCCAACACCATCGGCGCCGCGCTCGGGCCCGCGCTGGTCATGGGCATGATGCAATACCAGGGGTTGCAGGCGGTGCACAGTGAACCGGGCGACGGCGCCAATGAACAGCGCGTGATCGGCAAGACCCGCCAAGGCAGGACGGTCACCATCGAGGTGGCGGCCCACGGTTCCAGTACCGGGTTCGCGGCGTTGAAAAACCTCAGCGCCGACCTCGCCGCGTCGTCGCGCCCGATCAAGGACAGCGAACTGGTGGACCTTGAACCCTTGGGCGACCTGAAAAGCCCCGAGGCTGAGCAAGTGATCGCCATTGATGGCCTGGCGATTATCCTCAACCCGCAAAACCCGTTGAATACCCTGAACACCGAGCAACTGGCGCAGATTTTCAACGGCGAAGTCGACACGTGGGAGGCACTGGGCGGCATCGGCGGGCCGATTCATTTGTATGCCCGGGATGATCAGTCCGGCACCTACGACACCTTTAAGGAACTGGTGCTACGCCTGCGCGGTAAACCCCTGGCACCTGCCAAGCGTTTTGAGTCCAGTGAGCAACTGTCCGACGCCGTAAGCCGGGACCCTCAGGGCATCGGCTTTATCGGCCTGCCGTATGTGCGCCAGGCCAAGGCCGTGGCAATCGTCGATGGCGACTCACAACCGATGTTGCCGTTGAACAGCCTGATTGCCACCGAGGACTACCCGCTGTCACGCCGACTGTTCTTTTACCTGCCGCCCTCGAGCCGCAACCCGTGGGCCAAGGCGCTCGTGGACTTTACCCAGAGCAGCAAAGGCCAGGCGATTGTTGCAGCCAACGGTTTTATCGCGCAGCAGGTGCAGGCGATCAGCGTGGAGCCGCGCCCGTCGATGCCTGCGGACTATCAAGCCATCGCGCGTGAGGCCCAGCGACTGAGCGTGAACTTTCGCTTCGAAGAGGGCAGCGCCAGCCTCGACAACAAGGCGCGCCAGGATTTGCAGCGGGTGGTGGCGTACCTGAAAAGCCACGACAAACTCCACAAGCAGGTGACGCTCGTAGGGTTTGGCGACGCCAAGAATGACCCACAGCGCGCCGCGCTACTGTCGAAGTTGCGGGCAATGGCGGTGCGCCGCGAACTGGTGAAGAACGGTGTGGTGCTGCGCGATATTCTCGGTTTCGGCGCGCAGATGCCGGTGGCGGCGAACACGGCGGACGAGGGGCGGATCAAAAACCGGCGAGTGGAGGTTTGGGTGCACTGACGCCTGGCGAGCAAGCCCGCTGTGGCGAGCGGACTTGCCCCGCTGGCTACATTTACTGCCCGCTGCGCATCAGCTCTTTGGGCACGTACTTGCCGATCTCGAACTTGCCGATCGCCGCACGGTGCACTTCATCCGGGCCGTCGGCCAGGCGCAAGGTGCGTTGCATGGCGTACATGTAGGCCAGCGGGAAGTCGTTGGAAACCCCGGCACCGCCGTGAATCTGGATGGCGCGGTCGATCACTTTCAACGCCACGTTCGGCGCCACCACCTTGATCTGCGCGATTTCGCTTTTCGCAACTTTGTTGCCCACGGTGTCCATCATGTACGCCGCTTTCAAGGTCAGCAGGCGGGCCATGTCGATTTCCATCCGTGAGTCGGCGATCTTGTCGATATTGCCGCCCAGACGGGCCAATGGTTTACCGAACGCGGTGCGGCTGACGGAGCGTTTGCACATCAGTTCCAGCGCGCGCTCGGCCATGCCGATGGAGCGCATGCAGTGGTGGATACGGCCTGGGCCAAGGCGGCCCTGGGCAATTTCGAAGCCGCGACCTTCGCCGAGCAGTACGTTTTCGTACGGCACGCGCACGTTGTCGAACAGCACTTCGGCGTGACCGTGCGGGGCGTCGTCGTAACCGAAGACCGGTAATGGGCGCACGATTTTCACCCCCGGAGCATCCACCGGCACCAGGATCATCGAGTGCTGCTGATGACGCGGTGCATCCGGGTTGCTCAGGCCCATGAAGATCAAGATCTTGCAGCGCGGATCGCAGGCGCCGGAGGTCCACCATTTTTTGCCGTTGATCACCCACTCGTCGCCCTGGCGCTCGGCACGGGCGGCCATGTTGGTGGCGTCTGAGGACGCCACGTCCGGTTCGGTCATGGCAAAGGCCGAGCGAATCTCGCCGCGCAGCAACGGCTCGAGCCAGCGTTGTTTTTGCTCTGCGTTGGCGTAGCGCACCAGCACTTCCATGTTGCCGGTGTCGGGGGCTGAGCAGTTGAACGGCTCCGGGCCCAGCAGCGAGCGGCCCATGATCTCGGCCAGTGGTGCGTATTCGAGGTTGGTCAGGCCGGCGCCCAGTTCGGATTCGGGCAAGAACAGGTTCCACAGGCCCTCGGCTTTTGCCTTGGCTTTCAACTCTTCCATGATGGCGGTGGGCTGCCAGCGGTCGCCTTCGCTGACCTGGCGTTCGAACACCGGCTCGGCCGGGTAAACGTAAGCGTCCATGAATGCGGTGACGCGTTCACGCAGTTCCTGAACCTTGGGCGAATAGGCGAAATCCATGAGCAGCTCCCTTCTCTGAGAGGTTGTTTAGGTCATGCAATCGATGCTAGAACAGCGCTGATAATTTACCTAGCCTATTCTCGGCGTGTATTAACATTCATCACCGATATATGATCGGCGCCTGAGCACCTGACAAATCGCCACCTAACAATAAGAGCGCAACGAAATGAATCTGAGCAAGGTCGACCTCAACCTCTTTATTGTCTTCGATGCGATCTACACCGAAGCCAACTTGACCCGTGCCGGGCAGATCGTCGGCATCACCCAGCCGGCGGTGTCCAACGCGCTGGCGCGCTTGCGCGAAACCTTCAATGACCCGTTGTTCGTGCGCACGGCCCAAGGCATGGTACCCACGCCGATGGCGCAGAACATCATCGGCCCGGTGCGCAATGCGTTGTCGTTGCTGCGGGTGTCGGTGCAGGAAAGCCGGATTTTCAACCCGCAGCAGGCGGCCAAAACCTACCGCATCAGCATGACCGACCTCACCGAAGCGGTGATTCTGCCGCTGTTGTTCCAGCGCCTGCGCCGCCTGGCGCCGACGGTGGTGATCGAGAGTTTCCTGTCCAAACGCCGCGAAACCACCAAGGAACTCGCCGCGGGGCGCCTGGATTTTGCCGTGGATGCGCCGCTCAACACCGACCCGCAAGTGCGCCACGTCAAGCTGATGGAAGACCGCTACGTGTGCGCCATGCGCAAGGGCCATCCGATGGCGGGCAAGGACAAATTCACGCTGGATGACTACCTGTCGCTGACGCATATCCATATCTCCAGCCGACGTAACGGCCTGGGCCATGTGGACCTGGCCCTGGGCAAGATGGGCATCCAGCGCAAGATCGCCCTGCGCTCCCAGCATTACCTGATGGCCTCGCAAGTGTTGCAGCAGACCGACATGGTGATGACCGTGCCCGAGCGCTTTGCCCGGCGCCATGAATTGCACTGGTTTAACCTGCCGGTCAATGACGTGCCGCCTGTAGAAACCCACTTGTACTGGCACGAAAGCACCGACCAGGACCCGGCCAACCGCTGGATGCGCGAGCAAATGATCGAGTTGTGCCAACAGGTGACGGCGCATGAGAAAAAGCTCGATGGCAAGCAAGGCTGACCTGTGGCAAGCAGACCTTTTGTGGTGAGCAGGCCCTGTGTGACAAGCCGTCCCAGTGGGGCAAGCAGGCCCTGCTCGCCACAACACGCCCGCTCATAAGGTTGGAAAGGCAGCTTGACGTTCACGTCAACCTGACATTAGCTTAGCGTCAAGACCTTCTTGAGCGCCCCCATGAGCACGACTTACAGCATCTCCGACCTCGCCCGCGAGCTCGACATCACTACCCGCGCCATTCGCTTCTATGAAGAACAAGGCCTGCTGGCCCCGGAACGCCGGGGCCAGGAGCGCATCTACTCGGCGCGCGACAAGGTCAGCCTCAAACTGATCCTGCGCGGCAAGCGCATCGGTTTCTCCCTGGCCGAGTGCCGCGAGCTGATCGAACTCTACGACCCCAGCAGCGGCAACCACATCCAACTCAACAGCATGCTCGCCAAAATCGCCGAACGCCGTGAGCAGCTTGAGCAACAACTGCTGGATATCGAACAGATGAAGCTGGAACTGGACACCGCCGAAGAGCGCTGCACCCAGGCCCTGGCGCAGACCATGAGCCAGGTTGGCCAATAACGATAAGGTAGCCATCATGCCCCTCCCCTCACACGTACGCCTGGTGGAAGTCGGCCCGCGCGACGGCCTGCAGAACGAAGCCCAGCCCATCAGCGTGGCCGACAAGGTCCAACTGGTGGATGCCCTGACCGGCGCGGGCTTGAGCTATATCGAAGTGGGCAGCTTTGTCTCGCCCAAGTGGGTGCCGCAGATGGCCGGGTCGGCGCAAGTGTTTGCGCAAATACAACGCAAACCCGGCGTGACCTACGGCGCACTCGCACCGAACCTGCGCGGTTTTGAAGATGCCGTGGCCGCGGGCGTAAAGGAAGTTGCCGTGTTTGCGGCCGCGTCCGAGGCGTTTTCCCAGCGCAACATCAATTGCTCCATCAGCGAAAGCCTGGAGCGCTTTGCGCCCATCATGGCGGCGGCCAAGCAGCACGGCGTCAGCGTGCGCGGGTATGTGTCGTGTGTGTTGGGTTGCCCTTACGAAGGTGACATCGCGCCGGAACAGGTCGCGGCGGTCGCGCGCGAGTTGTACGCCATGGGCTGCTATGAGGTTTCCCTGGGCGACACCATCGGCACTGGCACGGCGGGCGCTACGCGGCGGCTGTTTGAGGTGGTCGGCGCGCAGGTGCCACGGGACAAGTTGGCCGGGCATTTTCATGACACCTACGGGCAGGCGATTGCGAATATCTACGCCAGTGTGCTGGAAGGGATCACGGTGTTCGACAGCTCCATCGCGGGCCTCGGCGGCTGCCCCTACGCCAAGGGCGCCAGCGGTAACGTGGCGACTGAAGACGTGGTGTACCTGCTCAACGGTCTGGGTATCGACACGGGCATCGACCTGCAGGCGCTAATTCTCGCGGGCCAGCAAATCAGCAGCGTGCTCGGCCGGCCCACCGGGTCGCGGGTTGCCAGGGCGCGTAACGCCAGTTGAGTAGAGCGGCTGTGACAATGTGTTACCGCACCGCTACATATCGAGTAACACGGGAACATATTTTGTCGCATTCGCTGTAGGCGATTTCTTATAAAAAATTCAACCTGCTGATTTTAAAGGCTTTTTAAAAGTTGGCACGGCTTCTGCTATCTCTATTGCATAACAAGAATAAAAAGCGCCAAACCTAATAAAAATAAGACGAAACGACTCTGACATAACAAAAACAACACGGCAGAGACGCAGCTAACAGATTTTTTTGGAGAAGATGTGCTTCGCAGGGTACGGCATGCCGAAACCCGCAACCGGTTAGAGAAAAATAAAACTACCTCAGGTAGCTGCCACTGGTTGGATCGGTAACGAAGAAGCAGATCAGCGCTCAAAAAAATACGTTTGCTCTTGACCCCGAATGGGGGTCGCCCAAAACAGCGGTAAAGGGTAACGGTTGCCAAAAACAACAACAGGCCGCCCCTCAATAATAAAAAAGAGCACGCAACGACAAATTAAAGGGGACCTTCGGGTCCCCTTTGTGCTTTCCGGGATTCGACAAACGCTCGTCTGGCATCGATCAAAAAGCGTGTTCGCGAAGGCGGTGTGTCAGTGACAGATGAGCTGACTGACCCTGCGCATTCGCGAGCAAGCCCGCTCCCACATGGGTTTGGGTTGTTAGTTGGACTGGGTTTTCAGCTCCTCGATCGAGATTTCGCGCATGCGAAATTTCTGGATCTTGCCCGTCACCGTCATCGGAAACTCTTCCACGAATTTGAAATGCTTGGGCGTCTTGAAGTGCGCGATGCGGCCCTTGCACCAGGTTTGCAGCTCCAGCTCGTTGGCCATATGGCCCGGATGGAACTTGACCCAGGCGACGATCTCTTCACCGTAGCGCTCATCCGGAATGCCAATAACTTGCACATCTGCCACCGCCGGGTGGGTGAAGAAAAACTCTTCGAGCTCGCGCGGGTACACGTTTTCGCCACCGCGAATGATCATGTCCTTGTTGCGCCCGGCGATACACACGTAACCGTGTTCATCCATGGTCGCCAGGTCGCCGGTGTGCATCCAGCCCGCGTCATCGATGGCGTCACGGGTGCCGTCGGGGTTGTTCCAGTAGCCGAGCATGACGCTGTAGCCGCGCGTGCACAGCTCGCCGATTTCACCGCGCGCGACGGTATTGCCGGCGGTGTCGATGATCTTGTTTTCCAGCTGCGGCTGGGTGCGGCCCACGGTGGTGACGCGGCGCTCCAGGTCATCGTTGGCACCGGTTTGCAGTGACACCGGGCTGGTTTCGGTCATGCCATAGGCAATCTGCACTTCCCCCATGTGCAGCTCGCTGATGACGCGGCGCATCACCTCGATAGGGCATGTGGCCCCGGCCATGATCCCGGTGCGCAAGCTGGCCAGCTCGAATTCGCCGCGGCGAGGGTGATCGAGGATGGCGATGAACATGGTCGGCACGCCGTAGAGGCCGGTGGCGCGCTCTTCGGCGACGGCGCTGAGGGTCAGCAGCGGATCAAAGCCGTCATTCGGGTAGATCATCGTGGTGCCGTGGGTGATGCAGCCAAGGTTGCCCATGACCATGCCAAAGCAGTGATACAACGGCACCGGGATCACCAGCCGGTCCTGCGCCGTGAGGCCCAGGCTTTCGCCAACCATGTAACCGTTATTGAGAATGTTGTGATGACTGAGGGTGGCGCCCTTGGGAAACCCGGTGGTGCCGGAGGTGTACTGAATGTTCACGGCCTGGTCGAAGTGCAGGCTGGCCTGGCGCCTGTGCAGCTGTTCGGGCGGGACGCCAGCCCCCAGGGCCGCCAGCTGCGACCAGGGCAAAAACCCCTGCGGTGGGTTGGGGTCGAGGCTGATCATGGCGCCCAGGTTAGGGCTCAGTGCTTGCAGCATGGCGTGGTAATCAGAGGTTTTGAATGACCCGGCGCACACCAGCCATTGGCAACCGGACTGCTTGAGCACGTAATCCAGCTCACTGCTGCGGTAGGCCGGGTTGATGTTGACCAGGATCACGCCAAGCTTGGCACTGGCAATCTGGGTGATGCACCACTCTGCACAATTGGGCGCCCAGATGCCCAGGCGGTCGCCGGCTTGCATGCCCAGGGCCAGGAACGCACGGGCGTGCAAATCAACCGTGTGAGCCAGTTGCCGCCAGGTGTAGCGGCGTTGCTGATGGCGCACCACCAACGCTTCACCCTCGGGATAGCGCGAGACCGTGTTATCGAAGGCCTGGCCAATGGTCATGGCCAGCAAGGTCTTGTCCTGAGAGCCACGGCTGTAGCTCTGATTTGGTTGATCCATAACGACCCCTTTTGTCTTTTTTGTAAGGCGGACGGCGGCTGCTTGACGTAAACGTAAACTACGATTGACAGCCTCGCAACGCAAGCTTACGTTAACGTAAAGGTGAGCGCCCTCCCCGGCGCTCAACCACACAACAACAAAGCTCTCATTAAGGTGCCTGTCCATGAGTTACCCGTCCCTGAACTTCGCCCTCGGCGAAACCATCGACATGCTGCGCGACCAGGTGCAGTCCTTCGTGGCCAAGGAAATCGCGCCCCGCGCGGCTCAAATCGACAGTGACAACCTGTTCCCCGCCGATATGTGGCGCAAGTTCGGTGACATGGGCCTGCTCGGCATCACGGTGCCGGAAGAGTACGGCGGCGCCGGCCTGGGCTACCTCGCCCACGTGGTGGCCATTGAAGAAATCAGCCGAGGTTCGGCGTCAGTCGGCTTGTCCTATGGCGCTCACTCAAACCTGTGCGTCAACCAGGTCAACCGTAACGGCAGCCACGAACAGAAGCTCAAATACCTGCCGAAGTTGATCAGCGGCGAGCATATCGGCGCCCTCGCCATGAGCGAGCCGAATGCCGGCTCCGACGTGGTCTCGATGAAACTGCGCGCCGAAAAACGCGGCGACCACTATGTGCTCAACGGCAGCAAGACCTGGATCACCAACGGCCCCGATGCCAACACCTTCGTGATCTACGCCAAGACCGACGTGGAAAAAGGCCCTCACGGCATCACCGCATTTATCGTCGAGCGCGACTGGAAAGGCTTCAGCCGCAGCAACAAGTTCGACAAGCTCGGCATGCGCGGCTCAAACACCTGCGAGCTGTTTTTCGATGACGTGCAAGTGCCCGAAGAAAACATCCTCGGCGCACTCAATGGCGGCGTGAAAGTGCTGATGAGCGGCCTGGACTACGAACGCGTGGTGCTGGCGGGCGGCCCGATCGGCATCATGCAAGCGTGCATGGACCTGATCGTGCCGTACATCCACGACCGCAAGCAGTTTGGCCAGAGCATCGGCGAATTCCAGCTGATCCAAGGCAAGGTCGCCGACATGTACACCCAACTCAATGCCAGCCGCGCCTACCTCTACGCGGTGGCGCAGGCATGCGAGCGCGGTGAGACCACGCGCAAGGACGCCGCCGGGGTAATCCTGTTCAGCTCCGAGCGCGCCACACACATGGCCCTGGACGCCATTCAGATTCTGGGCGGTAACGGTTACATCAACGAATTCCCCGCCGGGCGCCTGCTGCGTGACGCCAAGCTGTACGAAATCGGCGCCGGCACCAGTGAGATTCGCCGGATGCTGATCGGCCGCGAACTCTTCAACGAAACCCGCTGAAGGAGCGCCCATGGCCACCTTGCACACCCAACTCAACCCGCGCTCGGCAGAATTTGCCGACAACAGCGCAGCCATGCGCCTACAAGTTGACGCCCTGCACACCCTGCTCGCCCACGTGCAGCAAGGCGGTGGCGCCAAGGCTCAGGAGCGGCACACGTCGCGCGGCAAACTGCTGCCCCGTGAGCGGATCAATCGTTTGCTCGACCCGGGTTCGCCGTTCCTTGAACTGAGCCAACTGGCGGCCCATCAGGTGTACGGCGAAGACGTGCCGGCGGCCGGGGTGATTGCCGGGATCGGCCGCGTGGAAGGCGTCGAATGCATGATTGTCGCCAACGACGCCACGGTAAAAGGCGGCTCCTACTACCCGCTCACGGTAAAAAAACACCTGCGCGCGCAGACCATCGCCGAGCAGAACCGCCTGCCGTGCATCTACCTGGTGGACTCCGGTGGCGCCAACCTGCCGCGTCAGGATGAAGTCTTCCCGGATCGCGAGCACTTCGGGCGGATCTTCTTCAACCAAGCGAATATGAGCGCCCAGGGCATCCCGCAGATTGCGGTGGTGATGGGCTCGTGCACGGCGGGCGGTGCCTACGTGCCGGCCATGGCCGACGAAGCGATCATGGTGCGTCAGCAGGCGACCATCTTCCTCGCCGGCCCGCCGCTGGTGAAAGCGGCGACCGGCGAAGTGGTCAGCGCCGAAGACCTGGGCGGCGCCGACGTGCACTGCAAGATCTCCGGTGTGGCCGACCACTATGCCGACAGCGATGAACACGCGCTCGCCCTGGCGCGGCGCAGCGTGGCCAACCTCAACTGGCGCAAACAGGGGCAGTTGCAGCAACGCCAGCCGGTGGCGCCGCTGTACAGCAGCGAAGAGCTTTACGGCGTGATCCCGGCCGATGCCAAGCAGCCGTTCGATGTGCGCGAAGTGATCGCGCGGCTGGTCGACGGCTCGGTGTTCGATGAGTTCAAGGCACTGTTTGGCACCACGCTGGTGTGTGGTTTTGCGCACTTGCACGGCTACCCGATGGCGATTTTGGCCAATAACGGGATTCTGTTCGCCGAAGCCGCGCAAAAAGGCGCGCACTTTATCGAACTGGCCTGTCAGCGCGGGATTCCGCTGCTGTTTTTGCAGAACATTACTGGCTTCATGGTCGGCCAGAAGTACGAAGCCGGCGGCATCGCCAAGCACGGCGCCAAGCTGGTGACCGCGGTGGCCTGCGCCAAGGTGCCGAAATTCACGGTGATCATCGGCGGCAGCTTTGGTGCCGGTAACTACGGCATGTGCGGCCGGGCTTACGACCCGCGCTTTTTGTGGATGTGGCCCAATGCACGCATCGGCGTGATGGGTGCCGAACAGGCGGCCGGCGTGCTGGTGCAGGTCAAGCGTGAACAAGCCGAACGCGCTGGCGCAAGCTTCAGCGCCGAAGAGGAAGCCGCGATCAAGCAGCCGATCCTCGACCAGTATGAAACCCAGGGCCACCCCTATTACTCCAGCGCGCGCTTGTGGGATGACGGCGTCATCGACCCGCAGCAAACCCGCGACGTGCTGGCCCTGGCCTTGTCCGCTTCGCTGAACGCCCCCATCGAGCCGAGCCGCTTCGGCGTGTTCCGCATGTAAATGGAGCTGTACCCCATGAGCGATTTCAACACCCTCGAACTGATCACCGACCGCCGTGGTTTTGCCACGCTGTGGCTCAGCCGCGAAGCCAAGAACAACGCGTTCAACGCCCAAATGATCCGCGAACTGATCATCGCGCTCGACCAGGTGCAGGGCGATTCGTCGTTGCGCTTTCTAGTGCTGCGCGGGCGCGGCAAGCACTTCAGTGCCGGTGCCGACCTGGCGTGGATGCAGCAATCGGCCGAGCTGGACTACCACACCAACCTGGACGACGCCCGCGAGCTGGCGGAGTTGATGTACAACCTGGCCAAGCTGAAGATCCCGACCCTGGCTGTTGTGCAGGGCGCGGCCTATGGCGGCGCGCTGGGTTTGATCAGTTGCTGCGACATGGCCATCGGCGCCGATGACGCGCAGTTCTGCCTGTCGGAGGCGCGCATCGGCCTGGCTCCGGCGGTGATCAGTCCGTTCGTGGTGCAGGCCATCGGCGAACGTGCGGCGCGGCGTTATGCTCTGACCGCCGAGCGTTTTGGCGGCCAGCGGGCACGCAACATTGGCCTGCTGGCAGAAAGTTACCCCGCCGGTGAGCTGGATCAGCACGTCGAACACTGGATCGCCAACCTGCTGCTCAACAGCCCTGCGGCGATGCGCGCCAGCAAGGACTTGTTGCGCGAAGTGGGCAACGGCGCCCTCACCCCGGCGTTGCGCCGCTATTGCGAAAACGCCATCGCACGGATTCGCGTCAGCGCCGAGGGCCAGGAAGGCTTGCGCGCCTTCCTGCAAAAACGTCCGCCCAGCTGGCAAGCACAGGAGCCGCGTTCATGAGCCCACTGACGACTGTGCTGGTGGCCAACCGCGGCGAAATTGCCTGCCGAGTGATGCGCACCGCCAAGGCCATGGGCCTGACCACCGTGGCGGTACACAGCGCCATCGACCGTGATGCGCGCCACAGCCGCGAGGCAGACATCCGTGTCAACCTCGGTGGCAGCAAGGCCACCGACAGCTACTTGCAAATCGACAAGCTGATTGCCGCCGCCCAAGCCAGCGGCGCCCAGGCGATCCATCCCGGGTATGGGTTTCTATCGGAAAACGCCGGTTTTGCTCGCGCGATTGAAGCCGCCGGATTGATCTTCCTCGGCCCGCCCGCCTCGGCCATTGATGCAATGGGCAGCAAATCGGCCGCCAAAGCGCTGATGGAAAAAGCCGGCGTGCCGCTGGTGCCGGGTTACCACGGCGAAGCTCAGGACCTGGACACCTTCCGCGCGGCCTGCGAGCGCATCGGCTACCCGGTGCTGCTCAAGGCCACCGCGGGCGGTGGCGGCAAGGGCATGAAAGTGGTCGAGGAGGTCAGCCAACTGGCCGAGGCCCTCGCTTCCGCCCAGCGTGAGGCACTGTCGTCGTTTGGCAACGGGCAGATGCTGGTGGAGAAATACCTGATCAAGCCGCGTCATGTGGAAATCCAGGTCTTTGCCGACCAGCACGGCCACTGTTTGTACCTCAATGAGCGCGACTGCTCGATTCAGCGTCGCCATCAAAAGGTCGTGGAAGAAGCGCCGGCGCCGGGCCTGAGCGTTGCACAGCGCAAAGCCATGGGCGAAGCCGCCGTGCGCGCGGCCCAGGCCATCGGTTATGTGGGCGCGGGCACGGTGGAGTTTTTGCTCGACGCGCGTGGCGAGTTTTTCTTCATGGAAATGAACACACGGCTGCAGGTGGAACATCCGGTGACCGAGGCGATCACCGGCCTCGACCTGGTGGCCTGGCAGATCCGTGTCGCCCAGGGCGAGCCACTGCCGATCACCCAGGACCAGGTGCCCTTGATTGGGCACGCGATTGAAGTGCGCTTGTATGCCGAAGACCCGGCCAATGATTTTCTGCCGGCCACCGGGCACCTCGCGCTGTACCGCGAATCCGCACCCGGCCCGGGCCGTCGCGTGGACAGCGGGGTAGAACAAGGCGACAGCGTTTCGCCGTTCTACGACCCGATGCTGGGCAAGCTGATTGCCTGGGGCGAAGACCGTGAACAGGCGCGCCTGCGCTTGTTGAGTATGCTCGATGAGTTCGCGGTGGGCGGGCTCAAGACCAACCTGGGCTTTTTGCGGCGCATCATCGGCCATCCGGCGTTTGCGGCGGCTGAATTGGATACCGGGTTTATTCCGCGCTATCAGGCTGAGTTGTTGCCGGTGCCGGGCGAGTTCAGCGACGAGTTCTGGCAGGCGGCAGGCTCGGCGCTTATGCAGAGTCTGCCGGCAGGTGATGGGCCGTGGGCGGACACGCGGGGGTTTCGCGCGGGGCTGCCTGCCGAGGTTTCGCTGCATTTGAGCAGCGGCGCGCAGGATCGTCGGGTAACGTTGGGTGGAGGCGCTGCGCAGTTACGCGGCGAGCAGTTGTGGCTCGAGCACAACGGCGTGCGCCGTGCCCATCTGGCGGTGCGCGGCGAAGGCTGCGTGTACCTGCGCTGGGAGGGCGAGATGCATGCAGTGAGCCTGTTCGACCCGATTGCAGCGGTCGAGGCCAGCCAATCTCATCAGGGTGGGCTCACGGCGCCGATGAACGGCAGCATCGTGCGGGTGTTGGTGGACGTCGGCCAGGCCGTCGAAGCCGGTACACAATTGGTGGTACTGGAGGCGATGAAGATGGAGCACAGCATTCGCGCGCCGCACGCAGGCGTGGTCAAGGCACTGTTTTGCCAGGAAGGTGAAATGGTTGCCGAAGGCAGTGCCCTGGTGGCGCTTGAAACAGCGGACTAAAACTTCGCCGTGGCCTGCACGACGACGCCGAGGATTCGGCAGTCGTCGGTGAACAGCTGCTTGGGGTAGGTGGGATTGAGCGGCACCAGGTAACGCTGGCCGCTTTCTTCCATTAACTGGCGAAAGGTCGCCCGGGGGCTGTCGGCCCATTGGGCGACCACCAGTTTGCCGGGTTCGGCGTCAATGGCCGGGTCCACCAGAATCAACATGCCAGCGCCAATGCTCAAACCACTGGGGGCAGTCATCGCGTCTCCCGTCACGGGCAGCCAGTAGGCTTCGCCCCGGGCGTGGTAATCGGTCAGTTCAAAACGTGCGGCGCCGTAGGCCGGGCGCTCTTCACGTATTTCGCAGACGCCCTTCCAGTCGCTGACCGGGTAGCGAAAATACGGGTTGTAGTGTTTTTCCAGGAGCGGGGCCTGATCGGCTTTCTGCCGAATTTCCAGCGCAACCTCCAGATACTCCAACCCTAACTCGGCGAGTACCCGGTTCATGTCCGCCAGGCTTGGCACGCGGCGCTTGTTGAGCCAATGGCCCACGCCGCCCTGGGACATGCCCAGGCGTTCAGCCAGTTCATCCTGCGTGACCTTGCGGTCTTTCATGTTGGCTTTGACCAACGCTATCCAGTTATCCATGGGGCGTGACAATACGTTGTGCAGATGCCACGACAATAAACAGTTTGTAGTAATCCATCAAATGACATAAATACGATTCGTATTACTATCAGGCGCAGGTTTTCGACATTCACTCAGAGTAGCCACCCTCATGACGACCCGCCCGTATCATCTGCCCGGCACCGCTGAAACCGAACAACTGTCGGGGCTGCGCACCAGCGGCGCGGCCCAGCGCGCATTGGATCATTACTTGAAAGAGGATGTGTCGGCACCGCTCCCGGACGAGAGCTTCTTCGACATCAAGCCCAACGTCAGCCACGAGGATGCCCTGGTGCATGCTTCGGAGCTGTTACGCAGCGCGGCAGCGGCGGCCTACGAACTGGCGAGCAGCCGGCAGGGCAACCAGCGGGACCTGGCGTTTTCAGTGGTGTATTTGATTGATATGGCGAAGGTGATGGTGGAGCGGACGTTGCAGTCGCCAGCGGCTCAGGCAAACGCATAACAGACACGAAGCAAAAATATTTCTATCCCACGGATAAAAACATTTGACTTGCAAATGATAATGATTATTATTGGGCTCAGCTGATCGCGAGATCAGTCGATAGACCAAGGGACCTTAGGTCGGACTCTTGGAATATCTCCTCATCAGGCTAATCACGGTTTTTGACCCGGCTCTTTGGCCGGGTCTTTTTTTTGCCAGTTTCCCTGGCATGGCTTCAGGCTAATGAAGACTGTGTGTTGCTTGATGGCGCGCATGGTAGCAAAAGACCATCTTCAAAAGAAAGCCGAACGAGCGCTCCAGGCCCGATCTTTCCGAAATAGCGCTTGAGAATCAATCTCATAGATTCTAAGCTGCTGCTGCGTCAGGGATGATGCCCCCTTCCCCCGTGCAAAAATATTGCATCAAGATTTTGCCTGACTCCTGTGTAAGATATCCGCCACAACACTCATATTCAGGCAATCAGACTATGACCGTGGCCTTGACCTCCATCAAGATCAGCACCGACTTCGACAGTGGCAACATCCAGGTTCTGGATGCGAGTGATGCCTATCAGTTATTGCTGGCGATCAAACCCGACACCCGCAGCGCACACTTCCAGTGGTTCCACTTCAAGGCCGAAGGCATGCACGTGGGCCACACCCACACCTTCCGCCTAAGTAATGCGAGTCAGTCCTCTTACAAAAACGCCTGGAGCGGCTACAACGCCGTGGCGTCCTACGACCATATCAACTGGTTTCGCGTTCCCACGCGCTTTGATGGCGAAACATTGCACATCAGCCTGGAAACCCGCGAAAAACAGGCCTGGATCGCCTACTTCGAACCCTACAGCCGCGAGCGTCACGACGCCTTGATCGAGCAGGCCTTGAACCGCGCCGGTACCCAGTTACTCGCCACCGGCAAAAGTGCCGAAGGCCGTGATATCCAACTGCTGCGCCGCGGCAAGGGTGGCGAGGGCCAGCGCAAGGTCTGGATCATCGCCCAGCAACACCCCGGCGAGCACATGGCCGAATGGTTCATGGAAGGCGTCATCGAACGCCTGCAACAGGACGGTGACGCCGAGCTGAAAAAACTGTTGTCCGTCGCTGACCTGTACCTGATCCCCAACATGAACCCCGACGGCGCCTTTCACGGCCACTTGCGGACCAATGCCATGGGCCAGGACCTCAATCGTGCCTGGCAGAGCGCCAGCCAGGAAATCAGCCCTGAAGTGCTGTTCGCCCAGCAGCAGATGGAAAAATACGGCGTCGACCTGTTTCTCGATATCCACGGCGACGAAGAAATCCCCTACGTGTTCACCGCCGGCTGCGAAGGCAACCCCGGCTACACGCCTCGCCTCGAAGCGCTGGAAAAACACTTTCGCAGCCACTTGAGCGCATTGACTCGCGACTTCCAGACCACCCACGGTTACACCCGCGACCTGCCGGGCGAGGCCAACATGACGCTGGCCTGCAATGCCGTCGGAGAGAAATTCGACTGTCTGTCGCTGACCCTGGAGATGCCCTTCAAGGACAACGACGATGCGCCCAACCCGAAAACCGGTTGGTCAGGTGAGCGCTCCAAACAGCTGGGCAAGGACGTATTGAGCACGGTTGCCGATATCGTCACGGCACTGCGCTAAGCCGCCCCGCCTCCGGCATCAGTCCTTGGTGCCGGTCATGCTTTGCAGCACGCCGTCACGGCGAATCAAGCCGTGAAACAGCGCCGCCGCCAAGTGCAACAGCACCGTCAGAAACAGCAGATACGCCAGATACCCATGGGCCTTGCGCAACACCGCAAACAACGGCGCATTCGCCCCCACTAGCGCCGGCAACTGCACTGAACTGCTGAGCATCACCGGGTCACCGGCCGCCGAAATCATCGCCCAGCCCAGCAGCGGCAACACCAGCATCAACGCGTACAACAGCACATGAGAGGCCTTGGCTGCCAACCTTTGCCACAGCGGCAAATCATCCGGCAGCGGCGGTTGCCGAGTGGAAAAACGCACCACCAGCCGCACGATCACCAGCGCCAGAATCGCAATCCCCAGCGGCTTATGCAGGTGAATCAGCCACTCATGGCGCTCCGACACCGACGCCGCCATGCCCGCACCGATAAACAACATAGCGATGACCATCAGCGCCATCAGCCAATGCAGCACACGCGCCAGCGGCGCGAAATAGCGTGGTTGAACATTCATGGCTTCGACTCCTGAGGGGCGCTGTGCAGCGGGCTGACTTCACCGGCACGACGCACGTACGAGCTGGCGTAGGCTGCCGAACGCGCCGCCAGCAGCGGGTCGTCGGAGGCCTGGATACCACTGGGCAAAATCAGCGGATCAAAGTTGATATCGCGGCAATCGCCGTCCGCTTGCGGCTGGCTGCTCTGCAGTACCAGGGTGCCGGCGTTGAGCACCTTGTGTTCGCCGGTCCAGGTTTTGCTCGCATCGTCCAGCGGGTCGCCGGGGTTGGCCAGGGTCATGTTCAACTGCCAGCGCAGCGGGCCGGATGCCAGACGCTGCACCAGGTCTTTTTCAAGAAAGTCACTGCCTGAAGGCGCGGTATCGCCCGCTGCATCCTGGCTCTGCGGCACGACGCCCCAACGCACTGCCTGGCGCTTGCCGTCAGCGCTGACCAGATAAAACGCATTGATGCCGTTGTAGGTTTCTGTCGCATAGCTGGCCGACGGCTTGGCCGTCTTGACCCACGCCAGGAACGGCGCGGTCTCCGGGTGCGCGGCAAAAAACGCCGGCATGCCCGCCGGGTTCGGCTTGCCGGTGGCCGGGTCTGGCGCGCCCGCCTTGAGCATCTGGTAAAAGGCTTCAGGCGTGCCCACCGGGAACACCGGCATGCTGTTCATCCCCGTGCGCCATTGCTGGCCGTTGACTTGGCTGAACTGCAAGGCAAAGCTGCGGATCGGCACACTGCTGTCCGGCGCGTAAGGGTTGCCGCTGGGCAAGGCAAATCGACCAATCACTGGCGTTTTCGCTTCGCTGAACACTTGGGCACTCGAATACGCCCGCGCCTCGGGGCTGCTCTCGAAGTAACCCGCCACGCACACGCCCTTGGCATGGTTGCGGCGAAAGCCAGGGTGCAGGCCGTTATTGGTTTCCAGAGCATTAACCAGGGTTTTGGGGCGCAGGCGCTGTGGGTCGAGGGTGCCGTTGACGTAGGCAAACGCCCCGGCAACAACGGCAACCACGGCACCGATACCGGCGAGCCGTGCGATCAGGCTCGCGGTACTCAACGCAGGACGGGGCGGTGATGAGTGATCTACCATGAAGTGACTCCAGGGCCAGAGGCCTAAGCGGTGAAACATAAGGTCGGAGCATTAAGACGAACGCCGATCCGCTCTATTCCCACGCCCTGTGTTTATTTTTCAGGCTTGGGAATAACCTTCAACGTCAGACGTCTCTCTAGTCCCAGCGTAGCGACCAGCCAGATTCCCATGCACGAACTCGACGAACAGTTACGTGAACTGATCCCCAGGATGCGGCGCTTTGCCGTGTCCCTGACCCGTAACACCAGCAGCGCCGACGACCTGGTGCAGTCGACCCTGGAACGCGCAATCACCCGTTGGGCCGATAAACGCATCGAAGGCGACCTGCGCGCGTGGCTGTTCTCGATTCTTTACCGGCAATTCCTCGACGCCCACCGCCGCAGCCGGCGTTACGCGCGCATGCTCGACTTCTTTACCGGCCGTGACGACGCGCAACCTTCGGTGGAGCGCACGGTGATGGCCCAATCGGCCTTGCAGGCTTTCGACCAACTCAACACCGAACAGCGCGCCCTGCTGCTCTGGGTGTCGGTCGAAGGGTTAAGCTACAAGGAGGTTGCCGTCATCCTCGAGGTGCCCGTCGGCACCGTCATGTCGCGCTTGTCCCGGGCGCGCCAGGCCCTGCGCCAACTCAGCGATGGTGAAATTGCCAGCCCTTCCCTGCGGATACTCAAATGATCAGCCTGCCCCCCAGCGAACGCGATTTGCATGCCTACGTCGATCACCAACTGCTGGAGAGCGATCGCCGCGTGCTTGAAACCTACTTGGCGGCCCACCCCGACGTCGCCGCCCAAGTGCATGCCTGGCAACAGGATGCGCAAGCACTGCGCGCGTCATTGAACGGCGCGTTGCAACAACCGGCCAACCCCGAGCTGGACCCGGCGCTGATTCGCCAACGCATCAAACACCAATCGCGCCGCCACTTCGCCACGGCTGCCGTGCTGTTGATCGCCGTCAGCCTGGGCGGTGTTGGCGGCTGGCACGCCCGCGAAGCGACCCAGCCTGCCCTGTTGCCGATGGCCGACGCGATGCAGGCGTTCCGCCTGTTTGCCCAGGACGGCATCATGCCCGCCGACTACAACGCCCAGGACGGCGGCTCGATGCAGGCCTGGCTGGATCGCTACTTCAACCAGGCGCACCGCCTGCCGGACTTGAGCCAGGCAGGTTTCAGGCCTGTCAGCGGGCGCTTGCTCACCACTGAGCAGGGCGCTGCGGCCATGGTGCTGTACGAAGACCCGCAAGGCCGGCGCATCAGCTTCTACATCCGCCCGCCCGGCCCGGAAAACGGCTTCCTGCCCCGCGGCAGCCGCAGCGCCGATGGCTTGCAGGCCGAGTACTGGTCCGGCAGCGGCTACAACTACGCGATGGTCAGCCCGGTGGATCAGCCAACCACGCAGATGATGAAGTTCTAAAAGCCCACGTCCAGCACCACGTTGTCCAGATAGATGCCGCTCGGCGGCGTGGTCTGGTCGGTATAGACCTTGGCGTTGTAGTTGAACACCTGGCTGCCCGTGCCCAGGCCGTTGCCAGGGTTGACCTCGGCCGTTGAACTGGCCCGACGTGCCGTGCCAACGCTGCCCCAGCGGGTCGTGCTGGCACTCTTGAAGATGTCGTAAGCAAGGAAGTTACCGGCGGACACCATTTGCCGGCGGCCACCCACACTCACCGGGTTCTGCCCGTCACTAAGGCCCACGGTGTAGGCGCTGCCCTTGGTGCAGGCCACGCTGGCCTGCCCGTTGACGGTGGAAAATGCACTGACCACCGGCGCGCTGCCAAAGGCGATGGCGGGCGTAGTGATCTGGCAGTCATTGACCACGGTCATGCTCACATTCAGCGTGGTGGTGCCGTTGTTGATCTCGCGGCCCGCGCAAATCCCACCAATGCCAATGCCCGAACAGTAGTTCCAGTTCCAGGCGATATTCAGGGTTTCGCTGTACACACCTGCAGCCACGTTACTGCCGATGGTGGTGGCGAAATACAGCGGCACAACTTTGGTGCCCGGCCCGAACACCAGGCCAAGGGAGGCGGCAATGCCGCCACTGCCGCCAAAATCGAACGCGGTGCCGCGCGTCATTGGGAACGCGGTGGTGTTGTTGGCGTAGATCGTATAGCTGATGACATCCCCGGTCGGCCCGACCAGGCCGCCTTGCGCGGAGCCGGTGACGGACGCATAGAAATGGTCACTCGAGGTCAAGACTGACAGCAGCGCTGACGTGCAGCTCAAGCCAGCGTTGGTGGTCGAACTTGGCTGGGAGGTGGTGCGCACGGTCATTGAACTCACCGTGGTGCCGAAACTGGCCGGCACGGTGGCGCCCACCGTGCACACCGCCTGCACCTGTACCGACACTCCCAGGCTTGCCAACAGCAGTAACCGCAACAGCCAATCCTTGACCCGCACACGCGCACTCCTTATGTCATTGGCACACCAGTGGCCCGATCAGCGGTACCTGCTCCTGCGTGGTATCCAGTTCGAACGTCGCCTGGCAGGCCTGGCCATCGCCGACGGTGACCTGCAAGGTGTTGTGCGCCGTCAGGTTTTCCAGGTAGACCAGGCCGTCCCACCCCACCACCGCCAGCGCGCCGCTTTGCTCGTGCCGCACCTGGCTGCCCAGGGGCAATTCCTGATGCTGGGCGTCGACCAGGGTGATGCTCGCCGCGAGCACCTGGCGCACCGGAAACTCCAGCAAGTAACCACTGCCCCGGCGCACGGCCACGCGTTGTTCGACGTTGGGCACTTGCATGTTGGCCGGCAGGTTCAGCGGGTCGATCTCGTATTTGGCCCGGTAGTAGGCGCTGGTCCACGGCACCAGCAAGTGCCCGTTGCGGTCGGTCTCACCCACCACTTGGTTCTCGTAGCGCACCGGTACGCCGCCGACGCCATCGGTGCTCACCACCACAAACGCATCGTCGACACGGTTGGCGGCGAACACGTGGTGGTCCATCCACACCAGCGAGCCACTGGCATCCGCCCAACGGGTTTGCGCGTCGCGGTTGCCATACACGCCGGCCTGCAATTGCACCGACTGCAGGCGCCAGGTCAGGTCAGCCTGTCGATAAGCCGGCCCGTCACCGCTGGCGTAACCCAGGTTAAAGCCCACGCCGCCCTCGGCCGGCACTGCTCGGCTGTAGTTGACGCGCTGCTGGCTTTCTCCGGTTTTGCTGCGTTCGCTGCCCACGCTGAGGCTGCCGTAGATGTCGAAGGGCACCACCACTTGGGCCTGCACTGCCCAGTTGCTGTCACCGACTTCGTGGTTGGCCGACAGGTAAAAACTGCTGTTGCGCCACAGCGCTTTGCTCCAGGTCATGTTCACCAGGCGGGTACGAGAATCATCCGCCGCCTGCACATCGAAATAGCCCACGCCCAGACTGCCGAAGTCGTTGAGGTTCAGGCTCAAGGTCGCTTGCTGGCTGCGCTTGCTGAGGCTGGCATAGGGCGTGTCGACCAGGCTCAGGTCGGCGTATTCATCGCGGCGCTCTACCCGTTGATAAGACACGCTGTAACGCTGATTGCTGTATTGGTAGCCCAGGCTCAGTTGCTGGCCTGTGCGCCCGTCGAACTGGCTTTGGCTGACGGCGGTATTGAGCACGCCGAAGTTGCCCATGCGCAGGTTGCCGCCGACACCGCCCAGGGCCAGGTCACCCGCGGCTTCGGCGTGGCTTTCCAGGGTAAACGCATCCGACAGCCCGTACCGAAAGGTACCGCTCGCCACGCCGGCGCCGTAGCCAAAATCGCGCACGGTGTAGTCGCGGCGCAGGTTCCCCGCCGCCACCGAAAAGTCCGACAAGCCCTTTTGCAACAGCGTACTCGTGACGTAGAACGGCACCGTGGTCGAGACCTGCCGGCCCAGGGCGTCGGTGGTCACCACCACCGCCTCACCCGCGCCGTTGATGAACGGCACGTTGGTCAGGGTGTACGGCCCAGGCTGCAGGTCGGCGCTGCTGGTTTTGTAGCCGTTGATAAACAGGTCCACCGACGACGGCACGGCGGCCTCACCGGCAAACTGTGGCAGCGGGTAGGTGACCAAATCCGGACGCACGCCAAAATCGCGCGACACCTGTACCCCGCCAAGACGCACCGAGGTGCTCCACGGCAAGGCGCCACTGATCACGTCGCCGGCCTCATAGGTCAGCAGGCGCTCGTCGTCGGAAAACCGCCACGTGGTGTCATAACGCCGATAGCCGTTGTACAGGCTGCTGCCGGCTGTCTCCCGGCCAAGGGTGGTGCGGTACTGGCCGGTGTTGGACAAGGTGCCCCAGGTGTCGAACAACCTGACTTCGTTGAAGATGCCGAGGTAGGTGCCGGCGTCATCGGTGTCGTTGAGGTAGGCATCATAGTTAAGCAGCGCGCCAAAGCTGGTCAGCGCCTGGGTGCGCGGGTAATTGTCGCGACTGCCGATAAATTGTTCCGGCAACCAGGCCGGCGGCACGCTGAGCATCAGGCGCTGGCCCTGGCTGTCGTAATCGGTGTGCATGCCTGGCAGGTTTTCCAGCGCAACCTCGGCGGGCACCCCACCCGGCAGCTTCATACCGATGTCCTGCAACACCGACGCCGGCAAAAACAACTGCCCGGCACGCTGATTGACGGCGACCACGCGCCCGGTATCCCTCTGGTTGACCACCAGTTCCAGAAACAGCTGCGCATCGGCAACAGCCTCCATACTGCTGGGAGGGGGCGGCAATGGCGCGGCCACGCTCGGCGCCGCAAACACCAGGCCAGACAGGCCACTCACCACCCACACCGATCGCCATAAACCTCTCGCCCGTTCATGGCTCACCAAGGCTTTGCGTCCATCAATGGACATCTCCATCCGTTAACACCAAGGGCTGCTCCATGCCCTACCGCACTGATTTATCGCCCGGGTGCAAGGTTCTCCAATTGCGTCGCACCATTGACTCGCACCTGCAGCGGCTGGTCAGCCGGCAGCCCCTCCGGCACCGGCCAGCGCATGGTTGCGCCCGGCAGCACATAGCCCATCAGGCCTTCCACCAGCGGCCGCGGCTGGCCGCCCTGTTTGAACGTGGCGTCGGTCAAGCGCGCGTGCACGGCGCCCTGGTTGCGCATTTCGACGTAGTTGCGCCCGCCCACCGTGACCTTTTTCCAGCTCAGGTCCGGCTTGCCGGCGCTTTTGGGATCGCGCTCGCGTGTACCGTCGACCTTGCTCCAAAGGCCCGGGCCATAGGCGAACAGCGGCACCGAATAGCGCATCTGGAAGCGCATCGCGGCGGCCGTCTTGCCATCAGCCGGGGCCGCAGGCGGCGTGGCCGGGGGGATTTCATCGATGATGATCCGGTAGGCCATTTCCCGGCCCGGGGGCACCTCTTTGGTCCGGGTCAGGCGCACCAGCTGTTTCTGCCCCGGCTCGATCTTCGCCACCGGCGGGCTGCCGATCACGTCGCGCTGGTTCTGGTACTGCTCATCAAAACCACTTTGGGTCCAGGCAAACACGCGGATTTGCAGGTTGGCGGTCTCCGTGCCGCGATTTTCCAGCCACAGGGCGCTGGCCTGTTGGTCGGCCTCCAGCACCGGGTCAATCGGCCAGATCAGCACGGAGCTTGCCGCCCGCGCCTGCCCTGCCGTCAACGCCAACAACGCGCTCAAACCTGCTACCCAAAAGTGCCGGGAAGCTGCATCCATAAGTCTTACTCCTCATTGCCAATCGCCTTACCACGACAGCTGCACCTGCAACGTGTCGCTGTACGTCCCCCCAGGCGTATTACCCGGTAACTGCACTCGCCCATAAATCGGCAAGGTGATGCTGGCTGCGTTGCTGTAGGCCACGCTCACGCTTTGGCTGATGCCCAGGCTCTGGCTGAACGCCGCGTCCCGAAACAGTTGATAAGCCACTTGGGCAGTGCCGCTATTGAGCTGCATCCGCCGACCGCTGTTGTTGTGCAAACCGCCATCGACACTCATGCTCAGCGCAACCCCCGGCGTACATTGCAGGGTCACGCCCGCCGTGAGTGCGACAGACGCGGTGCTGGTCGCCAGGGCTGAATAAGTGCCGAAGGCCAGGCTGCCGTAGTTCGTGCCGCCACCCACCACCAGGCATCCAGGGGTGATGGTCGCGCTGACCTGGAACGACTGACTGGTCACCGCCAGCAGCGACACCGGCATGCCCCAGCCGATGCACACCACACACGCCGCCCACCCTGCCCGGCTCATGGCGCTTAGAACGTCATCGTCACGTTGACCGTGTCGGTGTAAGTCCCGGCCGGCAGCCCGGCCTTGCCGTTGGCCTTACCGTAAATATTCACCGCCTGCGCCACACCCGTGCTGGGCGCCAGGTTGATCACCCCACCGATGGCGAGCAAATTGGAGTGACCACTGTCGGTGAACAGGTCATACGGCACGTAATTGGCCACACCGTCGTACAGCGCGCGGCCACCGCCCACGGACTTGCCGTCGTTGGCGCCGGCAGACACGGTCAGCGTCGGTGAAGTGCCCGCCGAACACAGAATCGACAACGCGCCACCGCCGCCGCCCAGCACCTGGCCGTCGGCTTCAGTGAACAGGCTGTTGGCCGTACCGAAGTTCAAGTTACCGAAGCTCATCCCGCCAGTGGCCGCCGCGCCATTGACCTGGCAGCTGCTGGTCAGCACCATCGTTGCGGTGACGGTGCCGGCGACCGTGGCCGCCTGCGCACCCGACACCCACACCAGCGCCATCAATGGAAAAACTGCTTTCGATACAAGTGCATGCATGATGTTCATCCTCATGATTTACCAATCCAGAGTCACCGTCAGGGTGTCTGTGTAGATGCCGGCCGGTAGGGCCCTGGTATTCGCCACCACCGAGCCAAATACCGGGATCGGTACTTGCGTGCCCTTGGTCACGACGAAATTGCGTTGTTGGCCAACGCTGTAAGTGCTGTGGCCCAGCGGATCAGCCGACAGCCGATACGGAATGGTCTGACGCCCGTTGCTCAAGCGTCGCGTGGTGCCATCGCCGTGCGCGCCGCCGTCGATAGTCACGGTGAAACTGCTGACCACCGACGGGTTGCAGGACACCGACAGCGGCGCCTTGTCGCCATCGGAAACGGCTGCGCCCAGTGGGTTGCTCCAAGTCGGCCCCTGGCTGCCAAAGTCGAGCATTGCCGTGCCGCCCATAGGGCTCACGGGCGCGCTTGCGGCGCCCTTGCTCACCTCACAACTGGCGGTTATCACCAGCCGCGCATGAATCTGCCCGGCCACGGCCGCCTGGGCGTCCTCCGCCAGCAGCAACAGGCCGCCCATGGCCACGAGGGCCCAGCCCCGGCTTACCATGTGACCGTGACCTTGAGCAGGTCGGTGTAGCGGCCGACGGCGGGGATGTCCTTGAGCGGTTCGATGCGGCCATATAAGGGCAAGTCGACGCTGCCCGAGTCCGGCACGCGGCCACTGAGCGGTTCATTCACGGGCAAGGCAATACGTCGCGCAGCGTCGGCGTAAAGGCGATAGGGAATAGGTTTGCTCGAGGGGGTCGCGGCGCTGAGGTAGCGCACTTCGCCGACGCCGCCATGCAGGCCGCCGTCAACGCGCATTTGATAGGGTGTGTCCGGGTTGCATTCCAGGCGCGGCTGGCGCTGGCTGATCAAGGCCGCACTCAACGGGCCGGCCGGGTCATCCAGACGCGGGCCGCTGCCAAAGTCCAACACGCCCAGCTGCTCGATACCCGCATCGCGGGTGATGCCCACCAGCTGGCAGCCCCGTTGCACGTCGATGCGCACTTCTACCTGAAGTTGCGCAGCGTAAACCGTGTTACAGAGTATGGCGCCCATCACTGCCAATACTGCTCGTCCCTTCACAGCCCCAATTCCTTATACAGGGGTGACAACTGTGTATGAGGTTAGCCATTTAAGGAGAAACCGCCAGTTTGCCCAGGATTGCCCCCATGCCATGCTTTTTCGAGATAGCTGGCGGCGCGCTTCTCTAATGGTCAAATTGCCTCGGGCGCCCTAAAGTGAGCGACCACCGCACGACAGAGTGACTTGCATTGGCTGTGCTTCCCCTGATTCAGCGTTTGCTGGGCAAAAAAACCGCCGTCCTGGCCCCCTCGTCTATCCCGGCGTTCTTTGAGAACAAAGCCAGGCAACAGGGCTATACCCTGAGTGCAGGCCAAACCCGGGCGATTGCCGCCCTCGCCCGCGAGACTCAGCACCTGCTCGCCAACCTTGCAACGCGCAGCCTGTACCTGCACGGCCCGGTGGGGCGCGGCAAGAGCTGGCTGCTCGATGGGTTCTTCCAGGCGCTGCCGATTGCCGACAAGCAGCGCGTGCACTTCCATGCGTTTTTTGCCCGCCTGCATCGGGGCATGTTTGCGCACCGTGAGCACGACGACGCCCTGGGCGTGACCCTCGATGAGCTGCTGGCGGGATGCCGGGTGCTGTGTTTCGACGAATTCCATGTTCACGATATCGGCGATGCCATGCTTATCAGCCGGTTGTTCAAAGCCTTGTTCGAACGCGGCGTGCTGGTGCTGGTGACCTCAAACTATGCACCCGAGGGGCTGCTGCCCAACCCGCTGTACCACGAACGCTTCAAACCGGTGATCGACCTGATTGCCGCGCGGATGGACGTGCTGGAGGTCAGCTCACCCCAGGATTTTCGCAGCTTGCCCCAAGCGCATGCCGAGCAGCACTTCAGCGCCGGCCAGTATGTTTGGCCGGGCACGCCCGCCCAGCGTGAAATGCTCGGGCTGCCCGCCACCGATTGCCCCGCGCAACGCCTGACCGTCGGCAATCGTCAGCTGATATGTCGCCACCATCAGGCGCCAACCATCGCGTTCACCTTCAACGACCTGTGCGAACAACTCACGGCCGTGATGGATTACTTGCTGCTCTGCGAGGACTTCGACCACTGGATTGTCGACGGGCTGCCCCAGTTGGCAGACTGCCCGATTGCCGTGCAACAGCGGTTTATCAACCTGGTGGACGTGCTGTACGACCAGGACAAACGCCTGACGCTGATCGGCCAACACCCCTTGGCGCATGCCCTTGAAGGGCAGGCCATCGACCTCGCTCGCACCGCGAGCCGCCTGAACCAATTGCAAACCGTCTGCCCGCAACCGGCGCCTCACCCGGTATCATGAGCGCCTTTTTACGCCCTCTTGCCGAGTGACTGCGCCGTTCATGAATACCCTCGCCCAACTCAAGGCCGGCCAACTGGCCGGCATCACGCGCCTGGACCTGTCCTGCGGGCTGACCGAATTCCCGCGGGAAATTTTCGAACTGGCCGACTCCCTGGAAATCCTCAACCTCACGGGCAACGCCCTGAGCAGCCTGCCCGACGACCTGCATCGCTTGTTGCACCTGCGCGTGCTGTTCTGCTCGGACAACGCCTTCACCGAGCTGCCGACGTGCCTGGGCCAGTGCGCACAGCTGAGCATGATCGGCTTCAAGGCCAACCGGATCAGCCACGTGCCCGCCGCCGCCCTGCCGCCGCAGTTGCGCTGGCTGATCCTCACCGATAACTGCATCAGCCAATTGCCCAGCGAATTGGGCGAGCGGCCGTTGCTGCAGAAACTGATGCTGGCCGGCAACCAACTGGCGCACCTGCCGCAAAGCCTGGCCAACTGCCACAACCTGGAATTGATCCGCATCGCCGCCAACCGCCTGACGCAACTGCCGCAGTGGCTGCTGACGCTGCCGAGCCTGACCTGGCTGGCCTATGCCGGTAACCCGGTGGAAATGGCCGTGGCTGTGGCGGGCGATGACGCGACTCCGAACATCCCATGGTCGGAACTGGAACCGGGCGAAGTACTGGGCGAAGGCGCCTCGGGGATCATTCGCAAGGCGGCGTGGCGACCGCGGGGGTTGTCTGTCGCAGTCAAACTGTACAAAGGCACGATCACCAGCGACGGCTCTCCGCTGCACGAAATGCAGGCCTGCATCGCCGCAGGGCTGCACCCCAACCTGATCAAGGTGGAAGGCCGCGTGGTGGGCCATCCCGATGACCAGGCCGCGCTGGTGATGGACCTGATCGACCCGAGCTATCGCAACCTTGCCGCGCTGCCGAGCCTGGCGTCCTGCACGCGCGATATCTACGCGCCCGACACGCGCTTCAGCCCCGAAGTGGCCTTGCGCATGGCGCGCGGCATAGCGTCGGTGGCGGCCCATTTGCACAGCCACGGCATTACCCATGGCGACCTGTATGGCCACAACATTCTGTGGAATGCCGAAGGTGATTGCTTGCTCGGAGATTTTGGCGCGGCGTCGTTCCATGCCACGGCGGACACCTTGGAAACCCAGGCGTTGCAGCGTATTGAAGTGCGCGCGTTTGGGGTATTGCTGGGGGAGTTGCTGGAGCGGGTTGACACGCCGTTCAACGACCAGGCGTTGGTCGCGCTGCAGAACAGCTGCTGCCAGCCTGATGTGTTGGCACGGCCGAGCTTTGAAGAGATCGAGACCTTGCTGCAATCTCTGCCACACCACTGATCAAATGTGGGAGCGGGCTTGCTCGCGAATGCAGTGTGTCAGTCACCCAATCAGTAACTGACACTACGCATTCGCGAGCAAGCCCGCTCCCACATTTTTTACCGCGTTCTATTCAGCGATAAATCAGCCAGCCAGGCCGACGAACATATCCTGCACGTCGTCATGGTTGTCCAGGCCTTCCAGGAAGGCTTCGACTTCGGCCATCTGCTCATCGGTCAAACCACTCACCGGGTTCTTCGAGATGTAGCCCAGCTTGGCCGACAACACCGTGAAACCCTGCTCTGGCAGGGCCTTCTGCACGGCATCCAGGTCGGTGGTTTCGGTGATGAACAGTGTGGTGCCCTCTTCTTCGCCGTCTTCAAAGTCCTGGGCGCCGGCTTCGATAGCCGCCATTTCCGGATCAGCGTCCGGCGTGTCCGGCGACGCTTCGATCAGGCCGACGTGGTTGAAGTCCCAGGCCACAGAGCCCGAAGCACCCAACTGACCTTTGCGGAACGCCACGCGGATTTCCGCCACGGTGCGGTTGATGTTATCGGTCACGCACTCGACGATCAGCGGCACCTGGTGCGGGGCGAACCCTTCGTAGGTCACGCGGTGGTACTGCACGGTTTCACCCAGCAGGCCGGCGCCTTTCTTGATCGCGCGCTCCAGGGTTTCCTTGGGCATCGATGCCTTTTTGGCTTGCTCAACCACCAGACGCAGGTGGGCGTTGGTCGCGGTGTCGGCTCCGTTGCGGGCGGCGATGGTGATTTCTTTCACCAGCTTGCCGAAGATCTTGCCCTTGGCATTGGATGCCGCTTCTTTATGTTTGACTTTCCACTGTGCGCCCATGACTCACTCTCTTCTGTCCATCGCGCCGAGACGTCTACTGGCCGGCGCTTTGGGGGCAGAGTTTATAGGGCAAAAAAAATTCGTTCCAGCAAAAAACCGTCAACACGCTAACTCGAAAAACGCCTGGATCAGGCGCAGTGAGCGGCGTCGCTGCATGCAACCGAGCATGTGCCGGTTGACCAGCCCGTCGCCCTGCAAGGGAATGGCATGCACGCGCGGATCGCGGCTGACCTCCATTGACGACACCACCCCCACGCCCAGTTCAGCGGCGACGGCTTCGGTCACCGCCTCACGGCTGTCCAGTTCGAGCAAGACTTTGGGCTGCACAGCGGCGCTGGCGCACGCGCTGTCGAAGGTGCGCCGGGTAATCGAGCCGGGCTCGCGAAGCACCATGATCACCTCGTGCAATTGCTCAAGGCGAATGCCCGCCGGGTCGGCCAGCCACGGATGCCCTGCCGGCACCAAGGCGCAGATGCGCGATTCGTTCAGGGCTTGCAGGTGCAGGCCATTGCGCGGTTCCACCTCGGTAAGCACCGCCACATCCGCATGCTCGGACAACAGCGCCGCCAGGGTTTCCTGAGCATTGCCCAAGCGCAGGTTCACGGTGATGCCCGGGTAGCGCGCACGTAACCTGGCGATCATCGGCATCACCAGATGCGGGCCGTCGGCCGCCACCTCCAGGCGCCCGGTGAGCAACTGACGGTTGGCTTCCAGCAGGGTCTGGGCCTCGTCCACCAGGCCGAAGATCGCGCGGGTGATCGCCGCCAGGCGCGTGCCCTCCTCGGTCAACTCCACCCGCCGCGCCGTACGCCGTAACAACGGGATCTGGTAGTGCTCCTCCAGAGCCTTGATGTGCCCGGTCACCGCCGGCTGGCTGATGAACAGCCGCGCCGCCGCCCGGGTGAAACTGCCCTCGCGGGCTACGGCATCGAATGCACGCAGTTGGAACAAGTTCATAACTATCGGCCTCACTGATAGCTCGCATAACAACAAACAATTTGATTGATAACAAGCCAAACTGCAATTTAGGCGCCGTAGATTCAACCCCCGAGACTTGCGAGGACTTGAGATGACCACCGCCGCGCCCATTCTGCTCACACCCGGCCCGCTGACCACGTCCGTGCGTACGCGTCAGGCCATGCTGGTGGATTGGGGTTCATGGGACCAGCGATTCAACCAACTCACCGCCAGCGTGTGCGAGCAGTTGCTGGCGATTCTCAACGCTGCCGACAGCCATCACTGCGTGCCCCTGCAAGGCAGCGGCACCTTTGCCGTCGAAGCCGCCATCGGCACTCTGGTGCCGCGCAATGGCAAGGTGCTGGTGTTGATCAACGGCGCCTACGGCAAGCGCCTGGCCAGGATCTGCGAAGTGCTCGGCCGCGATTTCAGCACCTTTGAAACCGCCGAGGATGAACCGACCACTGCGGCCGATGTGGACCGTCTGCTGCTCGCCGACCCGGCCATTACCCACGTGGCGCTGATCCACTGCGAGACCAGCACCGGCATTCTCAACCCGCTGCCGCAGATCGCCGAGGTGGTGAAAAGCCACGGCAAGCGCTTGATCATCGACGCCATGAGTTCCTTCGGTGCGCTGCCAATTGACGCTCGCGAAGTGCCGTTCGACGCGCTGATCGCCGCCTCGGGCAAATGCCTGGAAGGCGTGCCGGGCATGGGTTTCGTGTTTGCCGACAAACAGTCGCTGGCCGCCGCCCAAGGCAATTGCCACTCCCTGGCGATGGACCTGTTCGACCAGCACCGCTACATGGCCAAGACCGGGCAATGGCGCTTCACCCCGCCGACGCACGTGGTCGCCGCCCTGCACGAAGCGCTGCGGCAATACCACGAAGAGGGCGGCCTGCCTGCCCGTCACCAACGCTACGCACGCAACTGTCAGGCGCTGCTGGATGGCATGGCCGAAGTGGGCCTGCGCAGCTTCCTGCCGGCAGCGATCCAGGCGCCGATCATCGTCACCTTTCATGCGCCAAAGGACCCGCGCTACCAGTTCAAGGACTTCTACGAACTGGTCAAGGCCAAGGGTTTCATCCTTTATCCCGGCAAATTGACTCAAGTGGAAACCTTCCGCGTGGGCTGCATCGGCCACGTCGATGCGGCCGGCATGCGCGCCGCGGTCAAGGCGATCGCGCAGGTGCTGCAAGAAATGGAAGTGCTGGACGTCTGATTGCCCCCTTACACACAGGATTTGAACCATGAACTATCAAAACCCCAACACCCTCCAGGCCGTTATCCTCGACTGGGCCGGCACCGTGGTCGATTTCGGCTCGTTCGCCCCCACGCAAATCTTTGTCGAAGCCTTCGCCGAATTCGACGTGCAAGTCTCCATCGAAGAGGCCCGTGGCCCGATGGGCATGGGCAAGTGGGACCACATCCGCACCCTTTGCGACCAGCCGCAGGTGGCCGAGCGTTACCGCAAGGCGTTCGGTCGTACGCCGACGGATGATGACGTGACCGCCATCTACCAGCGCTTCATGCCGTTGCAGATCGAGAAAATCGCCGAACACTCGGCGCTGATTCCCGGCGCCCTCGACACCATTGCGCGGCTGCGTGTGCAAGGCATCAAGATCGGTTCCTGCTCCGGCTACCCCAAGCAAGTGATGGACAAGGTCGTCGCCCTGGCCGCCACCAATGGCTACTTCGCCGATCACGTGGTCGCCACCGACGAAGTCCCCAACGGCCGCCCATGGCCGGCCCAGGCACTGGCCAACGTGATCGCGCTGGGCATCGATGATGTGGCGGCTTGCGTAAAGGTCGATGACACCGTGCCGGGCATCCTCGAAGGCCGTCGCGCGGGCATGTGGACCGTCGCTCTTACCTGCTCGGGCAATGCGCTGGGCCTGACCTACGAGCAATTTCGTAACCTGGACGCCGCCACCCTGAACAGCGAGCGCAAACGCATCGAGAAACTCTTCGAAGGCGCGCGCCCGCACTACCTGATCGACACTATCAACGACCTGCCTGCAGTGATCACCGATATCAATCAGCGCCTGGCACGCGGTGAAATGCCGCAAAGCCACTGATTGAGGTCAAAACAACGGCATTTACGCCAGGCAAAGCGCTCAAAACCGGCATACAGTTAAAGGACTCCGTCACCAAGAACGGAGGTTTGCCCTGATGAGTGAGGAACACAGCGATGCCGTGGAAAAACTCCGATACACGCTACAGCACCATGTCGATTGCGCTGCACTGGTTGATGGTGGTGCTACTGGCGGTGGTTTACGCCTGCATAGAGTTACGCGGCCAATTTCCCAAAGGCAGTGGCGCGCGTACGTTGATCGTCGAAATGCACTTCATGTTTGGCCTCACCGTGTTCGTGCTGGTGTGGCTGCGCTTGTTCGCGCGCAGCCTGGGCGTTGCGCCGAAAATCGTGCCGCCCCCCCCGCAATGGCAAAGCCTGTTGGCCACGCTGATGCACGTTGCGCTGTATGCGTTGATGATCGGCATGCCGATCGCCGGCTGGCTGATTGTCAGTGCCGAGGGGCATTCGGTGATGTTCTATGGCATTGAGCTGCCGCCGTTGATCGCTGAAAACAAGGCTCTGGCCAAAGAGATTGAGCACTGGCATGTGCTGTTCGGCAAGGTCGGCTACTGGCTGATCGGGCTGCATGCATTGGCCGGGATCATTCACCACTACATCCTGCGCGACAACACGGCGCTGCGGATGATGCCCGGTCGAGTCAAAACCGGCGGCTAAGCCTCTACGCAAACCCACGGCGACCTTGCAGGCCGCCGGTATGCACGAAGATCAGACGAGTGCCGGGAGGAAAACGCCCGGCCTCGATCTGCTGCTTGAGCGCCAGCAAGGCCTTGGCGGTGTAAAGCGGCTCCAGCGGCACACCACTGGCCTGTTCCGTGGCGTGCATGAATTCAAGCAATAACGGATCGACCTTGGCGAAACCGCCTCGGCTTGCGTCCACTAATTCATACCCTTGCTGCACGATAGCCTGCACGTTTTGAGCGACGCCGTGGTCGTCCGGCACCGCCATTGCGCCATAGACCGTGCGCGCGCCCGCCTCGGCCAACGTCAACCCGGCCAGCGTCGTACCGGTACCCGCCGCCAACCACCACGCGTCGTAGTCGGCCCAGCCCAGGGTGTTCAATTGCGCGCGCACTTGATCGACCAATACCGCGCAGCCCAAGGCACCGGCGATTCCACCGCCGCCTTCCGGCACGGGGTAAAGTTGCGGGTATTGTGCGTGCCACGGCAACCAGAAATCCGCCGCATGCCGCGCGCGATAGCCGCGGTAACCGAGCCAATGCAGCTGCATGCCGAAGGCTTTCAGGTCGAGCACAGTGGGTGTGTCTTGCGGATGGCCGCGCAACAGGCCTACGGTCGGGAGACCGAAGCGTTTGCCGGCCGCCGCCAGCGCGTGCAGGTGGTTGGAGTGCGCGCCGCCGAGGCTGATGACTCCGCGGGCTCCGGCCGACTGGGCATCGGCCAGGTGCTGGGTGAGCTTGAACCACTTGTTGCCGCTGATCAGCGGGTCGATGCGATCCAGACGCAGCACGGCCAGCTCGACGCCGTTCAGCCAATCCAGCTGCAACAGTTCAAGGGGCGCGTGGGGAAGCCAGTCGAAAGGGCCCATCGGGAGGCATCTGAATAGAAAAAGGGGCGGTAGTCTAACACCGCCCCTTTTTTCGTCTTACAGCTCGGCAGCGAGGCGCGAGCCCTGGTTGATGGCGCGCTTGGCATCCAGCTCGGCCGCCACGTCGGCGCCGCCGATCAGGTGCACGTTCTGGCCAGCGGCGACCAGGCCGTCCTGCAATTCGCGCAGCGGGTCTTGCCCGGCGCAGATGACGATGTTGTCCACCGCCAGCAACTGCGGCTCGCCGTCGGCGCCGATGCGGATATGCAGACCCTGGTCATCGATGCTCAGGTATTCGACGCTGTTGAGCATCTGCACACGCTTGTTCTTCAGGCCTGTGCGATGGATCCAGCCGGTGGTCTTGCCCAGGCCGTCGCCGACCTTGGAGGTTTTGCGTTGCAGCAGGAACACTTCACGCGCCGGCGCATGCGGCGCAGGCTTGATGCCGGCCACGCCGCCACGGGCTTGCAGTTGCGTGTCGATGCCCCACTCCTTCCAGAACGCTTCGCGGTCCAGGCTGGTGGACACGCCGGCGTGCACCAGAAATTCAGAGACGTCAAAGCCGATACCGCCAGCGCCGATCACCGCCACGCGCTTGCCCACCGGCTTGCGCTCAAGAATCACGTCCAGGTAACTCAGCACCTTGGCGTTGTCGATACCCGGGATGGCCGGGGTGCGCGGCGCAATGCCGGTGGCGAGGATAATCTCGTCATACCCGCCCGCCGCCAGTTGCGCGACATCCACACGGGTGTTGAGGCACACCTCGACATGGGTGGTCTGCAATTTGCGCTTGAAGTAGCGCAGGGTTTCAAAGAACTCCTCTTTGCCCGGCACGCGCTTGGCGATATTGAACTGGCCGCCGATTTCGCTGGCGGAATCGAACAACGTCACTTGATGGCCGCGCTCCGCCGCCACGGTAGCCGCTGCCAGGCCTGCAGGACCGGCGCCGACCACGGCGATTTTCTTGATCTGCTTGACCGGCAGGTAGTTGAGCTCGGTTTCGTAGCAGGCGCGCGGGTTGACCAGACAGGTGGTCAGCTTGCCGCCAAAGGTGTGGTCCAGGCAGGCCTGGTTGCAGCCGATGCAGGTGTTGATTTCATCGGCACGGCCGGCAGCCGCCTTGTTGACGAACTCCGGGTCAGCCAGAAATGGCCGCGCCATCGAGACCATGTCGGCATCGCCTTCGGCGAGGATCTGCTCGGCAATGTCCGGCGTATTGATGCGGTTGGTGGTGATCAGCGGAATCTGCACCGCACCGCGCAGCTTGGCGGTGACTTTGCTGAACGCGCCACGCGGCACTTTGGTGGCGATGGTCGGGATACGCGCTTCGTGCCAGCCGATACCGGTGTTGATAAGGGTCGCACCCGCCTGCTCGATGGCCTTGGCCAGCTGCACGATTTCTTCCCAGCTGCTGCCGCCTTCGACCAGGTCGAGCATCGACAGGCGGAAGATAATAATGAAGTTCGGGCCCACGGCTTCACGCACGCGGCGAACGATGTCCACCGCCAGGCGCATGCGGTTTTCGTAGCTGCCACCCCAACGGTCGGTGCGGTGGTTGGTGTGGGCGGCCAGGAACTGGTTAATGAAGTAGCCTTCGGACCCCATGATTTCCACACCGTCGTATTCGGCGACCTGAGCCAGCAGCGAGCAGGTGACGAAATCCTGGATCTGCTTTTCGATGCCTTCTTCGTCCAGTTCCTTGGGCTTGAACGGGTTGATCGGCGCCTGGATCGCGCTCGGTGCGACTTGCTTGGGGCTGTAGGCATACCGCCCGGCGTGGAGGATCTGCATGCAGATCTTGCCGCCCGCTTCGTGCACGGCCTGGGTCACGATTTTGTGCTTCTGGGCTTCCTCGTCAGTGGTCAGCTTGGCCGCACCGGCATACACGCCGCCCTCGTCGTTCGGGCCAATCCCGCCGGTGACCATCAAGCCGACACCGCCACGGGCACGCTCGGCAAAGTAGGCGGCCATGCGCTCGAAACCACCTGGCTTTTCTTCAAGGCCTGTGTGCATCGAGCCCATCAGGGTGCGATTGCGCAAGGTGGTAAAACCCAGGTCCAACGGGGCCAGCAGGTGCGGGTAGGCAGCAGCGGTCATGGTACAGCTCCACAACGGATCATCACGGGACGTGGCAGGCTCGAATGGCCTGCCATCGGTTTATGTCCCACAGACTAAGAGGCGATGGACTGCCGCTCAATGACTGAAACTGACAAGTTATTGATCCAAATGCACAGCGCCCCTTGGCAAGCAGGTGCCTGAGCCCTACCCTAGTCGGCGAACCCTGCACACGGTCTGTTGTCTGTTGCCCCATGCGTAAACTTCTAGCGTTCACCCTCGTCATGGCCCTGGTTGCCGCCGTCGCCGCGTATCTGGTCTGGACCCAGGAGCGCCCTGTGGCGCATTACCTGTCGGACCTGCGCATTTCCCTGGCCGTCAATGAAGGCGAGCCTGCCGATCGTGGCAACTTGCTGGGCATTCAGCCGGAGTTGTTCCCCGCCGATTACCAGAGCCTGGAACGCCTGCACCTGAAGCTCGCGGCGTACCTGCAAAAGGCCCGTGATCAGGGGCTGATCAATCAAAAGACCATCGTGGTCCTGCCCGAACATATCGGCACCTGGCTGATGCTCAGCGGCGAAAAAAACGAGTTGTACCAGGCGGTCCATTTAAAAGACGCGATGAACTGGCTGTCGGCCAGCAACCCTCTGCAGTTTGCGCGCGCATGGATCAGCGCCACCGGCGATAACCGCATGGATGACGCCTACCTGCGTATGAAAGCCTCCGCCATGGCGCGCGACTATCAAGTGTTGTTCGGCGGCCTGGCCAAAGAGTTTGGTGTCACGCTGGTGGCCGGTTCCATCACCCTGCCCAACCCGAGTGTCGAACAAGGCCAACTGCATGTCGGCCATGGTCCGCTGTACAACGCCAGCCTGGTGTTCGGTGCCGACGGTTTGCCAGTGGGCCAGCCACAGCGCCAGTTCTACCCCATCTACGATGAGCGCGGTTTTATCCAACCGGGCGATGAAAATATCGTCAACGTGGTCGACACCCCGGCCGGGCGCCTGGGCATCCTGATCGGCAGCGACAGCTGGTACCCGGACAACTACCGCAAACTCAACGAGCAAGGCGCGCAGTTGGTCGCCGTGCCGGCATTTGTGACTGGCCGCGACACATGGGATCGCCCATGGCGCGGGTTCAAAAGCGTGTCGACGCCACCCGAAATCAGCCTCAAGCCCGAGGAACTCAGCGAAGGCGAAGCCTGGCACCGTTTGACCCTGATCAGCCAACAGCCGATCAGCCAGGCAAGCGCCGGCATGAGCGTGTTCTTGCGTGGACAGTTCTGGGACTTGGGCACTGCCGGGCACAGTTTTCTCAGCAGCAACGGGCGAGTCAACGCCGACAGCGGCGCCCGTGGCGCACGCCTGCTGAATATCTGGTTGTAGCGCCTTGAAGCCGGTGCGCCTCGGGGATCTGTCGGTGGGCTTCGTGCACACCCTGGCGGACGCCATTCAAAGCCACGGCCTGGACCCGCAACCGCTGCTGCTGCAATACGGCCTGGACGCCGCGCGCCTCGCCGAAGCCGGTGCGCGTCTGTCGATCCCGCGTTACATGCGCCTGGGCCATGCGGCCATCCAACTGACCGGCGACCCGGGCCTGGGCTTGCGCATGGGCCAGCTCAGCCGCCTGAGTCAGGCGGGCCTGGCAGGCGTCACCGCCGCGCAAGCGCCCAACGTGCGTGAAGCCGCGCGCACATTGACCCGGTTCGAGGCGCTGTACGGCTCCAACTATCGCGGGCAGTCGAGTTTTCACGAAGATGCCGAAGGGGCGTGGCTGCGGTTCTATTCCATCAGCCCCTACAACGCCTACAACCGCTTTGTGGTGGATTCGATCATCGCCGGCTGGCTGCAGCAATTGTCCAGCCTGGCCCAACAACCGGTGCAGGCGCAGCGCATCGACATCGAATTTGAAGCGCCCCCGTATTGTGACCAGTACGCCATGCTGGGAGACGGCCCGGTGCATTTTGGCGCCGACGCCAATCAACTGCGCCTGAGCCAGCAAACCCTGGCGATGCGCAACCCGCAGCATTGCCCGAGTACCTGGCAGCTGTTGTTGAAGTTGTGTGAAGCAGAGCTGGAGCAGTTGACGCGCACCCGCAGCCTGCGCGAGCGCATTACCCGTTTGCTGGGGCCGATGCTCAATGGCGGCCGGGAACCCGACCTGGAAGAAGTGGCGGCACGCTTGAAGCTGCCCACCTGGACCCTGCGCCGCAAACTGGCTGAAGAAGGCACACAGTTTCGCGCGATTCTCAACGACACCCGTCGCGATCTGGCCATGACCTACATTCGTGACACGGAACTGGCGTTCGGCGAAATCGCCTACTTGCTCGGTTTTGCTTCCGCCCAAGCCTTTCAACGGGCGTTCAGGCGGTGGAACAACCAGACTCCAGGGGAATTTCGCCGCAGTCAGCGGCATTCCGCCTGAAGTCGGTATTACAGCTCGGTGGCGTCATCGACCGGATCCAGCGGATCCAATTCAAACGCGTGGTACTCCAGCAGTTCTTCTTGGTAATCGTCCATGATGGACTCCTTGTGGGTTTAAAGCGGCTGCCAATAAATGACCCGCACAGCCAGCCTAAAGTGCCGTGATGACGAAAAAATGTCTGCGCCATGACGTTCCTGCACATCCTGATTAAACGTAGCAGCGCTGGGTTGATTTAGCGCTCGACATTTGACGTGCGATTGCAATCATTGCAAATGCAACCAGATTTCCATTAGGGTACGAACCTCTGTTGCCTGGAGCTTCAACCCATGCCCGCCTCTACCGCTAACGCCGCGCAGCTGTGTATTGACGCACTGAACGCCGCCGAACCATCGCGCAGTTCGCCGCTGTACACGGTGATGACCATGGCCGATACCCTGGAACTCAGCAGGCACGCCTGGGTGATTCGCGGCCAGTCACGCAGCCGGCGTGTGGGTAGCTGGCCCAGCTGGTTCGCGCGTAATACCGGCGAAAAACCACTGCTGTACCTGCACAGCGCGGCGTCGTCGGCGCAGCTGTGTGCGTTGTCGGGTGAGACCGCGCAGCGCGGCATCCTGTGCAACGACATCGAGAACCAGCCTTCGCCCTGGCCCAAGGGCGCGCAACCCTCCCTGCCGCTGTGGCTGGCAAACCACCCGCGTTGCACACCGTATGATCCGGCCTCGGGTGAGGAAGCCCGCGCGATTGTGCTGGCGGGTTTACGCGCGCTGTATGTGGACGGCAAGCCGGGCTTTTATTACCTGACGCTGCATGATCAAGAGACCGCCGTGACGTTGGATGCGCAAGACCGTGAAGATGCGCTCAAGGGCATGTACCCGATCCAACGTCGCCAAGGGGATGTGCATTGCTCGGTGCAGGTCGGGTGCTGGTGGAAGTCGCTCATGCTGCACAGTTGCTTGAACAGGACTGGAGCATCACGGCGCAGCTGTGGAGCTGCCCCAGCTACACGCGACTGGCCCGCGAGGCTGCGGCCGCTGCGCGCTGGAATCGGCTGCACCCCATGGCGCCCCGGCAGAGCTGCCATTTGCGTGATTGCCTGGCCGGGGATACCACGCCGGTCATCGCCGTCACCGGTTATCCGCAGCCGATTGTCGATCAGTTGGCGCCGTATGTTGACGCGCGTTTTGTGGCCTTGGGCGCAGGCTCGGTGCAGGCCGCTGCGCCGAGTCGTTTCTGGATCGTGGTGTGTGCGTTGAGGGCGTTGGCGGATGAAGGGCGTATTGACGCACAACAGGTGGAAATAGCGATGAAACGCTATCCACTTAAATGAATGGGAAACGCGATAAAAAATGTGAGGGCGGGCAAGCCCGCTCCACATTGGATCTGCACCGCGTCTCAGATCTTGCGTCGGTTACGGGTTTGCACACCCGCCTCCACCGCCAACCCCGCCGCACGCTCCAGGGTGTCGGCAAACAACTGGCGCTGCTCCGGCTCGATTTGCGACAGGAACAACTCGTCGACGGTGCTTTCGTAGATCGCCCACATTTTTTTGCGCAACACCCGACCCGCGTCGGTGATCGAGGCAAACGCCGCTCGGCCGTCGCCGTCTGAACGCGAACGCACCACCAGGCCGTCCTTTTCCAGACGGTCCACCAGGCGCGTCAGGTTGTAGCGCTCGATTGCCAGCACATCGGCCAGTTCGTGCATACGGCGAGTGCCCTCGGGGCCGCTTTCCAGGCCCCACAGCGCGTCATACCAGGCGTACGGCGGCAGGCCCGCCTCAGCCAGCCGACGCTCGATTTCACGGATGACCGTCCTGTGGGCCCTGACAAAACGGAACCATACATCAGGCTCATTCGAAGACATGCAACACCATCCGGGGAATTTCAAGAAGGTTGCAATAGTAGCTCATCCCGCGCTAGATTCAGGCATATCGTTGCAATTGCAACTACATTGGCGCCACTCCCATAAGGAGCTCGCTGCTTCAAATCCGCCTCCCCTGGAGCTTCACATGACCCCCAATAACGCTGTAAGGCTGGACGACGATCCACAGGAAACCCGTGAGTGGCTGGAGTCCATCGAATCGGTGCTGTCCACCGAAGGCCGCCCGCGCGCCCATTACCTGATAGATCAGTTGCTGGATTTCGACGTAGCGCGCCATGGTGACTTCTACGGGCGGGTGACCACCCCCTACGTCAACACCATTCCCGTCGACCGCCAGTTGCCCTACCCCGGCAACCTGGCCATCGAGCGTCGCACCAACGCGTTTATCCGCTGGAACGCCATGGCCATGGTCTTGCGCGCCGGCAAACATTCCGGTGTGGGTGGGCATATCGCGACTTATGCGTCAGCTGCTGTGCTGTACGACGTAGGCTTTGACCACTTCTTCCGTGGGCGTACCGACACGTTCGATGGCGATTTGGTGTACATCCAGGGCCACTCCTCTCCTGGCATCTATGGCCGCGCGTATCTGGAGGGGCGCATCAGCGAAGCGCAGTTGGATAACTTCCGCCGCGAGGCCGGTGGCGAAGGTTTATCGTCCTACCCCCACCCGCGCTTGATGCCGGACTTCTGGCAATTCCCCACCGTGTCCATGGGGCTCGGGCCGATCACTGCGGCCTACCAGGCGCGATTCATGCGTTACCTGGAATTTCGCAACCTCAAGCAACACCAGGGCCGCAAGGTCTGGGCCTTCCTCGGTGATGGCGAAATGGACCAGCCGGAATCCCTCGCCGCCATCTCCCTCGCCGGCCGCGAGAAACTCGACAACCTGATCTTCGTGGTCAACTGCAACCTGCAACGCCTGGATGGCCCGGTGCGCGGCAATGCCAAAGTGATTCAGGAATTTGAAAGCCTGTACCGCGCCGCCGGTTGGAATGTGATCAAGGTAATCTGGGGCGGTGGCTGGGACGCGCTGCTGGAAAAGGACCAGAGCGGTCTGCTGCGCCAACGCATGATGGAATGCGTGGACGGCGATTATCAGAATTACAAATCGCAGAACGGCGCCTATGTGCGCGAGCATTTCTTCGGTAAATACCCCGAGTTGCTGGCATTGGTTGCAGACATGTCCGACGACGAAATCTGGAAACTCTCACGCGGTGGCCACGACCCGGACAAGGTCTACAACGCCTATGCAGCCGCCGTGCGCCACCAGGGCCAACCGACGGTGATCCTGGCCAAAACCGTCAAGGGCTTCGGCATGGGTGAAGCCGGCGAAGGCCAGAACATCAACCACCAGCTGAAGAAAATGGGCGCCGAGGCGGTAAAAGCTTTCCGCGACCGCTTCGGGTTGGACGTGGCGGATGACCAGCTCGACGACATCCCCTACCTCAAGCCCGCTGCCGACAGCGAAGAAGCCCGCTACTTCGCCGCACGTCGCCAGGCCTTGGGCGGCTATGTGCCCGCGCGCCACAGTGCCATCGAGTCATTGCAAATCCCCGAACTGAGCGCATTTGCGACCCAACTCAAAGACACGGGCGAGCGCGCCATTTCCACCACCATGGCCTTTGTGCGCATCCTTGGCACGCTGCTCAAGGACCCGCACCTGGGCAAGCTGATCGTGCCAATCGTGCCGGATGAATCGCGCACCTTCGGCATGGAAAGCCTGTTCCGTCAGATCGGCATCCATTCAGCGGTGGGTCAGCTTTACACCCCACAGGATGCCGGGCAACTGAGCTACTACAAGGAGAGCAAGGACGGACAGATTATGCAGGAAGGCCTGAACGAATCCGGCGCCATTTCCTCGTGGATCGCAGCCAGTACGTCCTACAGCAACCACGGCCTGATGACCGTGCCGTTCTACATTTTCTATTCGATGTTCGGCTTCCAGCGCGTCGGCGACCTGGCCTGGGCGGCGGGCGATGCGCGGGCGCGTGGGTTTCTGATGGGGGCCACGGCGGGGCGCACCACGTTGATGGGCGAAGGCCTGCAGCATGACGACGGCCACAGCCATATCCTGTCGTCGGTGATCCCGTGCTGCGTGTCGTATGACCCGACGTTTGCCTACGAGCTGGCGGTGATCATTCGCGAAGGTATGCGGCGCATGTACGTCGAGCAAGAGGACATTTATTACTACATCACCCTGCTCAACGAGAACTACCCACACCCGGCCATGCCCGATGGCGTGGAGCACGGGATTCTCAAGGGCATGTATCCACTGAGCAGCCACCCGCAAGTGCAGGTGCAATTGATGGGCAGCGGCTCGATTTTGCGCGAAGTCATCGCCGCGGCCGACTTGCTCGAAACGGACTTCGCCGTGCACAGCAACGTGTGGAGCGTCACCAGCCTGACCGAGCTGCGCCGTGACGGGCACGCGGCGCAGCGCTGGAACCTGCTGCACCCGGAAAGCGAGCCACGTGCGAGTTACGTTGAGGAATGCCTCGCCGGGCAAGCCGGGCCGGTGGTAGTGGCCACGGACTACATGAAATTATTCGCCGATCAGGTTCGCCCCTTCGTCCACGGCCGTCGCTTTGTAGCGCTGGGCACCGATGGGTTCGGGCAATCGGACACCCGCGAAACCTTGCGTGAGTTTTTCGAAGTGGACCGGCACTTTATCGTGCTGGCGGCCTTGAAGGCACTGGCCGATGATGGCGTGATCGGCCGGGACACCATCACTCAGGCCATCAGCCGCTACGGGATCAACGTCGACAAGGCGGATCCCGTAGCAGTCTGAGTTACTGCGCGGGCGTGGGCAGCGGCGGAATCGCCTCTGTCGGCGCCGGCAGGTTCGGATTGGTCGGCGCCGGCGCCGGCTCGCTTGCCGGGGTTGGGGCTGGCTCTTCCTTGGGTGCAATCGGTGCCGTCTCGGCGGGCGGCGTCACCGTTTGCGAAGCAGCTGGCGCTGCCGGTTCTTCCTTCGGTGCCTCGACCTTCTCGGCTACCGGCGCCGCCTTGGGTTCCGGCACACCGAGGTCAGCCTTGGGCTTCTCGGGAATATGCTCGGCCTTCTTCACTTCCTGCGGCAGGAATACATCCACCAGCGCGAAATAACGGTCGTAGAACTTGGGCGCCGAGACCGTCTCGCTTGCCACCTTGACCATCGAGTCATCGGTGGAGCCGATCGGCATCGACACCGAGCCCAACACACCCACACCGAGGCTTGCGGAGTTGTTGACCTTCTTCAGCGCATAGCGATCCTGCAAGGCGTTGGCAAACATCGTCGAGTGGTTATTGCCCTTGCCGTCATCGGCACACACCACGTTGAAGCTGATCTGCAGGTGCGTCTCGCCGGTCTGCTGAAAGCTCTTGTTACCCACGACCAGCTTCGGATCGCTGCTGGTGATGATGTAGCCCTGGCTCAGCAGGGCACGCCGCGCCGCTTCGCAGGCCGCCACATCGCTGACCGGGTAATCACGGGAGAATGTACCGGAGTCGTCGAAATTCTCATGTTCATAAATAGCGGTCTTGGGTGACGAGCAGCCCGCGGCGCCCGCCAGCACCAGCGCCAACCCGAGGCTACGCAAGTGAAATGATGTCGACATCGAAAATCCTGAGGAAAACAGTCCGGGCGGTATTGTGCAACAGAACGGGGTCCTGGCGCGCGCATTCCTGTCGGTAAAACGTCACAGGCCTACAGGACGGTGCCTGCAGGAAAAAGCCCGGCGCCCATATGGTCGATAAACACGCGCAGTTTGGCTGAAGCATGGCGACTTGCTGGCCATAACATCCAGAAGCTGCCGCGGTGCTCGAGAAAGTCATCCAGCACCCGCTGCAAATGCCCTTGCTGCACCGCGTCCCTGACCATGTAATCCGGCAGGCAAGCGATGCCCAAGCCTTCGTGCACCACATGGTTGAGCGATTCAATGGTCGTGCTGACCAACGGTGTGCGCAAAACAGGTTCTGCAGCGCCTGGCACAGGACGCAATGGCCATGGCTCCAATTTGCCGGTGGCGCAGAATTTGTGGCGCAGGCAAGCGTGGCCGCTCAAGTCCCGGGGCTGCTGCGGGGTGCCATGTTGCTCGAAATAGGCTGGCGTCCCCACCAGCACCAGACGGTAGTGCCCCAGATGACGCGCCATCAAGCGCGAATCTTCCGGCCGGCCTGTACGAATCACCGCGTCGAAGCCTTCCTCGATCACATCCACCATGCGGTCGGAAAAATCCACATCCAGTTCGATGTCCGGGTACGCACGCATGAAATCGCTGAGCACCGGCATCAACAGCCCACGCACCTGCGGCACGCTGATCCGCAACTTGCCGCGCGGCGTGAGGGTGGCCTCGGTCAGCTCCTGCTCCGCGGCCTCGACTTCGGCGAGAATCCGTCGCGAACGCTCGAGAAACAACGCCCCCTCGCTGGTCAAGGTGATGCTGCGCGTACTGCGGTGAAACAGGCGCACACCCAGGCGCTCCTCGGTGCGTGCGATGCTTTTGCCCACCGCCGAGGAAGACACGCCAAGCACGCGGCCAGCGGCGGTGAAGCTGCGGGTTTCCGCGACATGCACGAATACCGAGAGACTGCTCAGGCTGTCCATGGGCTTACCTACCAATTGCGGACGTAGGTGTCCAATAAGTTCGGAACCTTAGCCTGTTTTTCCGCAGCTCACAGCCCCCTACCCTGCTTCCTGGCCTTTTTTTCATGGATAGCGTGCGATGAGCAACAGCCCTGCAATAACCGATTCGGCCACCGCCAACCAACGTCAGGCCCTGCCACTGGGTGGCTTGCTGGCGTTGGCTTCGGCCGGGTTTATCACCATTCTCACCGAGGCAATGCCCGCCGGGCTCCTGCCGCAGATGAGCGACGGCCTGGGCGTCTCGCCGGCACTGGTGGGCCAGTTGGTCACCCTGTATGCCCTCGGCTCATTGCTCGCAGCCATTCCTCTCACGCTGCTGACCCGAGGCTGGCGTCGACGGCCATTGCTGCTGATTGCGATCGGAGGCTTTGCCTTGGTCAACAGCGTGACAGCGTTTTCCAGCCATTACGGGGTGACCCTGGTGGCACGCTTCTTCGCCGGGGTTTTCGCCGGGCTGCTCTGGGCGCTGCTGGCGGGATATGCCAGCCGCATGGTTGCGCCACACCTGCAAGGGCGGGCGATTGCCGTGGCGATGCTTGGCGCGCCCTTGGCCTTGTCTCTGGGTGTGCCGGCGGGCACGTTCCTGGGCACCACTGTTGGTTGGCGCTTGAGTTTCGCAATCATGACCGGGCTGACGCTGTTGCTGCTGATTTGGGCGCGCTGGCAGCTGCCGGATTTTGCAGGCGAACCTGCGGGAAAACGTCTGGGGCTGCGCCAGGTCCTGAATTTGCCAGGCATTCGTCCGGTGCTGTGGGTGACCTTTACCTACGTGCTGGCCCACAACATTCTCTATACCTACGTGGCGCCCCTGCTGGGGCCCGCCGGAATCGCCGCCGAGATTGATCGTGTGCTGCTGGTATTTGGCCTTGCCGCGCTGCTGAGCATCTGGCTGGCGGGCGTACTGATTGATCGATGGTTGCGGGTGTTGCTCGTGGCCAGCTGTACGCTGTTTGGCTTGATCGCCCTGGCGCTGGCGTTCTGGATCGAGTCGCCAGTGGTTGTCTACGGCGCCGTGGCGTTATGGGGCCTGGCGTTCGGCGGCCTGCCAGCGTTGCTGCAAACCGCACTGGCCAAGGCGGCCGGTGCATCGGCGGATGCAGCGCAGTCGATGCTGGTCACTGTATGGAACCTTGGGATTGCCGGCGGTGGGTTGGTCGGTGGCGTATTACTTCAAGGCTGGGGCGTCGGCGCCTTCGCGTGGGCGGTTGTGCTGCTGATGCTATTGGCTGTGATCGCCAGTCTGAAGAGCAGCCAATAAAAAGCCCCCGGTCTTTTCAGAGCGGGGGCTTTTTACTTCAAACCAACATCAGAATTTCTTGATGTCAGCCTTGGTTTCCAACTGCTTGCGGTAAGCGGCAAAGTCTTGCTGGCCAATACGGGAAGCGAGGAAGCGGCGGTATTGCGCCTTTTCTTCGTCCGTAGGCGCAGCGGCTTCGTTGACGCCGTTCAAGCGCACGATCACCAGGCTACCGTCCGCCAGGGTCACGGTAGTGAAGGTCGGCTTGTCCTTGCTTGCAGGCTTGGGCATGCGGAACAGGGCTTGCAGCACGGCCGGGTCGATCGCTTCCTGGCTACGGGTAGCCGCTTCAGTGACTTTCCAGGCCTGGCCGTCGATCGGCTGGTTCAGCGCAGTTTTGCCATCACGCAGGCTGGCGATCAACTCGTCAGCATGAGCCTTGGCAGCCGCGCTGGCGCGCTCCTTGGTCATCTGCGCACGGATAGCGGCAGAGACGCTTTCCAGTGGCAATTGCGTAGGCTTCAGATGCTCTTTGGCCCGCAGCACAATGATGGTTTCCGGGTCCAGCTCAATGGCGGTGCTGTTGGCACCTTCATCCAGCACTTCCGGGCTGAATGCAGCAGTGACCACCGCACGGTTGGCGGCAACACCTTCGCCACCTTCACGGCCAAACGGCGCCGAGGTGTGCACGGTGAGCTTCAGGTCAGACGCCGGCTGAGCCAGGTCGGAGGCTTCGAATGCCGCATCTTCCAATTGCTTGGTAGCCTCGACAAAACGTTGCTCAACCTGCTGAGTTTTGAGCTCGCGCGTCAGCTTGTCTTTCAGGCTGGCGAACGACGGCACTTGCGGTGCTTCAACGCCCAACAGCTTGATCAGGTGCCAACCGAAGGTGGTGCGTACCGGCGCTGACACCTGGTCCTTGTTCAGGGCGTACAGGGCAGTTTCGAAGTCCGGATCGTAGACGCCAGGGCCCGCGAAGCCGAGGTCACCGCCATTGGCGGCCGAACCTGGGTCCTGGGAGAACTCCTTGGCCAGGGCGTCAAACTTCTCACCCTTGGCCAGGCGTGCCTGGATTTCTTCGATCTTGGCCTTGGCTTGCGCGTCGGTTGTCTTGTCGTTGACTTCAATCAGGATGTGCGCGGCACGACGCTGTTCAGCGAGGTTGGCGGTTTCTTTCTGATAGGCAGCCTGCAGCTCATCGTCCTTGACAGTGACCTGGTCGAAGAACGAAGACTTCTTCAATTCCAGATAGTCGATAACCACCTGATCCGGGGTCATGAACTCTTTGGCGTGCTGGTCGTAGTAAGCCTTGACCTCATCGTCGGTGAGCTTCACCGCCGTAGGGTCGGCCTTGATGTTGACGGTGGCGAAGTCGCGGGTCTGTTTTTCCAGACGGGCGAATGCCAGCACTTCGGCGTCGGTGACAAAGCCGCTGCCGGCGAGACCTGCGCGAACCTGGCCGATCAGCATTTCCTGGGTCAGCATCTGACGGAATTGCAGACGGCTGTAGCCCAGTTGACGGATCACCTGGTCAAAGCGTTCGGCGTTGAACTGGCCGTCCACCTGGAATTCCGGCGTCTGCAGGATCACTTGGTCAAGCGCCGCTTCAGAGAAGCCGAACTTGGAATCGGCAGCACCTTGCAGCAGCAGTTTGCGATCGATCAGACCCTTGAGAGCCGCATCGCGCAGCAGTTTTTCGTCCAGCAGGGAAGCATCGAAATCCTTGCCCAGCTGTTGCATCAGCTGGCGACGTTGCATGTCGACGGCCTGGCTCAATTCGGTTTGGGTGATCTCTTCACCGTTGACCTTGGCCACGTCCTGCTTGTTGTTGGTCGAAGCCTGGAAAATGGCCTCGATACCGGTGAACGCCATCAATGCGACGATGATCCCGATAATGGTCTTGGCAATCCAGCCTTGTGAATTGTCCCTGATATTTTGCAGCATGCGTCCCCCAGAAACGGTTGATCTTCAAAAATTAGGCAACCGTGGAGCGTGGGTAGAGTCCGGATAGAAGAAAGGCGCATCCGAGGATGCGCCTTCTCGTAACTGGCGGAGCGGACGGGGGTTTGAACCAACACCCCAGGCCCTGGCGACCCGATGGATACTTGGGTCAGCTGCCGCTCCGCTGCCAGGCCAGACCTGCGTCTGACCCGGGTAGGTAAGGCTTGAGCGAAGCTTAGTTAACGGCTTCTTTCAGGGCTTTACCGGCTTTGAAACCTGGTTTCTTGGCAGCAGCGATTTGCAGTGCTTTGCCAGTCTGTGGGTTACGGCCAGTGCGAGCTGGGCGGTCGGTCACAGAGAAAGTACCGAAGCCTACCAGTACTACAGAGTCGCCGGCCTTCAGAGCGCCAGTGACGGATTCGATTACTGCGTCCAGCGCACGGCCAGCAGCAGCTTTCGGGATATCAGCGGATGCGGCGATAGCATCAATCAGTTCCGACTTGTTCACTCTAAGTCCCCTTATATATCTATTGAGTATGATTCTAAGTTTTTTGGTGAAAGCAAAAACCAGTGCTGAATGGCCTACAGACACTTAAGAGCCGCTTTATAACAAGGGCTCTAAAAAGCTGTCAAGGAAGCCACCCGGCTTAATCGCATTAATGCGTGCTAATTCTTTCCTTGGAATCAGACTCGCGTTTTTCATCCTTCGAGACTATCTCCGGAGCCACATCCGGCAAGGGCTCCGGCGCGTATTGCAGCGCAATTTGCAGGACCTCGTCAATCCATTTAACCGGTTTAATCTGAAGATCCTGCTTGATATTGTCCGGAATTTCCTTCAAGTCGCGAACATTCTCTTCAGGAATGATCACCGTCTTGATACCACCGCGGTGTGCAGCGAGCAATTTCTCTTTCAGACCACCAATGGCCAATACCTGACCACGCAGGGTAATTTCCCCTGTCATTGCCACATCGGCTCGCACAGGTATGCCGGTCAATGCCGATACCAGTGCCGTGCACATGCCTACGCCAGCGCTAGGACCGTCTTTGGGCGTCGCCCCTTCCGGCATGTGGATGTGGGTGTCGTGCTTCTCGTGGAAGTCCAGGGGAATCCCCAGGCTCTTGGCGCGGCTGCGCACCACGGTCTGCGCAGCAGTGATGGATTCGACCATCACATCACCCAGCGAACCGGTCTTGATCAACTGGCCTTTGCCCGGAATCACAGCGGCTTCGATGGTCAGCAATTCGCCACCCACCTGAGTCCACGCCAGACCGGTCACCTGCCCTACCTGGTCTTGCTGCTCGGCCAGGCCGTAACGGAATTTCTTCACGCCCAGGAAGTGTTCAAGGGAGTCGGCGACAACCTTCACAGAGAAGCGTTTTTCCAGTGCGTGTTCTTTGACCGCCTTGCGGCAAATCTTCGCAATCTGACGCTCAAGGCCGCGTACACCCGCCTCGCGCGTGTAATAACGCACGATGTCGCGAATCGCTTCGACCTCAAACTCGATCTCGCCCTTTTTCAAGCCGTTGGCTGAAATCTGTTTAGGCGCGAGGTATTTGACGGCGATGTTGATCTTCTCGTCTTCGGTGTAACCCGGCAGACGAATCACCTCCATCCGGTCCAGCAGCGCTGGCGGAATATTCATGGAGTTAGAGGTGCACAGGAACATTACATCGGACAGGTCGTAGTCGACTTCCAGGTAATGGTCGTTGAAATTGTGGTTCTGCTCGGGGTCGAGCACTTCGAGCAATGCAGAGGCTGGATCACCGCGCATGTCGCTGCCCATTTTGTCGATTTCATCGAGCAGGAACAGCGGGTTGCGCACGCCCACCTTTGTCATCTTTTGAATCAATCTTCCTGGCATCGAACCGATGTAAGTACGGCGATGGCCACGAATTTCCGCTTCATCACGCACACCACCGAGGGCCATGCGCACGAATTTGCGGTTGGTGGCGTTGGCGATGGACTCAGCCAGGGACGTTTTACCGACCCCCGGAGGCCCCACCAGGCACAACACCGGACCACGAATTTTCTTCACTCGCTTTTGCACGGCGAGGTATTCGAGGATGCGTTCTTTAACCTCTTCGAGGCCGTAGTGGTCGGCGTCGAGGATGTCTTCAGCGCGCGCCAGATCCAGACGCACTTTGGTCTGAGCCTTCCACGGCACCTGTACCAGCCAGTCGATGTAGGAACGCACCACAGTGGCTTCGGCGGACATTGGCGACATTTGCTTGAGCTTGTTCAGCTCAGCAGTAGCCTTGGTCAGCGCGTCTTTTGGCAGGCCGGCAGCATCGATGCGCTTTTTCAGCTCTTCGATTTCGTTGTGGCCGTCCTCGCTGTCACCGAGTTCTTTCTGAATGGCCTTCATCTGCTCATTCAGGTAGTACTCGCGCTGGCTGCGCTCCATTTGTTTTTTCACGCGACCGCGGATGCGTTTTTCAACCTGCAGCAGGTCGATCTCGCCATCCAGCAGCGCCAGGACGTGTTCAACACGAGCCGGCAAGTCGATAATTTCGAGGATGTCTTGCTTCTGCTCGATTTTCAGCGCCATGTGCGCGGCCATGGTATCGACCAGGCGGCTTGGCTCATCAATGCTGTTGAGCGAGGACAGGACTTCAGCCGGGACTTTTTTGCCCAACTGCACATACTGCTCGAACTGCGAGAGCAGGCTGCGCACAAACACTTCAGATTCGCGCTCAGGGGCTTCGACTTCGTCGATCAGCGCCACTTCGGCGCGCAGGTGGCCGTCCACCTCCATGAAACGCTCGACCGCACCACGTTGCTCACCTTCCACCAGCACCTTGACGGTGCCATCGGGCAGCTTGAGCAATTGCAGGACGGTAGCAACGGTACCGACGCGATACAGGGCATCTTCGCCTGGATCATCATCAGCAGGATTTTTCTGGGCCAACAGCAGGATCTGCTTGTCGCCCGTCATCGCGGCCTCGAGGGCTTCGATAGACTTCTCGCGCCCCACGAACAGCGGGATAACCATGTGCGGATAGACGACGACATCACGCAACGGCAGGAGAGGCAATTCGATGGTTGTCTTCATGATTTCGCCTCTATGACAGTTGAAAAGTAAGCTTGAAAACAAGATGGGGGCTGCATGCAAAAAAAACAAGCTCAATGCCAGCAGTTAAACGCATGAATAAACGCGAATTAAAAAAACTGCTGCAAAAAACAGCCCCAAAAAAGAAGGGGCCCCGAAAGGCCCCTTGCTTGTACTGCAACTGCAAAACGCTTAAGCGTCTGGCGCAGCCTTGGCAGCCGGCTCACTGTTTTCGTAGATATACAGCGGCTTGGATTTGCCTTCGATAACGCTTTCGTCGATCACCACTTTACTCACCTCGGACTGCGAGGGGATTTCGTACATGGTGTCGAGCAAAACGCCTTCGAGAATCGAGCGCAAACCACGTGCACCGGTCTTGCGCTCCAGTGCCCGCTTGGCCACTGATTTGAGTGCGTCGGTACGGAACTCGAGGTCTACACCTTCCATCTCGAACAGCTTGGCGTATTGCTTGGTCAGGGCGTTTTTCGGCTCGGTGAGGATCTGAATCAAAGCAGCCTCATCCAGCTCGTCCAATGTGGCCAGGACCGGCAGACGACCAACGAATTCCGGGATCAGACCGAACTTGACCAGATCGTCAGGCTCGACTTCACGCAGGGACTCGCCCACCTTCTTGCCTTCTTCCTTGCTGCGCACTTCCGCACCGAAACCGATGCCGCCACGCGTGGAACGTTGCTGAATAACCTTTTCCAGACCGGAAAACGCACCGCCACAGATGAACAGGATGTTGCGCGTATCAACCTGAAGGAATTCCTGCTGCGGGTGCTTGCGACCACCTTGAGGCGGAACGGAAGCAACCGTGCCTTCGATCAGCTTCAACAGGGCCTGCTGCACGCCTTCACCGGAAACATCGCGGGTGATCGACGGGTTGTCAGACTTGCGCGAAATCTTGTCGATTTCGTCGATGTAGACAATACCCATCTGGGCCTTCTCCACGTCGTAGTCGCACTTCTGCAGCAGTTTCTGAATGATGTTCTCGACGTCCTCACCCACGTAGCCAGCCTCGGTGAGGGTGGTGGCGTCGGCGATGGTGAACGGAACGTTCAACAGGCGAGCGAGGGTTTCTGCAAGCAAGGTTTTACCCGAGCCTGTAGGGCCGATCAGCAAGATGTTGCTCTTGCCGAGTTCGACTTCGTCACCTTTCTTGTCACGCTGGTTCAAGCGCTTGTAGTGGTTGTACACCGCTACGGCCAGAACCTTCTTTGCACGCTCTTGACCAATCACATACTGATCAAGGATGCCGCTGATTTCTTTAGGCGAAGGCAATTTATGCGCGCTGCTTTCGGCCTGAGCTTCCTGCACCTCCTCGCGGATGATGTCATTGCACAGGTCGACGCACTCGTCGCAGATAAACACCGAGGGGCCGGCAATCAATTTGCGTACTTCATGCTGGCTTTTGCCGCAGAAGGAGCAATAGAGCAGCTTGCCGTTGTCCTCGCCGTTGCGGGTGTCAGTCATTCGTTCGATCCAAATCCGATAGGCTTGCAACACAAGATGAAGGCTTATGCGGGCTTTTTCAAGCCCGCCGGTGGTCGGACATGCCGACCAGCCCTATTTTGAGGTGCTTATATTAAGCGGGGCGCTTTTCGATCACTGCGTCGATCAACCCATAGGCGCGTGCAGCTTCCGCGCTCATGAAGTTGTCGCGATTGGTGTCACGCTCGATTTCTTCCAGGGTGTGCCCGCTGTGCTTGGCCATCAACGTGTTGAGGCGCTCACGAATAAACAGGATTTCCTTGGCGTGAATTTCGATGTCCGACGCCTGGCCCTGGAAGCCGCCCAGCGGCTGGTGAATCATCACGCGCGAGTTAGGCAGGCAGTAGCGCTTGCCCTCGGCACCCGCGGTGAGCAGGAACGCGCCCATGCTGCAGGCCTGACCGATGCAGGTCGTCGATACGTTTGGCTTGATGAACTGCATGGTGTCGTAGATCGACATACCCGCCGTCACCGAACCGCCCGGGGAGTTGATGTAAAGATGGATGTCCTTGTCCGGGTTTTCCGCTTCAAGGAACAGCAGTTGCGCGCAGATCAGATTGGCCATGTAGTCCTCTACAGGGCCGACCAGAAAGATCACTCGTTCCTTGAGCAGGCGCGAGTAGATGTCATAGGCGCGTTCGCCACGAGCAGATTGCTCGACAACCATCGGGACCAGGCCGCCAGCGGCCTGGATATCAGAGTTCTGCTGAATATAGGAATTACGGAACATGCTCTGCAGTTACTCCCAAATAGTCATGTCTTGAAAACGCATAAGCCAGCGCGAGGCTGGCTTATGGTTGTATTTCGAACGAGTTGGACAATCAGTCGGCTTGTGCTGCTTCCGCCGGTTTGACTGCTTCTTCGTAAGAGACCGCTTTGTCGGTCACCTTAGCCTTCTGCAGAACAGTATCCACAACTTGTTCTTCCAGCACAACCGAACGTACTTCGTTCAGCTGCTGGTCGTTCTTGTAGTACCAAGCCACGACCTGCTCTGGCTCCTGGTAGGCGGAAGCCATTTCCTGGATCATTTCGCGAACGCGATCTTCGTCAGGCTTGAGGTCGAATTGCTTGACCACTTCAGCCACGACCAGACCCAGCACAACGCGGCGCTTGGCTTGCTCTTCGAACAGCTCGGCCGGCAGTTGGTCAGGCTTGATGTTGCCACCGAACTGCTGAACCGCTTGAACGCGCAGGCGATCCACTTCGTTGGACAGCAGGGCCTTAGGCACTTCGATCGGGTTGGCAGCCAGCAGACCGTCCATGACCTGGTTCTTGACCTTGGACTTGATGGCCTGACGCAGCTCACGCTCCATGTTCTTGCGAACTTCGGTGCGGAAGCCGTCGATACCGGTTTCCTTGATACCGAATTGAGCGAAGAACTCTTCGTTCAGCTCTGGCAGCTTAGGCTCGGAAACACTGTTGACGGTCACGGTGAACTCGGCGGCTTTGCCGGCCAGGTCCAGGTTCTGGTAGTCAGCAGGGAACGTCAGGTTCAGAACGCGCTCTTCGCCAGCTTTGGCGCCAACCAGGCCGTCTTCGAAGCCAGGGATCATGCGGTTGGAACCCAGCACCAGCTGAGTGCCCTTGGCGGAGCCGCCAGCGAATACTTCGCCGTCAACCTTGCCAACGAAATCGATGTTCAACTGGTCTTCGTTCTGAGCAGCGCGATCGACCGCTTCGAAACGGGTGTTCTGCTTGCGCAGGATTTCCAGCATGTTGTCCAGGTCGGCATCGGCCACTTCAGCGCTCAGGCGCTCTACGGCGATGTCTTCGAAACCAGCAACGGTGAACTCCGGGAACACTTCGAATACGGCAACGTATTCCAGGTCTTTGCCGGCTTCCAGGGATTTAGGTTCGATCGAAGGCGAGCCAGCCGGGTTCAGCTTGTGCTCGACAACAGCTTCGTAGAACGAAGCCTGGATCACGTCACCTACAGCTTCCTGACGCGCATCGGCGCCAAAACGACGCTTGATTTCGCTCATTGGCACTTTGCCTGGACGGAAACCAGCGATCTTGGCCTTTTGGGCAGTCTGCTGCAGACGCTTGTTGACCGCAGTCTCAATACGCTCTGCCGGCACAGTGATGCTCAGGCGGCGCTCGATAGCAGTAGTATTTTCAACAGAAACTTGCATGGATATTCCTCGTTGCACAGACGTTAGCCGGCCGTTTCCGACCCCAGAATCAAGGGCATGCATTCTAGTGGGTCAAACTCAAGAAGTCACCCTACTGAAAACGGGTAGAAAAACAGCAGGCCATTTATAGGTTCAAGTGCACGCATGCACTTTATCCCGTTAGCAAATACAGCTCATCACGCCAGGGCTCTGCATCAGCCTTCTATATATAGAAGAGCGTAGATGCGCCCCCTTGGCGACCGACCTTGCGTGCAAGGCCGAAGGGCGCGGCAGCAGCATCGAGACACACAAATACGACGAAACGCCCCACCCTGGAAACTCAAGACACTTAAACAAAAACGGCACAGCCCTTTTCAGGTACTGCGCCGTTATTCGCTATTAAATAGCTGCACTGACCCTGATATAGCCGGGAATCAGTTCTACACGCTCAAAACCGGCAACGATTCTAACGCCAAGGCATTGAGAATGCTTGCTTTTTCTTGGCGTCAAGACACCGCACACGGCAGATCGGAAATTTTCGGCGCAAAAAAAAAGCGCCAGATCATTGATCTGGCGCTTTTTCTGAATATGGGGTGGACGAAGGGGATCGAACCCTCGACAACGGGAGTCACAATCCCGTTGGACGAAGGGGATCGAACCCTCGACAACGGGAGTCACAATCCCGTGCTCTACCAACTGAGCTACGCCCACCATATTGCATTAACAAAGAACCCAAACATCTTCTTTGCCGAACCTCGCATCCCCTGACGGGGGTGCAAAGCTTTAATTGGTGCGGATGAAGAGACTCGAACTCTTACGCCTCGCGGCGCTGGAACCTAAATCCAGTGTGTCTACCAATTCCACCACATCCGCGCTTGAAGCTCTTAAAGCAAAGGCGCCAGATGATTAATCTGGCGCCTTTTAAAATATGGGGTGGACGAAGGGGATCGAACCCTCGACAACGGGAGTCACAATCCCGTGCTCTACCAACTGAGCTACGCCCACCATATAGCGCTACTTGTGCCAAAGCTGCCTAATGGCGCACCCGGCAGGACTCGAACCTGCGACCATCCGCTTAGAAGGCGGATGCTCTATCCAGCTGAGCTACGGGCGCCTGATTAATCTGTACTCTTGGAGGATTACAAACTAAGTGCTTCCAGCCTTGCACGACAACAATTGTGCTCGACCTTCTTAACCAGTGCTAGGCTGTGCCCGACAAGTGCGACGAATAGTATAGACGCCTCGGAAACCCGTCAAATCTTTTTTGAAAAAAATTCATTTTATTTAAGGGGTTAGGGCAATTTGCAGACCAAGCGCCTTTGCCCTCACGTCTTGGCATGCGAGAATGCGCGCACTTTTCTTCCCCCTCTCGATGGTTAATCACGCGTAATGACTGCACAACTTATCGACGGCAAATCAATCGCCGCCAGCCTGCGCCAGCAGATCGCCAAACGAGTCACCGAGCGTAGCCAGCAAGGCCTGCGCACGCCTGGCCTCGCGGTGATCCTGGTCGGCAGCGATCCTGCCTCTCAGGTTTATGTCTCGCACAAGCGTAAAGACTGTGAAGAGGTCGGCTTTATTTCCAAGGCCTACGACCTGCCGGAAGACACCACCCAGCAGGCCCTGACCGACCTGATCGACAGCCTCAATGACGACCCGGGTATCGACGGCATCCTGCTGCAGCTGCCACTGCCCGAGCACCTGGATGCTTCCAAACTGCTGGAGCGCATCCGTCCCGACAAAGACGTCGACGGTTTCCACCCGTATAACGTCGGCCGCCTGGCCCAGCGTATCCCGCTGCTGCGCCCGTGCACCCCGAAAGGCATCATGACCCTGCTGGAAAGCACCGGTGTAGATCTGTACGGCCTCGATGCCGTCGTCGTCGGCGCGTCCAACATTGTCGGTCGCCCGATGGCCATGGAGTTGCTGCTGGCTGGCTGCACCGTGACCGTCACTCACCGTTTCACCAAAGACCTCGCTGGCCATGTCGGCCGCGCCGACTTGGTAGTGGTGGCTGCCGGCAAACCCGGCCTGGTCAAAGGTGAGTGGATCAAAGAAGGCGCCATCGTCATCGACGTGGGCATCAACCGCCAGGAAGACGGCAAGCTCGTCGGCGATGTGGTGTACGAAACCGCCCTGCCCCGCGCCGGCTGGATTACACCAGTGCCAGGCGGCGTTGGCCCGATGACTCGAGCATGCCTGCTGGAAAACACCTTGTACGCGGCAGAAACACTGCACGACTGATAAGTGACTGCCATGAAAAGCCCCGCCTGACAGCGGGGCTTTTTTATTGGGCGCAATTAACCGACGACGATGCGTCGTACCTGCCGGTGGCTGCGCTACCCGCCTGGCCTGCCTCGTTTACAACACTGAAAATGGGCCATTTGCCTATAAGCACCCTGCCTGACTATTGTGGGCAACTTCATCCGGCGCACGCGGGTAAAACCGTCGGCCTAAGCCGCCTTGAAAAAAACCTGGCTCGATGACCAGGTTTTTCTAAAAATCGGTACAACCCTGACCAATCATCGGCTTACAGCCTTTCTTTAAAGGCTCTCTATCGCTTTCTGATCCATACTCCTAATATTAATTTCGTGTATTCGTAAGTTTTCCAAAGTGGCCAAACCCAGCAAATTCAGGGGTTTGGCCACTTTGGGATACCCACCATTCGATAGCGGAACGCAGTCAGTGGTACAAGAATTGGTACGAGATCCATCCCCACCCCGGCGTCCTGCCGACCGAACACGACCCTCCCAAATAACACCGGTTGCTAAGCTGTTCACTCCACCAGAGAAACGCAAATGCCAAACTCAAACCTACTCCCTTCACTGTTGGAAGATGTGGTTCCAGCCACTGTTACGGTGGGCAGCGCCCATAAAAAGCCTGCAGCTCTACCTCGGTGAGCTGCAAAAGATGATCTGCGAGCAGTATCTACCTGCGTTCGAGGAGGTCGGCTCTAAGCCGTGAAAATCTACGTCTTACGCAACCACATCGAATGTGTGTTGGCCAAACGCTTACCAAAGGTTAGCGTGATGGCTGAACCAAACCGCAGAAACGCAAAAGCCCCGCTAATGCAGGGCTTTCGTTTGAATCTTAACGGTAGACCGGGGAGTCGAACCCTGGAGATGCTATCAACGTCCGACGGCTTTCAAGACCGCTATGCAACTGCCCGCAGGCCGTGGCCTTTTAATGTTCATTGATTCGCGTGAGGCGAGTATTGCACCAGAGATGGACGTCTTTTTCAGTATTTCCCTCACTGGCAAAAGACTCACCCTCACGCGGAATCATTACTTGGCTTGGCGAAGCACGAGCTCCGAGAGACGGGTCTTAACCCGGAAGCAGAACTCGCGAATTTGAAATTGATAAGCGGGCATGACCATGTGGTTTAAATCGGGACCTAATGAGTCTTTGATTTCCATGTACTTGGCCGTCTTGGCAGCAATGGCCTGGTATTCCGCCTCGTATTTGTTGTAAGACACTTTGTTGTAGACCTTTAAGACATCCAGCTCTTTACGGCATTGCTCAGCGCGATTTTGGTTCAGGTCTGTTTCTGATTCTGCCTGCGCGGATTCCGGAGCGGCAGGGACATGTGAATCAGCACGGGCGTTCGCAGGCGCAGCCTCATAGCGGACTGTCCAGTTTTCTGGAGTGGTGTGTGCGACTTCAGGGGGGGCTTTCTGGACGACGGCAGGAGGTGGAGCCACGTCAGGTTTTTCTGGCGTTTTCGTAGCGCATCCCGAGAGGGCCAGTCCTACCACTACAACGATGCCACACATTTTATCCATCGGTTCCACCAATAGTCCATTACGGTTGGCTGAGTCGTTAGGTTCTGGGTAAAAGTAATAACTCACTCAATGATCGAGTGAAATTTTCTACCAGCCTCAAGGCGCTCAGCCCCTCTTCCTTGAGTACGCAGATAAACGATAATAGTAAAAAAACAAAAACATGACGAGTAAAAGCTCGCCAGAAAGGCTACAAATTTAATCGGTTAAATTAGTGTGGGGCCACGCTGCGCATGCGCCTGGTGGTGGCCCGTGTAAATCGCAGCGCCGATGGGGATGGCTGCCATTGTGGGCCAAGGGCAAGCGCCCCGAACCAATTGACGCCATTATAGGGACGGTCACCAAATGGATTTACCGAAGGATTGGTGAGGACGCCAAGCCCTTCGAATAGTCAAGGTTTCGGCCCCCATGAGAAACCGTCTTACGCCATCAACCCCCAGAAACGCAAAAGCCCCGCTTTCGCGAGGCTTTTGTGTAAATCTTGGCGGGAAACTAGGTTTGTACGAAAAGTACTGCCGCATACAGCGTAGGCTGCAGGCCAGCGAGACCATCGCCGAAAAGCTCGTCGCCAGCTTGTCGTAGCGAGTCCCTATTCTGCGATTCTCTTTCAGCCAGCCAAACATCCGCTCAATGATGTTGCGCTGCCGATACTTTGGACGATCAAAGAGTCGGGGCAAGCCAGGTCGGGGTTTGCGTGGCATGGCGCGTAGCGGGATCACCGGCTGCATTCGGTAACGGTCGCAGTAATGACGCAGATGTTCTGCGTCATAGCCTTTGTCAGCCAGTAACCAGCGACTACGTTTGCGTGGTCGCCCCGGCTTGCCGGGAATTCGCACCTGATCCAGCAGCGGCTGGGCGTGGGCGATATCACTGGCTTGCCCCGGCGAAAGGATGAAGCGTAAGGGAACGCCATTAGCGTCGCAGACCATATGGATCTTTGTAGTAAGGCCGCCTCGACTGCGTCCAATGGCGTGGTCTAGCGGTTCTTCAGGCCCCCCTTTTTCCCGGCGCCTGAAGAGGCTCGGGTTGCACGTACCGCCGTGGAATCGATCATCCAGGTATCCAGATCAATCAATCCTTCCCGGTTCAGTCGAATATGCAAACGTTCCAGTATTAAGTCAAACGTGCCGTCGTCGCGCCAGTCACGAAAACGCTGATACACCGTCGACCACGGCCCGAAGCGTTCCGGCAGGTCACGCCAGGCAGCGCCTGAGCACAGTATCCAAAGGATTCCGTGGAGTACCAGACGATCATCACTGCGTGGTCGTCCCATTTTCTGCTCGGGAGAAACCAGATCCTTGATCAATTCCCATGATGCGTCGGAGAGTTCGTAACGTTTTGCCATGCGGGCCTCAAGCCAATCATGGCGGCAATTCTACCCGTACCGACTTTTCGTACAAAACCTAGGGATTCGAACCCTGGGAACGCTATTAACGTTCGCCAGTTTTCAAGACCGCTACGCATATAAAGACGGGCTGACGCCTTGAGGGCCTGCAGAGTTCCTTTTCTCGAAGCAATTGATAAGGCTTGAAGGCGCATTCCACCTGGGGTACTTTTTTAGTTTAGGAACTGCTTTTCTAAGCAAATTGCCCCATAAAAAACCCAGCTAGCACTCCAGACCACCCAGGTCAACAAAAACTTGACAGGCCGTTTTTTTTATGAGATGATTTTATAGATTAGTGTTTTTAGCTAGTGTGTTTCTGAGTTCGAATCTCAGTGCCTTGCTGTTCCCCCTACTGTTTCTTAGTTTTTTGCGTTTCATCAGCGTTTTAGTGCAAAAAAAATCAGAACAGAGCTTTAAATCAACAAAAAAGGGGGTACTTATGAATAATAAATCTCAACGTCGTACAAAAAGCAATGTCATCACTTATGTTGCATGTTTTTTTGAGACAGTATGGGCAGCAATGGTATCGGTAATGGCGGCCAGCACGAGCGGTGTACAGGGTATCCTGTCACTAGCTAAGAACATTATTTCTCTTCGCTGATTCCTGCGCACCTTTAATTAGATGCTTCGGCCTCACTTCTCAAATACCTTCTGACTGGTACTCTTATTCCTTCTTAGGAGAACCAGACATGCCCAACTCAGACCTGCTCCCCTCTCTTCTGTCCAAGCTCTACGAAAACCAGCTGGCCCTTGAGGCTTCCATCATGGAGATATCGAACTGGATCGAGCAGCGTGGCTCCGCCGAGGTAGCCGAGAACGTGCGCGGAGCTCTGGACACCATTGATGACAACGAGAAGTTCATCAAGCTGACCCTGGCGGTCCTTATGTCGCCCGAGTGAAGTTGATCTGACGCTGAGCGCTTCACTACTTGCAAGCAACCGACCACAGCTGATCGAGCTTCGTAGTGTAGCTCTGGCTCATCATGTCCCGGCGCATCCCCCAGTCGGGGTTTGTCGGTACACTGGCCGATCGCAGCGTCCCCCTTCCCCACCTGTCATTGATCTGGTCCAGCACGGTCATCACTCTGGTGGCCTCGACTGGCTGAGACACCGCGAATAGATCGTCCGTGTATTCACCTGGCTGGCAAAGGTTGAGCAACATCACCTCGGCTTTGCTGTACTTGAAGTCTGGTCGAAAAATCCGGTCAAGGGCGTCAACTGCAGCCTTTGTCAGCAGACGCACATCGTCAGTTGGATACGGCATATCCACCACTACACCATTGGCATACTTGGCTTCTTCGGGGTTGAACATGCCTGTGCGGATGCAGACACGGACCTTTTTGCACAGCGAGTTTTGAGCTCGCAGCTTTTCAGAGGCGCGCATCATGTAGGTGGCCACCGCCTCCTTGATCGGCGGCAAGTCGGTAAGGCGCTTTCCGAACATCCGGCTACAACAGATTTCCTTCTTGGGTGGGTCGGGCTCGTCCAGTTCCAGACATGAGGTGCCGGCCAGTTCGCGGGCGGTCTTCTCGATGACCACGCTGAATTTTTTGCGAAGCGTCCAGGGGTCGGCCTTGGCCAGATCCATCGCTGTCTTGATGCCCATCGTGTCCAGGTGAAGCTTCATCTTCCGGCCGACACCCCACACCTCTGAGACGTCGGTGTTGCGCAATACCCAGTCACGCTTTACCGGGTCAGTGATATTCACTACACCGCCGGTCTGGGCCTGCAGGCGCTTCGCTGTGTGGTTGGCCAGCTTGGCCAGGGTCTTTGTGTGGGCGATTCCGACGCCCACCGGGATTCCGGTACACTGAAAGACCCGTGCGCGGATCTGGCGTCCGAGGACATCCAGGCTGGCAATACCGCTCAGGTCGGCGAAGGCCTCATCAATGCTGTAGATCTCGACGGCGGGCACCATGCTCTCGATCAGCATCATGACCCGCTCACTCATGTCCCCGTACAGGGCGTAATTTGATGAAAACGAGACAATGCCGTGCTGCTTGAGCTTGTGCTTGATCTGGAAATACGGCTCGCCCATCTTGATGAAAGGCTTCGCGTCGTAGCTTCGGGCGATGACACAGCCGTCGTTGTTGCTTAGCACCACAATTGGCACCTTTGCCAAGTCAGGGCGGAACACACGCTCGCAGCTTGCATAAAAACTGTTGCAGTCAATCAGCGCAAAGACAGGTGTCTGTTCAGACATGGCTGCGTACGGTGCTTGTGATCACGCCCCAAATCGACAGCTCGTCGCCCTCCAGAATGTACCGCGCCGGGTATTTCGGGTTCTCCGACAGAAGGATCACCTCTCTTCCGCGCTTACACAGACGTTTGCAGATGGGGTCATTATTCAGCAGCGCCACCACTACATGCCCGTGTGCCGGCTCAATAGACCGGTCCACAACCGCCAGGTCACCCTCAAAAATTCCCGCGCCCTGCATGCTCTCGCCAGTGATGGCGATCAGATAGACGTGCGGCGCCCTGATATTTAAGACCTCATCCAATGAGATGTGCTGCTCAATATGGTCGGCCGCCGGCGATGGAAAGCCAGCTGGTACCCGAAAAGAGCAAAAGGGCAGCTTCGTGCCGCCCTCGGCGATAGGACCTAAAATTGCGAAGCTCATGATGCAGCCTTTTACATACACTGTACGAATGTACAGTTAATAACGCAGATAGCTTGCGGTCAATTTGGCGTAAGAGATATCTGACAAGCGGCCCCGTCAGACAAACTCATCTGCGTAAGCGGCGACAGCCTCTTCTGTGAGTTCCCGCCACTCACCGCTGTCGATTACGCCGCGCTCTTTCATATCGTCAGCCAGCGACAGGCGCCTCTCGTAACGATCTTCAGCTGTCGCCGATATGAAGTCGGTTTCATTGCGCAAGGCGAACCACGCCTGCATCGCGTTGATTTGCTCGCTATGGATCGTCATGACGAATACTCGAGGCCAGTGTCTACAGTGTAGAGATTGGCCAGCGCCCAACTGTTCAGCAGGTCCGACAAGCGGAGAGCATCATGTGCGGAAGACTTACCCAGTACCGGGGAATTCACGACTTCGTGGCAGCGTTGAGCATGCCTAACGCTCTGGCTAACTCTGTCGGTGAATTGCCAGTGGAGCGTTACAACGTAGCCCCCACAACCCAAGTCGCCCTGCTCCACCTACAGGGTGATCTGCTGCACGCCGACATGGTGCGCTGGGGTCGGCGGCCACACTGGGCCAAGGACAGGGCCGCACCGATCAATGCGCGCGTCGAGAAAGTAGCCCATGGACGGTTCTTTCGTGCGATCTGTCCGCACCGGGCAATCGCACCCATCGATAGCGGCTGCGCTTGTCGCGATGGCGACTGTACAGACGCTACCACCACGCCCCCGGCGCTTTCCGTCTGATCAGGGACAGCGCTGGCGGCCCAGTTCGACCACGCCACAGGCACCCTGAATGGATCGCCGAACGGATGGGAAAAGCAACCGGCAACATGATCCTCTAGCACCATGGGGAATGGATTAACGAGGATGGGCCGGACGCGGTGGGCGTGCTACAGCTGGCACTAAAGCTTCCGCCGACGCCAGTTTTACACTTGACGCCTTAAAGCCCTATGACTGGCGCAACGGACCACTGCAGTGCGGCTTGATCAGGTGCGCAATGGTTCTCGTACAGAGCGTATCGGTACAAGCCGCGCCGAGGTATCGCCCAGACGAATCGAAAGCGTCCGCTTACTATCTTTGCCGGCAATGCTGCCAACCACAACCTCACGCATCTCGTGTTCACTGACCAGAGCTTTAGCGTGTCGGGTTGAAGCCTCCTCGATCAAGCGTTCAGTTCCCGGTGCCGCGCGGCAGCTGCGTCCTCGACCGCAATAAACAGCGCCTCGATGGTCGCCGGGGTCAGCGCATGGGCTGCATCTACCCCTTCGACAAAACCTTTAGCGCGCGCCAGGGCCAGCTTCAGGGCGTGCAAATCCTCAGCACGCGCCTGGTGTGACAGGTGGTTTTGCATCTTGGTGCGAAGCCCTGCCGGTAGGCTTATCGCGTCCAACTGCTGGCTGACGTTCATCTCGCAACTCCCTGCACTTCGGCTAATATTGTGGCCAATTCGCACAACGGGTACTGAGCTTGAATCAGCTCGCAGCCTGCGCAGTGTCACACCGGGTCATGAGCATTACTCGGCCATTGCGTGGCCAGGCATAAACGGCAGCGTACCGCTTCTTCCCTCATGATCCATCGCTCATTCAACAGGCCTAAAGCGAAATCAGCACACAAGTCGGGCGACAGTGGGCTAGAAGCAGGACACTGAACCTTTATGTATTCATCCATGCGGATTCGAACCCTTTAATAAGACGGTAATGGAATTCCCGCCCGTGCTCTGGGGATAAGACCTCGCCGGCGATCAAACCGTCTAAAAAACCGATTAACTGGTTATACAGACTGGGCGGCGCCCACTCAGTCAAGGACTGGATGCGGAACGCCTCTACGTGGTGACGCACTCTAAATAAGATGTACTCGGGGTCTGCCAGGGTCATGAGGTCGTTGAAAAATTGCTGGGCGTTATCGATGGCCAGTGGATGAGTGAGCGGCGCGTACATAATTATTGTTGCCTTTGTAGATGGACTGCACGTCGAAGCAGTTATGGCGGAACTGGTAACGCAGTCTAGGGCTGCCTAGCTGCCTGCACCGAGAAAAAAAGTCCCCGTCAAGTCAAGACGTGCAGCCCCTTTTTATAAGTGGATTATTGGTAACGCCTAACTGGGAGAATGCCATTCATGGAGAATCCTCCGACACAGCCCTCAGAATCTTTGCTAAATCCCGCAACGGATATTGCATGTTGCCAATTTCACAGCCATCGGAATGGACCATCGGAATTTGAGCATTGCTGGGCAATTGTGTGGCAAGGCAGTAGCTGCAGCGCACGGCTTCGTCACTCATAAGCCATTTATCATTCCACAGTCCGAGTGCAAAATCGGCCGTCGTTGTGTCGGCCACTGCCGGCGGAAGATCTCGATTTAGGGTCATACTCCACCTCGCCATGCGCTGGACAGCGTTGCCATTCGTATTCGGGCAACCAAATTCTTCGGGGAAGACTTTGTTATCGTTCAGCCACGCAAAGACCTGGCCACATGCTCGGACGATCTCTGGATCAAGTCCCCATACATCGGCAACGGCGGAGCGAACATGTCTTCCGGCGTTCCACAAGGTGAACAGAAAACTGGCTACCGTACGGCCCTGCCTGGTGTCCTTTTGAGCGGTTAATAGCAGGCGCTCAAGTGCTTGTTGAGTTTCGGGATCGAAAGTAAGTGACACGGCGTAATTCCTTTTTACGTGATCGATGGACTTACGAAGAGCTACTGCGGAGGTAGCGGGTACCCTGCCTGAGGCCGACTTTCCATTCAGCTATCAAAGCTCTACCTTTAACATAGATGATTGCAGCGACTAACGCGATAGGCCTCAGCGATGCATAGAGCCCACGCAGCTTCGGCTTGTCCGCCAGAAGGTAGCAAAGGTTAAGTCGCTGATGGCCACACCATAAGCACCGACATGTAATGCCGCAGCGTGACTGGTGATAGTATCGGTGGCGTGGATTGTGTGGGCCAAAGCCGACGCTGAGGGGCGCCAACCGATGCTGCTGGCGATTGACGCATGCACTGATGGGCCCTGAAAGAATATGCACATTCGTTGACAGGTGAAGTGAATAATCTGCACAACTACCAATCCATGCAATAGAACTTGGATACCAGAGACTAAGGTTGACTAGTATTAGTGGGTCAAGGCATCGTAAGCACTCACCAATTTTCTGAAATAGCCCCCTGTACTACACTAGAAGGTTCCACCGCACCGTCACTTGAGGCCCTCGCAGATTTCCCCATTCACTTTTCGCAACCCATCTGCCCTAAGAAAAATTGGCGTTTTGAGAGCTCCATACACTCCAAGCACGCTCAGCTGCAGACATAATGGGTCCTTCGATAGAAATTTTTGATTGATCCGTCAGAGGCTAAGGCCGATAGATAAATAACTGGCAGCGTCGCTGGTTTTTTCCCTATGGAGTCACCATGAATCTACGTTCCATTAATATCGCTCCCAGATCCGCTCTCTGCTTCGGCCTTATCACTATGCTTGTAATTGCACTTGGAGCCTTTTCGTACATACAGCTCGGAAAATTGAGAGGAACAGAGCAGGACATTGAAAATAATTGGCTCGCAAGTATACAGACTGCTGACGATATACAGATTGCACTTTTGGGCGCCCGTTTAGAGAGCATTCGCTTACTAGCCACTTCGAGCCTAGAAGAAAAAGCGGCAGCTTCACAGCACCTTCAGGACGCGCAGAATATACTTAATAAGCAAACCGAATATTATCGAAACAATTTAATATCCGATGAAGACGAACGAGCGAAATTTAATGAAGCCGCTACGACGATGGAGAAATATATAGACGGGCTCAAAACCATACTCGATTTAGATGGCACGAAGCATGAGAAAGCAGTTCAATTCGCAAATACTGAACAGCGTGATCGCGCCAACGACTACCAGACTAAGCTTACAGCATTGAGAGATCACAACGTCAAAGGAGCAGCTACAGCAGGCACTACAGCGACGGCTGTGTACTCACACAGCATTACAATCGTCGACTCGGTGATTGGTGCATCATTAGTTCTTACCATATTTCTTGCAATTGCACTTACCCGAAGTATAGTTCGCCCTATGAACTTCTCTGTAAAGATGGCAGAAGAGATCGCAGCAGGCGACCTTAGGCTTGCTCTTGAGGTAACCGGAAATGATGAGTCCGCAAGGTTAATGCGAGCGCTCAATACAATGCAAGGAACCTTGCGTGATACCATAAGCGAGATATCTGAGGCTGCCACGCAGCTTAGCACTGCCGCAGTTGAGATGAGCTCGATAACAGAAGGCGCAAGCTTTACCCTTCAGCAGCAAAATAGTGAAATCGAACAGGCTGCAACTGCGGTGACCGAGATGAGTGCCGCGGTTGATGAGGTTGCTCGCAACGCTATTTCCACATCAGAATCAGCTCGTGAATCCAACAAAGCTGCAGCGGCAGGAAACAATAAAGTTGGTGAAACACTCAAAGCAATGCGCAGCTTAACGGACAGGATTGAGATCACGTCCGAACAAGTACAACTGCTAGCTGGACAAACGCAAGAAATAAGTACCGTTTTAAGTGTAATTCGAGCAATCGCGGAGCAAACCAATCTCCTAGCGCTAAACGCTGCTATTGAAGCTGCTAGAGCGGGTGAACAAGGAAGAGGATTCGCAGTGGTTGCGGATGAAGTTAGAGCTCTTGCTCATCGAACCCAAACTGCAACTCAGGAAATCGAACAAATGATTTCAAGCATTCAGGCAGGTAGTGCGCAAGCTGTAGAATCGATGATTAGTAGCACCCATGAGGCGCATAGCACTAGGCAAACGGCGGAAGAGGCTGGCCAGTCGCTCAAAGCTATCACATCAGCTGTTCAGCTGATCGATGATCGGAATCAGCAGATCGCGACTGCATCGGAAGAGCAGGCTCATGTAGCAAGAGAGGTAGATAGAGCCCTCATAAGCATTCGAGAACTCAGCGTTCAAAGTAGCGAAGGAACCCATCAGACTCTTCTAGCAAGTAACGAGCTTTCGAGACTTGCAATATCACTTAATCAGATGGTTGGTCGTTTCAGAATTTAAATACCAAACCTACCGTCAGCCCTGCCATTTAATTTAATCGGCTATCGCCCTGAGATATGCCTGACACGCGCGCAGCGCGATCAGTCCGTTGTCCCCATCGTCGGTGATGGCGATAATTCGTTGCGCATGCGCTGGGTCAAGTTGGGCTCGACGGGCTGCATGAACCACGCTGACGGAGCCGGCGGCGGTAGGCACTTTAGAGCCACTGGCTGGATCGTCGGCAAGGAGGACTGACAGCCGCACATCAGCAGTGGCAAGGCGATCGCGCAAAAGAGCCTGGTTGCGTTTAGCATCGGATAGTTCTCGAGTGTGTTGTTGGTCCTGGGCCGCGAGATCCTGCTCGATGGCCAGGCGCTTTTTCTTTTCTGCGAGGGCCTGCGCGCTGGCGGCTCTAGCTGTCGCAGCCAAATCCTCCTGGTGCAGCCTGGCCTGTTCGGCAAGCCGCTTGCCGATCCGCCAATCCTGCACCTGCCAGGCGGCGCCGGCAGCAACAGTCATCAGCACCAGGATCAGCAGCACCAGCCCGGCCAGCTTCTGCACCGGCGTCATGCCAGCACCTTCAGCGCCGTGTCGTAAAGCGCCTGACGCTCGGCTTGGCCTGTGAGCCCGCCATTGATGCGCCTGGTGATTTTCGCGAAGTCTTTCTGGTCTGCCAGAGTGTTCAGCCCACGTACAGACCAGAACCAGGCCGCCGACATCGCCGCGTGCTGGGGCAGTTCCAGCAGCTCCGGCTTGTTGATCAGATCCAGACCTAGGGCTTCACCGCATGCGGCATAGTTGGCTCGCCCGGTGATCTGGATCAGTCCGCGCCCATGGTACTTCGAGCCGTCACCCTTGACGGTGTTGCCCAGGTCGGCCCGTCCTTCATACGTGAGCTGCTGCGCCGTGGGCCCCCAGATCTCGCGCACGTAGCGCAGTTGGCCGGACTCATGCCCGACCTGGGCAATGAATGCGGCGACGCGCGCGGTGCCGACGATGCCGTAGCGGTTCATGGCCGTATTCAGCGCAGGAACAAAAACGCCGGCTTGGCGGCCGGCGTTCGGTAGGATCTTCAGCAAGTGCTGTTCGGTGATCGGCATGTTTTTCTCCAGGCGAAAAAAACCGCTCAAGGCGGCGGTAGCATTCAGGCAGATAGTCAGGCGGGCACGTCTGGCCACTCAATGGCATCTGGATAGCCGGCCTGCTCTGGCACACGATTCAGCGCGAGGCGGTATTTCTTCCAGGCTTTCAGCGCAGCGAGTTCACTCTCGCTGGCTTCTTCGACATCCACTGCATCCTGCAACGGAGCAATTGCGTAGTCCGCGACGGAGCGCAGGCGGGTAATCTCAGCTTGTACGAGTTCTAGAGGGTCAATAGCCGGTGTCGGCGCAGGTGGTAGGATTTCCTGAGGGGGCAGCGAATCCACCGCGATGTGCAAGGTAATGCTGTGCACCAGGTCTGCCGGCTCACCGTCTTTGGCCACGCTCACCGCTAATATGCCATCGGTGTAGCCGATAGCTACCGAGCAAGCCGCGTCGACCTGGTTCACCACGTAGCCCCAACCTTCCGGCGGTGGCGCCATGCCGAGTGTGCCGTGCACCAGGTACTGGCCAGGGTCGGAGTGTTCAGTGGTAATAGTGTCGACACCAAGCGAAGTGATATCGATGATGGCACCGGTGGCGCCGAGAATATTTAATGCTGCGCGAGTCGTCATTTAAAGAGCCTTCAGTGTGCCGTCAGCGGCGCGGGTAGTGTTGCCGGTGTGGTAAACGAAGTTGAAGCTCTCCGTGCCGTAATCGCCACTCCGGAACCCCAGCGTCTTTCCTGGAGAGGTGCCCATCCAAAGCTGCGAGCCAAGGTTTCCTGTGCCTGGAAAGGCCATGTTTAGCAGCGTGCCGTAAGTCACAGGTCTAAACTGCGTGCCGTCAGCAATTACACCAACACCGCTTTCCCAAACGTTCATGGACTTGTAGATAGAACTGTTCCCAATGGCCTCCCGAGACCCAAGGCCAAGCATGGGGACTGAAAGCACCTGACCAGCTCCGATACCGAAACCGGCTGTGGCCGCAGCTCCCAAACCTAGGTTCGCACGCGCCGCAGCTGGTACCGAGGCTCCTGTCCCACCCTTCGCAACCGGCACGATGTTCTCTGTCGAAACGGAGCCCAATCCCGCCAAGGTAGCGCCCCACTGCTGCACCATCTGATTAACCGCATCAGCCAGCGCTTTGGGGTAACCGTTTACCGGCACAATGCCGTATACAGCGCCACTGGCGGTTGCTCCGCGATAAGCGGGCGAGATCGATAAGGAGGTGTCACTCGCTGGGTTGATCACTTGATAAATGCCGTTATCCGGACCAACGAACATGTCGCCGGATCGGCAGTTGGAAAACTTCGTACCTACGCCTGTCACGGTGGCGTTGCCATTCGTGACGGTTACGGTTCCTTCTGAAAACCAAGAAGTCATTATTATCTCCAGACAAAGAAAGACCCGCACTTGGCGGGCTCTATATCAATTAAGAACTACGCTTGGCTGCGTGCAAAGACAGCGGGCAGGTACAGGGTGTTCATAGCTGTTGCGCCGATGGTGATCGCCCATAGTCGGTTACCAGGGAAGTCCCACCAGCAATAGAGGCTGACATCTCGTGTTTGTGCGCCGGCCATATCCATCGCGAAATTGTTAATCAGCATGTAGTCAGGCGAAGAAAAATCAAACGGAACACTGAAGTAAACCATGGGCACTCCCTGAGAGTCGGTGCCCGACATTACGTAGGACCAGGACTGATAGGACTTCGTGAACACGGCGACAGGGCTACCAGTATCAAAAATCAAACTTTCATTTGCGTCAAACAACTGGGCTCCATATCCAGAACTGGGGCTCACCTGAAATGCAGCCACAAAGTAGCTACCATTTGGCTGTGCAGTGGCGTTGTTGTAGGCCCGCACGTAGAAACCCGTCCAGTTACCAGCTGACCCCGTAATCAGTACCCTGCAAAGGCCGGCGATCGCAGAAACACGATCCGGCTTTACGAAAACCAACGGCGGCTCCTGAGTGGTGACTACTTTTTCGAAATAAGTCATCGACCCCATTCCTGATTCTTGAGTTGGAATAAAGCGGCCTTTAGACAGAACGACAATACGAGCAAACTCCGAATCAACCGTCACTGCATCCGAATTATTGATGAGCTCAAATCCATAGGACATTACCCAAACCTCGCCACGATAAGTCGCTGAGTTCCAAATGCGTACAGCCCATTAACAGCTGTTCGGTGCCCCCGCCAAACTCGCACTGAACCATTCAGCATCTCTGGCTCAAATTGAACCTGGTGCAATTGGTTGCCCGCGTTGTACGCAGCGATCGGCACAATTACTGCGAAGCTGTTTTCCGGCGTGCAGCCAGGAACACTGAATGATTGGGTCGAAGCTCCCCCGCCGCTGGCGAAAGTAACAAGGGTGGATAGCACCACCCTCATCGTGAATGAAGCGGTGCCGAGCAGTTGAACGTCGTTTAGGTCCCACGTCCCCAGGCCATATTCCTCCATCAAGAAATCCTCCCGAACTTCCCGCGCCTTTTCTCGCGTCCGTCGTACACAGCCAGGCCAGTACTGTCGAGCAGGATCGAGCCATCAACACCTTCACCACGAAGTGTGAATGTGCCCGCCGGGATATTGATTTCCAATAGCGGCCGCTCCTTCGAGTCAACAGTCGGCGAACGAAGCACCATGCCGAGGATGATTTCCTGAATGATCGCCTTGCTTATGATCGCGGTGTTGAACACGGCTTGGCCGTTCTCAATGACGAACATCGGTACAACTTTGCCATCAATCTCGTTCACGACCGCCATACGCTGGGCCATGATCAGGAACTCCGACTGCTCGCCATTCGCGCCGAAGGCAAAGCCTGTGGCGACCTTCCGCCCGTCCACGATTGTTTGAGCCTTCATGGTGACTTGAGCCGATACCCGACCATCCAGTCCCACTAGGGTTTGGCTGACCTGCTGCACGGAAGCATTCGTCTGACCGATGCTTGATTGCAGCGTTTCTGATGTCTTGGCATGGGCTTCGTTGGCGGAGGCTTGCACCTTCTTCTCAGCCACAAAACTGGCCGTGGCATCCCATGCCTTGACAGCGCTGGCCAACTCACCAGCCCCGTCGTCACCGCGCACGGAAGCGCGCAGCGCTTCATTGCTCGACGCTTGTGAAGTGATCATTCCGTCCAGGCTGGTGACTTTTGTGTCGAGGCTGGTGAGCGCCTGGGCAGTGCCGTTCGCCTTTTGATCGACCGCAGACAGATCGCTGTTCAGTTTGGTGATCTGCGCTGCGGAGGTCTCGCGGTTGCTGGCTACCACCTGCTCCAGAACGGTCAGCGACGACTTGTTATTGCCAACCTGCGCGCCCAGGGTGAGCAGTTGCTGAGCTATCGCATCGTTTTCGCTGGCCCGGGTTTTACGCTCTACAGCAAGATCAGCCGTAGACGTCCAGCCCTTGATTGCGTCGGCCAGATCACCGGCGCCGTCATCACCACGAGCAGCAGATCGCAAAGCCTCCACCGAGGTGGCGGTGGCCACGATCTTTCCGTCGATCTCTTCGATCTTGTTGCTGACCAGGGCAACCTGTTGGGTGAGCGCGTTGGTCGTTTCCAGGATCGTGCCGATGTCCTTCCAGTAGGTCGCATTCGGAGGCGTTACGCCTGCCGGCACCTCCTGGATGGCTTGGTAGATGTGGCCGTCCTGCTGAACGAATGAGCCGGCCAGGTACGGCTTGGCCGGATCGAATGGCGTCGCACCGGTAATCTGGCCAAGCAACCCCTCAAGCTCCGCCTTGGCCTCTTTCAGGCGCGCATTCACCGACTCTGGCCCATCGCTCGAAATCAACTCGATCTCTTCGCGCAGACTCTGGTAGAGCGCCCCCTTGCCGATCTTGTCCGCGTAGTACGCTTCGTAATCGCTCTGCTTTGAGCTGGCCTGGCCATTGACGGCACCGGCCACAGGAAAGAACGGGCCCACGTTGCCGGTGCGGTCCACCAGGCGCGCCCAGAAGAACAGGCTCGCCCCGGCCAATAGGCTGTGCATCTCGTGCGATGCTTGCGGGTAGCTGAAGTCGCTCAGCTTGGCCGCAGTCGACAGGTCAGCCGACTGGCTGTACCAAACCTCCGTGCGCTGGGTGTCTTCGGCACCTGGTGGAAAGCCCCACTGGATGCCGATGCCATAGACCAGGCTGGTGGTGGTCAGGAACGACACCGCCGGCGGCAAGCCGGTTTTACCTTGCAGATTGGTCAAGATGGAGCTTTTCCAGATCGACGAAATCTCGAAGGCGCTCACCGAGCGCACGCGCGCCAAGTAGGCGCCCGAGTAGATGCCGGTGACGTCGACGCTTGTCGAGCCGGTGCGCTGCACCTTGATCCAGTTGCCGCGGTCCTTACGCCACTCCACGTCGTACGCGACGGCGCCGGTGACGGCTGGCCACGAGATGTTCATGGTGCTGATCGCAATGCCCTGATTCACGGCGTAGCTTGATGTCAGGGTGACGCTGGCCGGCGCCGGAACAACGGTGATCGGGATAACGCTGATCGGCCGTTCTTCCAGGCGCGCGCCGGTGTCGATGTGCGCAAACTTGCTCGGGTCGTACTGCACGGCCGAGATCTCGAACACGCCAGGCTCTGGCCGGGCTACGCTCACGACCCGATACAGCGGGATCGCCAAGTCGTCGGCATCCAGCGCCCACACCAGTTCAGCTTCGGGCGTCACGGAATAAGCCACGGTCACCGTGACTTTCCGGCCACTCACCAGTTGCACAGTCCGCCCCTCACACTTGCCATCAGGCAGGTTGAGGATCAGCCGGTCGCCGGGCTTGGCCTGGGTGTCGCGGTCCAGGGTGATGACCTTGCCATTCACAGCCGAGATGCGCCCGCCCACCGGCCGACCGGCCAGCAGTTCGTCAGCGATCGGAATTACGTAGCCGGGCAGCGGGATACGACCGTCGAGGCCGACCTTGAAGGTGACCGCCCGATCCTTGGAGTTTGTGAGCAGCGCCCACTTACCACGGCGCTGGGCCTCGGATTCGCGGGTGCAGCCAATCGCGCTGATTTCCAACGGATTGTCGCCGTAGCGCCGCTGCAGCTTCTGGTCGGTGACGGCCGTGACGTCGGTGTCATAGTTGTTCAGCGGGTTGTCGTAACTGACCAGCGCGCGGGTATAGCGGGTGCGCTCCGACGCGCTGGAATAGGTGAACTTGCCATCGAGCACGCTTGCGCGGGTGTAAGCGAAGTCGAAGTCCGTGGCTCGCGGCATATCCGACAGGGTGAATACCTGGCCCTGAGCCCAGTAGGTCATCCCTCGGTAGATCGCCGAGATATCGCGCAGTAGCGACCAGGCATCAGCCTTGCTCTGCAGGTTTAAATTGCAGATGAATCGCGGCTCCTGGCCACCCTTCCCGTCCGGCACCAGATGGTCGCAATACTGCGAGATGCGGTACAGCTCCCACTTGTCGACCATCCACGGCTTGATGCGGCGGCCCAGGCCGAAACGGTCGTTCGTTGTGATGCCGTAGGTGTGCCAGACAGGGTTGTCCGTCCAGGCCTCCTTGAACGTCCCATCCCAGACACCTGTGTAGCTACGCGATCGGGGATCATAGTTATTCGGCACCTGCCATTTTCGGCCATCACACTCGAGCGTTACCGCTGGAATATTGCGGAACTGCTCGGCCGAAAACTCGATGAAAAGTAGGGCCGTATTTGGGTAACGAATCTTTGCGTCGATCACCTCGGTGAAACCGGCGATCTGCATCGTATCGGAGATTTTGTTGTTGTTCTGGTTGGACGTCAGCCGGGTGATCTTCAGCAACCATCCAGCCGTTGCGCGCGGCAGATCGATTCGCCGGCTGCGCTCGTACAGGCTGGTGGTCTTTCCGGAAACCCCCTCGCTCAGCACTTCCTGGTAGGCGCCGCCGTCAGTGGCCAACTCGATCTTGTAGCCGATCGCGTAACCATTGATGTTGCTGCCAGCATCCACAGATTGAAGCGCCGGCCATGCAAAGCGCACGCGCACAGCCGAGAGCTGTGTGTTGCTGATGGAACGGACCCATGGAGTACCGCTACGCAACTCGGTGCCAATAGTGGTTTCGTTCGCGACAGATGGAATGCCCTGGATGTAGGTTTGGTCTACCGCTCCTGCTCGCCACTCCCACTTCACATTCGGGAAATTGATGTTTCCCTGAGGGTCTTGCAGGGGGGTGTTGTCGAGATAGATGTCGCGCGCCGTCGGTATGCCTTCGAACTCACCCTCGCCCACCGCGATCAGCATTTTCGCGATAGCAACAGAGCGCAGACTGTCCGGCGCTTCGGTTGGTATTTTCGGTTTCTCGGAACCACCCTTGGCGCCGTAGATGTCGAGCTTCTTTGCTGCGCCCATGCTTTCCTCCAGGCAATAAAAAACCGCCTCAAGGGGCGGCGCTGTTCAGCAGGTGCGGGCTACATTTGGTCTTCCGCGTAGATTTCGGCACTGATGATCGCGCCGCCCCAGCGTCGGCGGCCGGCACACAGTGCTGCCGGGTTGCCGGATGCCGTGGTGTTCTTCGCGCTACCGAAGGCGTAGCCGGGAGTATTCTCCGGCGCCGCACTGGTCTTGAGGCCGCCGGCCTGGGGGCTGAGCATTTGGATAACGCCGCCCAGCACCATCGAACCGCCCATCATGATCAAGGCTGAGCCAAACGGTGCCCCCGCGCCAAAGGTTCCGCCGGTGATGACCAGCCCGACAACGATCAGTACTGCGCCGACAATGGTTTGCAGCGCTCCGCCGCGCTTACTGCCGGTTATCACCGGGGCAATGCGAATATCACCCTCCCCCGAGAACTCAAGTTCCTTCTCAGCTAGGTTTGTCTTGCCGCGAAATACGGCGAACTCGATCCCACGGGACTTCGCGTTGGACAAGAATCGCTCGAACCCTGGAATTTGCACGCACAGGGCCTTAACTGCTTCTGCCGGCGTCCTTACGGCCATCCGAAAGGACTTACCAAACTGACGAAGCTGTCCGTAGAGCAGGATCGTGGTCATAGGCTGATAATTAACGGCAAGTGCCGCCATTTGCTTTTCTCCAGGCAATAAAAAGGCCCGCAGAAACGAGCCTTGATCAATTTGATGCGCTGCAATACGCGCTAGTTTAAGTACCGCCAGTCTCTTACTGGCGATCCAGTAACTCACCAACAAATAGTGCGTTGTCTCAGAAGCTACGCCTCTGGGCCGATTTAAAGTTACTCTCCAACGAATGAACCTAGCCCTCAAAATGGCAGCCTTACCGGACCACCTCGTTCGCTAAGCAACCTGGGTCGCAAACCTGCCCACCGCGTCGACCACTCGCTTCGCACCATCCTGAATTTCGACAATGACCTGACCTGCCTGGGTGGCGAGCTCAAGGCCCTGTTCAGCTTGTGATTTGCTATTCGCCATTTCAGTGACGGTCTCATCTACCAGCTTCTGATTCTGTAAAACTACCGATGCGATTTCTTCTGTCGCCGTGCTGGTTCGCCCAGCCAATTGTCGAACCTCGTCGGCCACAACGGCAAAGCCTCGACCCTGCTCACCTGCGCGAGCGGCTTCAATCGCAGCGTTTAAAGCCAGAAGATTGGTTTGCTGAGCGATGCTGCTAATCGTCTGAATAATCGAGCTGATCAACAATGACTGTTTGCCCAGCGCTTCTACTCCCCCAGAGGCTGCCTGCATGTCAGCGGCGATTTTACGCATTGTGTGCATAGTGTCGTTTACGACAACAGCTCCTCGCTGTGCGCTGATATCAGTTTGCTGGGATATCTCAAACGCTGTTTGGGCTGCCCCGCTGACTTCTTGCTCACGGGCCACCTGATCCGTCACCACAGTCGCGAACTTTACTACTTTACAAAGTTTACCTTCGGTGTCGTAAACAGGGTTGTAGGTTGCTTCCAGCCACACCGTTTGGCCGCGGCTGTCTAAGCGCTCGAATCGGCCGGCAATAAACTCACCTCTATTCAACGCTGACCAGAAATCCTTGTATTCCTGGGATGAAACTTGCTCTGGTTTACAGAAAACTCGGTGATGGCTCCCTTTTGCTTGTTTTAGGCTGTAGCCCATAGCTTGTAAAAACTGATCATTTGCCATCAGTACATTTCCAGAGAGATCGAACTCGATCACCGCTGTAGAACGTAGTAGCGCCTCAATAAATGACGCATTTTCCGAAGCTTTTTCTACTCGAGAAGTAATGTTAGTAGCGTAGCAAGTAACATGACTCAACTGGCCACTCTCATCTTTGATTGGCTGCCAATGTGCATGAATCCAGACTAATGAGCCATCAGCATGAAGGTACCTATAATCGTCGGTGATCGATCTGCCTGCGGCAACCGCGGATCGGAAGTTATGAAAGCACTCTAGTTTGGATACGTACTGCGGCACAATCTCTGCCATTGCGCGACCTAAAAGACTATCCGGAGCATAGCCCAGTGCTTTTCCAAAATTGTCGTTACATGCCGTAATTCTAAACGTTGAGTCGATACTCAAAGTTAACATTTCACGGTTAAGGCCATCGCGCAGCTGGCGCAGCTCCAACAGCTCATTATTTTGAAATTGAAGCTGTTTCTTAAGGTTAGCGTTGAACATAGGAAATCGCCTCTGTGATCACACCAGTCCTATCGGCATCTTCTGGCGAAAATTGAGGACATCCGAGGGGAAAACGGTTTTGCTGTGCACAGTATAGTTGAGCGACGATGCTGCAACATCCAGAGGCTGCAGAATTCAGCGACTCTGGCGCTAAATAAAATTATTTCAATTGGCTCATGGCGTCTTTGTGCCGGAGAATCAAGCTGGTTCGGTCATACCAAGATCCGCCAAAGACAATGATCTCAGATGGCCTTCCGTAAAGATGGTGTAGTAGGAATGGACCGATGCCGAACGTACCCGACTCTTCATCGGGCAGTGCCGGGTCTGTGCCCAGGTAAATCCCAGCGTGGTTCGGGTGAACAGTCCGCCCGACATGCATGACGATTAGGTCGCCGCGCTGTGGCCGGTCGACTCGCACAAAGCCGGCTGCCGCGTAATGCTGCTCGTACAGGCTTACGTTCTCTGCACTCTCCCACCAGCCATCGACGCGCTGGAAGGCTTCAAACTTCAGCCCCCATTCCCGCTGATACCAATCGGCGCAAACCTGCCAACAGTCCCAAGCGCCGTGCACGAACGGGCGCTTGAGCAGCGGCGTGCTACCCGCCGGCGTAATCGTGCGCAAGTCACCCTCGGGCCAAGACAGGATGTGCCATGGCAAAGCCGTGGCCTCACACATGGCCAAGTCATGCGGTGAGGGCCTGCTGGTGGCGTCCGGGTGCGAGTGGACGATGCCGATCACCTCGCCCAAGTCTTCCGCCGCGGCGTAGTCCTCGGGGTCAAGCCGGAACTCTTCGTTCGGCTCCTTGGCTATGTTCCGGCACGGGAAGTACTTCTGCGCGCGGCCCACGGCCAACAGCAGGCCGCAGCACTCTCGCGGATACTCCGTCGCCGCATGCGCCTGGATGGCCGCAATGATGTGCTTGCGCATGGTCAGCTCCGGGCAATGAGAGACACGGCGGGGAATCCGCCAAAGGACAGTTCGTTGTTCTCGCCGAATCGCAACTTGCAGGACGACAGGCAGCCCTTGCACTGATCCTTGGCCGGATCATCCGTGGGGTTGTCTTCGTCGTCGAACATGGCCGCGCCGGTGTAGCCGCAGTCCGGCCCTCGGTAACCATTGGTCATGGCCCAGTGGCAGAACGTCGTCATCTGGCGCCCGGGAAGTCCATGGTTGTCGATCTCACCAGGAGACGACAGCTCCCAGACCACCGCCTCGCCGTCCTCGCTGGTCTTCTGGTCGATGTACCAGATCTCCAGCGCCTCCTGGGTCGAGTCTGCAGTCGGATTGCCCTCCGGGTAGTTCGCTGCATCCAGATACTGCGCCAACGTCTCGCGGACAGTGAGCTTGAACTTCAGCAGGTCCTCGAACGCCAGGCACAGCGCTGTGACACGCCCATTGATGTTGCCGGCGGCAAATGTCGGGCGAGTGGCTGTTCCGTCGCTGCTGGAACCGATACCTTCAATTTGCACCGGCCAGGCCGCGTACTCGGCACCCTGCCACCAAATCGACTTAGCCGGCAGATCGGCTTCTGATCCCTCGTATGCCAATAGTTCGTCCGGCGTGTGCGGGATAGCATGACCGTGGAAGCGCAGGTAATCGGCGCCGTATTCGGTACCGTCAATTTCGAACAGGCGAATCTCGCCGCCGGGCTCCAGTTTCTGGATGTCCGTGATCAGTGCCATGGGTGGTTATCTCAGGGGTGAAAGGTTTGCTGGAAGGTAGCGGTGATGGCGTAGACCTGGCCGCCGCGGTGCACTGGCTTGTAGCCGTTGCACTTGTAGAGGCCAAGCTCGCCGAGGGGCGGCGTCCAGAGAAAGCCTTTTGCCCCCTTATGCCTGTCGAGGAACTTCCTGATCTCCAGGATTCGCGTGCCCATACCGGTAAACGTCACCGGCCAGGATTCCGACTGATTGTTCAGTCCATCCTCGACCGACTGCTCATAGCCATCGCCGAACTTTTTGGTCCGGACGCGCTGGGTAATCTCCCCTTCCGCGCCCTTCTCCGTTGCCCATGTAAATCGTTCGATTGCCATCAGCGCCCCTTGATTGCTTTGTTGATAACGCCGCCCTGGCCCATGTCCTTGTTGCGCATCTGCTGGTACTTCTGCTCCACAAAAGCCGCTAGCTCCTTGCCGAACAGGTCGTAGCCAGGCGCGTCGGCGGAGGATGATGCGTTGCCGTCTCCGTCGATATGCACCGCGACGTTGATCTGCGTTGCACCCGCCCCGCCACCGCCCATGGCCATAACACCCAGCTTGCCGCTGGATGTGCGAGTCAGTGGCATGATCGCCTCTGCTCCAGCCTCCCCCATAACGCCGGTTTTGCCGTTGGCCATGCCAAAAGCTGTGGGTTTACTGACGACCGAGTTGGTGAAAGCGCCGCTGTCGGCGAACATCTGCACTCCGCCCGACCAGGCGCCGCCCAATGCTTGCGGGAAGTAGGACCCGGAATAGCCGCCAGCCGAGGCGCCAAGGTTTGAAGACGCGGCACCAGCTGATCCAGCAGCCAGCCCATTGCCAACGGCGGCACTGCCGCCCAAGTAACTCGCCGCGGAACCCACCAGGCTGCTCAGTAATGCCGAGCTGGCCTGACGCGTTGCTATGCGCGCCATGTCAGCCAGGATCGATTTTGCAAAGTCCGAGAACGATGCTTTACCAGTCATGGCGAAGTTGACTACCGCGTCTTCCATCGAACTGAAGGCGTTGCCGAACAGGCTTTTCGTCTGCCCGGCGATGTTCCGCGCCGAATCCAAATAGTTGTCCCAAGCCGCTGTCGCGCCCTTCGTCCAGTCGCCCTGAGCGTTCTCCACATCCGCGTAGTTCTGCCGAATCTGGTCAGTGGCAGCTTTATTCGCTTCGGCGAGTGCTTGCGACTTACGCTTGAACTCTTCCTCCGACATGTTGCGTGATGGGTCGGACTTCTGGTTGGCAAGCTCCAGCGAATGCTGAGCAAATCGGTCCTGTTGCTTGTTCAGTTCGCCGCTGAGTGCGTTCTGGCGGCCACCCTGGCCTACGCCAATCACGGCGCGCTGCCCGGCAAGCTCCAGGGCTCGTTGTTGCTGCCCCAATGCCTGCACGTAGGTGCTGATCGCGCGCTCTTGCTTCGCCAGGCGCCCGGTTTCGTTGGTCGCCAGCACTTCAAGCTGGCTATCAGCGTCCTTCTGTGCCTTGACCATTCCCGCTCGCGCGTCAGCGATCTTCTGGTCGAGCTGGATGCTCTGCGCGGCCGACGTGGTCTTCTTGCCTTTGGCGACCTCCAGTGCAGCAATCTCGGCCTCATATGCCGCCTTAGTTTGGTCAAGCTGATTGCCGATCAGCGCCTGGCGCCGCAGCAGATAGTCTTCCTCGGACAGCAAGCCAGCCTTTTGAGCCGCCTCCAGTTCCTTCTGGTAATTTTTGTAGGTGTCGGTGATCGCCGCCAGGTCGTTCTTGGCGTTGTTGAAACTGGTTAAGTCGACCTGGGAACCGGCGGCCTTCTGGTCTTTGAACTTGTCGTTGATATTGGCGATGTTTTTGTCGACCGTTGCCTGAGCCAGGCGAGGATCGTTCGGCGCTACCTTGCGGATATCGTCGAGTTGTTTCTTGTAGTCCTTGATGGCGTCGGCGCGTTTCTGCTCATTCGTCCATGACGATTTAGTCAAAGCATCGATTTTAGCCATCGACGACACGGCTTCGCCTTGGGCCTTGGCCTGGTCACCCTCCCACTTGGCGATATCGGCTTGGGCCGCCTTCTCATCTTCCAGCATGTTTAGGCGGTCTTGCCGAAACTCAATCAGCGCGTCTTTGGACTTTTTGTTTTGGAACAAACCGTCCATGTTTTGCACTTCAAGCAGGTCCGCCTTCGCGCTTTCAATATCCGCGTTGATGTCGCGACGACCAATATTCTTGATCCCGTCGGCGGCGCGCGCCACGGCGTTGTACGCCTTCTCCCAAAGACTGAGGTTTGCCAGAATCTTTGGAGTGCGCTCATTGATCGCATCAGCGTAGGCATCGGTCGCGAGCTTCACGGCGCCGGCGTGATCGCCTTGCTTCTCCAGGGCCACGATTTGCGAGTAAACCGAGGCAGTCAGGTAGTGGTACTGCTCGTTTAGCGCGGCGGACGCCTTGACGGGGTCGTCTGCCAGCTTGGAGAACTCCCCGACTGTCTCACTCACAGCTTTGCCAGTCGCTTCCTGCATCGACACGGCGGCCTGAGTGATCTCGGTAAAGCTCGCGCCTGCGATCTTCCCGTTGTCAGCCAGCAGAGCCAGGACAGAGGCTGCCTGACCCGTAGAGCCGACAGTAGCGCTGACCTGGCGCGCCATATCGCCGAGCTGTCCGGCACTGACGCCTGCGTAGTTGCCGGTGAGGATCAGCGACTTGTTGTAATTGTCGGTTTCGGCTCTGCCCTGAACAAATCCATAAGCGAGTGCGCCGACCGCTGCGACAGCCAGCCCAATAGGCGCAGCCATGGCTGCGATCCGAATTGCCGATGAGCCAGCATTGGTGCCCAGTTCCAGAACGTTGTGCGCTGCAACGCGGATGTTGCCTTCAGCCAGAGCGTTTCCCAGCTGAACCACGTTCTGCCTAGCGGCCTTGGTGTTCAGTCCGAGGCCGGCAAACGCCGAACTCGTTTTGTCGATCTCGGCATACTTGCCATCGATCTTCTTTAGGGCCTGGTTGTATTGCTCTTGGTTGATACGGCCCGCATCCAGGTGCTTGCCCAGTTGCTCGACCTGGGTATCCAGCTTTGCCAATGCGGCGCGGGCCGGGTCGATGGCACCAAGCAGGCTGTTCAGGGCCTTCTGTTCGTCCATCGCAGACTTGGCCAAGGCGATTTGCTGCTTATCGAGCTGCGCCGAGATCTTCGCCGCCTCGGCCTCGCCGTAGGCGCCGGTCTTGGTCAACTTGGTGAGCGCGTCACGCTGCTTTGCCAGGTCCTGCGTAGTCTTGGCGCTGGTGGAAAGCGACTTCTCCAGCGCCTGCATTTCGTTCATCAGCGAAACGGCGGACTGCTCGGCCCGGCCGCCGGCCTTCGCCATTTCATCCAGGCTGGTTTTCGCCTGGATTGCATCGGCCGAGTCGATCTTGACGCCGAGTTCTGCAATGTTCATCGACTCACCTTGAATAAGTGCCCGTGCTCACGGGCTGTTTTCCCTTTCCTCTGCCATGACGCGCAGGGCTTCGCCTTCCAGCACCTGAAGGTCAGGGAAGATTTCAGCGAGTTTCTTTTTCTTGATACCGAGGAATCCGGCCACGTCGCGGATGCAGTTGTAGTCGAGACCGATCGCGCCGCCGGAGCCCGCGCGCCACTGAGTCGACATCCGGTTGAACAGGAAGAACGCCGGCCAGTTGCAGGGCCAGACCTCGACATCCTCATCGTCAAGGTCGGCAGCCGTCAGCCCGAGAACACCCAACTGCTCAGCAGATGGGCCGCTGTCGTACATTGCTTTGGCTGCCGCCCTCAGTTTCCCAGGCGCGCCTGGCTAAAAGCGCTCTGGTAGGCGTTGATTACCGCCTCGGCGGTGCCATAACAGGACTTCACAAGAGCATGGATGCTCTTGTCGTCGAACTTGTCATCGAAGCCCCAACCAACGACGAGATCCTTGATTTGCTGCACCTGAAGCTCGGTCTCGGCAGAGACAACATCAGACAATGTGGTCCCTTCAACGAAACTGGCGCGCATCTCCTTGCCCTTCGCGCTCCAATCATCAAACAGGGCGGCAAGTCCCGGCCGATCCCGATACTTGAAGGTGAACTCAATTTTTTCGGGCTCCTCCCCGACAATTGGAATCTGCACGAATGCCTTGAATGTAGGGTTCTGGGCGATCCTGATCTTTGCCATGGGAAGTCCTTATGCGCCAGCCAGATAACGAAGCGAACGAGCGGAAAGCCCGATGCTGATCGTGCGCGTCATGACGTTGTTGCGCTCCATGGTCGGGTCAGGGGTGATGCTCACATAGCCCGGATAGAGGATCTGATCACCGTTACGCAGCTTCATGCGGACGACCGCCAGCTCCTTGGTGTCGTCATAACCTTCGACGGTTTCCACATACTGAGCTGTCGGCTGGTCCTCTACTACGATGGTGATCGTGGTGGGGTTGCGGTTGGTCGGGAACTGTTTGTCGTCATCGTCTTCCAGATAGCCGACAGTTTGGTACTGCTGCTCACCGCCGGACGATGTGAAGGACGTGACCTTCGAGATCTGCGTCCAGCCGGACACAGGAATCACTGAGCCGGCACCTGCGCCGACGGTGTACTTGTCTGTGTTGGTGGTGTTGAGGCCAGCCAAGGAAAAAGCATCGGCAGTAATCCCGGATGCTTTTACAGCGCGATCATTGATGAGCGCCCAGCCAGAGTTGACCAGCAAGATGTCGCCCATTTCAATGCTGTGTCCAACAGATGCAGCGACTGGCGGTTTGGCATTGGTCAAGGCGGTGAATGGGACAGCAGATCCCAAAACTCTGGCGATCTCCAGCACAGCGCCGTTCGGCAGCGGGAAGCGTGCGGCCATGGTGTATTTCCTCTTGAGTGCCCGCCTGACGGCGGTAGGTTATGCCCCAGCGGGCGGTTGGTCTGCGACACCCAGATAGGTGAAGCTGGCCGGGACCGTGTAGGTCGCCGACTCGGTAATAGTTGGTCCTTGATCTACTGGCTCGGTGATCAAGCCCTCGAAACCGTTGCGGGCCAGTGGCGTGTCGACGCGAAACAGCCGGGTCAGTTCGTCAATAAGCGCTTCGGCGGTGGCCATGGCCTGCGCCGAGGGGCAGACGATGCTGACCTGATAAACACCGGCGTACTCGTAGGCCTCCCCGCCGAGATAGCGGCAGATTGTGCTGGCCGGCAGTTGGAAAGCTCGCAGGTACGTTTCAGAAGCGCTTGGCGTAAAAGGCTGGTTTGGGTAGGCCACTCGTATCGGGCGCGCAGCCGCCCATGCGGCCAGCTTCGTTTCGATTGCCTGACGGGCGCGTGCGTGACTCATACCTGGTTGTTCCTGATGGCCTCCAGCACGATCTGCTGAAAGCGAGCCACGGTTACCCGGACCATGCCGCCGGGGGCCTGGGTGGAATGGCCGAACTCCAGCGGAATCGCGTAGGGCAAGTTGTTTACGATGAAAGCCGTTTCGCCGGCCTTAAACTCAATGGCGCCCGCCACAAGCCGCGCATTCGCCTCAGCTCCTGTCGGGTCCGGGTGAATGCGGAAGCTGTTGTCGACAGAGCCAATAGAGAAATTCCAGTTCGCCCGAAATCGGCCGCCGACATAGTCCTGACCGGCGACCAGGCCATTCACGTTGAAGTTCTGGTGGCGCTCGGCCTTCGTTAGAGGCTTGGCATATTTCACGCCGCGCTTGAGGTTGCCTGCCTTCGTGAAGTTCGACTCGTTCAGGTTGATGAGCGTGTTGCGGATGGCGACTTTGAAGTCGTAGTCATCGGCAGCGCGGGCATTGGATTCCCGGTGAGCGACGTTGGCGGCCCATATCTCAGGGTTGCCCACCGGCGACATGCGGATGATGCTGCTGCCAATCTCGATGATGATTTCACGCAGGCTCGCGTCGATTGCTTCACTGGCCTGGGCGGCGAACTCGGCCAAGCTCAGGGCGAAGCTGCCTGACTGGCCAGCGCCTGCCCGGCTCACGAGCGCACCTGCAGCTCATACAGGATTGGCGTCCCGGCTGGGTTGACCTCTTTCAGCGGAGGAATAATTGACCAGGTACGCCCCTGGACGACCACTTTGTCGAGTAGGCCTGGCACCCAGGCCAAACCCTGCGCAGCGATCTTGAGCTTCTTGTCGCCTTGCCGGATGAGGCTGTTGTTCTGGAATTCTAGGCCAGTGAAGTCGAGCAGGATGCCTTGGGCGATTTGGTCAACAGTTGCGCCAGGCGCTTCGCCGCCGATGTCCGGGTCGTACTCGCCCGGCTCCGTCTTGCTGATGGTCACGGGCTGGCCGAACTCTGTGATCATATCCAGAGCCATCACGGCCATTTCGTCGTAGAAGGTGGCCATGGTGGTCTCCGTTACAGCTATGCGCGGATCGCGAACAACCCGCGCTTTTGTAAGTAGTCGGCAAACTGCGTAGCGCTCGGTCGATCAGGCGCCGCCGGCAACAGTCGGCCACTGGTGTTGGAAATCGTCGCGTATTCGCGGGTGACCGCACCTTCAACACGCTCCAGCGTCACCGCTCCTTTCCGCTTCTCCACCGGGTCAATATCGTCCTGATGGATCTCGGCGGCCAGCGCCATTTGGCCGTACTGAATACGCGCCGGCAGGTAGTTGTTCGGCTTGATCTCGTGATCCAGCAGCACTTCCCGGCGCGGCCAGGACAGTCCCTGCTCGCTATTCGTCTTGCTTCCCTTCCAGGTCATGCCATCCATCGCCAAGGCGGCCCGGCGCAGCAACGCTTCCTGCTCGGGAACGCCTGCGGGGATGACCGTGCCGAACTTCACGGCATACATGGCCAGGTCCTCGGCGCTCGCGTAGCTTTCGGCGTCAGGCTTGCCGGTACCGTCCTCGATGATGAGTGTCATACGTCAACTCGCTGGCATGTTTTGAAAAATGGCCGCCGGAACACCGACAGCCAGCAGTATTACTCCTTGGGCAGCTCAGCGACGAGCTTTTCCAGGGATTCTTTGGAGACGTTTGCCCGATACTGGACCTTGGCCTCATCGAGCTTTGCTTTCAGCGCCGCGATTTCACCGGCCTCGTCAGCCGGCGGCGTGAGGGCAGACTTCTTCAGCGCTTCAACCTCTCCGCGAAGTGCGTCGACATTCAAGGCCAGGCCGTCACGCTCAGTCGTCAGCTCACCAACCGAGGCATGGATGGTGCTCAGCACTTCAAACAAGCGCAGCGCCAGCTCGCCGGATTCGGGGCGGTTAATCTCGCCAGCCTCCAGGCCGTCAACAAGTATCTGAATCGATCCATGCTCAGCACGCAAAGACAAGATCACCTTTTCCAGTTCGGACTGGCTGCCCGCACCAACAATCTGCACCCGTTTGGCTTCCCTCACTGACACGTCGATGCCGGCCGCTTGATACGCTTCTACCACGCCAGGCCAATCGCCAATCACCAGCACACTGGTCACACCGGCCTCGGGCTTATCGAAGTGTTCCGGATTGCGGTAACGCTTCTCCGGGTCGAAGCCGCTCAGCTGGTTGCTGTAAGTCAGTTCCATGTGTTTCTCCAAGGCGGCCATTGCTGACCGCGCGTTGAGTTTGAGGCTTAACCGCCAGTAACAGGAGGCGTTGCGGTCAGCGTGATCATCACGCCGGCGGTGACTTTGTTGCTGCCCGCATGCTTAATCCAGTTGGCAGCTGAACCGACTGCAGCCAGGGTTGGGTTGGAACCGCCAGTGGTGGCTTTCCAGCTGTAACCCAGCACATCGATATTCACGGTGCCTTCCGCGCGGTAGCCGATGCTCAGGTTTTCTTCGTCGTTCACTTCGTAGGAACGGAAGCCCGGCGCCTGCGACTCGGTGATGGTTACGGCGTTTGGCAGCAGGCCGAAGATCACATCCGCCGGCGCGGTGTCGGTCACCAGTACAGGCTTGCCCAAAGTGCCCGGCAGGCCGCCGTAGATCACAACGCCAGCTTCTTCGTAGATCTTGTTGGTGATGGCTTCGTCGACGATGTCGAAGTAGGCGCTGGAGTGCATGACCCACAGAGCAATACGGCCGAACTTGTCGCCGAACTTTCGCATACCGCGAGTCAGCGTCTTCTTGCCGTCGGTTTCGATGTTGGCCGAAACCACCATGTCAGCGTTGGAGCCGATGGCGGCACGGAGGCCAGCAGTTGCGTACTGGATGAAGCCTTCCAAGGTCGCATCAGCAACGTCGGCGCCGACGATCTGGGAGAACTCCTCGACCGGACGACCGCGGCGCTTGAATGCCTCTTCGGTGGTCTGATACGGGCCGTACTTCCAGGGAGCTTTGACGCCGACAGCTTCGCCGGCGCTGATCTTCTTGGCAGTTACCTTGCCGTCGGAGTTGACGTCGCGATGCTCCAGAGAGCCGCTCAGCTTGTAGAGCGCGCGCTTGCGGAAGTCGCCTTCGATCAGCTCGTTGTCCAGCACCATCGCGCCGTTGGACGATGCGTTGAACACATCCAGGTTGTCCTGGACACGCTCCAGGTATGCGGTTTGCGCCTCATCGTTGTAGATGATCAGGTCGCTGTTAACGGTTGTAGCCATGGGGTCAATCTCCTTACTTGGGCAATGCGAGATATGCGGTTTGGCCGTGCTTGCGCTGGAAGTCGCGCTTCTGCTCGGAGGTCATTTCGGAGCGCTTGAATGCAGCCTTGCCGCCACCCCCGCCCGGGGCAAATGTCCCTGAAGCCCTTGGCCACAGATGAGGTGCGCTTTCGCGCAGAGATTCCGCCCATTCGAGCGGAGTCAAAGGGGTTTTGCCGTCTTTACCGAGGATGACCTGGCCGGATTCATCAACGGCGACTGCATCGCCATCTTCGTTAAGGGTGAACACGCCTTTGGCGCGCAGGATGATGTCGTCGGTTGCTTCTGGCAGAGCGCCGGCCTTCAGTGCCGCACCGCGTACCGAGTCACCCAGAACCTTGCCCTGGAACTTAGCAGCGAACGATTCAGCCTTCTCGGCGCGCTCGCTGATGGTCTTCAGCTGCTTGTCGTAGTCACCACGCAGACGCTCGGTCCGGCGGTTGAAGACTTCGTCCACCTTGCCCTCGGTCAGCAGCTTGGTTTCTTCGTCCTGCCCGGCACGGTTGAGCAGTCCTTTGACGGCTTCAATGTCGATGCCTTCAAACTGTGTTTCGAACTGGGTCAGCTTGCCGGAGGTTTCCTTCAGCTTGCCCAGCAGTTCCGAGTTCTTGGTTTTGAGACCAGACACAGATGCTTCAACGGCAGTCGCGATAGCGGCCTTGATTGCCGGGTTTTCCAGGTCGATTTCGTTTTCTTCTGCCACGTTGATGCACCCCTTGGGTTTGGATTAGCCTGCCTCGCAGGCAAATGAAATCGCGTCCCTATTTCAGGGGCGATAAAAATGGTGAAAGTTATGGCGCGGATGGACACAAGGCTGGAAAGCGAAGGAGCTGAATTTCTCGTGCTAGGGCAATTGCTGATTCACAAAATCGCCGCTTACAAGACTTATACCAACATGCCTGGATACGACATCGTGGCTACCGACGCTGCGCAAAACTCTTCCGTTCGAGTTCAGGTAAAAAGCCGTTGGAGAACAGGTGCGACTGGATTCCCCATCAAAAACTTCGATTGCGAGTTTGTGGTCGCGGTATTCCTCAATCGCGGATCTCCAGACGGAAAAAAGCAGCCTATCCCACCGCATTACTATGTTTTGCCAGTAGCAACGATCCAGGCCCTTCCTAGATCTGAGGGCTGGAGCAAGGTGGACCTGAAGCACTTGCCCGATCTTGAGCAGTACAGAGAGGCGTGGGGCTTGATATCAGACGCCTTAGGATCAATTCGGGCCGACGCCTGCCCTTTGGAACGCTAATGGTTCCAGTGTTTTCATCTGCGCGAGAGTCAATGGCGCAAAGTTGCGGTCAAGCTGCAGCTCTGCGAAGCGTTCAACGCTTAGACCACCCTCGCGAAACAGCTTGGCCCGCATAGGACCGATTGCCTCGTCCTGGAACGAGGCTGGCTGCTGCTGGAGCCAGTGGTAGTAATCGATGTCAGCACTGACCTGCTTTCCGCCGTCAGCACCTACCGAGGCACGCGTTGCGCCCTTGGCGAACATCGCGCTGAGCTTGGTCAACAGAATGAAGGTGGTGCGGCAGTTAGGGTGGAAAGGCGGTCTTGGGCCGGAATCCACCGGAAACTTGCGTTTGTCCATCGAGCGGCACAACTGGCTGGTCTTGCTATCCAGCGTGGCCACCATCTGGATCTCTTGCACGATATCCGTGTTGGCCTTTGCGACCTCCATCCGCGCCTGGGAGGCCACATGCTGAATCGCGGTATGCACGACCGTGCTGGCATTGCGGTTGGTGGTGGCCAGGATGCCGTCTTTGTACCCTGCCGCCTTGGTGCCGCGAATGTTGCGAATGATCTGGAAGTTCGTCTGCCCTTCGAAGAAGCCCTGCCGGATCGTGCCGGTGACGCGCTCACGCTCTGCACTGGTCCAGCCCTTGATGAAGGCCTTAAGCAGCTTCCCGCCGCCGGTGCCACGTACACTGAGCGGGTTCGTCAGCACTGCGGTGCGAATTGCAGCGGCCGTCGGCGCGACCACATCCAGCGAAACGCCAACCGGCGCCGACCTGGCAAGGCTGGTCGCCTCAAATTCGGCCTCGTAGTTGGCGATGTCCACCAGGTCGAGGTTCAGTTGCGCGCTGTAGCGGTCGAAGATGCCCAGCAGCAGGCTATCCACCTCTTTCAGCAGCGCTTCCAGGCGCTTGACGTTGTACTCAGTCAGGTCCGACTGGATCAGCCGATCCCGTATACATCGGTCAATCTCCTTTAGGAAGGGTGCAAACTTGCCCACCTCCCCCGCCTTGAGCTTTTCGAGGAAGACCGCGTGCCGGATCGTGGCGTCAAGGATTGCTTGGTTTGCCGCCATTTGGTTTGTCCTCATCGTCCAGGCCTAGACCGTCGCCCTGCTCCTGCAATTCGCCGTCGATCTGCAGGTCTGTACGCTCTGGCGCAATCAGGCCAAGTTTGCGCAGGTAGGCCCGCAAGTCGGCCTTAGCGAAACCGCGTTGCTGCCAGAGCGAAACCAACGCAGCGATCATCTGCGGATCAGCCGTCAGCTCTACGAACTCTTGATTGACCTGGTAGGCAACCTTTTTGTCGGCAATCCCCATGTAAGCGCAGCACCACATGATGGCTCGCGTGTATGCCTCGCTGACGTTTGCCACACAGCCAGCGAGCACCGATGTGGATGCCGACTGATCGCCGCGCGACTCGGTAGCTGTCTTGGTGGCAAGTGAAGCCACCACCATCCGTGCGCCGAGTTCGATCATCATCTGGTTCTTATCGGCCATTGCCTCCTTGACCAGCGTGTTCGGCGCCGGTTGTGCGTAGCCGAATGCACCACCCGCCGGCAGCATCATCGGCGCCCTGGAGCCTACATAGACGCCGTTCTTCTCCATCCAGTCGCGCCACTGCTCATCAAGGCCGCTGATCCACGGCTGAGCCTGACCACACCAGAAGACGCTGTCTTCGTAATCGGCACTGTTCCGGTAATGGCCCAGGTTGATCATGGCGATGTCGTACAGCGGCGACTCGTCGATGCTTGGGTCGTTGTTCTGCGCGCCGACGAAGGTGAATGGGATCTCCTTGAGGCGACCGGTTACGCCTTCGGGCTTGAACTCGTCGATGACCGCAAGCGGCCCGCCACCTTTCGGACCGGACCGGCGCCAGACGCGGCAAACAAAGCCGTCATCCTCAAGCGCCAGCTCCCGGTACTGCTCAGCCGTCTTGTAGCCGAAGCCGTCAGGAATCTCCGGCGACTCGCGCAGGACCACCAGCGTCAGCACGCTGTGACCGTTCACCATGCCTGTGCGCCAGTTGATGATGTCTTCAGCGCAGTAGGACAGGATCACCGAGTGCCCGCCGATGCCGTCGTCCTGATGATAGTCGACGTACAGACCGTGGCGACCAGCTTCAAGCACCTTTTCAAGCGTGCCCTGGGAGTGTTGATAAATGCTCACTCCGGAGCCGTTGGCGTTGTCCTGCAGGTATTCCAGTTTCTTCGGCACCGTGAGTGTCGGGTCTTTATGGAAGGCCAGACCCAGCAGCCCGTTACGGGTGTGCCCGGTTGCGTTCTTGAACACCGCCCGCTCGCGGTAAGCCCGATTCCGGTCTTCGTTCTCCGGCGACTTGTCGTGCGCGTTTATGTACGGCAGCCGATCGACTACCCGGTGCTGGCCCGCGCAGACGTCGCGAACGGTCGCCCAGCGGTCCAGGACTGCCGTGTATTCCGCCCGTTTGAAGGAGACGTCGTTGCTCATCGGGCGTATCCCATTTTGATAGCGGTGACCGGTTTGATGATCGGGTACTCGCGGTGGATGAAGTAGCCGCCGGCGTCGTTCGCGTGATCGATGCCGGCGGTTTTGTCTGGCTCCCCGTTCGCGCCCCACACCTGCTGCTCCAGGCCATCGGCATAAGTTGGACAGGTGAACGGGTTGACCAGGTAGCGGCGCTCGCCCTGCGCATTGCAGAAGACGGCGTTCATTGCGTTGATTCGGTCCTTCACGGGCGGGTTTGCCGCTGGAGCGATGACCGCGAACCCGGCCTGCTTGAGCATGGCAAGGTCGGTGATGCTGGCGTTCAGGGACTTGCGTGAATCACCCGAGGCATCCGGGTAAATCCTGATCTCGCACGTCTTCTTGAAGTCGTTGCCGTCGTGCTGCCAGTAGCGCTCTTTGATCCGGCGGATCATGTCGGGCGTGTCGTAACCGTCGATAAGCTCATCCACGGCCCTGGGCAACCCCTGGTCGCGCTTGACGTGGGTGATCGCCGCCATCTTCCCGACGTTGAAGTCCATACCGATGAACAGCGGCTCGCCGGGCTGCACGGTGTCGAAGCACCCGTTGAGCTTGCGGTCGTAAGCCGTGTAAATCGTTCCCGACGTAAGGTTGACGAACTGGCCCTTGAGGTACGCCATGATCAACTGGGGCGGATATGACTCCATCAGAGAGGCGATGTAGTCATCCGGCAGGTTCAGCTCGTTGTCGAACGTGCTGGCCTGCACCAGGCCGTACATCTCTTTCAGTGACGGCTTGTCGCGCAACTGCTTCACGAATTGCAGGAAGACAAACTTAAAGCCTTCCGGCGTCGTGGTGACGTCCACGCCGTTCTTCAGCCCCGGAAGGTTGTAGCGCATACGGGCAATGATCTTGCGCCAGGCCTGCTGAGCCTTGATGGCAGTCAGTACGTCCAGCTCATCCACCAGGGCGTGACCAATCTTGAAACCGACAATCGTCTGCGGTTTCTCCATCGACCGGCAAATCACAGTGCCGCGGTACTGCCGACCGCTGTAGATGTGAACCTCGTGGTTCGCCTGGTTGATCTTGGTCTTGAGCCCCCAGTCGTAGGCCACCTCATCCATGGTCGGATAGAAGATGTCCCGGATCTGCGGGTAAGTCGGTGCGAAGTAGCCAGCGTTGACGCCGGGCCACTCCATGAAGTGCTTACTCAGTGCCGAACAGCCCACCCAGGTCTTGCCTGAGCCGAACCCGGCAACGAACGCACGGAATTTGTGAGGCAGCGTGAGGAACTGAGCCTGCGGAACGTTAAGGCTCGGCATTCGGCTTCCTCGCATCCACCACGTCGACCTGGATGCGGGTCGGGATCACCGGTTCATCACCGGCCTCTTCCTTCCGTGCCCGGTTGACGTAGATGTCGCCGCACTCTTTGGCAGCCGGCTCCAGTAGCTGGGCAGTGAGCGCCATGTTCTTCATGCCTTCGGCTTTCTCAGCCATGCGGCTCAGGGCGCGCAGTCGGAAGGCTCGATTGGCGATCGGGATGTCTTCAGTCTCTTCGCGGAACCGCTTGCGGCTCTCTCGGAACATCGTTGCCCACTTCTCGCCCAGCGCCTTACCGGCTGCCTTTGTTGGGTCGTGTGATTCGCACTGCTGACGAGTGACAACAACGTTGAATTCTTTTAAGACCGCCTCAACCACCTGAGAAGGTGTATCAAAGCACGCGAGAGCCTGAACAATAAAGGCTTTCACCTCACTTCGAAGAGCTGCCATTGGCGATCATCCGTCTTAACCTGTCTAAAATCAGGCCGACTTGAGCAGACAGGTTCCGCAGGCCCTCGATATGTTCAATTTCCCCACCTCAGCAGGACTGTTTGCAGCGTCCACCAACGCTTGAACGTCAGGGCTTGCACCATAACGGCGGACGACACCGACGAACTCTTCAACGTCGTGGCCCTGCAGCTTGATCTTCGGTGCGCCGTCTTGGGTGAATGCTGGTTGAGCGTACTTGTCGGTCGCATGAGCCAGGTGATACAGCTCGTGTTCGATCAGGGCGCAGAACTCAAGGTCGCTGCACTGGGCGCAGTAGTCGGCCGCCAGGGTGATGATGAAGGCCGGCACATCGCCGAACCAATCACGCATCTGTTGCTCCATCCGGGCTTTCTGCCAACCGCCGGCGCGGAACGCTACCTGTTCGGCCTGGCCAAGAACTGTGAGTCCCTGTTTCTCGAAGCTCGACGACGCCCACATGACACGGATACCTGCATCCAGCAAATGGGCATGGTCTTGGTTGTAAAGGCTGCCGGTGTCGGCAAGTATCTCGGCTTGTAGCCAGTCCCATACCTCCGGCGCTGGTGTTAGGCGAATTAGGAAGTCTGGCAGATCGGCCAGATGAAGCGCTGAGGGAGGGGGTCTCGGCCAACTCAAAATCACACCTTTCCAAACTTGAAATAAGTAGCTAATACCTGCAAATATGTGACTCGCATAGCTAAGGAGCAGCAAATGGTGATGTCATGCCATGACCCCCGAAGACTCGTTAAGCATATTGAAAATGCATACCCTGATGCCAGTCGGTCTGCGGTCAATGCGGTCGGAGCCCTACAGTTTGTATTTCCTGATGGCATGGTAATCAACATCTATCCAAAGGGAACCATTCACTTCCAAGGGAAATCCAGCGCCATTCGGGCGAGAGTGGAAGCTCAAATCTCATTTATTAACAGACGATAGCGAGCAGTATCGGTGCTGATTCACCGCTGGCTACCTCAAAGTCACAATCGATCAGGCCGTTTTAGTGGGCAATGGTATTCATTGAGATACCATCTCATAGGCCTGCATGGTGACCATGGAGCAATCCAATGATCAAGCCTTTAGGAACGCTGGTAGACAACGCTGCCGTGGCATCGGCAATAGCCTTGTCGATAGCGCTTACCGCAGTATTGATATCCGGGATCACTGGCGTACTGTGAAGCAGTCGGACGAGGTTGCTCAGTTGCAAAGCCTCGCGCCACGTTTGGGCGCATTCGAAAAATATGGCGCGTTGGGTACGGCGTACCGTTAGCCGCTCGTCACACCAATTAAACTTTCTGAGCGCCAGTGCCGACCTATATTTAGGTGCAAATAAAAAATTTGGAGCGCTAGTGAATAAAGAAGAAATTGAACGAGAGCTTGCCCATGCCGCAAATAATTACAGGCAGCTGGCAAGTACCCTCGCAATGATCAAAGGCACTCCACTTGCTCAAGATCCATCTTTCATAGACCAAATTGAGCACCTCAAAGGTGCAATGATTGCTCTTCAAGCGCAAGTTCGCCGGCTGAGCGTCCTCGATGGAGCAATGCATAGTCCTGCTCGAAGAGGGAAGCACGCGCTGCACCTCGTCAAGCGATAAACGTATAGAGCGATGTTGCACTCACTTACTCTTGCTTATGACGATCTGAGCGTTCATCTAGCCTGCTCAGGAGTCCAGCAACCTAATCTACTTAACTAAGTAGGCAGCGCACCCGCAGTACGCCATCACTGGGGTGCTCGGTTTAGGACTTCATCCGCTTTGTCGGCAGCTTTGGCAGCAGTCGTCGCAGCCTTCGTGGCTTGGTCGGCGGCGGTACCGGTTCGGCGGCTCAGCTCTTCTAGGCGCTTGTCGCGCTCAGTCATGGCGGTGTCGTAGGCTTTTCGCATGTCGGTCACTTGGCTGCTCTGCTTATCAGCGAGCGACCAGTATGCGGCTTGGTAACCCAGTACTGCCCCACCACCCACCAGCACTACAGCAATGGTCCAAACTTCGGCCCGGCGCCACCAGCGGCGTGCGATAAATTCCAATGCGCATCTGTCCATTAGGCGATTCCTCCCAGCTTGGTGCGAAGGCGGGTGATCTCATCGCTCTGCTGCGTCACGCGGTCAGTGAGTTGAGCTACCTGGCTGGTGAGCGCTTCGATCTTACCTTCCATGCGCCCAACGGCAGCTGCCAGGTCATTCCGCTCCTTCGCGAATTGATCGGCGCGGGCCTCGGCTTCTTTGCGAGCGGCGCGCTCCTGGTTCAGCAACTCGTTTAGTCGCTTCAGTGTGCCGATATCGGCGCTGTCCATTGCTCGGTCAGTTGCATCCTTAGAAAGGAACCGGCGCAACCATAGCAGGCCGCCCAGTACCACGGTGGCACTACCGCCCAGCCAGGTAGCTGTGCCTGGGCCTAGGTCAGTAGGGTCCATCTTCACTCCAAACCGCATTTATTCCCATTCTGGGATTCAATAATTGCATGTTCCGCATCATTCAGAAGCGGAGACAAAAAGATATTTCCACACAAAAAATCAGATAATTCCTACATCAATTTTACTTCGGATAGGGAATATTGACGTCGAAATGAGTAATTGAGCAGAGAGGATCGCCTTTTGTTAGTCATTACTAGAACTCCCAATAAGCGCTTGCGTATAGGCGACGAAATCCAAATCAACGTGGCTAAGGTCGTTGAAGATACGGTGTATTTAGCCCTCAGCGCACCCGAACGCATATCAATCAAAGCGGTGAGTGGTATTCACGACGATGAAATACCCAAGCGTCCGAACGGCGCAGTAGAACTTGCTTGAAACGGGGTTAGCAGGCTGCACTCCCTGCTCAGAGCGAGGGGTGGCGGGGCAGAAAACGAAAAAGCCCGCATAATGGCGGGCCAGTTATTACAGCTAGTATCGAAATCCCACTAAAGAAACAGCTCTAAAAAGGGAAAATTATGAGCATTGGATACGTACTAATTGGTATCAAACTTGTCAACCATAGTTCTGGCGCTAATTGGATATCGAATGAAAAGTCAATGACCGTCCGTCAGTTGCGGAAGTACGTTTTTAGCAAATTTAGCAAAGTTGACGACTGATCAACCTGCAAGGCGCTACTCGACCTCGGTCAAGCGGCGCTCCAAAAAAACTTATCCTCTTATCCTTCTCCAGACTCACCAAGTATTTGCAGTTTCATCGCAGAAATTTCTGTTACGAGAACAGTAATGCGAGAAGACTGCGCATCATTCATAACCACCCGCGCAATTTGCTCGATCTGAGTCTGAGCCCTGACCGCGGGTACCTAGCCGCTCACTGGGCTGAATTGAGGGTACAGATCTTTTCTGTGCCTCTTATCGGGAAAAATCCAGCGAATGCTGGGTGCCCGAATAGGGACGTCACAATCAATGAAATTAAAGTGAGGTCGATATTAAATCGACGCCCAACTCAGTGTGCAGATCATGCGGAAGGCCTAGCGCCAAATATTCCAAAAACTTTGGTTGTCGAATATGAGGGACGGCGAGAGGTTCGAAGCAGCACTCCTCTCCATTGGCATTGGCCGGAGAGATCTAGATACGTGCGCACTTTGCTCGGGATCGGGTCGATGAGGACACCTTATCTGCCCCGTTTGCGCAGCGTTCGGAAAAGAAAGCCAGCCATGGATGCGAAAAATGAAGCGGCGCGGTCATTTTTTTCACACAAACTCAAAACGCGTAAGATCGACAGTATGGGCGAATAATCTCTCACTTTCTCACTCGACGCAACTCCATTTTGTGATAAAAGGAGATTTTTTATAGCTACAGTTGCTAAGCATCAAGTATTTCAGGGGAATTGTTAGCGGCTTTAGGCGACCCTAAACATATGAGCTCGCTTTCGGCACCAATCCTACCGAATAAAGCTATGACCATCATAGATAAATGCAGTCGAATTGGTGATGAGCATCTGATATGTTCACACACATATGTGTTCCAAGCGGAGGTGATCATGGATGCTGCCGATTCGACCCCAGATTATGAAGAGGTGCGCTTGAAGCGCGTGGCAGAATTTTGCTCATGCGACCAAGAGAGTGATGAGGTTTTCGAAAAGTTAATCGCTATCACTTCAGAATATTTCAACGCACCGATCGCACTGATATCCATTGTAGATGAGCATAAGCAATGGTTTAGAGCTCGGATTGGAATCCCAGAACACTCAACATCTCGCGGTATTTCGTTCTGCGCGCACTCGCTTTTTGACAAAAACCCTTTAGAGGTTTTAGACGCTAGAATGGACGAACGCTTCAAAGATAACCCTATGGTAAATGGACCACCTTATATTAGGTATTACGCTGGCGCGCCTCTTCTTACAGATGACGGCTTCTCTCTCGGTAGTCTCTGCATTATCGATACATCTCGTAGAGAACCAATGAGCAAACGAGACATGGGAATGCTCGTTTATTTCGCTCAACTCGTAATTATGCGAATGACGGGCTTACGCTCACGCACCTACATTGACCAGCCAACTGGCCTATTTAATCGACTCCGATTGGAAGAAGATATAAGACTCGTCAGCACCACTGACGAAGAACATTATCTTTATGCTGTGGACGTTATCTCACCTAAATTTCTAAACGACGTTGTAAAAGCTCTCGGGTACAGTTTCTCACAGGAACTAATGCTCAACGTCAAGACTCGCCTTCAAGCGATATTACCAAAAGGTTGCGTCTTATATAAAATCAGCCCTACACGATTTGGCTTTCTTCTACATGCGATAGACCCTATAGAGACTCTGTGTATGAAGATACTATCAGATTTTGAACGGCCGGTTGATTGCAAAGGGATTCCCATACAGATGCAGACAGGCATTGGCGTGTTACCTCTTATCGACTCAGGGGAGAAAGACTGGCTTCGCTTAGTGGTTGGAGCTGCTGACGACGCTAGAGTTCGCAATCTGGGATGGTCACTGTATCAACCGAAGTTAGATGCAGCACAGAAACGGGCGTTTGTGCTACTAAGCTCATTATCTGAGGCCGTCCGGTCAGCCAGCCAATTAAATTTGGTTTTCCATCCGAAAGTAAACCTGTCGGATTTTTCCTGCGAAAGTGTTGAGGCGTTAATCCGCTGGACCCACCCGACACTCGGCCCTATAGGTCCAGCTGAATTTATTCCTTTGGCTGAAAAGACTGCATTAATGCGACCTCTGACTTTCTGGGTACTTGATGCAGTTGCCACTCAAGCAAAAGAGTGGAAGGAACAAGGGATTAAATTGAGAGTGGCCATGAACGTAACTGTTGGCGACCTTGAAAATTCGAATTTCGTAGATCGAATCGAAGACCTTATAGGCGAGAGCGACCTTGATCCAGACGATTTAGAGCTGGAATTCACTGAAAGCATGCTTATGTCCGAACCCGTAACGGTAATAGCGCAACTGGAGCGCGCACGAAAATTGGGCATAGAGGTCTCTGTGGACGACTTTGGCACTGGTTACAGCAACTGGTCATATCTACGACAGCTTCCAGTTAACACGGTGAAACTTGACCAATCACTAATTAGCAACCTCAATGCAAATGAAAAAGACAAGCGACTCGTTAAGACATTGATCGAGCTCGCTAAAGGACTGGGATATCGGGTAGTAGCAGAGGGAGTTGAAACCGAAAAGATTCTGTCCCTCATTAGCCAATGGGGCTGCACCGAGGCCCAAGGGTACTTGATTACTAAGCCTCTGAGCGCAGGTCTATTGACCGAGTGGTTGCAACAGGGAGGTTTTAGACCTGAATCTCGATAAGGCGAGAGCACCCAATTTTGTGCTATGCCGAGGCGCCTTTGATCTCTCAGCCTCCGCGCTGAGTCCCGCCTCTATACGCGCTTAGAAAACGTCGACTCCAGCATTGAGAACCTTCAATTCTCCGTCTAGTTTTACTAGACCCAATCAGGGACGACTGAAATCGGAGATAGGATATGCGTGGATATAAGGGAGTATTCGTTGTGGCGTGTCTAGCTGCGGGAATCATGTCACAAGCGGGCATCGCTAGCGCCGAGGGGGATATTGCCACAGACGTGCGCACGGATGTACGTAATGCAGACAAAGACGCTGACCGCGCCGAGCATGATGTTGATAAGGAAGCGAAGCATCTAGAAAACGAGCGGCACAAGGGCGATCGCCACGTAGATAAAGAGATGAAGAAAGAGCTCTAAAAAACATGACCATGGCGGCGGGCAGCCCTAACATCGACTCCCCGCCATCTCAATAGTGCGCCCCATCCTATGCAGCAACAGTTTCAATTAATCCTTCCGCATCGAGCAGGTCTTGAGCAGCGGTCAGCGCAGCATTCACCTGGTCGTCTAACGCTTTACGGATAGACGAACGCCAGCGGTAGCGTGTCGATTCCGGCTTACCATCATTGTCCCAATTAGTAATGTTGTACCAGGCAGCGGGTAGCACCGCGGCGGAGCGCTTGCCCTCGGCACCGGACACCTGCGGGATGGCCCAGGTAAGTACAGCGCACTCACGGAACCGTTTCGGCGCCGGCGTCTTCACCGAGTTCAGCAGTTCCAAAATGGCGCCATGCTTTCGTTCCTGGTGCGTCGAGTACTTAGCCACAAGTGCCCGCCAGTGCGCCGGGCTCAACGCCTTGTGTAGCCGCCCGAACACCCAGCAGTCCTGAAGAAACGCAGCCTCCTTGCCGACGATCTCCCCCTTCTGCTTAGCGCACTGCACCTTCGGTTCAAAGTCGCAGCCGCCGGCGGAAGTGATGGTCTCAGCCGCGAGGGCTCGAACTACTGCTGAAACGACGTTGCGATAGGTCATGCGGCTTCCCCTTTTTTCAGCTCTCTGGTCATTGCCCGGTATTTGGCCTTGATGGCCTTGATCTCATCCACGGTGTACTTGCGCGCCTCATGAGGCCCTTCGATCCATGCGACCTTCTCGGCACCAATGCGCAGCACAAGGCGGATGCGGTACTCCACGGCGTTGCCGGAAAGGTTTCGGTTGCACTTCACGCACTGACGGTGGATGTTCGACGGCTCGAAGCGCAGCTCTGGGCAGGCGCCGACGGATCTATAGTGCCCAGCGTCCCAGCGGCTGCCAGTCATGAGATCGTTGTCAATGGGCGTCGAGTCGCAGCTGATGCATGGCAGGTGCGCGTCACGCAGGCGCACGTACTCGTTCACCGCGGCCTGGGCTTCGCGCAGGTGGTCCGCCCTACTCTTCATCTTCTCCTTGCGGACCTTGATGTCCTTGCGCTCAACGTCGGCCAGCGCCTTTCGTGCCCGGACCTGATTGACCGGCGCATGAGCCAGCGCACAAGCAATTTCACCACAAACCGCCTGGAAGTCTCGAACCGGGGTGAACTTGACCCGGCATACGGCGCAGCACTTCTGGCGGCGCGCCCGGGTCTGGATCCCGCCGGACTTGAGCGGCGTGGTGCGCTTCAGTTCGGTACGCTTCATGCCGCCTCCTTGAATGCTTCAAACTCTGCCATTTCGGTCAGGCGCTCTTCCGTGAGCGTTGGCCAGTCATGCAGCATCAGGTACGCGCAGCACTGGCGCCAGAAGTCTTGGAATGTCTCCTCCCCCATTGAGTCGTACGAGAGACTGCGAGGTGTCTTGCGCGTGAGCTGGCCCAGGCCAGGGATGTCGAACAACTCCTCGTCGCAGTACACGCCCGACTCCAGTTGCAAGGCCTTAATGGCGGCGTGGGACTGCTTGCCAGAGAACCGGTCGATGTTCTGGCTCAGCACCCGGCCCAGGCCGTGGACCAAACCATTGAACCGTGGGTTGCGTGGCTGCTTGAGGTCGGCACGAATCTTCGTGTTTATCCGAAAATCGCGCTCGCGGAGTATCGACCGGTCAGCGTCGGAGGACGGCACGAACGCTGCCACCTCCTTGCCAGTAGCCGGATCGACCAGGCGGCGCAGCACCAGGTACACAGGCATTGGGCGTGGCTTGGCTGGCTTGGTCATGGCCGCTCCTCCCTACCACTACCGCGGAAGCAAAGAGCCAGACCAAAACCAAATACGCCAAGTACCACCACCACACCCAAAGGCCCAGAAAAGAACGCTATTACCAGGCCAACCGCCAGTGCTGGCACGGCGGCGAAGAACAGCCCTGCAAGGAAGTAGCTCATGACGGCTCTCCCTTGCCCATGACGGCGCGTCGACCTTCGTGGAACGCCATTACCTCCTGCATTCCGTTATCCACTGCGACGATCTCGCGGTCGAAGTAGGCCTGGCTGTCGGTCTCACCCTCTGGAGGTAGCTCGCCCGGGCCGGCCAGCGAGTTGTAGATCCACGCCATTGCGGCGGCCGGGCCCTTGCCATGCTCTTCCTCGATGAGGGCCGAGCGCATGGCGAGGAGGTAGCGACCAAACAGCAGATCCAACTCCTTGATACGCATGCGGGCCAACTCGTTCTCTGCCAGCAGCTCCAGCGCCACCTCCTCCACGGTCTTCTCACCCAGGAACTCATCCAGCGCCTCGGTGTTGCGCTTCCAGTCGGCGCAGTCGGCCCGGAATGACGCGGCTTCGGCCCAGAGCAGTTTATGAAGTTGTTGCTTGTCGATGGTCATGCTCGTGACTCTAATTCCTGGGCCTGCTTGATCAGCAGCGCGCGGCGATCCGCCAACTCGTTGGCAGCTGCAATCCGTATTTCGTCCATCTGCTGTGCGCTGGCTTTGCGCATTTCCAGCATCGAGCTCTTAACGATCTCGAGCTTTGCGCGAAGGGCGGGCTCCGGCCGGGTGACGTTGCCAGTGAGCAATCCGGCAATGGCCCGGCCATCTTCGGTGATCGGCTCAACGCTCAGGTCTGCCAGGTACTTCTGGGCGCGTTCGCGCGGGATGCGCTTCAGCTCCATCGCCTTGGTCACAGCCTGCACACGCCGGTTGGCGTCGAAGCCCACGGATACGTGCCAGTTGACCGGCTTCGCATCTTCGCGAGCCTGGCTCACGAACCTCTGGTAGGCGTCAATGAACGCCATGCGCGCGCCGATTTTGTCGCCGCCATCCAAGATGGGTTTCGCGGCTGCCAGGGCCAGCTGGATCTCATCGGTCAGCACCACGGTTTCAAATTCGTCGTTGGTGGTCATGGCGATGGCCCAGGCCTCGTCCTTGCCCGGGCGCCCGTCGGAGGACTGGACGCGCTGCAGGATGTCGGCCATCGCCAGCTTGCCCTTCACCTCGAAGCGGCAAGCCTTCAGTGCGCCTTTCACGACAGGCACCGGATACGCACAGAGGTCTTCAGCCATCATCGCGGCAGTGCCCGGGTTCATTTCCTGGCCCATGGCCTCGGCGGTGGCGCAGATGGCGGCGGCCAGCCCGGCAACCTGCTGGTCATTCATTTCAAAGGTATTCATTGCGGTCACCTGCTTGGCGTTTGGCCATTACCATCTGGGCGGCCTGCTCCGCTGCGGAGTGGTTCGCCTCTGTCCGTTCCATCTGGCGGGCGGTTGTCCCGTTGATACGCTGCCCGGTCACCCACTGGGTGTGATAGCTCTCGGCGTTGGCCAGCAGCTCGTTGAGGCTGTGGCACTTGCGCAGGACGGCCGCATCGCTAGTTTTCAGGAAGTGGGCGGCAACGTGGTGGGCGACATCGGCGCCGAGGCGGTCGACCAGTTGGCCGAGCTGGCCGCCGACCTTGGCGTTCCACACTGGCCAGGCGCTGTAGCGCTTGCGGTACGCCATGGCGTAATTCGCCCAGACCTTGAAGGTTTTGCAGGTCTGGTCTTTGGGGCCAGGCATGTCGGCGGGGATCTCGACCCGTGGGGTATCGGTGCGATCAACGACCAGCACCAAGCCGCGGGAATGAGCCGGAACAACCTCGGCGGGAGCCGGGGGTGCAATTGGTTCATTGACCGGTTCCATGACTGGTTCAAGAGAGTTACTGATTCTGGGTGCAGCTGCTGCACTACCCCCTGGTGCAGGAGATTCACTAGGAGGTGAACCTGCTGCACTACCCGGGTGAATCTGCTGCACTACCCCTGGTGCAGGAGGTGCACCACCCCCTTCGAGGGTCAGGAAGTAAACGTTCGACGAATTCCCTTTTGGGCCTCCCTTCCGGATCTCCTTGCGCAACAGTCCCGCCTCACACAGAGCGGTGATGTGGTTCATGACAGAGCGCTTGCTGATCTCGCACTGATCGGCGATGTGCTGGTAGGACGGCCAGCACTCACCAACGTCGCTGGCGTTGTCGGCCAACTTGATCAGCACCAGCTTGCGCAGTGGATTACCGACGCGAAGTTTCATCGCGGCGACCATAAGGCCCATGCTCACGCAGCACCTCGCATTGCTTTTTCGTGCGTGAACAAGCCGTCCCAGGTCTTCTTCATGGGCAGCTCGCTAGCCAGGTACAGATCGTACAGGCGTGTGGCGCCCTTCTTCAGCAGAACCGGTGTATAGGAGATGAAAGGGTCTTTACCGTGCGGGGTGACTTCGACCTGGTGCTCGGTCATGTACTTGTCGCGTGCATAGGAGCCAACACGGTGACGTAGGCCGGACTTGCTCTCGTTGTAGAGCCAGCTGCGCGCTTCCAGGTACTTGCCCACCTGCATGACGTTGACCCCATTGAGGCCCTTGCAGAACTGGGTGTGGGTCATGCCCTCTTTGAACAAGTTCTCCAAGGAGTGGATCTTCGTCGCCTGCTGCTCGACCTGGGCGGTGAGCATCAAGCGAGCCTTTTCAGACTCCATGGCGATCTGCAGAATTTCGATGGTGGAGAGCTGCTGTGGTTGCGCGACCTGCCCTTCCAGTTCCTGCCATCGGTCAACGAGGGCGGCGGTGAACTCTGGACTGAGTTGCGCGACAACAACGAAGCTGTCGCGCTTGCAGATCAGGTACTCGGCAGCTGGGCGGCCGAGGCCGTCGAGGTATTCCACCATTGGTGGAGAACTAATAACCTTCCGTTCGACCAGTCGCTCGATGGTGCGTTTCACGCTGTCGTGGCGAGATTCGACCAGTTCGGCGATCTCGCGGGAGGTCATAGTTTTGCGCGCCACGTTTTCAGATTGCGGAAAACGTGGCGCGAGATTGGTAGTGCTATTGATATGTGGCTGGTTTTGCATATAATCGGACTCACAAAGTGTTATCGAATTAGCCGACCTCGACCGTCGGCTTTTTTGTGCCTGTAATTCAGCGCCGAAGCACCAACTCCCCACTCTGGTCCCCGCTTCCCCTCTCTTAAAAGCCACTGGATAAAACTCCAGCGACTTCAGGTTTCTTACTTCGCAGACTGTCTGGGCCGATACTGGGTACATGGGCAGCAGGGTTCGCCTGTCAGGCGGCTTGGTTTTTCTTTGTCGCCTTGAACTTTCCCTTGGAAAGAACCTGGATCTGGTACTGCCGGGATTCGGGAATCGTTTCCCCCCACATGGTCACGGCGCTTGGACGGATGCCCAAAGCAAGTGCCAGCTTCGTCTTGCTGCCGAAGAATTCGGCGACTTCATGCGTATTCATTGCGCATCCTCGTTCGAGACTGTCGCAATTTAAGCATGCTTAAGTTATGGCATCAACGGTGTTTTATACCTACTGCATGCTTAAATTCAGTTAACTTAATATTGAGTTCATGGAAAGACACGAACGCATCGCCCGCGCCATACAGGTCAGCGGTAAAAAGAAAGGGGAAATTGCATCGCTTTGCGGCGTTGCTAATTCGGCCGTCACTCAATGGATTACCGGTGAGAGCAAAAGCCTCAGGCCGGAGAACCTTTACGCCCTGGCGAAAGCGACCGGCTTCCGAGCTGAGTGGCTGGCCATTGGCGAGGGTGATGAGCGGGAGGCTTCTGAATCGAACATTTCCCCAGCTGCCCAGCCAACAAAATCATTCCGGTACCCGGTTGTGAGCTGGGTTGCCGCCGGCGCCTGGGCGGAAGCAGTGGAGCCCTACCCGGCTGGAATCTCGGACACCTACGAGTTTTCGGAGTACGACGCCAAAGGCCCAGCTTTCTGGCTGACAGTCAAAGGGGACTCAATGACGGCACCGGCCGGCCAGAGCATTACCGAAGGCACGCTGATTCTGGTGGACACCGAAGCGGAAGTCGCACCAGGTAAGCTGGTCGTGGCCAAGCTGCCGGACAGCAATGAGGCCACGTTCAAGAAGCTGGTCAGTGATGGCGGCCGGTTGTTCCTGAAACCGCTGAACCCGAGCTACCCGATCGAAGCTGTGGATGAGAACTGCCGGATCGTGGGCGTGGTTGTGCAGGCGCTGCAGAAGTTTTACTGATCCGCAAGTGTGCCCGGGGGATATGCCCGAGCGGCAAGCTAAATCGAAATATCGCGAGCTGATTAGCGCTCGTATACACAAGGGAATGTGGTAATGAATGCCTTTCGGATCGCGACTCTAATAGTCGCCTCGCTTTTCATCTCCGGCTGCTACAGCACGCCAAAAGAAAAAACTGAGTACGAAAAACAGATCGACGCAGTACCGATGCCTGTAACGGAAGCTGAACGGGTTGAGCAGTGTCGTAACTTCAAGCAAAGCGCAGATTACCAGCGGACTTTGGATATTTTGCAGTACTCACAGCGATCCAAGCTCGGCGCCTCGTATTTTCAATTTACAGAGTCTCTAGCGCTTTCGCGTCGCCTTAGAGCCATGAAGTGCCCTGGGTATGGGTGGTTTTCCTGATGCTGTTGCCTTGGGTGAGCCAATGACTGCCTGGCGAGAGCAGAGCTTTTGGAGCAAGGCTTGGACCTATGCTCTGCTCGCACTCGTTGCAGTACTCACTATCTATACTGGTGCGAACTGGTCAGACGGGGGATCATCGAATCGCAAGCGGGTATTCAGTCCTAATTTCATTGCTTTGTGCGTTTTCGTGGCTGTGGTTGAGCTTATAGCGCTGAACCACTTCTATGGCGTGCGGATGAGGTGAAGGCGGGAAGGATTGTGCGGGGGAAAGGCTGAGCAAGTGGTGCATCTCTGATTTGTGAGGGCGCCAGCTTGACGCCCGGTATGTAAACTATGCGTCAATCAGCAGTTCGTCATATTCGCCGGCCGCTAAAGCGTCTTCGTCATACTCGTAACCAAGCGACTCGATTTTTAGGCGTTTTTTATACAACCCAAGCTCCTGTCGAGCGTGGCTCACAGCCTCTTCCTTAATGTAATCTTCGTACCCGCTGAACACGGGGTAGTCGTTGAATATGAGTAGAGCATCTAGCTTTCCATGCAGCGAGGCCATAGTCATTGGGCGCTTAGTGAGAGCGGTGCTTTCGGCGTATAGCATGAACTGCTCAGAGAGCAAATGGAGCCGATAAAGCTCTTCGTTATTCAGGTAGTTTTTGCCGGTCTTTGCTTCTTCCAGCGTTGGCGATGTGCCTTTTATGGCTTGCATGCCCATATTCTGAGACTTATGGTTTGCGCGATCGAGGATCAGCTTTGAGCTCGTCATGCCAGTGACTGCGTGATGAAACTTGTCCTGCAGCAGGGCATAGAAGCTTCTGACCTCCTTCGAGAGTGGGTCGTAATCTGATGCGCAAATCCTGAAACATTCTCGGACCTTCGCATAAACCTGCTTTTCTTCAGATCGAAGCGCTCGAACCGCGGCGGCCAGCTTGTTTAGCTTCTCGGGAGACTCGCGGAGAGCCTTCTCGTTGATTACGTAGCCTTGTTCGATGTATGCCTTGAGGGTCTGAGTCGCCCACTGCCGAAACTTTACGGCCCTCTTGGCATTCACCCGATAGCCGACCGAGAGGATCATATCGAGGCTGTAGTGTGCTACATCGGGGCGGATAACTTCGCGACCACCTTCAATTTGAACTGAGGCAAATTTTGCCTTAGTTGCCGTTTTCTCTAGCTCATCATCGGAGTAGATATTTCGAATGTGCTTTCGAGCATTTGATACGTCCACACCAAACAAGTCGGCTATGTTTTGACTGGTAGCCCAAATTGATTGGTCATCAGATTCGAAACGGAGGCTTACCTCAGTATTCTCATCACTAAAAAACACTGTGTTCTCTGAGGTTTCAGTCCCACCATTACCTCCCAGTTCCATTGACATAATACGCTCCGAATGTGGGTTGCTCGATTCAGCAAGGAGCTATTTTGCCATCAATTGATTGAGCACATATAGCGCAGCGCCGGGCTTCTTGTCTCAGCCCTTCGTCGTGCCACCACTGAGCTGGCGATCCGCGTGATTGCACACTGGCTGCGCTGATGGATCGGCGCCCCTGGCATTACAGAAAGCCCGCCATCGAGCGGGCTTTTCTTTGTCTGCGATTTGGAGGGCCAACACTCGCCCTCCCCGTCTTACCCGACAACGGCTATACACGCCCACCTTCAAAATGACACGATAACGTCTCGCCTTTGTAAGTAGGAATACAGGATGTTCAGTCACGTAACCGTTGGGACAAACGATCTTGATAAGGCCTCGATCTTCTATGACGCCGTGCTGATCCCCCTGGGGCTCTGCCGCAGGCCTGTGACGCCTGATGGCGGACCACCTTCGGCATGCTGGATTAAGCCAGATAGCGTTCTCCCTCGCTTTTACGTGTACAGCCCTTATGACCGCAATGAAGCCGGAGCAGGGAATGGCAGCATGGTGGCTTTCACCGCACCCTCTCCAAATGCGGTAGACAGCGCCTATGCAGCTGGGCTTCTTGCGGGCGGATCTGATGAAGGTGAACCTGGCCAACGTCCCCACTACGGTGACGGTTACTACGGTGCGTACCTGCGTGATCCAGATGGCAACAAGGTGCATATCGCTCATCGTGGAGATTTGTACTTGGCGGGGTAGAAGCCGCTCACAGTATTCACGTGACGCCCGCCATCGAGCGGGCTTTTTGCTGTCTGAAATTTGATCGCGTGAAACGTTGCCGCAGGAGGATTTCTTGTATCTCTAATTCACTACCCGCTACAAGATGCTCGCTCCCCAGCCGCGCTCAGTATGATTAGATCAAACCACACGAAGAGGCGATCTTTATGATCGCCTCTCCTCATCGCGACGCATTCAAGTCCAGGTCCGTTATCGCGGTCCGCTACCGGGACCACCGCCAGGGCCCCCGCCAGGCCCGCCACCTTGACCGTGGCCACCGTGACCACCATCGCCACCACCTCCTGGCGGCATAAAAATCCAGCATCCCGACAGAGAAGACAGCAGAGCAACAACTGCTGCAACCTTGACCAATCGATTTAAAGTCATAACTACGCTCTCTATTCAGGAACAGTTGATTCGCGTGATTTATGACAGCTGAAGAATGGGTTACGTCATATTTTTCGTGTAGCGACTTGGTAAGCTTTGTGTTGCAAACGACAAGGACCAAAAGCAGCAGCCAGCACAGCGCAGGCTTTCTGCTTTTGCGACATCCTTTTCACCTGGCATTTACAGGGGCGGGGCCAAACTCCCCCTACTCCTCCGAAGAATTCCCTTTAGGCCCGCCCATAAGCGGGCTTTTTTTTGCCTGTCAAAAATGCCCCCTTAAAAATATGCATTTATGCATGAAACTTCGTGCCGCCCTCTTGCCAATACATGACAGTATCAATACTGTATATGTATACAGTGCTAACAAGGAGCGAAGCATGATCCAGGCCCCCTACTCCATACCGAAACCGCGAAATTCCTACGAGCTTGTGGGCCACCGCCTACAACGCATAATCGCCTCCCCTCGAGTACAGCGGATTCAGTTGGTCGAGGTATCCAGGCGCGACGACGAAAGCCCTGAAGCCTGGTGCCAAGTCATCCAAGACATCGGCGAAACCGCCGGAATAAGAATCGAGCATTTGGGTGACGGCGCCGTTCGAATCGGCTGGCGCGAGTACTGCGACGCATAAAGGAGCCCGCCAAAGAGCGGGTTTTTTAACGACTTGAATTTCAGCATTCTGAATTATTAATTTCAGCATGCTTGACACTTCAATTTCAGCTTGCTTAAATTCAACTCAAGCCAGCAACGCACACCGCCGGCGAGCAGCGAGAGCTGCGCCGCTCTTTAACAGTCAGCGCAATACAGAAATACCAACAGACCGCATTGCCTCTACCGGCGACCGGCGATCAGACGGGTCAGATAGCCCGCCCACGACAGGAACACCCTGTACGGCTGATCGAGAGCGAAACGCTCGAACCGTGCGAATGACCCGGCAAGCAATGCGCCCCGCGAATCCCAGCGGTAGAAGGGAGACTCAATTGAACAGAATTAGCGGTCCCGATAGCCTCGGCTGGGAACGCCGGACCTCATGCACGCTGCCCCACTCAGCCAGGGCATTCAGAGCTGTAGCGTGCATGTTGTAAGGACCTGTGATCCATGGCGAACAGATGCTGTTTGACGCTGTGAGTAGGAAGCTCGAAGCCCACACCGAAGACGACCGGCCTGCCCTGCAATCAGCAGCGGGCAACGGGCCACACCGCTAACGCAACAACCCCGGCCTGACGCCAGTAGCGAGGTCGGGGGTTTCACCGATAGTCCTTGGCAGCAGGGACTAACGGGAAACCAACCGAGGGTCACCACGATGGAAGCAACAATCATCAACGGTTCATGGAAGGGTCACCTCGGACGTGGCCTTGCGCCGCGAGAGCTTCAGTTTCTGCTTTGGATTGCCCAGGGATTTACTTCGAAAGAGATCGCCCGGGAAGCAGGCATTGAAGCTGGCACCGTCAAAAAGCGCCTGACCAATGCGATGTTCAAGCTGGGCGTGACGAAGCGTACTGCTTTGGTGGCTGAGGCCATGAAGCGCCAGATCATCACGCCGTTGTGCTTTGTTCTGGCGGCGCTGATCGCGATGCACTCGATGATCAGTGACGACTCGCTGCGTCGTGATCGCCGGGCGCCGGAACGGCGAATGGCTCAGATGCGGATGGTACGTCGGACTGAGTGCGCTGAATTGACTGTATGAGCAGGTGCTACCGATTTTGCCGAGAACTGATTAGCTGCTGGCATCTATCAGCCATCTGAGGGAGGGACTCAGCCACATCAGACAGCACGCGGTACATCTCATGCTCGTCGGGAAACGGGTATACCTCGAGGTTGAGAGCGATCTGAATCTTGCGTAGATCTGTGCCTTCAACGAGCCAGCGCTCAGATGTGCGAGTCATCGCTGATCCGTTGTCATCCGTCTGCCAAGCAAGAAAATCAAATAGCCTAGCGACCTGCAGAAACGATATCGAGTCAGGGATATCGGCAAAAAGCCGATCAGCCAAATTCTCCTCCCCAAACTCAACCACTACTGCACGGACAGCGCTGAACGCTTCAGTGTATTCGGGCTCGCTGCTCTCTGCTGCGATCACGTTTAACGCCCTTTCAACAACCTGATGCATAGCAATTCCTTGCTCCGATAAGGAGTGTCGATGCTACCAGCCTTCAGTACGACTCGCTAAACGGCCAGCGCCGCGGCAGCCGTGAAAGACCGGCCCCCTTCCCCACCTCTATTACGTCAGCACTCCTCCCCCGCGCCCATCGGCAACCAGCGGTAGGCATGAGTGTTGACGAATACAGGTGAACAACCCGCCACCTTGGAGGCGACCATGAACGCAGCATTGAATATTTGCCAGGAGCGTTACGACGCTCAGTTGCCTCCAGAGGTCAGCGATAGCGACGAGGTGACGGACTGGCTTGAGCATTCGGCGGAGCGCCTAGTGTGCGGCGTCGACATCAAGTGGAAGCGCCGCTACGGCCAGCCCCAAGTGGTGACGTTCGATCGGTTCTGCACGGTCCTGCAGGGCCACCTGAACCAGCGCCAAATCGACGGTCTGGACCAGCGTGATTCGTTTGCCCGGCTGCTGCTGTCGGCGATGCTCGGCAGCCAGAGCGATGCCCGGTCTCACGCCGCAGACCTGCTGGGCCAGCAACGGCCGATTGAAGCGGTCGAGAAGATCGCTGTAGCGCTGCTGAGGCCGTATGCCGAAGACGCAGTAGCTGCGGAAAGGGAAGAGCGCGAAGACGACGTGGATGCCGATGTATGAGCCCGCACATCTTGATCGACGAAGCGCTGGAGGCGCTTGAACACCCAAGCTGCGAGCCCGGCTCCCAAGCCGTCGTGGCACGGATGATCACCAACATGCTTACCGGCGACGCGATCACCGTCGAAGAATTCAACCACTACTGCCAGCGCCTGCTGAAGATCACCAGGCAGCGCAAGGAGGCCGCATGACCACCGCACCGGTTAAATCGCTGATTGATGAGCAGCTTGAAGACGTTGAGTCAAAGCTGATCATGCTGGGCTTCGGCCTCCCCTTCAATGAAGTGATCGGCCAGCCGCGTGAGCGTGCTGTGGCCACCTTGCCGAAGCGCCTGGCGGCGACCATGAAGGGCGGTCGAATTGCGGTGAGGGTTCGGCCGTGACCACCCGCCAGCGCACCCGGCGTCTGCTCATCTGGCGCGGCTCCTTCTCTGCCCTCGCAGTCTTCACCCTCCTGATGTTGCTCAGCGCTCTCGCTGATCGGATCACCTCCTAAACACTTACAGCGCCCCTCTCCGGCGGCGCGGAGACCAATCATGTCCGAACAGAACATGCATATCTGGAACAAGGTCGATAAGACCGACACCAGGTTCACCAAGAAAGCCAAGGTCAACGGCCAGGACATCACCAGCTTGAGCGGTACCGCGATGGCCATGAAGGCCACCGAGCTGTTTGGTCCGGTCGGCATCGGCTGGGGCTGGAGGATTGTCGAAGAGCGCTTCGATGAGGGTCATGAAATCTTCATCGGAGAAGGCGACAAGCGCGCATGCATAGGTCGCGAGATTGGTCACACAGTCAAAATCGCGCTCTGGTTCATGCAGGACAGCCAGCGTGGCGAGATCGAGCAATACGGCTGCACTCGGTACCAGTACAAAACTACCTACGGCATGATCACTGACGGCGAAGCGCCAAAAAAATCGCTCACCGACGCCATCAAGAAATCGCTTTCGATGCTTGGGTTCAGCGCCGATGTGTTCCTCGGGCTGTTCGATGACGACGCGTACGTCACTCAACTCAAAGAAGAGGAAGCGATCGCAAATGCCGACGACAAGGACGCTGAAATTCTTCGGCAGAAGCAGGAGCGCGTGGACTGGCTCGCCTCAGCAGTTGAGACCATCGGGAAGGCCCTCACTACGTACGAACTGAAAACCTTGAACGTGAAATACATCCGCGAAGCTACTCGCCGCAATGAACCAGCCTTCATCGCCCGCATCACTCGCGCATTCGAAGAACGCAAAGCCAGCCTTGAGAAAGGCAAGGAGGCAGCAGCATGACTCAACTGTACGCACTCACCGGCAAACTCGCCGAACTCCAAGCCATGGCCGACACCGATGATGAAGGCCTTAAAGAGGCTTTGCAGCACGCGATGGACGAAGTCCAGGGCGACTTCAACGACAAGGCCGACAACATCGTTATGTTGCGCCGCAATATCGAAAGCGACGTGACGGCCATCGAAAACGAAATCGAGCGCCTGGCCGAACTCAAGCGGATCAAGTCCAACAGTGTGTCGCAGATCAGCGACTATCTGCGGCGCAACATGGAAGCCGCCAACATCAAGTCGATCAAGCGTCCGCTCTTCACCATCACACTGGCCATGGGCAGCGAACGGGTGATCGTGGATAACGAAGATGCAGTGCCGGACGAACTGACCACTGTGAAGTCGAGCATTGCTCCGGACAAAAAAGCCATTGCCGCCAAGCTCAAGGAGATCCGCGAACATAACGAAGCGGTGCGCAAGCGCATGGCAGCCGGTGAAGACGCTGAACACGAACTTCTACCCGAACCTACCTGGGCTCACTTGGAGCGCGGCGACAGTTCGATCCGAATCAAGTGAGGTCGCCATGTACGTCAGCAACCACCTCAACCTGTTTGAGCAGCACCGCAAGGACGCCTACTCAATATCGGAGCGCACGGCGGAGTTCTTGGCCGCTGGCGGGACAGTCGCGCAGTTGCCAAGCCCGCCACGCAAACCACTGCCACCGCCCCGCTCCACCAAGATCGATCCCGAAACCATCCTCAAGCGCCGCAAGCCGTCTATCACAGCGGCAGAACGTAAGGCGCTGCGCAAACTCGCGGTGGCACTATGAGCAAGCGCAAACCGCATAACCTGCATGCACGCATAGCCCGATCGTGCCGCTCGCTGCTGGCATCCAATCACGTCGCAGTGGTCAACATCGACCCCAGCGGCCGCCAGGGCATGATCAATTACAAGTCACTGAAGAACATCGCGCCGGGGAAGATTGGCCAGGCCGTCTGCGGTATCCCCCACCGATGGACGATCTACCTCAGCGCCCTCTGCATCGACGCCCGCGGCGACCGGTACAGCAAGTCGGTGGAGGTGGCGCCCGATGGCGTCTACCTCTCCGACCACCTGGAAGACGTGATCGAGCATTGCTACAAGCAACTGCGCGACGAGGCCAACCAATGCCAGATGGTGGCTTCAGGCTGGATCGCTATCCCCGACACACTGTCGCTGGACGAGGAGCACGCCGCGCGGATTTTCGAAGCGGTCGGCGCCTGGAACCAGGTGAAGGTCGAGCCATGCGCCGCGTAGCCCCCACAGATCAGAAAGAAAGGACGGCCAGGCTCGCGGAGAAGCGCCAGGAACTGGGCGAACAGGAAATGCGGCAAACAGTTCAGTGCGGCGCACGGGCCATGCTCAGCGAACTGATGAGCTGGCACGGGCTTGAGGAAATCAGCGAAGCCTTGCAGTTGCTGGTTTTAAATGCAAATCCCAAAGGCCTCCCGCCGGCGCCGCCGAAAGTGTCCGGCCCGTCGGAGATCATCCGGCACTACTTCAGGCAGGGCATGCGCGACAGGCTGGACCGCCTCACCGCTGAGCTGGGGGAGACAAAGCACTCACGCACGATTCAACGGCTCATAGCGCATGCCCACTCGCTTGGCCCCATAAAGTCTGCTCCGTTGCTGGAAATTAAGCGCCACAAAATCGACATATCCGAGAACGTGGCGCGCAAATTACGCCAGGCAGGCTTCGCTGTATCGCTCCAAATGAACGCCGACGACGACGATTAATGCCCTTTCACTTTGCTGCATCCGGTTCCCGGAGGGCGGCGCCTACCCGAGGTTCATCAAATGCCCGTACGCCACAGTGCAATTCACAAAATCGACAAGAAGCCCGACGGCAACCCGGCGGTGCTGCATCTGGCCTCAACTGAGCAGGTTGAAAGCCAGGCCCGCGACGATCTGATGCAGCAGTTCAACGAAAACTACAACGCCACCGCCGGCAAGGGATGGGGCTTCTTCCACCAAGAGTCAGGCGCTTTCCCGTTCAGCGGCTGGCTCGGCAAGTACCTGGCCGGCGTCACTGACTTCCTGGCGTTCAGCGCCACGGCCGTCGAGCACCTAACCAAGCTTATGGAAGAGTCGAACCTCACCACCGGCGGGCACGCTATCTTCTGCCACTACCAGCAAGGCATGACCGATTACCTATTCATCGCCCTGGTGCAGGAAACCGAGGCGGTGACGATGACCGAAGAGCTCGCACTGATGACGGTGAAGCGCCTGGACCTGGACCACATCCGCCTGGCCGCACGCATCAACATCAGCGAATGGCAGACCAACCGCCAGTCGAAGCAGTACATCTCGTACCTGAAGGGAAAACAGGGCCGGAAGCTAAACGATTACTTCCGCGACTTCATCGGCTGCCAGGAAGGGATCGACGCCCCGAGCGAAACCCGCACGCTGCTGAAGGCGTTCAGCGACTTTGTTGAAAGCGAAGATCTGCCAGAAGAGTCGGCGCGCGAGAAGACCAACACCCTGGTCAGCTACTCCATGGCCCAGGCCAAGCTGGGCGAACCGATCACCCTCGACGAGCTGTCTAGTCTGATCGATGAAGACCGACCGAAGAACTTCTACGACTTCATCAAGGAGAAGGACTACGGGCTTTCCGAGACCCTGCCGCCGGACAAGAAGACGCTCAACAAATTCCGGCGATTCACTGGCCGGGCCGAGGGTATGTCGATCAGCTTCGAGGCCCACCTGCTGGGCGACAAGATCGAGTTTGACCAGGCTGGGGGGACACTGACGCTGCGGAATCTGCCGACGCAGCTCACGGATCAACTGAAGCGTGCAGGGGCCTGATTATCCGCGCCACGAAATCGTGATTGGTGAAAACGTGGCGCGGAAATTAGATATTGCGCAGCAGCGAGAGGAACTTAAAGAGATTAAGCGCCGGGAGGTAGCTGAGTCGTGAAACGAACCGACGGCTCCCTCGCCGGAGGCGCCTCATCGAAGCCAACCAATGCCACTGTGGAATAGTACGCTGGCTCGTCTGCAACATTCAGTGATTGAGTGCCGACATGGAGGAGCTTGCCGCCGTGAGCCTGAATTAGGTGATTGATATCCCAGGCCAAGGATGTACCAAAGCTCTGACTGCAAAACGCGCAGCTCGACATCTCGTCAGTGCTCAGCTTAATGGTGTGTTTGACAGAAGTTATTTCCATTTTCAACTCCTTATGCCCGTCATGGGCCGACTATCAATACCCCAACCAAAACCAAATTGCCACCACCGGAAGCCGGAGGGTGGCGCCTAACTGGAGGTGATCCATGGATCAGTTTTATCTACAGGACAGCCGGAGCCATGCTTATGTCGGCGACGGCCTGTCGTTCTGGGGCGTGGGCGGCTCTAGATATGTGACGGACCTGGCTAAAGCCCAGGTATTCACCAGGGACGGCGCCTGCGATCACCGCGGCACGGACATACCGTGGCCCAAGGCCTACGTGGATGCAAGGGCGCGATTAGGTGTTGACTGCCAATATGTGACGCTGGGCGAGGCGCTGGACCAGCATCCTGACGCAGCAGAATTTTACATCCAAAAGCCGCAGTGCTGGAACGGCAACAATCTGATTTGGCTCTGTGATGACGGCATGTTCACTAGCGACCTGTCAAAAGCCGTGGTGGTGCCAAGAGTGCACACCATTACTTGGATCGGAAAGCTGGGGCAAACCGGCGGCATTGTGTGGCCTAAACCATACATCGACAAGTTCGCCCGCCGTTTGGTTGAGCGCGACGACGTGAACATCAAGGAGGCCTTGCGAGGAACCGGCATCAAGCTGGGGAAGCCGCAAAAGCCTCGAATGATGATGTTCAACTGCGAAGGTTGTGGCAGGTTCATAAGTGACGCCCAGCGCTATCGGGAAGACTGCCGGAACTGCGGTACAAGTAATACACCATGACTTAGCGGATTTTAGCTAATTCCCACTACCCAACAGAGCCAATTATGGCACCAGTTTAGGACCATGAAAGCTGCAAGGAATCAGGGGTTCGATCCGTCAATTTCTGGAGCATAAGCAACATGAACTTTTCCCCAGCCTATGAGATAGCGTTGCTTACAGCTCCAACATTTAATGTATCCATCTTTAATTACTGAATCTAAAGAAATTCTGCTGCTACAGTCCTTACATGCAAAATCGTTGCCCGGATATTTCCTCACGGTTTTGAACAGCTCATCATCTAACGGACTCACTATAAAAACCGCCCCACACAAATCATTATAACAAGACACCTCAGCGCGATCATTTATTTGCGAATCGCTCACATATATCGTGGTGCTACAACAATCACAATCAATCTCACTAATTCGATTAAAACCTAGAACCATATCAGAATCATTGACTCTCTTGAGTTCGGCAGCGATAGAAACCAAGTCGTCAGGCTTCAGTTTTGAAGGAGCACTCTCCTCCTCCAAGCTTGTTTCATGGAGAAACTTTCCAAGCTTATTATAGTTTTTATTAAGCCACTTTACCGAAAGCATACGATACTCACCCAAATCAAGCCATTCTCCACTTGGCTTGCCATCAACTGAATGTAAGCATATTTCTAGCCTTGCAGGTTTGTCCGCTCTCGGTTCAAATCCAAGCAACAACTTCATAGCCCTCGGTGCCTGCCAAGTTTTATAGACTTCTGGGGGCAAGCTATCCCCTAACTTAGCTAACTTACGGTAGACGATTCGCTCTATAGCCAATCGCAACTCAAGACATGCATGTTGTAACGCGCTATATCCGCCCTGCGCGATGAATGAGTCAGCACGAACTAAGTTTTCATTTATTTGATAAATATCCATATCTAAACCCTATACCACACCATTGATAAATCGTCGGTAAATATACCTGAGAGGTCCCTCTATGTCCGCACATCACAAGAAACACGCCTTCGATTTCAAAACCCAGTATGGACTAGGCTTCAACCCTCAGGACGACGAGATCGTTGTCGACTTCTTCTGTGGTGGTGGCGGCGCCGGTACCGGTTTGGAAATGGGCCTGGGCCGCACGGTGAACGTGGCGAAGAACCACAGCCCGCAAGCAATCAGCATGCACACCATGAACCACCCGGGCGCCCAGCACTTCACCACCGACGTGTTCGAGGGTGACCCGGACACCGAATGTGGCGGCAAGGCCGTCGGCTGGTTCCACATGTCGCCCGACTGCACGCACCACTCCCAGGCAGCCGGCGGCCAGCCGCGCAAGCGCGAGATCCGCAACCTTTCATGGATCGGCCTCAAGTGGGCAGGCATGAAGCGGCCCCGGGTGATCAGCCTGGAGAACGTGAAACAGATCCTGCAGTGGGGCCGGCTGATCGCCAAGCGCGACAAGGTCACCGGCCGGGGGGTGAAACTCGGCGGCGACGTTGCCTCACCTGGTGAGGTGGTGCCGGTGGGCCAGCAGTTCCTGATTCCAGACCCGAAGCAGCGCGGCCGCACCTGGCGCCGCTTCGTCGCGCTGCTGGAAGCCATGGGCTATGTGGTTGAGTGGAAGGTGATCAAGGCGTGCGACTTTGGCGCGCCGACCAGCCGGGAGCGGCTGTTCATGATCGCCCGGTGCGACGGCCAGCCAATCGTGTGGCCCGAGCCGACCCACGCCAAGAACCCCGCCAAGGGCCAGCAGAAGTGGAAAACGGCAGCTGACTGCATCGACTTCACCGACCTGGGCAAAAGCATCTTCGGCCGCAAGAAGGACCTGGCCCCGGCGACCCTGCGCCGCGTAGCCAAAGGCATGAAGAAGTTCGTCATCGATAGCGCGGCGCCGTTCATTGTGCCGATCGCCAACTGGTCAGGGGAAACGGTGCAGTCTGCCGACGAGCCGCTGCGCACCGTCACCTCCTACCCGAAGGGCGGCGCCTTCTCGGTGGTCAGCCCCACGCTGATTCAGTCAGGTTACGGCGAACGCCCAGGGCAAGAGCCACGAGTGCCAGGCCTCGACCACCCACTGGGCACGGTGGTCGCTGGCGGCGTTAAGCACGCACTGACCAGCTCAATTCTGGTAGGCGCCGGCGGGCCGGTGTACGCCGGTCACCCCGTATCGGCCGACCACCCAATGGGGACGCTCATGACCCGCAGTCATCGCGCGGTTGCATCAGCCTGCATCGTCCAGGCCGGGCACGGCGAAGGTTCTGGCGCAAACAAACGCCGATCCCACGGGGTAAATGACATCTGCGGGCCGGTGGGCACCGTCACTGCAAGCGGCGGCGGGCAGTCCGTCAGCACGGCGGTGATGATCCAGGCGAACGGCGGATTCAACACCATGCACGCCAAGGGCATGCACGAACCCATGACCACGGTGACCAATACCGGCAGCCAGCAGCAACTGGCAGTCGCGAACCTGGTGCACTTGCGCGGCAACTGCGATGCACGGGACGTAAATGATCCGCTGCACACCATCAGCGCCGGCGGCCAGCACCACGGGTTGGTCAGCGCATTCATGGAGCGAGCATTCGGCGGCAGCATTGGCCAGGGCCTGGAAGAGCCGGCGCCGACCATCACCGCTGGCGGCGGTGGCAAGAGCTCGCTGGTTTCGCTCACGTTATCGCCTGAGCACGAAGCCGGTGCCCTGCGGGTCGCTGCGTTCCTGATCAGCTACTACGGAACGGAGAACATCAGCGCTTGCAATGCGCCCGCGCCCACAATCACCACCAAAGACCGCCTGGCCATGGTCACGGTGATGGTCAAGGGCATGCCCTACGTAATCGTCGATATCTGCCTGCGGATGCTGAAGCCGGCCGAGCTGTACAAGGCCCAAGGCTTCCCCGCCGACTACATCATCAGCTACGGTGCCGACGGCAAGCCGTTCACCAAAACCCAGCAGGTGCACATGTGCGGCAACAGCGTCAGCCCGCCGCCGATGGCCGCGCTGGCACGGGCCAACGATCCATGGCGCGCAGTCGGGCGACAATGCGAAGCAGCATAGGAGTACATCCGTACTCCTCCCGCGAAGCGCGCATATTACAAGACAGCACCTGCTGACTAATGGTGACTTTCCGAAGCTGCCGGGGCAGTCCTTAGAAAATCTTTCCAAGCCTCATAGGCGTGATGATGCTTCTGAGCAGACTCAAGCCACTCAGGCCCGGTCATCTGCCCGGCCGACACCAACATCATCATTTTGCTAGTGGCAGCATCGAGTTCTACGAGCAGCTCGTGGTATTTGAATCGAACGTCTTCCATACCGCTTTCCTCAGAGGCTCATCCAAGTGGGCCTCATAACGGATCTGATTAATTTTGGATCCAAAAGAGTGACAAGTCAGTCGCTCCAAAGATCCACATCAGCTGATAAGCGGTTGAATTCGAAGCTAGAACGACCTTTGACGTCGCTCTTTTGGGGGAGAAGCAAGGTTGGGTATGGATAGCGAAACTCTCTCGCGAGCAAAATCCGAGCCCCAGACCAGAGCCTGAGACATCGTCTGCCCAGGGCGATCAAGAAAACTATCTTCAAAAATCATCATTCCAGTCTGTCCGTAAATACCAACGAACAACTGGGTCTGATTGGTCTTTGACAGTCGGACTTGGATGTTCAGCAAGATGCCAGATGGAAGACGCTCATCGTGATTGCGGCAATGCAATTCAGGATCAGCCCAATTCCAGTAGATCTGACCGCGGGTACGCATGGTCCGGCCCCATTAGATGTGTGTCGCTCAAGATTACACCAATGCCGGCGGATAGGTACGTGTGGCGCCGAAGGTTCCGCATATCCGACCAAAGGTCATTAATTAACCCCTCCCCTTCACAGTCAGCCGCTATAGCGGCAAGGAACCCGGCATGCCTGAAATAAAGGAACGGCCAATACTCTTTTCGGCGCCGATGGTGCGCGCCATCCTGGAAGGCCGGAAGACGGTCACGCGGCGGGTAATGAAGTCGCAGCCCGACGCCGACGCCACCATCACTGTCGATTTGTACAACGTAGCTGTAACGAATCGTCACGGCTATCAAGAGGCAGGGCCAGAGATCTGTGGCGCCTGGTGGCGCGATGGCGAGTCTGGGTGCAAGTGTCCGTACGGAAAGCCCGGCGACCGACTGTGGGTGCGCGAGACCTTCGCCTTGCTCGGCAACGAGGACGGCTGCTGTATCGACTGGCAAGACAACTTGGTCAAAGGCGACGAACAGGGTGCGGCACGGATCTACCGGGCAAGCTGTCCGCCGGGCGACTACGGGCTGAATCAGATCCCAGCGAAAGCGGAATGGAAGCCAGATACTGAAGCCATGGAGTATGACGGCGCATGGCGCCCGAGTATTCACATGCCGCGCTGGGCCAGCCGCATCCTGCTGGAGATCACCGACGTGCGCGTCGAGCGGCTGCAGGACATCACCACCGAGCAAGCTGCGGCCGAGGGAGTTCACCGAGGCCCGCTTCGTGAGTGGTGCGCGAGCGACGAAGGTGGCGCCTGCCACAAGTACCCGGTTCCAGCATTTCGCGACTTGTGGCAATCCGTCGGTGGAAACTGGGACGCCAACCCGTGGGTCTGGGTGGTCGAGTTCAAGCGGATGACGCCATGATCGCCACACTCTGGTTCGCCTACGTCTTCATCTACAAGGGGCCGAGACCATGAGAGTTGTTCGCCGTTTCGTGGATGATCCTGCCGCCCAGTATGGGTTCCGTTCGGTACCGGCGACCTATGAGGATGCCGAGAAGATCACAGGCTTTCGCCTCGACCGCCGAGTCAACTACTCGATCAACCAGGAAGGCGAGGTCGAGCAGGAAAGCTGGTGCACTTTGGATTGCTCGGGGTGTGGCTGGGGTTGCGAGGGTGGTTGCAGCTGCGGCCCGTCCACGGGTTGCAGCGAATGCGGCTATACCGGAAAGCGCCGGCACTGCTTTGGATTCCCGCCCTCCCCGCCAGAACGCAAGACCCCCTAACCCCAATCCCCCTACATGCCTGCCGGTGAGCGGCGGGCGCACGCCTGGAAAATAATTATGACCATCACCGCCCCGGTCATCCGGTACCACGGCGCCAAGTTCCGGCTTGCGCCGTGGGTATTGCTACACTTCCCACCGCACACATGCTACGTAGAGTCATTCGGCGGCGCCGCAGGCGTGCTGATGCAAAAGCCTCGGTCATATGCCGAGGTCTACAACGACCTCGATGGCGATATCGTTAATCTGTTCAGGGTTTTGCAAGATCAGGAGTCGCGATCGGGACTTATCGAGCGCCTGGTATTCACGCCCTACTCCCGCGAAGAGTTCGAACTTTCCTGGGAGCCGAGCGCCGAGCCGATCGAGCGTGCAAGGCGGACCATCATCAGGGCGCAAATGGGGTTCGGCTCCGCCGGTGCGACTAAGGGCGTGACCGGCTTCCGCATCGACACCAAACGCAAATACGGCACAGCCCAGTCACTCTGGGCCTCCTATCCGGAGCAACTTGCCGAGGTTGGCCAGAGGCTCAGCGGCGTGCTAATCGAAAACCGCCCCGCGATAGAGGTGATCAAGGCGCACGACGGCCCGCAGACATTGCATTACGTCGACCCTCCCTACGTGCATGACACCAGGTACAAAGGCGCGTCGAGCGGACGGTATTACAAACACGAGATGGATGATGCCGCACACCGCGAGCTACTCGGGGTTTTGCTCGAGCTAGAAGGAATGGTCGTGCTGTCGGGATACCCGAGTGACCTGTACGCGGAGCTTCTACCCGGCTGGGCCAGCTACAGCACATCCGCCCGCATCAGCGCCGGGCGCGGCACAGCCAACCGAACCGAATGCATCTGGTTGAACCCTGCCTGTGTCGATCGTGTAAGCCAGATCGGCCTGGACCTCTGCGAAAGAGCATAACCCTAACCCACCTTCTGCCGCCCAGCGCGGCCTTACCGTCTAACCCCTAACGAACGCACAAACTAGCAGAGAGCAACCAAGCCCGGTCATGGCAGGCACTGTGAAAACCGAACCGCACGCCAGGCTAGCGACGCCTCCCAAAAACCATGGCCCCACAAAAACATTCGAAAAATTCATCACCGCACTCCATAGCGAGCTACGAAGCTTACTAAATGCTCGGATCATTAGTATGAAATTTACCTTGCTATCGGCTCCCGCACAGATCCGGTGAACACCATCGGCTTAGTCATGACTACTTAACGCTGCCGCCGAGCGCGGCAAGGACACCCCATGTACGCAATAAAACTCACCCTGCTGATGCTGGGCGTTCTGCTCTACGTGTCAGCCACGGCCTGCTGGTTCTTTTGGATCGGCCCCTGCCTGCTCATGGATGGCGAGACGGCAGACATCCTCGCTGCCTTTGCAGGCACGTGCATCTGGCTGCTGATCACTTTCGGCATGGTCATCCACATCATAAAGACAGCTCGGCCCACGGCGGCCGGCGGGAGGTAGCTATGCCTGAGCCACAAGAAAGACCAGAAGCGTTTCAGCTCGACAAAGTGCCCGAGGCGCGTATGGCCGAAATCATTGGCACTACCAAGCGCGCCCTGGAAGGCAAGCGGGATCGCGGCGTCATCCCTGAGGGTGTGTGGAACAAGATAGATGGTCGGATTTTTTATAGCTTAAGGAGATATGAAGCATGGCTAGAAAGCCAATGGGCCTGCCCACAGGAGTTGAATTCGCTGGCCAGTCCGTTCGCATTCGGTTCACCTGGCGCGGCGAGCGACGCTGCGAGACTCTCGCACACCCACAAACACCAAAAGGGATTAAAGCGGCAGCCGATCTACGCGATCAAGTAATAAGCCTGGCAAAGCATGGGGTTCTGGATGATCAGCGCTACGCTGAACTTTTCCCGAACTCTAGTTACATGCCAATTTCACTGACAATGACGTTCGGCGAGTACGCTCAGGCTTGGATCAACAGCCTAGAGATCGTGCCCGGCACGCGCAGAAACTATCGTGCAACGATCAACACCTACTGGATGCCGTGGCTCGGTCAGCTCCCGATCACGGCAATCACCACCATGGTGCTGCGCAGGATCATCAGCGAAACCGTATGGGAAACCCAATCGATTAAACGTGAATCCATAGCCCGGGTCACCTCGCTGCTCAAGGCCGCGGTGCAAGATGAGTTAATCGACCGCAACCCGGCGACACCGATCAAGCTGCCGAAGAAGGCAAAAAAGCAGGTGGACCCGTTTTCTGGTGTTGAGGCGACTGCAATCATTGACTGGATGTATGCGAACTTCAGTAAGCCTGGCGCGCGGATATTCGCGGCCTACTTTGAGTTCGCTTTTTTCAGCGGGATGAGGACAGGAGAGATAGCGGCTTTGCGCTGGGGCGAGGTCGACATGGATACGCGCACCGCGCACGTATGCCGCATCGTTGTGGACGGGGAAGTAGAAGAGCGTACTAAGACGAAGTACGCTAGAACGGTAATGCTCAACAGTCGTGCTCTGAATGCCTTGCGGCAGGCCAGGCAAATCGCCGACGACCGCTTGCTACAGCGGAGGAGGATCAAAACAGAGTCGCCGTATGTTTTCCCGCCTTCGGGCAGTTCGGATTTTATCGGTCGACCCTCCCAGACCGGAGAGCAGTTCGCCAAGGCACTGGCTGCTCTGGAAATACGGCCTCGGCCCCAGTACAACTGCCGCCATACCTATGCCACTATGTGTTTGATGGCTGGAATGAACTCTGCCTTCATCGCGGGACAGCTTGGGCACAGCATCCAAGTGCTGTTGACGACCTATGCAAAGTGGCTTTCGTCAACCACGGACTGGTCAGAAGTCGGAAAGCTTGAGCAGGCAATGATTGGTACAAAATCGGTACAACCCTAACCAATCATCGGCTTACCGCCTTTATTTAAAGGCTCTCTATCGCTTTCTGATCCATACTCCTAAAATGTAACGGCATTTGTCATATAACCCGTTCCTGAACGGTATTTCCTTACTTTTTAGCGAGTTCACCCGCGTGAAAATTCGTCTCTCTATTGTCAGCCTATTTTTTGCATTTACAGGCACCTTCGCGCACGCAGCCGAAACCACCTTGGCCCCGCGCGACACCTCCAAACTGCAGATCGCTTCCGGCAGCGCCATGCTGGTTGACCTGCAGACCAACAAAGTCATCTATTCCAGCAACCCCGATGTCGTCGTGCCCATCGCCTCCGTCAGCAAACTGATGACCGGCCTGATCGTGCTTGAAGCCAAGCAGAACATGGACGAATACATCGACATCAACATCAAAGACACGCCAGAAATGAAAGGCGTGTTCTCGCGCGTGAAAATCGGCAGCGAAATGCCGCGCAAGGAAATGCTGCTGATTGCCCTGATGTCTTCGGAAAACCGCGCTGCCGCCAGCCTGGCCCATCACTACCCAGGCGGCTACCCAGCCTTTATTGCCGCAATGAACGCCAAGGCCAAGGCCCTGGGCATGACCAGCACGCACTATGTCGAACCCACCGGGCTGTCGATTCACAACGTGTCCACTGCGCGCGACTTGAGCAAGCTGCTGGCCTATGCGCGCAAGTTTCCGATGCTGAGTCAGTTGAGCACCACCAAGGAAAAGACCGTGTCGTTTCGCAAACCCAACTACACCCTGGGTTTCTCCAACACTGACCACCTGATCAACCGCGCCAATTGGGACATCAAGTTGACCAAGACCGGTTTCACCAATCAGGCTGGCCACTGCCTGGTGCTGGTCACCAGCATGAGTAACCGCCCAGTGTCGCTGGTGATTCTGGATGCCTTTGGCAAGTTCACGCACTTTGCCGATGCCGGGCGCATTCGTAACTGGGTCGAGACTGGCAAGAGCGGTTCGGTGCCGGACGTAGCGCTGCGCTACAAGGCCGACAAGAACCTGAAGAACCGCCCTAACGCCGCAGAAGTGCGTCGCTAAGCACCACAGTTCCGATGTGGGAGCGGGCTTGCTCGCGAAGGCGGTGGGTCAGTTATGAATGTATCGACTGACACTCGGCTTTCGCGAGCAAGCCCGCTCCCACGTGGGGTTCAGCGTATTTTTACTTCCTTTGCGCCAACACCTTGAGCGCCTGCGCCGCCGCCTGCTCCTGGCCGGCTTGGGCGGTCGCGTTCGCCGCCGCCCGCCAGCGCTGCTCATCCACATTCGCCGGCAGTTGGCTCGGACGCTGAGTCAGGATGGCCCAGTTGCCTGCGCTCTTCCACGCTGACTCAAAGTCGCTGAAGCTCATCACCAAACGCCGGTCCATGCCCGAGCGCAACAGCACCGTGCTCTTCTGTTGGTTGAACCCCACCACCACGACATAGCGTGTGCCGGACCAAAAGCTCGGGTTGATCCGCGCCATCACCGGGTAACCCGCCGCCACCTGCGCCAGCACGGCCGTCAGCTGGTTGTCCAGCGGATACACCATCAGCCCGTATTCACGCGCCAGCACCTGCATGTTGCGCTCCAGGTCCGCCTCGCCGCCTGGCAAGTGCAGGGGCTTATCCAGCAAGCCGGGTGTCATGACAATGCCTTGTTGCGACAGCATGCTGGCTAAAGCCGAGGGGCCACTCAGGTAAGCCTCGCTGCGAAAGGTCGGCACGCCGTTGAGTTCGACACGCTCCGGCAGGCCCGCCAACCTCGACGGGTGCCCGGAACAGGCCGCGAGCCCCAGGGCGCAGGCCAGCAGCAAGGATGTTTTAACGTTCGACCGTAACCGCAATTTTTTACTCTCTTGATCAACTGCCGGTAAGGGCCCTGATCATAGGATGCTCCGCACGGCGGGTATAGCCCGAGGCGTCAGTAAAATGCGCTGGATAGAGCAAACAAGTTGGATGGACTCGACCATTGGTCAATAGCAGGCAACCGTCAGGTAGCTAGACTGTCCATTGAGAAGACTGTGTGTGCCCCCTGCGGGGCGAAAGGAGGCCCGAATGAGCCTTGCAACAACGATTTTCCTGTTGATCTGCGGTTGGCTGGCGGTAGCCAGCGCCATGTTGTGGGGGGTCATGCGCGTGACTCGCCGGCATCATCACCCCCACGTCAAACCTGCTGCACCGGCCAAACACCCGAAGGCCGCGGTGCATCACGCCTAGCCGGGCATGCAATTAAAGTCTTGAGTCGCTGCCACTTCCTTGCCGTGCCCGTCCTTGAGGACGGCACGCACGGTGGTGCCCAGGCTCGATTCAGTCAGGGTGTAGTGCTCACCCGCCTGGAAATGCTTGTACTCGACCCGGCCCTGGCAATCCTGCTGATTGTCATCGCCTGCCTCCTCCTCGAATAAGGTCACATCCAGGCGATGGTCACCCGGTGTCACCTCAAAAAAGCGCCCGTCGTCCACACGCTTGCCGTCGACACGCTCGGCCATCAGGTCATTCGGCGCCTCTTCTTTCAAACCAATCCAGGCTTCGCTCGGGTCAGCCTTGGGAATCGGGCCGGCGCAGGCCGACAACAACAAAACAGCACCAAGGGCTGGGATCAACAACAATGGTTTAAGTGACATGGCAGGGCTCCAAAGGACATCAGAAAAAAACGTTGGACGGCGTCAAAATGTGTCGCGTCCGATGGGAGACAAGCTTGGAGAGCTGCCCTTTGTAGAACAAATGAATACATATGAAACGATCTTCAGCCGTTAACTAAATGTTCCTTCACCTGGCTGAAAGGTGCGTGTTAGGTGGGTCGGGCAAGACTGCCGGGGTTTGCAATTCTGCTCCCTCGGAGGTTCACGCATGCTCGGGCTGGTAAAGACCGCACTGCAAAAGCCGTACACGTTTATCGTGTTGGCCATATTCATCTGTATCGTCGGGCCGATGGCGGCCCTGAAAACCCCTACGGATGTTTTCCCCGATATCGGCATCCCCGTCGTCGCGGTGGTCTGGCAATACAACGGCCTGTCGCCGGACGCCATGGCCGGTCGGGTGATCTACACCTACGAACGCTCCCTGAGCACCACCGTCAACGACATCGAACACATCGAATCGCAATCGCTGCCCGGCATGGGCATCGTCAAGATCTTCTTCCAGCCTGGGGTGGACATCCGCACCGCCAACGCGCAAGTGACCGCGGTGTCACAAACCGTGCTCAAGCAGATGCCACCGGGCATCACGCCACCGCTGATCCTCAACTACAGCGCCTCCACGGTGCCGATCCTGCAAATGGCGTTCTCCAGCCCCAGCCTTTCGGAAGCCAAGATCCGTGACCTGGTGCAGAACAACATTCGCCTGCCGCTGAGCGCCCTGCCCGGCCTGGCCATGCCCACGCCAATGGGCGGCAAGCAGCGCCAGATCACCCTCGACCTCGACCCGCAAGCCCTGGCGGCCAAAGGCCTGTCGGCGCAGGACGTGGGCAACGCCCTGGCGCTGCAGAACCAGATCATCCCGGTGGGTACCGCCAAGCTCGGCCCCAACGAATACACGATCCTGCTCAACAACAGCCCCAAGGCGATTGATGAACTCAACGACCTGCCGATCAAGACGGTCGATGGCGCACTGATCACCATCGGCCAAGTGGCCCACGTGCGTGACGGTTCGCCGCCGCAGACCAACATCGTGCGCGTCGACGGCCACCGCGCGGTGCTGATGCCGGCGTTGAAAAACGGCAGCATCTCGACCTTGTCGATCATCGACGGCATCCGCCAGATGTTGCCGCGCATCAACGAAACCCTGCCGCCGTCGCTGAAGACCTCGCTGTTGGGCGACGCCTCGGTGTTCGTCAAGCAATCGGTGGGCAGCGTGGCCCAGGAAGGCATCATCGCCGCGCTGCTGACCAGTGCGATGATCCTGCTGTTCCTCGGCAGCTGGCGTTCAACGCTGATCATCGCCGCATCGATTCCCTTGGCCGTGCTGTCGGCGATCGCGCTGCTGGCGGTCACCGGGCAAACCCTCAACGTCATGACCCTGGGCGGGCTGGCGTTGGCGGTGGGGATTCTGGTGGACGACGCCACGGTTACCATCGAAAACATCAACTGGCACCTGGAACAAGGCAAGGCGGTGAAGACCGCGATCCTCGACGGCGCCGCACAAATCGTCGGCCCGGCGTTCGTCTCGCTGCTGTGTATCTGCATCGTGTTCGTGCCGATGTTCCTGCTGCAAGGCATCGCCGGCTATCTGTTCCGGCCGATGGCGCTGGCGGTGATTTTCGCCATGGCCAGCTCGTTCATCCTTTCGCGCACCCTGGTGCCGACCCTGGCGATGTTCCTGCTCAAGCCGCACACACCGGAACAAGGCGCAGGGCATCACCCCGAAGATGCATTCATCAACCACCACGAAGGCGATCAGCACAAAAAACCGCGCAACGCCGTGCTGCAATCGGTGCTTAATTTTCAGCAAGGCTTCGAGCGCCACTTCTCGAATATTCGCGACACTTACCACGGCTTGCTGATTCTCGCGCTGGGCAACCGCAAGCGCTTTATCGTCGGCTTCCTGGCCTGCGTGCTTGCCTCGTTTCTGCTGCTGCCCAGCCTGGGCCAGGACTTCTTCCCGGCCACCGACGCCGGCGCCCTCGCCCTTCACGTGCGTTTGCCGCTGGGCACGCGGATTGAAGAAAGCGCGGCGGCGTTCGACCGGATTGAAGCGCGGATTCGCGAAGTGATACCCGCCGAAGAACTCGACACCATCGTCGACAACATCGGCATTCCGCTCAGCGGCATCGACATGGCCTACAGCAGCAGCGGCACCATCGGCCCGCAGGATGGCGACATCCAGGTCACGCTGAAAAAGGACCACGCGCCCACCGCCGACTACGTGAAAAAACTGCGTGAAGCCTTGCCGGAAAGCTTCCCCGGCAGCCACTTCGCGTTCCTGCCGGCGGACATCAGCAGCCAAATCCTCAACTTCGGCGCACCGGCCCCGCTGGACGTGAAAATCTCCGGGCGCAGCGATGAAGAAAACCGCATCTACGCGGTGGAACTCGAACGTCGGCTGTCGCACATTCCGGGCATCGCCGACCTGCGCATCCAGCAGTCCACCGGCTACCCATCGCTGCAAGTTAACGTTGATCGCATGCGCGCCAATGGCCTGGGCATCACCGAGCGTGACGTGACCAACAGCATGGTCGCCTCCCTCGCCGGCAGCTCGCAAACCGCGCCGACCTTCTGGCTCAACCCGGCCAACGGCGTGTCGTACTCCATCGTGGCGGCAACGCCGCAATACCGCCTCGACAGCCTGCCGTCCCTGGAAGCCTTGCCGGTCACCGGGGCCGATGGCCAGTCACAAATTCTCGGCGGCGTAGCCACCATCGAACGCGTGCAAAGCCCGGCAGTGGTGACCCACTACAACATCGAACCCACCCTGGACCTGTATGCCAACGTGCAAGGCCGCGACCTCGGCGGCGTGGCGCGCGATGTGCAAAAAGTGCTGGATGACACCGCCTCCATGCGCCCCAAAGGCGCGGTGATCAGCCTGCATGGGCAGATCGATGCGCTGCACGAAGCCTTCAGTGGTTTGAGCTTCGGCCTGCTCGGCGCCGTGGTGCTGATCTACTTGCTGATCGTGGTCAACTTCCAGTCGTGGGCCGACCCGTTCGTGATCATCACCGCCTTGCCGGCCGCGCTGGCGGGCATCGTGTGGATGCTGTTCCTCAGCGGCACTTCGCTGTCGGTGCCGGCGTTGACCGGGGCCATCCTGTGCATGGGCGTGGCCACCGCCAACTCGATCCTGGTGGTGAGCTTCTGCCGTGAACGCCTGGCCGAACATGGCGATGCGTTGAAGGCCGCGATGGAGGCCGGTTACACGCGCTTCCGGCCGGTGTGCATGACGGCTCTGGCGATGATCATCGGCATGTTGCCGCTGGCGTTGTCCGAAGAGCAGAACTCGCCCCTTGGCCGGGCAGTGATCGGCGGCTTGATCTTCGCCACCGTCGCCACCCTGTTTTTTGTACCCGTGGTCTTCAGCCTGGTCCACGGTCGTCACCCTACTCGCGCTGCTGCTGGAGAAACTTCACATGTCGTCTGATCACAAACCCTCGCGCAAGCGTCTGATGCTCATGGGTGTCGGCGGCCTGACACTGGCCGCCCTGTTGGTCGCCAACGGCCTGCACGCCCGCACGATGCACGAACAATCGGTGAGTGCCTGGACCGAAACCGCCGCCATCCCGCAAGTGATGGTGTTCCAGCCCAAACAAAACGTGGCCGGCGACACCTTGCGCCTGCCCGCGCACCTGGAGGCCTGGAGCAAGGCACCGATCCACGCGCGCGTCAGCGGCTACTTGAAGGACTGGAAAGCCGACATCGGCACCCAGGTCAAAGCCGGGCAAGTGCTCGCCGAAATCGACAGTCCCGACCTCGACCAGCAAATGGCGCAGACCCACGCGCGGCTGGTGCAGGAGCAAGCCAACGCACGCCTGGCCGAAACCACCGCCACGCGCTGGCAGAACCTGTTGGCCAGCCATTCGGTGTCGCGTCAGGAGGCCGATGAAAAAACCTCCAACGCTGCCGCCGCCAAAGCCAATGCCGAGGCGGCCGCCGCCGACTACGCACGCCTGTCGGCACTGGAAAGCTACAAGACCATCCGCGCGCCATTCGCCGGCACCATCACCGCGCGCAATACCGATATTGGCCAGTTGATCAAGGCTGATACCGACAGCGACCCGGAGCTGTTCAACATTGCCGATACCCATCAACTCAGACTTTACGTGCCGGTGCCGCAGAACTATGCAGCCGTGATTCATCCAGGGTTAGAAGCCGAGCTGACGGTGCCCGAGCATCCCGGCGAGCACTTCAAGGCGCGCCTGATCGGCGACTCCACGGCCATCGACCGCCGCTCTGGCACCCTGCTTGCGCAGTTCGTCGCCGACAACCCCAACGGCGAATTGCTGCCCGGTGATTACGCCGAAGCCACCCTGCCCATTCCGGCGGATACCCACGGCGTGAGTATCCCGGCCAGTGCACTGATCTTCCGCGCCCAAGGTACCCAGGTTGCGGTGCTGGACGCGCAAAATCACGTGCACCTGCAAGGCATCCACATCGGCCTCGACCTGGGCGAACGCCTGGTGATCGACCAAGGTTTGAAACCCGCCGACCGCGTGGTCGACAACCCGCCCGATGCCCTGCGCGAAGGCGACCCCGTGCAACTGGCCGACGCCGGAGGTGCGCATGCGCCCAAGGCTTAAACCCCTGGCGGCGTTGATGCTGCTGCTGTTGCAGGGCTGCTCGATGGCGCCCACCTACAAGGTGCCGTCGGTGGACCTGCCGGCCGGCTATCGCGAACAGACCAGCGATGGGCCGTGGCACAGCGCGCAACCGTCCGACCAACTGGCGCCCGAGTGGTGGAAGCTCTACAACGACCCGCGCCTGACCGACCTGCAACAGCAACTGCTCAAGGCCAACCCGGATCTGGCGGCGGCATTGGCGCATTTCGATGCGTCCCAGGCGTATGCCAGCCAGTTGCACGCAGGGTTGTTCCCGCAAATTACCGCCAGTGCGCAGCCGCTGCGTCAGCGGCAATCGGACACACGACCACTGCGCGGGGATACGCAACCGTCGGTGTACAACAGCAATACGGCGGGCTTCTCGCTGAGCTACGACCTGGACCTGTGGGGCAAGATTCGCAACCAGGTCGCAGCAGGCGATGCCCAGGCGCAAGCATCCGGCGATGATTTGGCGGTGGCGCGCCTGAGCCTGCAGCACCAGTTGGCGACGCTGTATGTGCAGCTCAACGGGCTGGATGCGCAGAGCCGGATTCTGAACAGCTCGCTGGACGATTTCAGCCAGGCGTTGCAACTCACGCGCAGCCGTTACGAAGGCCAGATTGCCTCGGAGCTGGACCTCACCCGTGCGCAAAACCAACTGGCCGAAGCCAAGGCGCAACTGGACGAAGTGCGCGGGCAACGCAACCTGACCGAACACGCGATTGGCGAATTGGTGGGCGTGGCGGCCAGTAACTTCAGCTTGCCGCCCAGCCAGCAATTGATTGCGCTGCCAGGGATTCCATCGCAGTTGCCCAGCCACCTGTTGCAACGGCGCCCAGACATCGCGGCGGCGGAACGCCGAGTGTTTGCTGCCAATGCCAACATCGGCGTGGCGAAGGCCGCGTGGTACCCGGACTTCAGCTTGACCGGGTTGATTGGCGGGCAAACTCAGGGGGTTGGCAACCTGCTGTCCGCCGGTAACCGCTACTGGGCGCTGGGGCCGTTGGTGAACTTGCCGATCTTTGATGGCGGACGCTTGAGTGCCAATGAGCGTCAGGCCAAAGCCGAGTTTGAAGAGGCGTCGGCGCAATACCGCAGCCATGTGCTCAAAGCCATGCGCGAGGTGGAAGACAACCTGGCGCAGCTAAGGGATTTGCAGCAGGAAGCGCAGGACGAACAAGCGGCGGCGGATGCGGCAGAGCATACGCAGTCACTGGCGATGAACAGCTATCAGGCGGGAGCCGTGAGTTACCTGGATGTGGTGACCGCGCAGACAGCGGCGTTGCAGGCGCAAAGGACCTTGCAGGCGGTGCAGACGCGGCAGTTGCAGGCGAGTGTGGGGCTGGTGACGGCGCTCGGCGGTGGATGGCAACCGGGCGCCTCAGATCGCTCGTAGGTTCAGCTCGGTTCCAGATGTGAGAGGGGGCTTGCCCTCGATGGTGGTGTGCCATAAGGCTTATTTGTATCTGATACACCGCTATCGGGGGCAAGCCCCCTCCCACAGGGGTTCTGCGCCAGACACACAATGTGTGAACACCTCAGATCCAATGTGGGAGGGGGCTTGCCCCTCCCACAGGGGCCTGCGCCAGACACACAATGTATGAATACCTCAGATCCAATGTGGGAGGGGGCTTGCCCCCGATGGCGGCCTTCCAGACACATCCTGCCAAAAGCCTGTCGATCACTCTTGGATTACCCGATCTAGCCTCTCAACACCCACCCAGAGAGAGGCCAAGGAATGCCTGACTTACCCGCTTCACACCGCCTGCGCATTGGACGCTTCAGCGAACCCAACCGCATCTACCTCATCACCACCAACACTCACGAACGTCTTCCCATCTTTAGCAACTTCCACCTGGGTCGCCTGGTGGTCTGGCAATTTCGGCTGGCCCAATACCAAGGGCTCGCCAACTCCCTGGCGTGGGTGATCATGCCGGACCATTTCCACTGGATTATCGAACTGCAAAAAGGCTCGCTGGCAGACTTGATGCGGCATGTGAAATCCAAGAGCACGCGGTCGGTCAATGGCGCAAATGGCCTCAAGGGAAGGCTCTGGCAGGAAAGTTTCCATGACCGCGCGCTGCGCAAGGAGGATGACGTGGTGAAGATGGCCAGGTATGTGGTGGCCAATCCACTGCGGGCCGGGTTGGTGAAGCGGATTGGCGACTACCCGTTATGGGACGCAATTTGGGTCTAGCATCCAGCAAACCCGTTCAAATGTGGGAGGGGCTTGCCCCCGATCGCGGTGTATCAGAGCCAGCTCAGCTAAATGACCCACTGCCATCGGGGGCAAGCCCCTCCCACATTTTTCAACCGCCTGTCAGGCAGCGAGTTTGCCACTGGCGATCGCCGCCGAAGCGGCCACCATCGCCCTCAACAACACCGCACACCCCGCCGCCAAGTCATCCGGTGCGGCGTTCTCGATTTCGTTATGGCTGATGCCGCCTTCGCACGGCACAAAGATCATCCCGGCCGGGCCGAGTTCGGCGACGAAGATCGCGTCGTGCCCTGCCCCGCTGACAATGTCCATGTTCGACAGCCCCAGCCCATTCGCCGCATCCCGCACAGCGTCCACGCAGCCTTTATCGAAATACAGCGGCGGGAAATCGGCGGTGGGTTCCAGCTCAAACGTCAGCCCATGCTTGGCACAGGTTTCGTCAATCACCTTGCGCACCTGGGCAATCATCGAATCCAGGCGTGCCGGTTCCAGGTGACGGAAGTCCAGGGTCATGCGCACCTCACCCGGAATCACGTTGCGCGAGCCGGGATACGCCTGCAGGCAACCGACAGTGCCACACGCATGCGGCTGATGCCCCAGCGCCGCCGCATTCACCGCCGCCACCACGGCTGCCGCGCCCACTAACGCATCTTTGCGCAAGTGCATCGGCGTCGGCCCCGCATGCGCCTCAACACCGCGCAGTTTCAGGTCGAACCACTTTTGCCCCAGAGCCCCCAACACCACGCCGATGGTTTTCTTTTCATCCTCAAGAATCGGCCCTTGTTCAATATGCGCCTCGAAGTAAGCCCCGACCTTATGCCCACTGACCGGCCGCGTGCCCGCATAGCCAATTGCATTAAGCGCATCACCCACGCTCACGCCCTCCACATCCACCTTGGCCAAGGTCTCGGCCAGGGAAAATTTCTCGGCAAACACGCCCGAACCCATCATGCACGGCGGAAAGCGTGAGCCTTCTTCGTTGGTCCACACCACCACTTCCAGCGGTGCTTCGGTTTCGATCTTGAGGTCATTGAGGGTGCGCAGCACTTCCACGCCCGCCAACACGCCGAAGCAACCGTCGAACTTGCCACCCGTGGGCTGGGTGTCGATATGGCTGCCCGTCATCACTGGCGGCAAGTCGGGATTGCGACCCGGGCGACGGGCGAAGATGTTGCCGATGCCGTCGATGGTCACGGTGCAACCGGCTTCCTCGCACCACTGCACAAACAGGTCACGGGCTTTGCGATCGAGGTCGGTGAGGGCCAGTCGGCACACGCCGCCTTTGGGTGTAGCGCCGAATTTGGCCAGGTCCATCAGCGACTGCCACAAGCGATCGCGGTTGATGTGCTGATGGGTGGATTGCAGAACGTCGATGGCAGCGTTCATAGGGGTCTCCTCAGGCTACATTTCTTATGAATTGACGCGATTCCAACGGTTGGAAATGGGGTCTGAAAATGTAGGAGCGGGCTTGCTCGCGAAGGGGCCGTGTCAGTCGCTGCAAATGTCGGCTGGAAGACCGCATTCGCGGGCAAGCCCGCTCCCACATTTGGATTGCATTTCAACCTTTTACAGGGGTGTTTTTACTGCGAGCGGCAAGGCTCTGCGCTTGGCATTCAACCCGTAATACAGAACGCCGCCCAACGCCGATCCGGTAAACCAGCCATAGCTGTAGAACCAGCTGAACGCATCACTGCCCAGCGACAGCAGGGTCAGCACCACCGGCACGCCGAAGGCGATAAAACCGCTCCAGTTCCACGCCGGGTACACGTCGTCACGGTACAGACCGGCCAGGTCGAGCTGCTGTTTGCGGGTGATGAAGTAGTCCACCACCATGATCCCGGCGATCGGCCCCAGCAGGCTTGAATAGCCCAGCAACCAGTTCGAATACACGGTTTCCAGGCTCACGTCCGAGACGATCAGCCCGAGTTTTTTCAGCAGTTCGTGGCCCATCAACGCAAGCCCCACCAGGCCAGTGAGGATCACCGCAGTGGTGCGGTTGATCAGCTTGGGCGCAATGTTCTGGAAGTCGTTGGTCGGTGAGACGATGTTCGCCGCGGTGTTGGTGGACAAGGTGGCGATGATGATCAGCAGCATCGCGATGGCCACCCATACCGGGCTCTGGATATGCCCGATCAAGGTTACCGGGTCGGAGACGCTGACACCCACCAGTTTCACCGACGCGGCGGTCATGATCACGCCAAGGGCCGCGAACAGGAACATGGTCAGCGGCAGGCCAAAAATCTGCCCGAGAATCTGGTCCTTCTGACTTTTGGCGTAGCGGCTGAAGTCGGGAATATTCAGCGACAGCGTCGCCCAGAAACCCACCATCGCCGTGAGCCCCGCCATGAAGTAACCGGTGAGGCTCGCGCCCTCGGGGCGCTTGGGTGGAATCGCCATCAGCTCGCTGAGTGACACATTCGGCATCGCCCACACCAGCAGGCCGATCCCCACGGCCACCAGCAGCGGCGCAGACAGGGTTTCGAGGCGTTTGATCGACTCGGCGCCGCGCAGCACCACCCACAGGTTCAGGCACCAGAAAATCATGAAGCCGATGACCTCACCCGTACCGCCAAGGGATTTCCAGCCCTCGAAAATCGAGCCCAGAAACAGGTGAATCGCCAGCCCGCCGAACATCGTCTGGATACCAAACCAGCCGCACGCCACCAGCGCGCGAATCAGGCACGGCACGTTGGAGCCGAGGATGCCAAACGACGAACGCAACAAGACGGGAAACGGAATGCCGTACTTGGTGCCGGGAAACGCGTTAAGGGTCAGCGGGATCAGCACCACGATATTGGCCAGCAAAATCGCCATCAGCGCCTCGCCCACCGACAAGCCAAAGTAGGCGGTGAGCACCCCGCCGAGCGTATAGGTGGGCACGCAGATCGACATGCCGACCCACAGCGCGGTGATGTGCCACTTGTTCCAGGTGCGTTCGTGCACCTTGGTCGGTGCCATGTCGTGGTTGTAGCGGGGGCTGTCGAGGACGTCGGCGCCGGCGTCGAGTTCGTACAGGCCGTTGCGTTCAATGACTTGCGATCTGTTCTGTTGCATGGCCGCTCCACGGTTTTTTCGAATTATTGTTGCTCACCCAACGCTAGGCGCAGGGTGGCCGGAGTACCTCGTAAACAACATGACATCACGGGGCCGGCCAGCCGCCACTGCACTCAATAACCGTGCCGACCTGCCACCTTGAACCCGCACCGCTTATATAACGTGCTGATGTTAATCAGCTTTCCGATTGCGCCTTCGGAACGTGCCGCATCACTCAGGCTAAATAATGCGAAGTTGCCGAACTGTCAGGACTCAATCTGGTGCAACACAATTATTTTTATTTCCTACTGCCGTCAAGGGGCATGTCTCAAGCGTCTGATTTGCAATAAGAAATGTTGCTCACATTGAGAACCTGTCAAGTGCGTCAAAATGGTGAACGGCCGCCACATTTTGGTGAATTTATATTTTTATCTTTATAAATCAATTATTTAAACGCGATATAAGCTTATAAAAAATCTTCTTGCTCATTCGAAAAACTCGGGCTAGTTTCTATTCCTGTCACCGATGACAGGATTTAATTGATCATCGGCAAGCAGCATTACAACACTTAGAACTGGCACAAGCCGGTCAAGCCTGTGAGGAACTCGACATGTCGCTGTTGATCCGTGGCGCCACCGTTATTACCCATGATGAAAGTTACCGCGCCGATGTGTTTTGCGCAGGCGGCCTAATTCGCGCTATTGGCACGGATCTGGATACTCCCGCCGGCACTGAAATACTCGATGGCAGTGGCCAATACTTGATGCCCGGCGGCATCGATCCGCATACGCACATGCAATTGCCCTTCATGGGCACTGTGGCCAGTGAAGACTTTTTCAGTGGCACCGCGGCAGGTCTGGCGGGCGGTACCACCTCGATCATCGACTTTGTGATTCCCAACCCGCAGCAATCCTTGATGGAAGCTTTCCACCAGTGGCGCGGCTGGGCGCAAAAGTCTGCCTCCGACTACGGCTTTCACGTGGCGATCACTTGGTGGAGCGAGCAGGTGCGCGAGGAAATGGCCGAGCTGGTCAGCCACCATGGCATCAACAGCTTCAAGCATTTCATGGCCTACAAGAACGCGATCATGGCGGCTGATGACACCCTGGTCGCCAGCTTTGAGCGCTGCCTGGAACTCGGCGCAGTGCCGACGGTGCACGCAGAAAACGGTGAGCTGGTGTATCACCTGCAACGCAAGCTGATGGCCCAGGGCATCACCGGGCCGGAAGCGCACCCGCTGTCGCGCCCGTCCCAGGTCGAAGGCGAGGCCGCCAGCCGGGCGATTCGTATCGCCGAAACCATCGGCACGCCGCTGTACCTGGTGCACGTATCGACCAAGGAGGCGCTGGATGAAATCACCTACGCCCGTGGCAAGGGCCAGGCGGTGTACGGCGAAGTGCTCGCCGGCCACCTGCTGCTCGACGACAGCGTTTACCAACACCCTGACTGGCAAACCGCCGCCGGCTACGTGATGAGCCCGCCCTTCCGCCCGCGCGGGCATCAAGAGGCGCTGTGGCACGGCCTGCAATCGGGCAACCTGCACACCACCGCCACCGACCATTGCTGCTTCTGCGCCGAGCAAAAAGCCGCCGGCCGTGACGATTTCAGCAAAATCCCCAACGGCACTGCCGGTATCGAAGACCGCATGGCGTTGCTGTGGCACGAAGCCGTCAACACCGGGCGCCTGTCGATGCAAGAGTTTGTCGCGCTGACCTCCACCAACACCGCGAAGATCTTCAATCTTTACCCACGCAAAGGTGCGATTCGCGTGGGTGCCGATGCAGACTTGGTGCTGTGGGACCCCGAGGGCACACGGACGATTTCGGCCAAGACCCACCATCAGAAAGTCGACTTCAACATCTTCGAAGGCAAGACCGTACGCGGCGTGCCGAGCCACACCATCAGCCAGGGCAAGCTGGTCTGGACCGACGGCGACCTGCGCGCCGAACGCGGTGCCGGGCGGTATGTAGAACGCCCGGCGTATCCGTCGGTGTTTGAGCAGTTGAGCAAGCGGGCGGAGCATTCCAGGCCTGTAGCTGTGAAACGCTGATACCGCCAATCGCGGGCAAGCCCGCTCCCACATTTGATCGGGTTCACACAATCCAACTGTGGGAGCTGGCTTGCCTGCGATGAGGCCAGTCCAAGCGACAAAAAAATCAATGCCCGCCAGAGGCAAAAAACCGTGAGGCCAAAACCGTGATCCAGACCCTGACCCACCTCCCCCATCCCCATGAAGATGGGCCGACACTCGCCAGCCATTTCACCGACCTGGCGCCGCCCCTCAATGCCCGCCAGGCTGCACTTGAAGCGTCGCGCTGCCTGTATTGCTACGACGCGCCGTGCGTAAATGCATGCCCCAGCGAGATCGACATCCCGTCGTTCATCCGCAATATCCACACTGAAAACGTTCAGGGCGCTGCGCAGAAGATTCTCTCGGCCAACATCCTCGGCGGCAGTTGCGCACGGGTTTGCCCCACCGAAATTCTGTGCCAGCAAGCCTGCGTGCGTAACAACGCCGAAGAATGCGCGCCGGTGCTGATCGGCCTGTTGCAACGCTACGCCATCGACAACGCGCACTTCAGCGAACACCCCTTCCAGCGCGCCGCACCGACCGGCAAGCGCATCGCCGTGGTCGGTGCCGGGCCTGCGGGGTTGGCCTGTGCCCATCGCGCCGCCCTGCACGGCCATGATGTAGTGATTTTTGAAGCGCGGGAAAAGGCCGGTGGCCTGAATGAATACGGGATCGCCAAGTACAAACTGGTGGATGACTTTGCCCAGAAGGAGCTGGATTTCCTGCTCGAGATTGGCGGCATCGAAATCCGCCACGGCCAGCGCCTGGGTGACAACCTGACCTTGAGCGAACTGCACCAGCAATTCGACTCCGTGTTTCTTGGCCTCGGCCTCGCCGCCAGCAAACAGCTCGGCCTGCCACACGAGGACGCTCCGGGCCTGCTTGCCGCCACCGACTACATCCGCGAACTGCGCCAGGCCGACGACCTTACCCAACTGCCGCTGGCCGACCGCTGCATCGTGCTTGGCGCGGGCAACACCGCCATCGACATGGCCGTGCAAATGGCCCGCCTCGGCGCCCGCGATGTGAACCTGGTGTACCGCCGTGGCTTGGCGGACATGGGCGCCACCCACCATGAGCAGGACATCGCCAAGGCCAATCAGGTGCGCCTGCTGACCTGGGCCCAACCCGAAGAAGTGTTGCTGGATGATCAAGGCCACGTGCGCGGCATGCGCTTCGCTCGCACACGCATGGACAACGGCCGCCTGCACCCTACCGGCGAGACCTTCGAGCTGGCTGCCGATGCGATTTTCAAAGCCATCGGTCAGGGCTTCGACAACGAGGCATTGCACGACCCGCTGGCCCAGCAACTGCACCGCGTGGGCGAACGCATCTTTGTTGACGAACACCTGCGCACCAGTATTCCCGGGGTGTATGCCGGCGGCGATTGCGTCAGCCTTGGCCAGGACCTCACCGTGCAGGCGGTACAACACGGCAAGCTGGCGGCTGAAGCCATGCACGCCCAACTCATGCTGAATGTGGAGGCTGCGTAATGGCCGATCTTTCGATTGTGTTCGCCGGTATCAAAGCTCCCAACCCGTTCTGGCTGGCCTCCGCACCGCCCACCGACAAGGCCTACAACGTGGTCCGCGCCTTTGAAGCCGGCTGGGGCGGCGTGGTCTGGAAAACCCTCGGTGAAGACCCGGCGGCGGTCAACGTGTCGTCACGCTATTCCGCGCACTACGGCGCCAACCGTGAAGTATTGGGCATCAACAATATCGAGTTGATCACCGACCGCTCGCTGGAGATCAACCTGCGCGAAATCACCCAGGTGAAAAAGGACTGGCCAGACCGCGCGCTGATTGTGTCGCTGATGGTGCCCTGTGTTGAAGAATCCTGGAAAAACATCCTGCCGCTGGTGGAAGCCACCGGCTGCGACGGCATCGAGCTGAACTTCGGTTGCCCCCACGGCATGCCCGAGCGAGGCATGGGCGCAGCGGTCGGCCAGGTGCCGGAATACGTGGAACAGGTGACGCGCTGGTGCAAGACGTATTGCTCGCTGCCGGTGATCGTCAAGCTCACGCCAAATATCACCGACATCCGCGTGGCGGCGCGTGCGGCGTATCGCGGCGGTGCGGACGCGGTGTCGCTGATCAACACCATCAACTCCATCACCAGTGTCGACCTTGAGCGCATGGTCGCCCTGCCGGTGGTCGGCACCCAAAGTACCCATGGCGGGTATTGCGGCTCGGCCGTCAAGCCGATCGCGTTGAACATGGTCGCGGAAATCGCCCGCGACCCGCAGACCCAAGGCCTGCCGATTTGCGGGATTGGCGGCATCGGCAACTGGCGCGACGCGGCGGAATTCGTCGCGCTGGGTTGCGGCGCGGTGCAGGTGTGCACGGCGGCCATGTTGCATGGGTTTCGGATTGTGGAAGAGATGAAGGACGGGCTGTCGCGGTGGATGGACAGCCAAGGCTACAAAAGCCTGCAGGAATTTTCCGGGCGCGCGGTGGGCAATACCACCGATTGGAAGTACCTGGATATCAATTATCAGGTGATCGCCAAGATTGACCAGGAAGCCTGCATTGGTTGTGGGCGTTGCCACATTGCCTGTGAGGACACGTCGCACCAGGCTATCGCGAGCTTGAAGCAAGTGGATGGCACGCATAAATACGAGGTGATCGATGATGAGTGCGTGGGCTGCAATCTGTGCCAGATCACCTGCCCGGTGGCCGATTGCATCGAGATGGTGCCGATGGACACGGGCAAGCCGTTTTTGAATTGGACGCAGGATCCACGTAATCCGTATCGGGAGGCTGTGTAGTCCTTTAAACCGCTATCGCAGGCAAGCCAGCTCCCACATTTGATCGGTGAACACATTCAAGTGTGGGAGCTGGCTTGCCTGCAATAGGGCCTTCAGCCTTCACACAAGGCTCAAGGCTCCAACCCAATGCCGCGCAAAATCACCGCGGTCACCGTCTGAATCGCCTTCTCGAACTGCATGTCCGACAACGGCTGGTGATCATTCAGAATCTTCACCTGGTGGTCAAAGTCGGCATAGTGCTGGGTCGATGCCCAGATCATATACAGCAGGCTCGAGGGCTCCACCGGCAGGATGCGTTTGTCCTCCACCCACTGGCGAATTTTCGCTTCTTTCATCTTGGCCCAGTCGTACAGGCTTTCGTCCAGCGCCTCACCGAGCGTCGGCGCGCCGTGGATAATTTCGTTGGCCCAGACTTTCGAGCCATACGGCCGCGTACGCGAGCGCTGCATCTTGGCGCGGATGTAGCTGCTGAGCACCACCCGCGGGTCATCGAAGGTTTCAAAGCTCAGGGCATCCTGCTTCCACACCTCCAGCAGGTCGAACAGCACCGCGCTGTACAGTTCGCTTTTGGTGGTGAAGTAGTAATGCAGGTTGGAGCGTGGCAGTTGCACTTCTTCAGCGATGTCAGCCATGGCGGTGCTGCCGTAGCCTTTTTCAGCGAAGATTTTCTCCGCCGCCAGCAGGATTTTTTCGACGTTGACCCGCCGAATTCCGATCTTGTGATTGCCCATAAGGGCTCCCCGACAACAACATGGCCTCAAGACTACCATCGGCTCTAGATCGCGGCGACAAGGCATAATGAAACTTCTTACGCGAACCTTTCCCCTGCAAAACGGATTGGTTAGGATCGCGATCCCCATGAAGGATCATTGCCATGACTATCCGACCTCGCGTGGCCGCCGACGACCCTGTGCTGGGAGCACTGTGGGAGCGCTCGGTGCGGGCCACCCATGACTTCCTCCCCGAGGATGACATCCAGCGTTTACTGCCGTTGGTACGCGACGCTTACCTGCCGATGCCGGCCCTCGACGTTTGGGTCTATGAAGACCAGAACGGCATCGCCGGTTTCATCGGCACCGGCGGGCACAATGTAGAAATGCTGTTTATCGACCCCGATCGCCGTGGCCAGGGCATCGGCCGCCAATTGCTCGACCACGCCCGCGCGCGCCACGACACACTGACGGTGGATGTAAACGAACAAAACCCGCAGGCCGTGGGCTTCTACCTGCACTACGGTTTCATCCAGGTCGCGCGCTCGCCGCTGGATGGCGAAGGCAAACCCTTTCCCTTGCTGCACATGGCCTTACCGACTATCTAAACCTGAAGGTATTGAACAATGTTGATCAAGAAAACCCTGACCACCGTCGCCCTGCTCGCCTCCTTGCTGGGCGCCTCGGCGGCCTTTGCCCATGCCCACCTCAAAAGTTCGACACCGGCGGCTGACAGCTCCGTCGCCGCGCCCGCTGACCTGCGCCTGACCTTCACCGAAGGCGTCGAAGCGACGTTCACCAAAGTGTCCCTGAGCAAGGACGGCACCGAAATCGCGATCAAAGGCCTGGAAACCCCGGACGCCGACAAGAAAGTCCTGGTGGTCACGCCGGCGGCACCGCTGGCCGCCGGCACCTACAAAGTGGAATGGCACGCCGTGTCCGTGGACACCCACAAGAGTGAAGGCAGTTACAGCTTCAAGGTCGGCCAATAACCCATGGCGACCCTGCTGGTGCTGTGCCGCTTCCTGCATTTCATCGTCGTGCTGTTGATGTTCGGGGCCTGCGTGTTCAGGCCCTGGCTATTGGGCGCTGAACCGCAGCCGGCGCTGGACCGGCAACTGCTGCGCATCACCCGCGCGCTGGCCTGGCTGGGGCTGGGCTCTGGCGTGGCCTGGCTGCTGCCGATCACCGCCAGCATGGCCGGCAGCTGGGACGCGGCCTTGCAACCGGCCACCGTGCAGTTGGTGCTGGGCAAAACCTTTTTCGGCCAGGTGTGGGTCTGGCATCTGTTGCTGAACCTGTTACTGGTGATCGCGCTGATCAAACCCTGGCCGGCCCTGCGCCTGCCATCGACTGCGCTGCTGTTGGCAACGCTGGCACCGGTCGGCCATGGCGCCATGCTCAATGGGTTGAGCGGGCAATTGCTGATCCTCAACCAGGTGGTGCACCTGGTGTGCGTCGGCGCCTGGCTCGGTGGGCTGCTCGTGCTGGTGCTGATCTTCAGGCAGCCGCAGGGCTATGCGCTGGAGCCGATCCTCAAACGCTTCAGCGGCGTGGGTTATGGCCTGGTCGCCGGGTTGCTGGTGACGGGCTTGATCAACGTGCGCGTACTGACCGGGCAACTGTGGCCCACACCGCTGTTCAACGGGTTCGCGCTGATTCTGTTGATCAAAGTGCTGCTAGTGCTGGGCATGTTGGCGCTGGCGTTACTGAACAGGTTGCGCATTGAGCGCTGCGAAGAACGCCAAGGCAGTTTGAAGGCCAGCGTCATGCTGGAATGGTTACTGGGTGTTTCAGCTGTAGCCGCCGTTTCGCTGCTGGGCACACTGCCGCCGATGGTCATGGCCAACTGAACATCGCTTTTGAAATGCAATCCATGTGGGCGCTGGCTTGCCTGCGATGGCATCCACTCGGGGTACCTGATACACCGAGGCGTTTGCATCGAAGGCAAGCCAGCGCCCACATTGACCGTGCCCGCTTTTGATCGGCACACGCGACGTCATCGTACAACTTCCGCTTGACACCCCACGTAAACCCCGTAAATATCCCGCCCAATGTTGTACGACGACGTATAACAAATAATAAAAACAACAAAAGAAAAAGGGAGCTTCTCTGTGAGTCAATTCGCCCGCAATTCCTCCTCGCGTATCGGCCTTATCGGTCTCGGCAGCCTGGCGTTCACACTGCCCCTCAGCGCGCATGCCGATGGTTTTCTCGAAGACGCCAAAGCCTCGCTGAACCTGCGCAACGCCTACTTCAACCGCAACTTCACCAACTCCACTTACCCGCAAGCCAAGGCCGAGGAGTGGACGCAAAACTTCATCCTCGATGCCAAATCCGGATTCACCCAGGGCACCGTGGGCTTTGGGCTCGACGTGCTGGGCCTGTATTCGCAAAAGCTCGATGGCGGCAAAGGCACGGGGGGCACTCAGTTGCTGCCGATCCACAGCGACGGCCGGCCGGCTGACAATTTCGGCCGTCTGGGCGTGGCCCTGAAAACCAAACTGTCGAAGACCGAACTGAAAGTCGGCGAATGGATGCCGGTGCTGCCGATCCTGCGTTCGGACGACGGCCGCTCGCTGCCCCAGACCTTTCGCGGCGGTCAGGTCACGTCCAATGAAATTGCCGGCTTGACGCTCTACGGCGGGCAGTTTCGCGGTAACAGCCCCCGCAATGACGCGAGCATGGAAGACATGTTCATGAACGGTAAGGCCGCGTTCACCTCCGACCGTTTCAACTTTGGCGGCGGCGAGTACAGCTTCAACGACAAGCGCACCCAGGTGGGCGTCTGGTATGCCGAGCTGACGGATATCTACCAGCAACAGTATTTCAACCTGACTCACAGCCAGCCGGTAGGCAACTGGACCCTGGGCGCCAACCTCGGTTATTTCACCGGCAAGGAAGACGGCAGCGCCCTGGCCGGCGACCTCGACAACAAGACCGTGTCCGCCCTGCTCTCGGCGCGCTACAACGGCAACACGTTTTATGTCGGCCTGCAAAAGCTCACCGGTGACAGCCTGTGGATGCGGGTCAACGGCACCAGCGGCGGCACGCTCGCCAACGACAGTTACAACGCCAGCTACGATAACGCCAAGGAAAAATCCTGGCAGGTGCGCCATGACTTCAACTTTGTGGTGCTCGGCATTCCGGGGCTGACCATGATGAACCGCTATATCAGCGGCAGTAACGTGCACACCGGGGCGATCACCGACGGCAAGGAATGGGGGCGCGAATCGGAACTGGCCTACACCGTGCAGAGCGGCGCGCTGAGGGACTTGAACGTGCGGTGGAGGAACTCGACCCTGCGTCGGGACTTCAGCAACAATGAATTTGATGAGAATCGGATTTTTATCAGCTATCCGATTTCGCTGCTGTAAGGCGATGAATGTGGGAGCTGGCTTGCCTGCGATAGCGGTGTATCAGCAAAACGTCTGTCAACTGACAGACTGCTATCGCAGGCAAGCCAGTTCCCACGTTTGATCGCACTCGTCAGCAAGGGCGTTGACAAGCCAGGGACGACCTAACGATACTTTCGGCAAGTCATACGACAACCTACAACAACAATGGAACCCTCATGACCACCTCTACCACCACGCCTGTTCCATTCAACCGCCTGTTGCTCACCGGTGCTGCCGGCGGCCTGGGCAAAGTCTTGCGCGAACGCCTGCGCCCTTACGCCCAAGTCCTGCGCCTGTCGGACATCGCCAACATGGCGCCGGCGGCCGACGCATCCGAGGAAGTGCAGCCCTGCGACCTTGCCGATAAACAAGCCGTGCACCACCTGGTGGAAGGCGTCGACGCCATCCTGCACTTCGGGGGCGTTTCAGTGGAGCGCTCGTTCGAAGAAGTCCTCGGCGCCAATATCAGCGGCGTGTTCCACATCTACGAAGCCGCTCGCCGCCACGGCGTGAAGCGTGTGATCTTCGCCAGCTCCAACCACGTGATCGGCTTCTACAAGCAAGGCGAAACCCTCGACGCCCGCTCGCCTCGCCGCCCGGACAGTTACTACGGTTTGTCCAAGTCCTATGGCGAAGACATGGCGAGCTTCTACTTCGACCGCTACGGCATCGAGACCGTGAGCATCCGCATCGGCTCCTCGTTCCCCGAACCACAAAACCGCCGGATGATGCACACCTGGCTGAGCTTCGATGACCTCACTCAGTTGCTCGAACGCGCGCTGTACACGCCGAACGTCGGTCACACGGTGGTCTACGGCATGTCGGATAACCTCGATACCTGGTGGGACAACCGCTACGCCGCACACTTGGGTTTCACCCCCAAGGACAGCTCCGAAGTGTTCCGCGCGCAAGTCGAAACCCAGCCACCAGTCGCCGCCGATGACCCGGCCAAGGTCTATCAGGGCGGCGCCTTCTGCGCGGCGGGGCCGTTCGGTGACTGACTGCACACCCAAGGGAATGAGTTGCCATGACTGCTGAACTGATTGTTGACGCCCGCAATGCCGTGGGCGAATGCCCGGTGTGGGTGCCTGAGGAAAACGCGCTGTACTGGGTGGACATCCCCAACGGCGGCCTGCAGCGCTGGAGCGCTGCCAGCGGCCACAGTGCCGCCTGGAAAGCCCCGCAGATGCTCGCCTGCATTGCGCGCACCACGGCGGGCAACTGGGTCGCCGGCATGGAAACCGGGTTTTTCCAACTCACGCCACACAATGACGGCAGCCTGGACACCACCGCGCTGGCGAGTGTCGAGCACCCGCGCCCCGACATGCGCCTCAACGACGGCCGCTGTGACCGCCAGGGTCGCTTCTGGGCCGGCAGCATGGTGTTGAACATGGGCTTGAATGCGCCCCAGGGCACGCTCTACCGCTACGCCTGCGGTGCCGCGCCGCATGCCCAGCTGGACGGGTTTATCACCCTCAACGGCCTGGCATTCAGCCCGGACGGCCGCACGATGTATGCCTCGGACTCACACCCGCTGGTGCAGCAGATCTGGGCCTTCGATTACGACACCGAGACCGGCACGCCCTCCAATCGTCGCGTGTTTGTCGACATGCAGCAGTTTCTCGGTCGCCCCGACGGCGCGGCCGTTGACGCCGACGGCTGCTACTGGATCTGCGCCAACGACGCGGGGCTGATTCATCGCTTTACCCCCGACGGTCGCCTGGACCGTTCCCTCACCGTGCCGGTGAAAAAACCCACCATGTGCGCCTTTGGCGGCAGCCGCCTGGACACCTTGTTCGTCACCTCGATCCGTGATGACCAGAGTGAACAGTCGCTGTCCGGCGGCGTATTCGCCCTCAACCCCGGCGTCCAGGGACTGCCCGAACCGCGCTTCACCCTCTAGCTGCATTGCTGTGCCTTGAATACAAAAATAACAACACAGGAGTGACATTCCATGGACTTCAAACGCACCTTGCTCGCCGCCACACTCGTTGCCCTCAGCAGCGCCGCCCACGCGCTGGAAATCAAGTTCGCCGACATCCATCCCGCCGGCTACCCCACCGTCGTCGCTGAAGAGAACATGGGTAAAGCCCTGACTAAGCAAAGCAACGGCGAACTGACCTTCAAGTACTTCCCAGGCGGTGTTCTGGGCTCTGAAAAAGAAGTCGTCGAACAGGCCCAGGTCGGCGCGATCCAGATGACCCGGGTCAGCCTCGGCATCGTCGGCCCGGTGGTGCCGGACGTGAACGTGTTCAACCTGCCGTTCGTGTTCCGCGACCAGGCGCACATGCGCAAGGTCATTGATGGCCCGATCGGCGACGAGATCCTCGCCAAGATCACCGACTCCGAATTCGGCCTGGTAGCCTTGGCCTGGATGGACGGCGGCACGCGCAATATCTACACCAAGAAACCGGTGCGTTCGATCGCAGACCTCAAGGGCATGAAGATTCGCGTGCAAGGCAACCCGCTGTTTATCGACGCCTTCAATGAAATGGGCGCCAACGGCATTGCCATGGACACCGGCGAGATTTTCAGCGCATTGCAGACCGGCGTGATTGACGGCGCGGAAAACAACCCGCCAACCCTGCTGGAGCACAACCACTTCCAGAACGCCAAGTTCTACACCCTCACCGAACACCTGATCCTGCCCGAACCCATCGTGATGTCGAAAATCACCTGGAACAAACTCACCCCCGCGCAACAGGACATGGTGAAAAACGCCGCCAAGGTTGCCCAGGCCGATGAGCGCGTGCTGTGGGACGCCAAGTCCGCCAGCAGCGAAACCAAGCTCAAGGCCGCCGGCGTCGAGTTCATCACTGTCGACAAAAAGCCCTTCTATGAGGCCACCGCGCCCGTTCGCGCGAAGTACGGCGCAGCTTACGCCGACATCATCGAGCGCATCGACGCCGTCGAGTAAGCCCCCTCCTCCTCTTAGCTAGGCCCGGCGCGGTCCGCACTGACGTGCCCGGTTACGGTGAACGCCATGAAGAATCGACTGCTGCGCTTCAACGACCGCCTCTACATGACCTGCATCTGGGTCGCCGGCCTCTCGGTATTAGGCGTCGCGCTGATCATCCCCTGGGGCATTTTCGCCCGCTACATTCTCGGCACAGGCGCAAGCTGGCCAGAGCCCAGCGCCATCCTGCTGATGCTGGTGTTTACCTTTATCGGCGCCGCCGCCAGCTACCGCGCCGGGGCGCATATGTCGGTGGCCATGATCACCGACCGCCTGCCGCCGCGCCAACGCCAACTCGTCGGCATCGTCTCGCAACTGTTGATGGCGACCATCTGCCTGTTCATGACGATTTGGGGCAGCAAGCTGTGCCTGTCCACCTGGAACCAGTTCATGAGCGCCATCCCCACCCTGCGCGTGGGCATCACCTATATGCCGATCCCGATTGGCGGCTTGCTGACCCTGGTGTTCGTGCTGGAAAAACTCCTGCTCGGCGACCAGAGCCACCGGCGCGTGGTGCGCTTTGACCTGGTTGAAGAAAGCGAAGGGGCTGCCTGACATGGACGCATTGATTCTGTTGGGCAGCTTTATCGCGTTGATCCTGATCGGCATGCCGGTCGCTTACGCCCTGGGGCTGTCGGCGCTGATCGGCGCGTGGTGGATCGACATTCCGTTCCAAGCCTTGATGATTCAGGTGGCAGGCGGAGTGAACAAGTTTTCGCTGATGGCGATTCCGTTCTTCGTGCTCGCCGGGGCGATCATGGCCGAAGGCGGCATGTCGCGCCGGCTGGTGGCGTTTGCCGGCGTGCTGGTGGGTTTTGTGCGCGGCGGCCTGTCGTTGGTCAACATCATGGCCTCGACGTTTTTCGGCGCCATTTCCGGCTCGTCAGTGGCAGACACCGCGTCAGTCGGCTCGGTGCTGATTCCGGAAATGGAACGGCGCGGCTACCCCAGGGAGTTCGCCACGGCGGTGACCATCAGCGGCTCGGTACAGGCGCTGCTGACCCCGCCCAGCCACAACTCGGTGCTCTATTCCCTGGCGGCCGGCGGCACGGTGTCGATCGCTTCGCTGTTCATGGCCGGCGTGGTCCCGGGCCTGCTGATGAGCGCGTGCCTGATGGTGCTGTGCCTGATCTTCGCGAAGAAACGCGACTACCCCAAAGGTGAAGTCATCCCGCTGAAGCAGGCGCTGAAAATCTGCGCCGACGCGCTGTGGGGCCTGATGGCGATGGTGATCATTCTTGGCGGCATCCTCTCGGGCATTTTCACCGCCACCGAGTCCGCCGCGATTGCCGTGCTGTGGGCGTTTTTCGTGACCATGTTCATTTACCGCGACTACAAATGGCGCGAGCTGCCCAAGCTGATGCACCGCACGGTGCGCACCATCTCCATCGTGATGATCCTGATCGCCTTCGCCGCCAGCTTCGGCTACATCATGACCCTAATGCAGATCCCGGCGAAGATCACCACGATGTTCCTGACCCTGTCGGACAACCGCTACGTGATCCTGATGTGCATCAACATGATGCTGTTGTTGCTCGGCACCGTGATGGACATGGCGCCGCTGATCCTCATCCTCACGCCCATCCTGCTGCCGGTGATTCTCGGCATCGGCGTCGACCCGGTGCACTTCGGCATGATCATGCTGGTGAACCTGGGCATCGGCCTGATTACCCCGCCGGTGGGCGCGGTGCTGTTTGTAGGCGCGGCGGTGGGCAAGGTCAGTATCGAGAAAACCGTGAAGGCCCTGCTGCCGTTTTATGGCGTGCTGTTTCTGGTGCTGATGGCTGTCACCTACATCCCGGCGCTGTCGCTGTGGCTGCCGGGCCTGGTGCTGTAACCCTTTCTCCGAGGCCGAGGTGGTCAACTGTGGGCGCAGGCTTGCCAGCGTCCACAAATCACCTCTGTGTTGGTTCATTCATGCGGCGGGACACCCATGCCTTCAGACTTGATCGAGCTCAGCGACCCACTCACCCACCTCACCCTGGCCCCGGCCCTGGGTGGCAGCATCGTCAATTGGACGGTGCGCGCCACCGGGCAGCCGTTGTTGCGACACAGTGACGAGCACGCGATAAATACCGGTTTACCCGGCAAGTTGGGGTGCTACCCGTTGGCGCCCTGGTCCAACCGGATCGCCCAAGGCGGTTTCGATAACCCCGACGGCTGGCTGGCACTCACAGCCAACAGCCTGACCGATCCGTTGCCGATTCACGGCTCGGCCTGGCAACAGGCGTGGCACGTGGTCAGTCAGGCGGCGGATGAAGTGGTGCTGGCGCTGCGGTGCGACACACCATTCGCTTATCGCGCCGAACAGCGCTTTGCCTTGCGCGACGGTGAGCTGAGCATTGGGTTGCGCGTGACGCATCTGGCCGAACAGGCGGCGTGGCATGGCTTGGGGTTGCACCCTTACTTGCCGCGTACGCCGGGCACGCGGTTGCAGGCCAAGGCTGGGCAGGTGTGGATGAGCGATGCCTCAAAGCTGCCCACAGGATTGGCGCCGGTGCCGCAGGCCTGGGATTTCAGTACATTGAACACCCTGCCCGAAGGCCTGGTGGACAATGGGTTCTGCCAGTGGGACGGGCATTGCCGGATCGAGCAGCCGGCGTTGGGCTATACCCTGGAATGCCGGGCGACCGGGGCGGATTACTTCCTGCTGTATTGCCCGCCGGGGTTGGCATTCTTTTGCATTGAGCCGGTGAGCCATCCGGTGAATGCGCATCACCTGCCCGGCAGGCCGGGGCTGAGGTTATTGGAGCAAGGCCAGTCGACCCAACTCGATTTCACCCTCACATACAGTGCCCATGGGGACGCGGGCTTGCTCGCGAAAGCGGTGGGTCGGTAACCACGCGCTTTTCTGGCACTGCGCTTTTGCGAGCGCGCCCGCGTCCACAGGGTGATCTGTGCTGTGTCAGGGCGGAGTGTTTTTCAGGCGCCCCGCCGTGTCGATACTCACCACCACCGATAACCCCGGCCGCAGGCGCTCGCTCTCGGCCTGATCCGGGTCAACGGTGATCCGCACCGGCACGCGCTGGGCGATCTTCACAAAGTTGCCGGTGGCGTTGTCCGCCTGCAACAGGCTGAATTCCGAGCCGGTCGCCGGGGAAATGTGCTGCACCGTGCCGTGAAACTTGCGGTGGTTCAGCGCGTCCACCGTGAAGGTTACCGGCTGGCCCACCTGCACATTGTCCATTTGGGTTTCTTTCATGTTGGCGATCACCCACAGCTGGGGCGGCACCAATGCCATCAACTGCGCACCGGAGTTGACGAAGGCGCCCAGGCGCACGCCGATCTGCCCGAGCTGGCCGTCACGCGGCGCGAGGATGCGGGTGTTGGACAGGTCAATGCGCGCCAGCTCCACTGCGGCGTCGGCGCTGGCCACGGCGGCCTCCAGTGAACCGCGGTTGACGATCACGGTTTGCAGGTCCTGCCGGGCGATTTCCAGGCTGGCCTGGGCCTGGGCCACGGCGGCGATAGTCTGGGCATTGGCGGCGCGCGTCACGTCCAGTTCACGCTTGGAGACCGAGCCATCGCTGATCAGCTCCTCGTTACGGCGCAAGTCAGCGGTACTTTTACGCGCCTGGGCCTGGCTGTCGACCAGCGCGGCCTGGCGCAGCTTGATGGTGGCTTCGGCGCTGTTGCGTTGCTGCACCACGTTGGCCAACGAGGCTTTCTGCACCGCCAGTTGCGCCAGCGCCTGGTCGAGGCGCTGCTTGTAGATGCGATCATCCAGGCGCACCAGCAGGTCGCCGGCCTTGACGAACTGGAAGTCCTGCACCGGCACTTCATACACATAGCCGCTCAGTTGCGGGCCGATAATCGTCACCTGGCCGCGCACCAGTGCGTTTTCAGTGCTCTCCACGGCGCTGCTGAAGGGCGGCAATTGCCAGGCATACAACACGATCAGCACGCCGACGATGGCAATCGCGGCAAAGCCCAACGATGAGATGATGCGCACCCGCAGTGAGCGTGGCTCAGTTGCGGTTGCTCCCGGTGGAGCGGTGCCTTCCGGGGTGGAGGCGATGGCGTTGGTGGTGGTCGTGGTTGTTTCGGTCATGAAGTAACGCCGCTGGGTTGAACGGGAGGGGCTGCTGCCTTGGTGGTGCTCATCAGCCACAGACTGCGGATGAAGATCCAGAGCATGGTGAGAATCGCGATGATCGCAATCAACATGAACACATCGTTGTAGGCCATCACATTCGCCTCACGCGTGGCCGCCGTGGCCAGGCTGCGAATGCCCATCAGGTTGCGCAATTGCGGGTCGGCGATGACACCGCCATACGCCGAACCGCCGCTCTGCACCCGCGCAGCCACACGCGGGTCCAGTAAGGTCAGGTGTTCGACGATCATGCTGGAGTGATACTTCTCGCGCACGATCTGGAACGTGCCCAGCAATGCTGCGCCTATCAGGCCGCCAAGGTTCTGGCAGATGCCGAACATCACCGAGAAACTCACCAGGTTGCGCGGGTTGGTCAGCACGTTGCGCGTGCCCAGTACCATGGTCGGCCCCAGAAAGAAGGTGCCGCCAAAGCCTAGCAGGAACTGGCTGATATACAGGTTCTGTGGACGGGTCAGGTTGCTTGAGAAGCTGTCCATCACAGAGCCGGTGGCCATCAGCGCCAGGGAGATGATCAAGGGCATCAACAGGTGCGCCGGGTTGATCGTCAGCGCACTGACCACCAGCCCGGCAATCGCCCCGGCCAGCATCACCACGTACAGCGTGTGCATCTGCTGGTAGCTCATGTTCAACATTTGCATGAAGCCCACGGCGCCAGTGGATTGCTCCGACAACACCATGCGAATCAATACCACGGCCAGGGCCAGGCGAATCATCACCCCACTGCCCAGCCAACGGGTCATCAGCAACGGGTTGGTGCGGTTATGCTCGATGGCCAGGCCGGCCATGATCAACACCAGGGAACAGGCCGAGGCCACGCCGATCCACGGGGCTTCCAGCCACCAGTCGATACGCCCCAGCGACAACACCGCGCACAGCAGCGCCACGCCGGTGGCGAGGATGCCGAAGGTGAGGAAGTCGAGTTTTTCAAAGGTCTTGAAGCGATCACCGGGCGGCAGTTTGAGCAGGAAGACGCAACCCAGGCAGATCAGCGCCATGCCCAATTCGAACAGGTACAGCCCGCGCCACTCGGCAATTTGCAGCAGGTCTTCAGAAAACAACCGCGCCAGCGGCAGTGCCAGCTGTGCGGTGCCCAGGCCGAGCACCAGGGCTTTCATGCGCCACTTGGCCGGGAACGCCTGGATCATGTAGTACAAACCCAGCGAACTCAGCGCCGCGCCCACCATACCGTGGGCCGCCCGCACCGCGATGGCGGAGCTGAGGTCGTTGACGAACAAGTGGCCAAAGGTGACCAGCGCATACAGCACCAGAAACACCTCGGTAAACGCGCGCAGGCCGAACTGCTGGCGAAACTTCACCAGCAGCAGGTTCATGCACACGTTGGTCATCACATAGGCGGCGGGCAGCCAGGCCATTTCGGCGGTGGTCGCGCCCAAGGCGCCTTGCAGGTATTGCAGGTTGGCGATCACCAGCGCGTTGCCCAACCCACCAGTGATTGCCACCAGCACGCCGACCATCGCGAACAGCCAACGCTTGGGCGTGGAGTGCAGCGGCGTCGACGGCGAGCCGGGCAGGCTCGGTCGCTCGTGGGGCTGCCAGGTGTGGGGGGTGTATTTGTCCATTCGGTGGCCTTGATAAGCCGACGTGCAAGGTCGGTGAATCCATTACTCAGGGAGTAGTAAACCTGAGAGACGTGCATCTTGCCATGTCAGGGCAGCAATTGAACGCTTGAACGGGCACGCTCAAAACGGTGGGAAGCAGCTTGTCGTGGCGAGCGGGCTTGCCCCGCGTAGGGGCGCGAAGCGGCCCTTGATGCTGACGACGCGATTTTTCCGGAGAACTGGGGTGACTTTCTGGGGCTGCTGCGCAGCCCAACGCGCGGCAAGCCCGCTCGCCACGCAGGATCGTGGCGTCTCTGGACAGTTTCAACTTCAGGTCAGTGCGCGGCCTTGAGCAGCATGCCGGCGGCCACTACCACACACAGGCTGGCAAAGCCGACTTGCAGGGTGCGCGCCTTGATCACCGAACACAGGCGCCGCCCAATCAGCATGCCGACGATGCTCGCGCCGATAAACACCCAGCCCACAGGCTCGATACTCACCCCGGCATGAAACGCACCCGCGACGCCAATCAGCGAGATCAGGCTGATCACCATCAAGGAGGTGGCGACGATGCCGCGCATTTGCACATCGGTGAGCTGCTTGAACGCCGGCACGATCAGAAAGCCGCCACCCACGCCAAGCAAACCCGACACGGCACCGGTCACCGCACCCAGCGCGGCCAACGTGGCGCTGCACTTGGCCGTCCAGGCCAAGCGCCCGGTCTGCTGATCAAGCATGCAGTTCTTCTGGCCCCACGATGCGGCGCCATGGTCACTTGGCCCGGCCTCGACCTTTTCGCGCTGCAACATGCGCCAGGCGACCAGCACCATCAATGCGCTGAACAGCCCCATCAGCACGGACTCCGGCAGTTGATGGGCGAAAAATACACCCAAGGGCGAAAACACTGCGCCGAGCAACGCGATCAATAAGGCCGCGCGGTAACGCACCAGACCATGGCGCAAGCCGTCGATTGCGCCGACCGCCGCCGCCGCGCCCACCGCGAGCAATGACACCGGCGCCGCCTGGGTCATCGTCAAGCCCAACCCCAATACCAGCGCCGGCACCCCAAGGATGCCGCCGCCCGCGCCCGTGAGGCCCATGACCAGGCCCATCAACAGGCCTAAAACACTTGCCAGCAGCATTCAGTCCACCTTGCTCAGACGGGTCAGCCACTCGCGGCCCTTGAGCATGCCGTTCCAGTAGAACCACGGCAGCAGCGTGGCCTTGAGAAACCACATCGAACGGCGTGCCTGGGTCGGGTCCAGTGGGAAGGTCGGCAGCAGTTTGCCGCCGTAGCCGAACTCGGCCAGCACCACCTTGCCCTTCTCCACCGTCAGCGGGCAGGAGCCGTAGCCGTCGTATTTCAGCGGCAGCGGCGCCTGTTTGCGCAGGGCCAGCAGGTTTTCAGCGACCACCACGATCTGCTTGCGCACAGCGGCGGCGGTCTTGGCATTGGTGGTGCCGCACACATCGCCCAGGCCAAAGACGTGTGGGTAACGCAGGTGTTGCAGGCTGTGGGGGTTCACTTCACACCAGCCGCCGGCGTCGGCCAGCGGGCTTTGGCGGATAAAGTCCGGGGAGACTTGCGGCGGGACCACGTGCAGCAGGTCGAAGGATTTCTCTTCAACCGTGACCGTGCCCGCCGCGTCTTTTACCTCAAACCAGGCCTTGCGTGCCGGACCATCGACCTTGACCAGGTTGGAATTGAACGCCAGGCGTGCCTGGTATTTTTCGACGTACTTCATCAACGGCGGCACAAAGGTCGCGACGCCAAACAGCGCGGCGCCCGCGAGATCGAATTCGACGTCGATGTTTTTCAGGTGGCCTTGTTTAAGCCAGTGATCGCAGGACAGGTACATCGCCTTTTGCGGCGCCCCTGCGCATTTGATCGGCATGGCCGGCTGGGTAAAGATCGCCTTGCCGCCCTTGAGCTGTTGCACCAGCTGCCAGGTGTAGGCGGCGTGCTCGTAGCTGTAATTGGAGGTCACGCCGTTTTGGCCCAAGGTGTCTTGCAGGCCTTCGACCTTTTCCCAGGCCAGGCGCAGGCCGGGGCACACGATCAGGTTGTTCCAGGTGACGCGCTGGCCGCTGTCGAGCATCAGGGTCTGCGCCTCGGGCAGCAGTTCGGTGACCGCGGCCTGCACCCAGGTGACGCCATTGGGCAGTACGTCGGCGAGTGGGCGCCGGGTCTTTTTGACGTCGTAGGCGCCGCCGCCCACCAGGGTCCAGGCCGGCTGGTAGCAGTGAAATTCGCTCGGTTCGATCAGGGTGATGTTCAGGTGCGGGTCACGTTTGAGCAGGCTGGCCAGCAGGCCGATGCCCGCCGAACCGCCGCCGATGACTACGATATCGCCACTGATGGTAGGGCCACAGTGTTGGTCATTCATGGTCAATCGCCTTTCTTTTACATGCACACAAGGGTCGCTGCCGGATGGCGTCACGCCCAGCTTTTCATGACCGCGCCGCAGTACAGCCCGGACAGGGTTTTCATCACTTGAATCACTTCATGGCTGGCCAGCCCGTAGAAAATGTATTTGCCGTCCCGACGGGTGGCGACCAACCCTTCGTCACGCAGGATGCCCAATTGTTGAGACAGCGTGGGCTGGCGCACGCCGGTCAGCGCTTCCAGTTCACCCACGTTGCGCTCGCCCTGGGTCAATTGGCACAGGATCAACAAACGGTCCTCGTTGGCCAACGCCTTGAGCAAGGAGCAGGCCTTGGACGCCGATGCGCGCAACTGGGCGACTTCGCCCTCACTCAGAGTAGATTCCATTTGCTTCGGGTCCTTTACGTCACTTAAGCTCAAAACATTATGTGTAAACGTAAACTGATTGTAACGACTTTTTTCTTCCTCAACAGGGACAGCCGCCATGCCAGCGTTGATTCACGCTTTTCTGGACGAGGCATCGTCGACCTTCACCTACGTCATCTATGAAGCGGACGGCGGCCCATGTGCCATCGTCGACTCGGTGCTCAATTACGACCCGGCCTCCGGGCGTACCGACACGACCCAGGCCGACAAAGTCATCGCGTTTGTGCGTGAGCACGGCCTGCAGGTGCAATGGCTGCTGGAAACCCATGCGCATGCCGATCACCTGTCCGCCGCGCCGTACCTGCGCCGTACGCTGGGCGGCAAGATCGCCATTGGTCAGTCGATCAGCAAGGTCCAGGACGTGTTCAAGAACCTGTTCAACCTGGAGCCGGAATTTCGCGTCGATGGCTCGCAGTTCGACCATTTGTTTGCGCCGGATGAGGTCTTTCATATCGGCAACCTGAAAGCGCAGGCGCTGCATGTGCCCGGGCATACCCCGGCGGACATGGCCTACTTGATCGACGACCGCTTGATTCTGGTGGGTGACACGCTGTTCATGCCCGATGTGGGCACGGCACGCTGCGATTTCCCGGGTGGCGATGCGCGGCAGTTGTATCGGTCGATGCGCAAGCTCTTGGCATTTGCACCTGAAACCCAGTTGTACGTCTGTCATGACTACCCGCCTGAGGGGCGGCAGGCGAAATGCCTGACTACGGTGGCCGAGCAGCGCGCGGGGAATATTCATGTGCATGACGGCGTGGATGAAGCGGCGTTTGTAGCGATGCGCACCCAGCGTGATGCGGGATTGGGCATGCCGACGTTGTTGCTGCCGGCGATCCAGGTGAATGTGCGGGCGGGGCATATGCCGCCGGCCGAAGAGAATGGGGTGGTTTATCTGAAGATCCCACTCAACCAACTGTAAGGACGCCGAACCCCCTGTGGGAGCTGGCTTGCCTGCGATGGCGGTATTGCTGACACCCATTTGTCAGCTGACCCACCGCTATCGCAGGCAAGCCAGCTCCCACATTTTTACAGCGGCGCGGCTGAGGTCATGTGCCGAGGTTGATGCCATTGGCGGGTAAAGGCAGCGCGGTCTTGTAGCGCACTTGCTTGAGCGCAAAGCTGGAGCGGATATTCGCGACGCCGGGCACTTTGGTCAGAAAGTCCATCATGAAGCGCTCCAGCGACTGGATCGTCGGCACCAGCACGCGGATCAGGTAGTCCGGGTCGCCGGCCATCAGGTAACACTCCATCACTTCCGGGCGGTCCGAGATCGCGCCTTCGAACTGCTGCAACGCCAGCTCGTTCTGCTTTTCCAGGCTCACATGAATAAACACGTTGACGTGCAGCCCGAGCAAATCGGCATCCAGCAGCGTGACCTGATCGCGAATCAGGCCCAACTCTTCCATCGCCTTGACCCGGTTGAAACACGGTGTGGGTGAAAGGTTGACCGAGCGGGCCAGGTCGGCGTTCGTGATGCGCGCGTTCTCCTGCAGGGCGTTGAGAATGCCGATATCGGTACGGTCCAGTTTGCGCATGAGACAAAATCACCTGTTTATTATGTTTATGCAGTTTTTTTATCCGCAAATGATCGCGAGCGCAACGAAACAGAGATAAATATTCTTCTACGCCACGCCTATGATTGTTGTAGGACAAGATTTCTCCTACCCGGAGACGGACTGTCAGCTAGCGCGCCCACTACAAGAAATTCACAAGATAGAGCGTAGAAAGCCATGACCCAGCAGTACGAACCACTGCGCCTGCACGTGCCCGAACCCTCGGGCCGCCCAGGCTGCAAGACCGACTTTACCTACCTGCGTCTGACCGACGCCGGCCTGGTGCGCAAACCCGCCATCGACGTAGAACCCGCCGACACCGCCGACCTGGCCAAGGGCCTGATTCGCGTACTCGACGACCAGGGCCAGGCCCTTGGCCCGTGGGCCGAAGGCATTCCCGTCGAGATCCTGCGCAGAGGCATGCGCGCCATGCTCAAGACGCGGATCTTCGACAACCGCATGGTGGTCGCCCAGCGCCAGAAAAAAATGTCGTTCTACATGCAAAGCCTTGGCGAAGAAGCCATCGGCAGCGCTCAGGCCCTGGCCTTGAACATCGACGACATGTGCTTCCCCACCTATCGCCAGCAAAGCATCCTGATGGCGCGCGAAGTGCCGCTGGTGGACCTGATCTGCCAACTGCTGTCCAACGAGCGCGACCCGCTCAAGGGCCGTCAGTTGCCCATCATGTATTCGGTCAAGGACGCTGGCTTCTTTACTATTTCCGGCAACCTCGCCACCCAATTCGTACAAGGTGTGGGCTGGGGCATGGCCTCGGCGATCAAGGGTGACACCAAAATTGCCTCGGCCTGGATCGGCGACGGCGCCACCGCCGAATCCGACTTCCACACCGCCCTCACCTTTGCCCACGTCTACCGTGCGCCGGTGATTCTCAACGTGGTCAACAACCAGTGGGCCATCTCCACCTTCCAGGCCATCGCCGGCGGTGAAGCCACCACCTTCGCCGGACGCGGCGTCGGTTGCGGTATCGCCTCCCTGCGCGTGGACGGCAACGACTTTATCGCGGTGTACGCCGCCTCCGCCTGGGCGGCCGAGCGTGCTCGCCGCAACCTGGGGCCAACGCTGATCGAGTGGGTCACCTACCGCGCCGGCCCGCACTCGACCTCGGATGATCCGTCCAAATACCGTCCCGCCGACGACTGGAGCCACTTCCCGCTGGGCGACCCGATTGCCCGCCTCAAACAGCACTTGATCAAGATTGGCCAGTGGTCCGAAGAGGAACACGCGGCGGTCAGTGCCGAACTTGAGGCCGAAGTGATCAAGGCGCAAAAAGAAGCCGAACAGTACGGCACCCTGGCCGGTGGCCAGATTCCAAGCGCCGCGACCATGTTCGAAGACGTTTATAAAGAGATGCCGGAGCACTTGAAGCGCCAGCGTCAAGAGTTGGGGATCTGACCATGAACGATCACAACAACAGTATCGAAGTGGAAACCGCCATGACCACCACCACCATGACCATGATCCAGGCCTTGCGCTCGGCCATGGATGTGATGCTTGAGCGTGACGATAACGTGGTGGTATTCGGCCAGGACGTCGGTTACTTCGGCGGCGTGTTCCGTTGCACCGAAGGCTTGCAGAACAAGTACGGCAGCTCGCGGGTATTCGACGCGCCGATCTCCGAAAGCGGCATCGTCGGTGTGGCGGTGGGCATGGGGGCCTACGGGCTGCGCCCGGTGGCAGAAATCCAGTTCGCCGATTACGTCTACCCCGCGACCGACCAGATCATCTCCGAAGCTGCACGCCTGCGTTATCGCTCGGCCGGGCAGTTCACTGCGCCGCTGACCATGCGCATGCCCTGCGGCGGCGGCATCTACGGCGGCCAGACCCACAGCCAGAGTATCGAAGCGGTGTTCACCCAGGTCTGCGGCCTGCGCACGGTGATGCCGTCCAACCCGTATGACGCCAAAGGCCTGCTGATTGCCTCAATCGAAAACGACGACCCGGTGATCTTCCTTGAGCCCAAACGCCTGTACAACGGCCCGTTCGACGGCCACCACGACCGTCCGGTAACGCCGTGGTCGAAACACCCGCAAGCGCAAGTTCCGGACGGTTACTACACCGTACCACTGGACGTGGCCGCCATCGTGCGGCCGGGCTCGGCCGTCACCGTGCTGACCTACGGCACCACCGTGTATGTGTCGCAAGTGGCCGCCGAAGAAACCGGCATCGATGCTGAAGTTATCGACCTGCGCAGCCTGTGGCCGCTGGATTTGGAAACCATCGTCAAGTCGGTGAAAAAAACCGGCCGTTGCGTGGTGGTGCACGAAGCCACCCGCACCTGCGGTTTTGGTGCCGAGCTGGTGTCGCTGGTGCAAGAGCATTGCTTCCATCACCTGGAAGCGCCGATCGAACGCGTCACCGGCTGGGACACCCCCTACCCGCACGCGCAAGAGTGGGCGTATTTCCCAGGGCCGTCCCGCGTGGGCGCGGCATTGAAACGGGTCATGGAGGTCTGAATGGGCACGCACGTTATCAAGATGCCGGACATCGGCGAAGGCATCGCAGAAGTTGAACTGTCGGTATGGCACGTAAAGGTCGGAGACTTGGTGGTTGAAGACCAGGTGCTGGCGGATGTGATGACCGATAAGGCGATGGTGGACATTCCCTCGCCGGTGCACGGCAAGGTGATTTCCCTCGGCGGCGAGCCGGGTGAAGTCATGGCCGTGGGCAGTATTTTGATCAGCATTGAAGTGGAAGGCGCGGGTAACGCCAAGGATGTACCGGCGGTGGCTGCACCGGCTGACGCTGCACCTGCACCTGCGCCAGCGCCGGTTGCTGACGCCAAACCCGCGCCAGCGCCAAGCAAGCCCGCGCCCGTGGTTGCGGCTCAGGCACACGTGGCCCGTGAAGCTGACGAACGCCCACTGGCCTCGCCTGCCGTGCGCAAACATGCTCTGGATGCTGGCATCCAGCTACGCCTGGTGCAGGGCTCTGGTCCGGCGGGCCGGATTCTGCACGAAGATTTGGAGGCTTTCTTGCTCCAGCGTCCGGCGCAAAATAAAGCCGTTGCCAACCCCTACGCCGAACGCACCGACGAAGAACAAATCCCGGTGATCGGCATGCGCCGCAAGATTGCCCAGCGCATGCAAGACGCCACCCGGCGCGCCGCGCATTTCAGCTACGTGGAAGAAATCGACGTCACCGCCCTCGACGAGCTGCGCGTGCACCTCAACGAGAAGCACGGTGCCACGCGCGGCAAGCTGACCCTGTTGCCGTTTATCGTGCGCGCCATGGTCGTGGCGTTGCGCGATTTTCCGCAGATCAACGCGCGGTATGACGACGAAGCCCAAGTCATCACCCGCCTTGGCGCGGTGCATGTGGGCGTCGCCACCCAGAGCGACGTCGGCCTGATGGTGCCAGTGGTGCGTCACGCCGAAGCGCGCAGCCTGTGGGGCAATGCCGAGGAAATCGCGCGTTTGGCCACCGCCGCGCGCAATGGCAAGGCCAGTCGTGACGAGCTGTCGGGTTCGACGATCACCCTGACCAGCCTGGGCGCGCTGGGCGGGATCGTCAGCACGCCGGTGCTGAACCTGCCGGAAGTGGCCATCGTCGGCGTCAACCGCATCGTCGAGCGGCCGATGGTGATCAAGGGCCAGATCGTGATCCGCAAGATGATGAACCTCTCCAGCTCCTTTGATCACCGCGTGGTCGACGGCATGGACGCGGCGCAATTCATCCAGGCCATTCGCGGCCTGCTCGAACAACCCGCCAGCCTGTTTTTGGAGTAAGGCATGTCCCAGACATTACACACCACGCTGCTGATCATCGGTGGCGGCCCTGGCGGTTACGTGGCGGCGATTCGCGCTGGCCAGTTGGGCATCCCGACCATCCTTGTCGAAGGCCAGGCGCTGGGCGGCACTTGCCTGAACATCGGCTGCATTCCGTCCAAAGCCTTGATTCACGTGGCTGAGCAATTTCAGCAAACCGTGCACCACAGCCAGGGTTCGCAGTTGGGCATCGAAGTCGACGTGCCGACGCTGGATATTCGCAAGAGCGTGGAATGGAAAGACGGCATTGTCGATCGCCTGACCACGGGCGTCGCCGCGCTGCTGAAAAAGCACAAAGTGCAGGTGATTCACGGCTGGGCAAAGGTGGTCGATGGCAAGACCATTGACGTCGGTGACCAGCGTATCCACTGCGAACACCTGCTGCTGGCCACCGGCTCGAAAAGCGTCAACCTGCCGATGCTGCCGATTGGCGGGCCGATCATCTCCTCCACCGAAGCCCTGGCGCCCACGCATGTGCCCAAGCGCCTGATTGTGGTGGGTGGCGGCTATATCGGTCTGGAGCTGGGCATTGCCTACCGCAAGCTTGGCGCCGAGGTCAGTGTGGTCGAGGCGCAGGAACATATCCTGCCTGCCTATGACGCCGAGCTGACATTGCCAGTGGCCGAATCCCTCAAGCAACTGGGCGTGAAGCTGTACCTCAAGCACAGCGTCACCGGTTTTGAGAACCAGTGCCTGCAAGTGCGCGATCCAAATGGCGACACCTTGTCGCTGGAGACCGATCAGGTGCTGGTGGCTGTGGGTCGCAAACCCAATACCCAGGGCTGGAACCTTGAAGCGCTGAATCTGGACATGAACGGTTCGGCAATCAGGATCGACAGCCGTTGCCAGACCAGCATGCGCAATGTCTGGGCGATCGGCGACCTGAGCGGCGAGCCGATGCTGGCCCACCGCGCCATGGCTCAGGGCGAGATGGTGGCCGAACTGATCAGCGGTAAATCCCGCGAGTTCAACCCGGCGGCGATCCCGGCCGTGTGCTTTACCGACCCGGAACTGGTGGTGGTCGGCAAGACCCCGGACGAAGCTAAGGCCGCGGGCCTGGACTGCATCGTGTCGAGCTTCCCGTTTGCGGCCAATGGCCGGGCGATGACGCTGGAGTCGAAAACCGGCTTTGTGCGTGTGGTCGCGCGGCGTGACAACCACCTGATTGTGGGCTGGCAAGCGGTTGGCGTGGGCGTCTCCGAGCTGTCCACCGCCTTCGGCCTGAGCCTGGAAATGGGCGCGCGTCTGGAAGATGTGGCCGGCACCATCCATGCTCACCCGACGCTCGGCGAAGCTGTACAAGAGGCGGCTTTAAGAGCCTTGGGCCACGCGCTGCACCTGTAAATCCGCGGTGAGGCTATCGCGGGCAAGCCCGGCTCCCACAGGGGAATGCATTCCAAATGTGGGAGCTGGCTTGCCTGCGATAACGGTGGATCAGCCCACACACATGCTGAACGGCCCACCCACCTGCTCCCACACCGGCCAATAATGCAGTATTGTTGCGCCCATCCAGAAAAAAACCGACAAGCCTGCCTTCGACCAGGCGGTTGACCAGAGATAGAGGGTGTCATGGGTAACGAAAGCATCAATTGGGACAAGCTGGGTTTTGACTACATCAAGACCGACAAGCGGTTTCTCCAGGTCTGGAAAAACGGCGAATGGCAAGAAGGCACCCTGACCGACGACAACGTGCTGCACATCAGCGAGGGCTCCACCGCCCTGCACTATGGCCAGCAATGCTTTGAAGGCCTCAAGGCCTATCGTTGCAAGGACGGTTCGATCAACCTGTTCCGCCCTGACCAGAACGCCGCGCGCATGCAGCGCAGCTGTGCACGCTTGCTGATGCCGCACGTGTCGACCGAAGACTTCATCGAAGCGTGCAAACAAGTGGTCAAGGCCAACGAACGGTTCATCCCGCCGTACGGCAGCGGCGGCGCGCTGTACCTGCGCCCGTTCGTGATCGGTACCGGTGACAACATCGGCGTGCGTACCGCGCCGGAGTTCATCTTCTCGGTCTTCGCGATCCCGGTCGGTGCCTACTTCAAAGGCGGCCTGGTGCCGCACAACTTCCAAATCTCCACTTTCGACCGCGCCGCCCCACAAGGCACCGGCGCCGCCAAAGTAGGTGGCAACTACGCTGCCAGCCTGATGCCGGGTGCCGAAGCGAAAAAATCCGGTTTCGCCGATGCGATCTACCTGGACCCGATGACCCACTCGAAGATCGAAGAAGTCGGCTCGGCCAACTTCTTCGGGATTACCCACGACAACCAGTTCATCACGCCGAAGTCGCCTTCGGTGCTGCCAGGCATCACCCGCCTGTCGCTGATCGAGCTGGCCCAGTCGCGCCTGGGCCTGAAAGTGGTTGAGGGCGAAGTGTTCATCGACAAACTGGATCAGTTCAAGGAAGCCGGTGCCTGCGGCACAGCCGCCGTGATCTCGCCGATCGGCGGCATCCAGTACAACGGCAAGCTGCACGTGTTCCACAGCGAAACCGAAGTCGGCCCGATCACCCAGCAGCTCTACAAAGAGCTGACCGGCGTGCAAACCGGCGACGTCGAAGCGCCAGAAGGCTGGATCGTCAAGGTCTAAGCCCAAAAGCCAGCAACACCACAAAACCCGTGTGGGAGCTGGCTTGCCTGCGATAGTGGTCCATCAGTGACTGAACAAGTTGACTGATAGACCGCCATCGCGGGCAAGCCCGCTCCCACATTTGCGTTACGGTGTTTTCAGGATTGCGGCGGGATATTCACGGCTACCTTCTTGCCCATACTGATCCTCGGCTCCACCCCATACCCCAGCGCCTCATAAAACCCCACCACCGCATCATTGCCGCCCGTAATCTGCAAATTGATCTTCATGCACCCCAGTGCAGTCAGCGCCTGTTCGGCATACCGCACCAACGAAGCCCCCAGGCCCTGCCGGCGATAATCGCTGTGTACCGCCACCGAATACAGCCAACCACGATGCCCGTCGTAACCGGCCAGAATGCTGCCGATCACAGCCTTTTTATCCGTGGCCACAAAAAACAACCCATCGTTGACCGCCAGCTTCTTATCAATCGCCAACGTCGGCAGGTTGTGCGCGGTGTCGTACCCGAACGCCTGCTGCCACAAAGCCACCACTTGCGCACGGTGCTGACGGTCGCGATACGGCCCGATGGGGTGGCGGGATAACAATGCTTTCTCCATCACCAGCGTGCGCTCGTTACCGTGGTAGACGTCGCGCACGGTGTGGAAACCCATCTTGGTGTAGAACGGCTCGGCGGTCAGCGAAGACGGCACGCTCAAGACCGTCACCCCGGCCTCTCGCGCACGCAGTTCGATCTCAATCATCAGCAACCGGCCAATGCCCTGCCCCTGCAATGCCGGGTTGACGAATACCGAGCGCACCACATTGGCATCCAGCGCCGCAGTGGCGACGATCACCTGACCCTGCACCGCCACCAGCACAACCCGCCGCTGGAGCAAGGCCAGCACGGCGTCAGGGGTAAAATTGCTCGCCACGCGAGCGATCACATCCGCCGGGTAATCCCGCGCATTGCTGCTGTGTAAGGCCGCCAGGATGACCTGGCTGATCCCCTCGGCATCGGCTGCCTGGGCGAGACGAACGGCGGTAGACATGATTGCTCCTGGCTGAAAACAGATTTCATTAGCACCGCCATACTAATGTGGGAGCTGGCTTGCCTGCGATAGCGATCTATCTGTTAGTACAGTTGGCACTGATACACGGCTATCGCCGGCAAGCCAGCGCCCACGAAATCAACAGTGGGAGGGAGCTTGCTCCCGATAAGGGCGTGTCTGGCGATGCATTCGGTGACTGACACACCGCTATCGGGAACCAGCCCCCTCTCGCATTTTTAACCGTGCCCGCTGGAAATACGCTTGCCCGGCTTGGTCCCAATCAGCTTTGCCTGCCCATCGCGCTGCTTGCCCGTCCGCGCCTCGCTGATCAACCCCGGAATCAACTTGCCCTCCGGCAGGTTCTTCCAGAATCGACTGGGCAAATGCCCTTCCATCACCTTGGGGTTCAAGCGCGCCGGGTTGAAGATATGGCTGTAGTAAGTCAGCCACATGGCGCTGTGAGGGTCTTCGACCTTTTGCGCCAGTTGCTGCCAGGCTTCAGGGCATTCACGTTGATGAATCAACTGCTGACCGTCGTAATACACCCCATCCAGCGGCGTGGCGATCATCCAGCGATGGCGGCCCATGCGCCCGATAAAGTGCTGACTGGCTGATTTCAATATGTCATGGGCCGGCTCATGCCAGGCCACGTACTCCGGTAACTGCGGCCCGGCCTCCGGGGGCAGCGCGATAAACCGCACAAATGCGTGCAGGTGGTGAGCTTCGCGACTGACCTGCTTGATCCGCCGTTGCAACTCACTGCCCAGCTTGTCCCCGGCCAGCATGGCGGTACGGTCGCCATGGCTGACACGCCACAGCACTTCGTAGAGCAAGCTCCAACGCTGATCGCCGTGATAGCAGGCGGCCGATTCCAACAACGCCAACAGCGCCTTGGGAATTCGCGCCTGGAACGGCCCAAGCTGCTCAGGAATCGGCTCGTCAGTGGCGAACAGGTCCGCCACCTCGGCCTCGCCCCAGCTCACCTGACTAGGGTCGACCTGATGGCTGAGCAGCCAGCGCGCCTGTTCGCGCCAGGTGCTGAACAGGTTGTCGCATTCCAGGCTGATCATCCCCACAACCCCATTTGCTGAGGCTGCGGGCGGTCGCGCAGTTGCTCGCGCAGCAACACGCTGGTGGTGTCGGCCTGTTGTGGGTGGTAGTCGCTGGTGATGAAAAACGGCTTGGCCTTGGCCAGCACGCAGCGCATGCGCGCCAGGTCTTCAAAACGGATCTTGCGTTCGCGGCGCAGGTCCACCAGGCGCTGGGTAGTGCGCAAGCCGATGCCGGGGATGCGCGCAATCAACGTGGGTTCGGCGCGATTCAAGTCCAGCGGAAACACCTCGCGATGCTCCAGCGCCCAGGCCAGCTTGGGGTCGATGTCCAGCGCCAGGTGACCGGGGCCTTCAAACAGCTCGTTGGCGCTGAAACCGTAACTGCGCAACAGAAAATCTGCCTGATACAAACGGTGCTCGCGCATCAGCGGCGGCGCGGCCAGGGGCACGCTTTTCGGGCTGTTGGGGATGGGGCTGAACGCCGAATAATAGACGCGACGCAACTTGAAGTTGCCGTACAGCGCCTCGGCGCCGTGCAGGATGGTGCTGTCGTCGGTGTCATCGGCGCCGACGATCATCTGCGTGCTCTGCCCTGCCGGCGCGAAACGCGGCGCGCGCGGCTCGTTAAGCACGGTTTGTTCACCGGTGTAGATGGTTTGCATGGCTTGCTTGATTGAGACGATCTGCTTCTCCGGCGCCAGGGTTTGCAGGCTGGCATCGGTGGGCAACTCGATGTTCACGCTGAGCCGATCGGCATAGCGCCCGGCCTCGGCGATCAGCGCAGGGTCGGCTTCGGGAATGGTCTTGAGGTGGATATAGCCGCGAAAGTCATGCTCTTCGCGCAACAGCTTGGCGACCCTGACCAGTTGCTCCATGGTGTAGTCGGCCGAGCGAATAATGCCGGAACTGAGAAACAGCCCGCTGACGCAATTGCGCCGGTAGAAATCCAGGGTCAGGGTGACCACCTCCTCCGGGCTGAAACGCGCACGGGGCACGTCGCTGGAGCGGCGGTTGACGCAGTATTGGCAGTCGTAAAGACAGAAATTGGTCAGCAACACCTTGAGCAACGACACGCACCGGCCGTCCGGGGTGTAACTGTGGCAGATGCCCATGCCGTCGGTGGAACCCAGCCCGGCCTTGCCCTCGGAACTGCGCTTGGGCGCGCCACTGCTGGCGCAGGAAGCGTCGTACTTGGCGGCGTCGGCGAGGATACTGAGTTTTTCGATCAACTGCATGGAGAGCTACCGGTACTGGTTTTTTGTACAGTACCAGTAGCTCAACCTTGGCGCCAGTGCCGTCTGTAGGACTGTGCTCGATCAGCTCGCAGTTGCAAGAAGCAGGTCCTGCACCGAGCGTGCTTTGCCCCGATGGCGATCGTTTTCATACAACGACGCCGCGATCTCATCCGCCCGAATCGGCAGTACCGACAGCAAGGTATCGCTCAAGCCATGGCTGGCCTGGCTGAAGCCCTGGATATAAATGCCGGCCTTGCAGCGCTCGTCGGTGACGATGCGGTAGTCGCGCGCTACCTCGAAGTCGCCCATATAGGCTTCCAGCGGCGCGAGCAGTTCGCGGTGCATCTGGCGCTCGTAACCGGTGGCCAGGATCACCGCGTCGTAATGGCTGACGCTGGTTTCGCCGCTGGCGTTGTTGCGCAAGGACAGTTCGATGCCCAGCGGGCTGGCGCTGGCTTTCTCGACCACAGTCATGGTGCGGAACGCCTGACGGGCGACACCGGAGACTTTCTGGCGATAGAAAATGCCGTAGATGCGCTCGATCAGGTCCAGGTCAACCACCGAATAGTTGGTGTTCTGGTACTCGGCCACCAGGCGTTCGCGCTCGGCGCCGACCTGCTGGAACACCAGGTCGGTAAACGCCGGTGAGAACACTTCGTTGACGAACGGGCTGTCGTCGGCGGGCTTGAGCGCCGAACCGCGCAGGATCATGTCGACCTGCACCGACGGGAAACTGTCGTTCAAGTCGATAAAGGCTTCAGCCGCGCTTTGCCCGCCGCCGATGATCGCAATGCGCATCGCCTTGCCTTCAACACACGGCTGCTGGGCCATGCGTGCCAGGTATTGGGAGTGGTGGAAAACGCGGCCATCATCCTTGAGAGCCTTGAACGCTTCAGGCACACGCGGCGTGCCACCGGCACTGACCACCACCGAACGGGTGGTACGCACATGCTGTTCGCCCAGCGCGTCACGGGAGATCACGCGCAGTGCTTCAACGTGTTGCTGTTGCAGGATCGGCTCGATGGCCAGCACTTCCTCGCCGTAGCGCGCCTGGGCCTGGAACTGCCCCGCGACCCAGCGCAGGTAGTCGTTGTACTCCATGCGGCACGGGTAAAAAGTGCCCAGGTTGATGAAGTCCACCAGGCGGTCGTGGGCCTTGAGGTAGTTGACGAAGGAATAGGGGCTGGTGGGGTTGCGCAAGGTCACCAGGTCCTTGAGGAACGAAATCTGCAGTTCGCTCTGGGTCACCAGGGTATTGCCGTGCCAACGGTAATCGGCCTGTTTGTCGAGAAACAGCACGTCCAGTTTGCCCTGGGCTTTTTCGCGCTCCTGCAGGGCGATGGCCAACGCCAGGTTCGAAGGGCCGAAACCGATACCGATCAGGTCGTGAACCGCGGGCGAAGCAATTGCCTGTGTCATTCCAGTGTCCTCTGGATAAGCCCCTTGGCGGTGGGGCGGGAATACCTTCAAGACCTGCACAACAGGTCATGTGTTGATAGGAAACGAGGACAGTGAAATAAAATTTAACTGATCATTGATCAGTGCGCGTCCCACTCGCGCATGCGCACCCGGCAATGCTTCATGGCGTTGACGATGTGTTTTTCCACCAGGCTGCGGGAAATACTCAGGCGTTCGGCGATTTGCGGGTGGGACAGGCCGTCGAGTTTGCGCAGCAGGAAGCTGTCGCGGCACGTGGCCGGCAGCTCGGCCAGGGCACGCTCGAGCATTTCCAGGCGCTGGTCCTGATCGTGGCAGGCATGCGGCGAACTGGTGGCGAAACGCTCTTCGGTGTCCAGCACGTCCAGGGGTTCGGACTGGCGCAAGGCGTTACGCCGATGACCGTCGATTACCAGGTTCAGCGCGGTGCGATACAAAAACGCACGCGGTTGTTCGATCGGCGTGTCACTGGAGCGCTCCAGCACTCGGACATAAGCGTCATGCACCACATCCTCGGCCACCTGACGGTTGCCCAGCTTGGCGTTGAGGAAACACACCAGCTCGCGATAGTAGTTTTCCACCATGACTCCCGGCCGTCAGGGGCGACGGCATCAAATCCTTGAGTACTAAAGAAGACAGGCCATAGATGATGGCAGTTTGAGTGCGTGCAATTTATAATAATTCTCATCTACTTTTAAAGAAGTCTTGCATCAATGCGCGAGTTTTTTATTCCATAGAGCTGTTTCCGTGTATGTAAACGCCTAAATCTGCGAGCAATTTTCTCGTATAACACTCAGCCCCCCGCAACTGCGGCCCTCACTTCCTGGCTGGAACCAACGCATGAAACGCCCTCGCCCCGCTCGACGCGCCCTGCTCGCTGTCGCGTGCCTGATCCCCATCCTTGCGGTGGCCGCCTGGCAGGTGCTGCCGCCCGGCCGCGATACGCTGTCCACTGTCACCGTCACCCGCGGCAATATTGAAAACAGCGTCACGGCGCTGGGTACGCTGCAACCGCGCCGGTATGTCGACGTCGGCGCCCAGGCGTCCGGGCAGATCCGCGAGATTCATGTGGAGGCCGGGGATCAGGTCAAGGAAGGCCAGTTGCTGGTGGAAATCGACCCTTCCACGCAACAAGCCAAACTCGACGCCAGCCGCTATTCCATCGAAAACCTCAAGGCCCAGCTGCAGGAACAGAAGGCCCAGCACGAACTCGCGCGCCAGAAATACCAGCGTCAACAGCGCCTGGCCGCCGGCAACGCCACCCGCGAGGAAGACGTTCAAACCGCCAAGGCCGAACTGAGTGCCACCCAGGCCCGGGTCGAGATGTTCCAGGCACAGATCCGCCAGGCCCAGGCCAGCCTGCGCAGCGACGAGGCGGAATTGGGCTATACCCGCATCTACGCGCCCATGAGCGGCACCGTGGTGGCGGTGGACGCACGGGTCGGCCAGACCCTCAACGCCCAGCAACAGACGCCGCTGATCCTGCGCATCGCCAAGTTATCGCCGATGACCGTGTGGGCCGAAGTCTCCGAAGCCGACATAGGTCACGTCAAACCCGGCATGACCGCCTATTTCACCACACTCGCCGGTGGCAGCCGACGCTGGACCAGCACCGTGCGCCAGATCTTGCCGATACCGCCCAAGCCGCTGAATGAAACCAGCCAGGGCAGTGGCAGCCCCAGCAGCGCCAGCAAAAGCGGCAGTGGCCGCGTGGTGCTCTACACCGTGCTGCTGGATGTGGACAACGCCGACAATGCACTGATGGCCGAAATGACCACCCAGGTGTTTTTCGTTGCCAGTCAGGTCAAGGACGTACTCACCGCCCCCGTGGCGGCCTTGCTGGGCAGCCACGGCACCGACCGGCCGTTCGCGCGGGTGGTGGCCAAAAACGGCGACATCGAGGAGCGCCCGGTGCGCCTGGGTATCAGCGACCGCCTGCGGGTCGAAGTGCTTGAGGGCTTGAACGAAGGCGATCACCTGCTGATCGGCCCGGTCGATGGCAACGGGGGTTGACTTGACCACGCCGCTGATCGAACTCAAGAACATCCGTAAATCCTACGGCGGCGGCGACAGCCCGCAGGTCGACGTGTTGCGCGGGATCGACCTGTCGATCCATGCCGGGGAATTCGTCGCCATCGTCGGCGCGTCGGGCTCCGGCAAATCCACGCTGATGAACATTCTTGGCTGCCTTGATCGCCCCACCGAGGGCGACTATCTGTTCGCCGGCGAAAACGTCGCGCACCTGGACAGCGACGAACTGGCCTGGCTGCGCCGCGAAGCCTTTGGTTTCGTGTTCCAGGGCTACCACTTGATCCCGTCGGGCTCGGCTCAGGAAAACGTCGAAATGCCGGCGATCTATGCCGGCATCAGCGCCGCCGAACGGCACGCCCGCGCCAAGGCGCTGCTGACCCGCCTGGGCCTGGCCGACCGCACCGGCAACCGCCCGCACCAGCTCTCCGGTGGTCAGCAACAACGCGTGTCCATTGCCCGCGCCCTGATGAACGGCGGGCATATCATCCTCGCCGACGAACCCACCGGCGCCCTCGACAGCCACAGCGGCGCCGAGGTGATGGCGCTGCTGGATGAACTGGCGGGCCAGGGCCACGTGGTCATTCTGATTACCCACGACCGCGAAGTGGCGGCGCGTGCCAACCGCATCATCGAGATCCGTGATGGCCTGATCATCAGTGACTCGGCAACCCGCGATACCCACGTGCCCGCCACCGCCCACAGCGGCGCGTTGCAAGCCGTGGACCTGCGCCAGCGCCTGGCCGACGGTGCCGAACACAACGGTGCCTGGAAAGCCGAACTGGTGGACGCCGTGCAAGCGGCCTGGCGAGTGATGTGGATCAACCGCTTCCGCACCGCGCTGACACTGCTGGGCATCATCATCGGCGTGGCGTCGGTGGTGGTGATGCTGGCGGTGGGCGAAGGCAGCAAGCGCCAGGTCATGGCGCAGATGGGCGCGTTCGGCTCCAACATCATTTACCTGAGTGGTTCCTCGCCCAACCCGCGCACGCCGCTGGGCATCGTCACCCTCAACGATGTCGCGGCCCTGGCGGCGCTGCCCCAGGTCAAGCGCATCATGCCGGTCAATGGCAGCGACGCGGGTGTACGCTTCGGCAATCTGGATTACCTCGCCTACGTGGGCGGCAACGACGTCAACTTCCCGGAGATTTTCAACTGGCCGGTGGTCGAGGGCAGCTACTTCACCGAGGCTGACGAGCGCGCCGGGGCCACTGTCGCAGTGATCGGCCACCGTATCCGCGAGAAACTGTTCAAGAACGTCGCCACCCCGATCGGCCAATACATCCTGATCGAGAACGTGCCTTTCCAGGTCATCGGTGTGCTGGCTGAAAAAGGCTCCAGTTCCGGCAACAAAGACAGCGATGACCGTGTCGCCATTCCCTACACCGCCGCCAGCGTGCGCCTGTTCGGCACCTACAACCCCGAATACGTGGCGATTGCCGCCGCCGATGCGCGCAAGGTGCATGAGGCCGAACTGGCCATCGACCAGTTGATGCTCAAGCTGCACAACGGCAAGCGCGACTACCAGTTGACCAACAACGCGGCAATGATCCAGGCCGAGGCGCGCACGCAGAATACCTTGTCGTTGATGCTCGGCTCGATTGCCGCGATTTCCCTGCTGGTGGGCGGTATCGGCGTGATGAACATCATGCTGATGACCGTGCGCGAACGGACGCGCGAAATTGGTATCCGCATGGCCACCGGCGCGCGCCAGCGCGACATCCTGCGCCAGTTCCTCACCGAGGCGGTGATGCTCTCGGTGGTCGGCGGGCTGTTCGGCATCGCCCTGGCGCTGCTGGTCGGCGGCGTGCTCGTGCTGGCCGAGGTGGCGGTGCAATTTTCCTTGTTGGCGGTGTTTGGCGCGTTTGGCTGTGCGTTGGTCACCGGTGTCGTATTCGGCTTTATGCCGGCCCGTAAAGCTGCCCGGCTCGATCCGGTTAAGGCGTTGACCAGTGAATAAACGATGCATTCCACCGCACCTGTCCGTGCTCAGCCTGTGCCTGTTGCTCAACGCCTGCACCGGCCACCCGCCCCAGGTCGACAGCGGTATCGCGCCGCCCGCCGCGTGGCAATACGCCGAGCGACAGGCCACGCAAGCGACCAACCAGCGTTGGTGGACGCAATTTGGCAGCCCGCAACTCAACCGCCTGATCGACCAGGCCCGGCGCGACAGTTATGACGTGGCGGCCGCGATGGCGCGCGTGCGCCAGGCCCAGGCCAGCGCGGTGATTGCCGGTGCGCCGTTGTTGCCCGAGGTGAGTTTCAACCTCTCCGCCAGCCGCGAAAAGCTGCTGCGCGGCAGCGGCAATTCTTCCCTGGACGCTACAGAAAGTAATAAAACCGTCGACAGCTTCGACGCCGACCTCACCGCCAGCTACGAAGTGGATTTCTGGGGCGGCCGTGCTGCCGCCCGTGACAGTGCCCTGCAGAGCCTGCGTGCCAGTGAGTTCGACCAGGCCACTGTGGAGCTGACGCTGCTCAGCAACGTCGCCGACCGCTATGCGCAAACCCTTGCCGCGCGCCAGCGCCAACAGATCGCCGAGCTCAACCTGGCCAATGCACGCAATGTGCTCAACCTGGTCCAGACCCGCTACGACGCCGGCTCGGCCACGGCCTTGGAACTGGCGCAACAGAAGAGTCTGGTGGCGAGCCAGCAACGGCAACTGCCGCTGATTCAGCAAGTGGCCGAAGAATCGCTGATCACCCTCGCCGCCCTCCTCGGCCAGCCCGTGCAAGCGTTGAACCTGGGCGCCGAGTCGTTCCAGGCGCTGACCTGGCCGACCATTGGCCCGGGCGTGCCCAGCCAACTGCTGAGCCGCCGCCCCGACCTGGCCCAGGCCGAAGCGCAGCTTGCGGCGGCCAGTGCCGATGTCACGGTGGCCCGTGCGGCGATGCTGCCCACGGTGACCTTGGGCGCCACGTTGGGCTCGGGGTCCTACAAGGCCGAGGAACTCCTGCGCAGCCCGTACTACAGCCTGACCTCGGGCCTGGTGGCGCCGATCTTCAACAATGGCCGTTTAAGCGCCGAACGCGACAAGGCCCGCGCCCGTCAGGATGAGCTGCTGCAGACCTATCGCGGCGCCATCATCAACGGCTTTGCCGACGTGGAAAAGTCCCTGAGCAACATCACGCGCCTGGATCAGCAGCGCGATTGGCAAAGCGAAGAACTGCAACAGGCCCAGACCGCCTTCCGGATCGCCGAAAGCCGTTACCAGGCCGGTGCGGAAGACTTGCTGACGGTGCTCGAAACCCAACGCACGCTGTACGCGGCGCAAGACTTGACTGTGCAACTGCGGTTATCGCGTCTTCAAGCCAGCATTGCGCTGTACAAGGCATTGGGTGGCGGGTGGAACGCCGGTTTCTGATAACGAAACTCCGTTGTCCTACACAAACCGTTTAACAAACCTACATTCTTTGACCCGAGGTCCTTGGTAAAAAAGCCGTCTTCAAACGGCTGCCCGGACCCTCTTGATGAAACCCAGCGTTGTTGTAAAAAGCCTGGCGTGCGTCTGCCTATGGCTGATGGCAAGCCGGGCTTTTGCCGAGCCTCTGATCGCGCCCACGGCGATCGACTGGCTGCTGGATTGTCCCTTGCCCGCCTTTGAACGGCCGGACCCTGAGGTACTGGAGCGCACCCAATGCGGCAGCGTCAGCGTGCCCCGTGACCACGCCGCGCCCAAGCGTGGCACTGTGCGCCTGGCCCTGACCCGTGTCGGCGCCCGGCACCCGCTGAGCCGCGAGGGTGTGGTGTTCATTCAGGCCGGCGAGCCGCAAAAGGGCCAGGGCGCAACCTTCGTTCTCAAACTGGTCAGCCGCTGGGAGTCCTACGCCACGGCGGCCTATCGCACCCTGACCAACCGTTATGACGTGATCGAACTGAGCCCCCGCGACCTGAGCCAGGAAACCGGTGTGGAACAGGCCGCGCGCGATATGGAGTTTGTGCGCGAACAACTCGGCGAGGCCCGGCTCAACTTCCTCGGCAATGCCCAGGCCACCCGACTTGGCAGTCGGTACGCCGCGCTGTTTACCGAACGCGTCGCGCGCATGGTCTTGGTCAACGCCGGGCACGCGGAACCCGCCACCTCTGGCGTCGAGCAATTGTTGCTCAAGGAATCATCCCGACCCGACGCCGTCGCAGCCGGGTGCGTCAACCGCTGGGTCGCGGATTTTCTGGTCAACGGCCAACAGCCGCCTCCCTCTACGCGCTGTCTCGACCCCGGCCGCTGGGAATAATCACTGCGATTACGACCTCTTCGCGCCGAAAACGACACCCTGCGTTGACGCTCTCGACCAATCGTTATTAAGTGCTATTAATCCGCATTAATAGGATCAATAGACGCCCATGCTCAGCCGCCCGTTGCGACGCAAACGCCAGAAGCTCTCCGATGTGATTGTCGAGTCGGTCAAGCGCTCTATCGTCACCGATGCCTTGAAACCCGGCGACCGCCTGCCCACCGAGCGCGAGTTGATGGAAAGCTTCCAGTGTTCCAAAGGCTCGGCCCGTGAAGCGCTCAAAGCGCTGGAAGTGGAAGGCCTGGTGAGTACGCGCACCGGTCCCAGCGGCGGCGCGTATCTGAACCAGGCCGGCACCGAGCCCGCCAGCCGTGCGTTGCGCAACTACCTGCATTTTCAGCACCTGGACGGCGAGCAGGTGTACCAGCTGCGCAAGGTCATCGAAGTGGAACTGGCCGTGTCGGTGCTCGGACGCTTGAGCGAGGACGACTATCAAGCCCTGCATGACAACGTGGATTTGTGCAGCGCGCCGGAGGACAGCGAGGCCGGCCAGCGCGAACAGCGCCTGGCGGAGCTGGAGTTCCACAACCTGCTGGCCAAGGCCTGCCCCAACCCGTTGCTGAGTTTCATGGCGCAGTTTCTCAACGATTTGCTGCGCGATCTGGTGGTGCTGAAAAAAGCCTACAAGCCCAAGCGCAAGCAGTTCGACGCCGCCAACCTCGACTATCACAAGCAGTTGCTGATTGCCTTTCGCGCGGGTGACGAAAGCGCGGTGCGCGGCTTGATGCATGAACACATGTGCGATGCCGAACACCATATGACCGCCCTTGAAGGCCAGGTCAGCCCGCACTTTCTATTGGAGTTCGATCACTCTTAAAAACACCACAGGTCCACCTGTGCAAACCCAATCAAAGTGGGAGCTGGCTTGCCTGCGATGCAGGCACCTCGGTGGATCAGTTGAACTGAGTCGATGCTATCGCAGGCAAGCCAGCGCCCACCGTTGACCGAGTTAAACCCGTTGAAGCCATTCATCCAATAACAGGCCTGCCCACAGGCCCTTGCTCCACCGTATCGCCATTGCCGCTCCTGCCAATAACTAAACCAGGGAGTCACCCCATGCAGCGTCGTACGTTGTTGAAAGCCAGTCTTACCGCAGCCGCCGCCCTCAGCCTTCCGCTGGGCGTGCGCTCTGCATTCGCCGCCGAACCCTTCACCTTTTACGGCCTCAAGTCCATGTCTGGCGCCTTTGCCAGCTATGGCAAGTTTGCCGACATGGGTTCGCGGCTCGCGGTGGAACAACACCCCGAGATTCTCGGCCGCCCGCTCAACTACAAGGTCATCGACACCGAAGGCAACGCCGGCAAGGCGGTGCGCAAGGTCCAGGAGGCGATCCAGCAGGACGGCGCACGGTTCTTCCAGGGCTGCACGCTGTCGTCATCGGCCCTGGCGGTGGCCAAGGAAGTCAGCAAGGTCGGCGGCGTGTTCATGACCCCGGTGGGCGCCGATGAGGTGACCGGCAAGGACTGCAACAGTGCGACTTTCCGCTGGTCGGTGCCCACCTACGGCGCGATCCGCGAAACCCTGGTGCCGCTGATCAAGCTGCTGCCGGACGCCAAACGCTGGTACACCATCACCCCGCAGTACGTGTTTGGCGAAGCCTTGCTCGAAGGCGCCAAAAACGTGCTCAAGGAAAACGGCCTGGAGCACGTCGGCAACAGCTATCACTCTTTGCAGGAGCAGGAATTCTCCGGCTACCTGACCAACGCCATCGCCGCCAAACCCGACGTGCTGGTGCTGCTCAACTTCGGCAGCCAGTCATCCAACACCCTGCGCCAGGCGGTGAATTTCGGCATCAAGGAGCGCATGAAAGTGCTGCTGGTGTGGTCCGCCGGCCTCGATCAATTCCAGGAACTGGGCAGCGATGTGCTCGAAGGCGTGTACCTCGGCGCGCAGTACTGGCACCAGGTCGACAGCCCGCTCAACCGTGAACTGGTCAAGCTGACCCAGGCCAAATACGGCATCAACCCCACCTACCCGCTGGCCGCCGACTACATCAGCACCAAGGTCATGCTCGACACCATCATTGCCACCGGCAGCTTCGACGGGCCGACGGTAGCCAAGGCCATGCAGGGCCTGAGTTTTGAAGGCCCCACCGGTAAGGAATCGATCCGCGCCGGCGACCATCAGGTGATCAAGGATTACTACCTGATGATCGGCAAAGCCGCCGGCGACATGGCCGACAAGGACGACCTGGCCAAAGTGCTCAGTGCCGGCCAGTCGTTCCCGCCGGTGCAAGCCACGGGCTGCGTGCTCGGCTGATCCGCTAAACCATCACCGGTTGTACACGACAGGGCCGCCCGCGCGGCCGCCTGTCCGAGGGTTCCTGCATGCTTAATCTTTACCTGTTCCAGATCCTCAACGGCCTTGGGCTGGGGATGATCTACTTTCTGATCGCGGTCGGGCTGACAATCATTTTCGGCCTGCTCAACTTCGTCAACTTCGCCCACGGCGCGTTCTTCCTGCTGGGCGCCTACATCTGCTACACCGCCGTGAGCCTCACCGGCAACTTCTGGCTGGCGCTGCTGATCGCGCCACTGGTGGTGGCGGCGCTGGCCTGGGTGATCGAGCGACTGTTGATCCAGCGCATTTATCACTTGCCGCACATGTTCCAGATCCTGGTGACGCTGGGTATCGCGCTGATCATCCAGGAAGCCAGCGTGATGATCTGGGGCCCGGTGGGCAAAAGCGTCGCCGTGCCGGAACTGCTGCGCGGCGTGCTGGTGGTCGGCGACTTCGTCTACCCCTACTACCGCCTGTTCCTCATTGTGTTTTCCGGGCTGGTCGGCCTGGGTTTGTGGCTGCTGCTGGAGCGCACGCGCTTCGGCGCCCTGGTGCGCGCCGGCAGTGAAAGCACCGAAACCGTGTCGCTGCTGGGCACCAATATCTTCCGTTTGTTCTCGATGACCTTCGCCCTCGGCGTAGCCCTGGCCGGCGTCGCCGGTGTGCTGTTTGCGCCCTTGCGCGGCGCCCAGCCCTTCGTCGGCCCGGAGATTCTCGGCGTGGCGTTCGTGGTGGTGGTGATCGGCGGCATGGGCTCGTTCAGTGGTGCGCTGGTTGGCGGTCTGCTGGTGGGCGTGGTGCAAAGCCTGATGACCACACTTTGGCCCCAAGGCGCGAGCCTGATGATCTACGGCGCGATGGCCGTGGTGATTCTGGTACGCCCTTACGGCCTGTTTGGGAGAGCCTGACATGAGCGAGAAAAATCCCCTGCCGTTTGCCAAGACCCAATCAAAAGCGATGTTGCTGTGGGTACTGGCGGTACTGATCGGTTTGCCGTTGATATTGCCTTCGGCAACCCTGGCCACCGAGATCCTGATCTTTGCCATGGCCGCCCTGGCCTGCAACCTGCTGCTGGGCTACACCGGGCTGTTGTCGTTCGGCCAAGGCATCTTTTTCGGCGCCGGCGCCTATTGCGCTGCACTGTTGATGATCCACCTGCAACTGGGCCTGTTCCCTGCCCTGCTCGGCGCCGCCGTGGCGGGTGGTTTCCTCGCGCTGCTGGTGGGCGCCCTGGCAATCCGGCGCACCGGCATCTACTTCGTGATGCTGACCCTGGCGTTCAGCCAGATGGCCTACTTCGTCGCCTACACCCTGAGCGACTGGACCGGCGGTGACAACGGTCTGCTCAGCGTGCCGCGCCCGGAAATCCGCCTCGGTGACACCGTGCTGCTGTCGCTGGCCGACGCCCGCGCGTTCTATGGCTTTGTCGCGGTGCTGTTCCTGTTGATCTTCATCGGCGCACGCCGGGTCATCGCCTCGCCGTTCGGCAGCACCTTGATGGCCATCCGCGAAAACGAAACCCGCGCCTCGGCCATCGGCTACGACACGCGCCACTTCAAGATCCTGGTGTTTGTGCTGTCCGGCGCCGTCACCGGCATCGCTGGGGCGCTGTACGCGATGTTGCTGCACTTTGTGCCGCTGTCGAACATCGACCTGGCGATGTCCGAGAACATCCTGATCATGACCATCGTCGGCGGCACCGGTTCGCTGTTCGGCTCGTTGCTGGGCGCCGGTTCCATCGTGCTGCTGGGCGACTTTCTCTCCGACCTGTGGCCGCGCTGGCTGATGCTGCTCGGCATCATCCTGATCCTGGTGGTGATCTTCATGCGCGGCGGTTTGTGGGGCGGTCTGTCGTCGCTGTTCGAACGCGTACGCGGCAGCCGCAAGGCCGACGTTGTGACCAAGGAGAAGCTGTCATGAGCATCCTGCTGGAAACCCAGAACCTGGAGCTGGCCTACGGTGCGTTCCACGCGGTGAACGGCGTCAACCTCAAGGTCGAAGCCGGCACCATCCACACCATCATCGGCCCCAACGGCGCCGGCAAGACCAGCCTGTTTCACTGCCTGACCGGCGAGCGTCAGGCCACTGGCGGGGCAATTCATTTCGACGGCCAGAACCTGATGCGCAAACCCGCCCACGCCCGCGTCGGCCTGGGCATGGCGCGTTCGTTCCAGCTCACCAGCCTGTTCCAAAACCTCAGCGTGCGCGAGAACCTGCGCCTGGCCGCCCAGGGCCGCGACGGTGCGCGTGCGCTGAACTTCTGGCGCCGGGTCGACAGCAAGCGCGAGCACCTGGAGATGGCCGACCAGGTACTCGAACGCCTGCAACTCACGAGCCGCGCCGACACCCTGGCCGGCGAGTTGTCCCACGGCCAGCAGCGTGTGCTGGAAGTCGGCATGTCGATCTGCTCCAAGCCAAAACTGTTGATGCTCGACGAACCCACCTCGGGCATGGGCATCGATGACATCCCGATCATGACCCAGTTGATCAGCGACCTCGGCCGCGACCACACGGTGCTGTTGATCGAACACAACATGAGCATCGTCATGTCCATCAGCCAACGCATCACCGTGATGAGCCACGGGCAGATCCTGGTGGAAGGCACGCCGGAATTCGTGCGCGCCGATGAACGTGTGCGCACTGCTTACCTGGGAGAGGCCGCCTGATGCTGATCGTCGAGAATATCCATTCCTACTACGACAAAAGCCACGTACTCGAAGGCGTGTCGCTGACCGTCAACCCCGGCGAGCTGGTGACCCTGCTGGGCCGCAATGGCGCCGGCAAGACCACCACGCTGCGCAGCATCCTCGGGATTATCTGCCCGCGCCAGGGCCAGATTCACTTCAACGGCCAGGCGCTGGTGGGCCAGAAGATCTTCGAAATCGCCCGCCAGGGCTTGGCGCTGGTGCCGGAAAACCGCGGGATTTTCCGCCTGCTGAGCGTCGAAGAAAACCTGCGCATCGCCGTGCGCAAGACCAGCCGCTGGCAACTGGACGACGTGTACGGCATGTTCCCGCGCCTCAAGGAACGCCGCAAAAACGCCGGCCACGCGTTGTCCGGCGGTGAGCAACAGATGCTCGCCATCGCCCGCGCGCTGCTCAACGACCCCAAGCTGCTGATCCTCGATGAACCCACCGAAGGCCTCGCGCCGGTGATCGTCGACGAACTGGTGAAAATCCTGCGCAAGGTCAAGGACGACGGCCTGCCCGTGCTGCTGGTGGAACAGAACCTGATGGTCTGCGACAAGCTCGCCGACCGCCATTACGTGCTCGAACAGGGCCGCGTGGTGTACGAGGGCAGCGCCGCTGCCTTCCGCGCCGACCCAAGCATCAAGAACCGTTATTTGGCCCTGAGTGCCTGACCGGAGAGTGCCCATGAATAGTTTTGCGCAACCGCTCAAGAGCAACGCCCCGCTGATCAACCGCGACCGCCTGTGGCAATCGCTGATGGACCTGGCCCAACTGGGCGCCACCGTCAAAGGCGGCGTGTGCCGCCTGGCGCTCACCGACCTCGACCGCCAGGCCCGCGACCTGTTCGTGCACTGGTGCGAGGCGGCTGGGTGCAGCGTCAGTGTTGACGCCATCGGCAATATTTTTGCCCGGCGTGCCGGGCGCAATCCCGCCCTGCCCCCGGTGATGACCGGCAGCCATATCGACACCCAGCCCACGGGTGGCAAGTTCGACGGCTGCTACGGCGTGATGGCCGGGCTGGAAGTGATCCGCACCTTGAATGACCTTGGCATTGAAACCCAAGCACCGATCGAGGTGGTGGTGTGGACCAACGAAGAAGGCTCGCGTTTTCCGCCGTGCATGATGGGCTCCGGGGTGTTCGCCGGTCAGTTCGACTTGCAGGAAACCCTCGACAAACAGGACGAGCACGGCCTGTCGGTGGGCGCCGAACTGCAGCGCATCGGCTACGCCGGTTCGCGCGCGGTGCTTGGCCACCCGGTAGGCGCGTATTTCGAGGCGCATATCGAACAAGGCCCGGTGCTGGAAGACCAGGCCACCACCATTGGCGTGGTCATGGGTTGCCTGGGCCAGAAGTGGTTCGACTTGACCTTCACTGGTGTCGAAGCCCACGCCGGCCCCACGCCCATGCACCTGCGCAAGGACGCCCTGGTCGGCGCCGCCGAAGTCGTCAGCGCGGTCAACCGTATCGCCCATCAGCAACAGCCACACGCCTGCGGCACGGTCGGTTGCCTGAGCGTGCACCCAGGCTCGCGCAATGTGATTCCCGGCCAGGTGCACATGACCATCGACCTGCGCCACCTGCACGCCGACAGGTTGCAAGCCATGGTCGATGAAGTGCGCGGCGTGATTGAAGCCACGGCTGCACGCCACGGATTGACGTTTGCGCTGACGCCCACCGCCGACTTCCCGCCGCTGGATTTCGCCCCGGCCTGCGTCAACGCCGTGCGTGACGGCGCAACGGCCTTGGGCTTGAGCCATATGGACATCGTCAGCGGTGCCGGGCATGACGCGATTTTCGTCGCCGAACTCGGCCCGGCCGGGATGATCTTTGTACCGTGCGAAGGCGGCATCAGCCATAACGAAATCGAAAACGCCGCGCCGGATGACCTGGCAGCAGGCTGCGCGGTGCTGCTGCGCGCCATGGTCAACGCGGCGCAGGGGGACCTGGCATGAGTGAGATGGGCCAACTGACAGCGGTACAACTGCTGCAGCATTTTCGCGACAAAAGCCTGTCGCCGGTGGAGGTCACCGAAGATGCTTTGCTGCGTATCGAGCGCTACAACCCGGTGGTGAACGCCTACTGCCATATCGATCCTGAGGGTGCCTTGAGCGCTGCGCGCGCCTCGGAACAACGCTGGCTCAAAGGCCAACCCTGCGGCGCGCTGGACGGCGTGCCCGCTTCGATCAAAGACCTGACGCTGACCCTTGGCATGCCCACCCGCAAGGGTTCACGCACCACCTCCGCCGACGGGCCGTGGGACGTGGATGCGCCCTTCTCGGCCCTGATGCGCAAGGCCGGTGCGGTGCTGCTGGGCAAAACCACCACCCCGGAATTCGGCTGGAAAGGCGTCACCGACAACCCGTTGTACGGCATCACCCGCAACCCGTGGGACACCCGCACCACCGCGGGCGGCTCGTCCGGTGGCGCGGGCGCGGCGGCGGCGCTGAACCTGGGCGTGCTGCACCAGGGCAGCGATGCCGGTGGCTCGATCCGCATTCCGTGTGCGTTCACCGGTACCTTTGGCATCAAGCCGACCTTCGGCTACATACCGCAGTGGCCGGCCAGTTCGATGACGATTCTGTCGCACCTGGGGCCGATGACGCGCACGGTGGAAGACACCGTGCTGATGCTGCAAACCGTCGCGCAGCCGGATGCGCGCGATGGCCTGATCGGTGCGCCACGGACCACGCCGTGGCTCAAGCCGGGTGCGGATTTGCAAGGCTTGCGTGTGGCCTACAGCCCGACCTTCGGTTATGTGGATGTCGACCCGCAGGTGGCCAGCGTCGTCGCCCAAGCCGTGCAAGGGTTGGTGCAGCTGGGCGCACATGTCGAGCAGATCGACCCGGGGTTCAGTGACCCGCTGGAGGTGTTCAGCACCTTATGGGCCGCCGGCGCCGCCCGCCTGACCAGCACGATGAGCGAGGCGCAAAAACAGCTGCTCGACCCTGGCCTGCTGCGTATCGCGCAACGCGGCGAACAGCTGAGTCTGCGCGACTTCAACGACGCCCTCGAAGCCCGCGCGGCACTGGTGGCGCGGATGGCGGCGTTTCATGAGCATTACGACGTGCTGGTGTCGCCGATGATGCCCATCACTGCGTTCGAGGCGGGGCACAACGTACCACCGGGTTCGGGCCTGAACGAATGGATGGAGTGGACGCCGTTTACCTATCCCTTCAACCTCACCCAGCAACCGGCGGCGTCGGTGCCGTGTGGGTTGGCGGCGAATGGCATGCCGGTGGGGCTGCATGTGGTAGGCGCGCGGTTTGCCGATGAGCAGGTGCTGCGGGTGTGTCAGGCCTATGCCCATGCGTTCCCCACGGAACACCTTGAGGCACCTCGGGTGTTCTGAACTGCGGCGTTCGACCGCGGACTGCGGTGTGCATCGGCGGTTGCGCCTGGCTTATAATTCGCGCTTCATTTTTTGTTGCGCGGGTTGTTTCAGATGCTATTTACAAGGACCGTTCTGGCGAGTGCAGTGCTCGCCCTCCTGCCCATCGTGGCCCACGCTGCAACGCTGGATTTGACCTACGAAGCGCCCGTCACCGAGGCCGCGCCACAGGCTGCACCGGCGACGGCCAAATCGTTGTTCCCCATCAAGACCCAGGCGCCGGTGACCTTCGACTACCACTGCAAGGGCCCGCGTTGCCAGTATGAAGATGACCTGGAGCCGCGCCACGAGGACCAGACCACACAGAGCTGGTCCATCGGTATTCAATAACGATCAGGCGGCTTTTTGCTGGGATGCTATTAGCGATGGGGGGTTTTGGGGGCGTATCCGTTATTGGGTGATGGCTGAGGTTGGTTTCGCCCTTACGGCGAGTCACTTTGGAAAAAAAGCCCCAAAGTAACCCAAGGGCTCTTGCCCCACCACTCGGCCAGCGTGGTTTAACGGGGCGCCTAAGATCAAGATCAAAAAGCAGAGCACGGCGGTTTAGTAGCCGACCTGAGTGGTAGAAGCAAAACCGAGGCGGCCTGACAGCCGACCTGATCCTTGAAGCTGAACTCAATCAAATGTGGGAGCTGGCTTGCCTGCGATGGCATCAACTGGGTGTCACTGATACACCGAGGTGCCTGCATCGCAGGCAAGCCAGCTCCCACAGAAAAGCAAAGCAGTGCGGTGGTGGAGGCTGAACTCGGTCAAATTGTGGGAGCGGGCTTGCTCGCGAAGGCGGTGGGTCAGTGACACATGAGCTGACTGAACCACCGCATTCGCGGGCAAGCCCGCTCCCACATTTGGATCTCTGTGCATCAGGTAGATGGGTTTCGTTTGTACTCGGTCAAAGGTGGGAGCTGGCTTGCCTGCGATGGCATCTACTGGTTATGCCTGACACACCGAGGTGCCTGCGTCGCAGGCAAGCCAGCTCCCACAGAAAAGCAAAGCAGTGATGTGCCGGCGGCTGAACTCGGTCAAATTGTGAGAGCGGGCTTGCTCGCGAAGAGGGCGTGTCCGTTACTGCATACCGCGACTGACCCACCGCTTTCGCGAGCAAGCCCGCTCCCACATTTTGATCGGTGTACTGCGCAAAAACTCGCACATTCCCCACCAGCAACTAAGCTCAGCCTCCAACAAAAAAATACCGAGCTGACCGCCATGGCCCACCCTACCGAGACCTTCCGCACCCGTTATCGCGCGGCCATAAGCAGCCATTACCACCCATGGCTGCACGCCGGTTTCGTCCTCGGCTATGGCGTTTTCTGCATCACCCTCGCCTGGTCCTCCACCGAACGCATCACTCCGCTGCAGTGGCTGACCGTGCCCCTGACCCTGGTGTTCTTCAACCTGTGCATCTACCTCGTGCACCGCCACCTCGGCCATCACAAACACACCCTCGCCCGACTGTTTTATGCGCGGCACACCGGCGACCATCACAGTTTCTTCACGCCCGGCCACATGACCTACGACAGCCCTCGGGACTGGCGCGTGATCCTGTTCCCGGCGTGGCTGATCGTGCTGCACAGCCTGGCCATCACCCTCCCCGCCTGGTGGTTGCTCAAGCACCTGAGCCCCAACATCGCCGGGCTGTTTGCCGGCTGCATGATCCTCGGTTACTTGCTCTACGAGGTGTTCCACGCCTGCGAACACCTGCCTGCCAACCACCGCGTGGCACGCCTGCCGTGGATCCGCCAGATGCACCAATTGCACGCCCTGCACCACCGCCGCGAACTGATGCAGGGGCGCAATTTCAATATCGTCCTGCCGCTGATGGATTACCTGTTCGGCACTCTGCACTGGGAACCGAACGCCCACGACAACCAGGAACAGTCATGAGCCACCGCCGTCAACATCTTCGTCATGGGCTATTCGTTGTATCGCTTGCGCTGATCGCCTTTCTGCTGCTGATGCCCACCCAGGTACAACCGGTGAACTGGGCCCCGCCCAAGGCGCCCTCGATGAAGGACGGCACCTACGCCGAGAATCAGCGGCTCAAGGCGGTGCAACGAGTCGGCGCCTCGGACATCGCCGGGCCCGAGGCCTTGTTGCTGGATGCCCAGGGGTTTCTGATCAGTGGCCTGCAGGACGGGCGCATCATCCGAACATCGCCCGACAGCCACATCCTGGAAGTGTTGGCCAATACCGGCGGACGCCCGCTTGGCCTGGCGTTGCACCCGGATGGGCGTTTGATCATTGCCGATGGGGTCAAGGGCTTGCTCGCGCTGGATGCCAATCGGCAACTCACGCTGCTGAGCAACAGCGCGAACGGCTTGCCGTTTGGCTTTACCAATGACGTGACGGTTGACGCCAGCGGGCGCTTTGCCTACTTCAGTGACGCGTCAAATCGCTGGGGCTATGGCCAGGATGGTGAAGCCGTGATTGAACATGGCGGCGATGGTCGGCTGTTGCGCTATGACTTTGCCACCGGCACCACCGAGGTGTTGCTTGACCAACTGCAATTTGCCAACGGTGTGGCGCTGGGGCCGGATGAGAACTATGTGCTGGTGAACGAAACCGGCGCCTACCGCATCAGCCGCTACTGGCTCAAGGGTGAGCACGTGGGTAGCCACGACCTGTTTATCGACAATCTGCCAGGCCTGCCGGACAACCTCAGCTTCAATGGCAGCGATCGCTTCTGGGTCGCGCTGTATTCGCCGCGCAACCCGTTGCTGGATGGCTTCGCCGGCTATCCGTTGCTGCGCAAGGTGATGGTACGGGCGTTGATGGTGGTGCCCAAGCCCATCGAGCGTAAGGCTTTTGTGCTGGGGCTGGACACCGACGGCAAGGTCATCGCCAACTTGCAGGATGGCAGCTCGGGCAATTACTCTCCCATCACCACCGCGCGTGAATACGGCGACTGGTTGTACCTGGGCTCGTTGAAGAGCACGAGCATGGCGCGCCTGCCACTGAAGCAGGCACTGGCCCGCGAATGAAAAGGGCAGCCCGGATGGACTGCCCCTTCATGCTTGCGTCAACGGATCAGTGGATGATGTCCTGGGTGCAGATGTGCCCGAAGGTCACGTACGCCACATTGTCACCGCCCACCCCCACACCAGGGAACTCGTCCAGCTCGATACGCCAGCCGCCGAAGTTGAAGGTGGTGTCCCAGTTGTATTTCACGCCGGTGCTGCTGTCCGGGTATTGCACGCGGTAATCACCGAAGCATTCACCGAGCGCGGCGCTGGCCAGGGAGGTGCCGGCGCTGTTGGTGCTGGCCTTGAAGTCGGTCCAGTGGTACTCGGCGCCCACAAAGCGCTTGTCCACGCGCAGCACTGGCGTAACCCCCAACAGAGGCGCGCCCGTGGAGTCGGACCAGTTGGTGGTCCAGTTCAACGTGCGCGCGGCCTGGGTCGCCATCCAGAATATCGAGGCCGGCACCCGCACGATGTTGTCGCCCTTCACATCCGACGCATTCAACCGTGGCGTAGAGCCAAGGCTCAAGGCGTACGGTTTGGTCGGGTCTTGTGCCACGCCCGGGTTGGCACGTACGCGCACCTTGACGGTGGTGCCCGGCGTGACGCTCGGGTAGGTCGACGTGGAACCGGCCGGCACGGTGACCCAGTTGGCACCGTCGAAACGCTCGAAGAGCCACTGGTTGCGGCTGCCATTTTCATCACCCGCCAGGTACATGCTCACGCTTTGGCCGCGCACCGCCTTGAAGTCGAAGTAATCAACGTCACTGGCATTGTCGAGGTTGCCGGTCACCTTGTTCATCGAGTCCGGCAGCGCAAAGGCATTTTCCGGTGTGTCGTTGGGCTCAAAGGCGTCGATGTTGGTGTCCACCGCCACACCAAAACTGAACTTCGCGTTGGTGGCGGTCTTGGCCACCATGAACCAGTAGTAATCGCCCGCTGGCAGGATGCCGCCCAGGTATTCATCGGCATTGCCTGGGTTATCGGACGTATCGATCAGTTGCGGGTTGCCCTGACCGTCATCGCGGAACAGGCTCAGCGACATATCGGCGCCCGCGCTCTGGTTGATCAACTGCACCAATACACGGGCGTTGTGCGGCAGGTTGAAGTGGTACGGAAACTCCTGGCCTGTTTGCACCTGGTCGATGGTGTAGAGGGTGTTGATATCCAGGGTCGGGAACAGCGGCTCAAAGGCGGCGACGGCAGCACTTTTCAGGTTGGCCTGGCTCGGCTTTTTCAACTCGCCGATGGCAGTGTTGAACGGTGCGGACTTGGCCGCTTTGCCAACGGGTTTTACCTTGCCGTTTTTGGCGTCCAGCAGCTTTTTCAGCAGTTCGTCCGGGATCGGCACGGGCGTCAGCGTGCCACCCGGTTTCAGCGCATCGATCACGCCTTGGTTGACCGTACCGGGGGTGAGTATCGAAAGGGTTGGCTCGGCCAGGGCAGAGGCCGAAATAAAGCAGGAGGCCATCATGGCCGCGCCCAGCATAAGGGCTTTTGTCGGTTTCATTTTTTATCCATCCATAGTTAAAAAATTGAAGCTCAGGTGATCGGTGACATCCGGTCACCTGGGATGGAATGTAGAACATGACTGTATGCATGTACAGTATTTTTACGAGTTTTTTCACGCTCGGTTTGAACCGATCCAACCCAGGCCGTCGGCTTACCAGGCACGCCAATACGGCCCGGACACAAGTCCAGGGGCGCGCACTCACATTGGGAACTTGCCTACCTGACAGAGAAAAAGCGCCTGCACAAAGGCGCGTTAATACCCGGTCATTTCCAGATACCCCACCCCGCCCTCAAACTGCACCGGCCCTTCCCAGTACGGAATGCTCAGGTTCATCCAGGCCTTCGGGTTGACGGCCTGGGGGGTGATATCCAGATGCTTGCCGGGGATTTTCAGTGACCAGCGCGTCGGAATGTGGCGCCCGTCGATCGCGGTGGTGGTCAGTGGCGTGAGCTGGATATCGGCGTTGTGCAGCGTCTCGGTGCGGCCCTGTTGATCAATCCAGGTGCCGGTGAGATAGCCCGCGCCGTCTGTTTGCCGAACGCGAAACAGCATCAACTGCTCGCCGCGATCCAGGTGCAGGGAAAACCAGTCCCAGCCGGTCTGACTGGCCGCCAGTGGTTGGCTGCTCCATTCACGGTCGAGCCACGCTGGGCCGCTGACCTCATAGGTGATGCCGTCGATGCTGACAGTGCCGGTCGCGTTGAAAAACGGCTGGCTGTAGTAGTAGGACGCCTGGCCTTGATCGGATTTGCGGCTGTAGCCGTTGTCACCTTGCAGCACCAGCGGGCGGCTGGAGGTCAGGTGCAGGTCGTAGGCAAATTGCGCGCCGCCGGCCTTGAGTTGCATCTGCGCCAGAGGGCTTGCGGCGCCGGGGCGGGTAGCGAAATTCCAGTCGTCGATCCAGGCGTTGAACGGCACCGCCTGGGCGCCGGCCTGGCCGATCCCGCCACGCGCGTAGCGTTCGGCAGCGTAATGGTGAGTGGCGGAGGTGACGGCGGCGTGGCCGAGCCAGATCGTGGAGTCGTGCCAGCCGGGTTGCGCCGGCCCCGCCTTCAACGCGTTGCGAAACAGCGTCCACTGCACGCCGAACACATTGCCCTGGGCGTCCTTGAGGTTGGCGGTGACGTACCACCATTCAATGCGAAAACCGTCATGGGGGCCGTGGTCCTCGGGAAAACTGAAGACCTTGCCGGGCACCACCTGAGCAAAGTTCGCCGCATCGCTGCCCAGGCCGGCGAAGCTTTCCGGCGGCGCGGGGGCTTTGTCGCACGCGGCCAGCAACAGCAAGGCAGCCCACAACCACGCTTTAATCTTCATTGGCAAATGTCCTCAGCAAATCCGCCGGGCGACTGCGGTACAACTGCCACAACGGCCAGGCCGAGGCCAACAAGGTGGCCAGCAGCGCCAACCCCAACAACTGAGCAAGCTGCCACGGGAACACCTGCAATGGCAGGCGCCAGCCGAATGCCTGCACGTTGATCACCGCGTCCAGGCACCACGCCAGCAGCAGGCCCAGCGGCAACGCCAGCACCAGGGTCAGCACCGCCAACAGCCAGGTCTGGCCCAGGTTGAGCAACATCAATTGCCGACGCGTCACGCCCAGCGCCCACAGGGGCGCGAGTTGGCCCAGTCGGCTTTGGCTCTGGGTCAGCAGACTGATAAACAGCGCCACGCCGGCCACGCCGAGGGTCAGGCTGTTCAAGGCGGCGGTGGCGGCGAAGGTGCGTTCAAACACCTGGCTCGACCAGCCTTTGAGTTGTTGCTGATCGACGATGCGGCTGTCATCCAGGGCAAACGTGCGCTGCACCTCGCGCACCAGCGGTGGCACCTTTTGCGGCTGCACCCGCAGGTTGAAGCGAGCCGGTGTCAGCGTTGGCCAATGCGCCAGCAGGTGGTGTGAATTGACCAGCAGATGGCCTTTGGGGTTGCCGTAGTCGGCGTAAATCCCCACCACCTTGGGCGACCAGACACCCTGATGCGTGGGAATCGCGACGGCATCGCCCAGTTGCACCTTCAAGCGCCTCGCCAATTGTTCGCTGAGCATGACCGTGTCGCCTTGCAGCAACTGGTCCCAAGGCGTGCTTGCCGCCTCCAGCAACGGCCAGTGCTGGCGGTAGGTTGGGTCGTCGACCACGCCGAACACATCCGCCGGCCAGCCCTGCAGTTGCACAGCAACCTGCCAGGTCGGTAGCACCGCCCGCACCAAGGGTTGCTGCGCCAACCACGTCGCGAGTTGCTCGGCCTGAGCCGGGTTTTGCGGGTTGAGGTAGAGCTCCGCCGTCAGGCGCTGCTCCAACCAGTTATTGAAGGTCTGGCGAAAGCCCGAGGTCATGGAGCCCGCGCCGATATTCGCCGCCAGGGCCAGCAGCAAAGCCATCAGCGCCAGGCTCAAGGCCGGCAACTGCTGGCGGCAGTCGGCAAGAAACCACTGGCCGAGCACGGAGCGGCTACGCCCGAGCACCGCCGTCAGCAGCCCATTGAGCACCACCGGCAAACCGAGTGCCGCGCCCAGCAGCAAGGCGGCCATCAACACAAAACCGGCCGCCAGGCTGTCGCCCAACCCTAGCGCCAGCAGTGCGATGACCAGCGCGGTAGCCGCCACCCAACCCTGGCGTCGCAACCAGCGCGCGTGCGCGTCATGCCAGGCCTGAGCATTGGCCAGTGCCAGCAGCGGCAAGCGCGCCGCCCGCCACAGGCTGCTGCCGCCTGCGAGCAGCGCGCCGACGAGGCTCAGGCCCAGCCCGGCCATCCACCACCACGGGCTGAGGCTCAACTGGCCCGGCACCTCGGCGCCGTACAGCCCACGTAAACTTGCGGCGACATCCGGCAGCAGCAGGCTCGCCAACAGATACCCGCTGGCGACACCAAGCACACCGCCGAGCAACGACAACACGCCGAGTTCGACGCCCAGGCTGAGGATCAGCATGCGCGCGCTGACCCCGCAGGCGCGCAAGGTCCGCAATAACCCGCGCCGTTGTTCCAGCGCCAGGCCGATCGCGGCGTGGACAATAAACAGCCCCACCACAAAGGATAAAAAGCCCAGGGCGTCGAGGTTCAAGTGAAAGCTTTCGGTGAGGCGCGCGAGGTTGTTGTCTTCACCCTGCTTGAGTTGCAGCGCAGCCGGTGGCGTGGGATGACCGGCGGCAAAGGCCTTGTCCAGCAGCAGGCGCGACAGTTGCCCCGGCATGCCCAGCAGCGGTTGGGCAAAACCGATATCGGTCAGTAACAGGCCCGGAGCCATGTCCTGCTGAACCTGCAACGGTGGCAAGGCTTGCCCGCTCGCGGCCAGCGGTTGCTCGCCCTCATGCAACCCCAGGGCCGCCAGGGTTTGCGGTGCGATCCAGGTACGCCCCGGCGGGTTGAAAAACGCGATCATTTGCGCCTGGCTCAACCGCTGCCCCGCCACCGCCCCGCCGCCGGGCAACGACAGCGGGTCGATACCCATCAGTTGCAGGCGCAGGTCCTCATGCCCCTTGAGCTGCAAGCGGCCCTGCACCACGGGCGATACCGGCCACCCGGCACGGCGCAGCTCGGCAAACAGCGCCTGGGGGAAGCTGGCAGCGTCCGGCGCACTGAGGCTGGCTTGCGGCTCACCGCCGATCAATTGACTGGCGCGTGCATAACTGTCCCGCGCCTGGCTGTTCAGCGCCTGCACCCCGGTCAACAGTGCGGTGGCCAGCCACAGGCCGGTCAACACGCTGAAAAACTGCACCGGGTGACGCCGCCAATGGCTCAGCAGTGCGCGCAACGTCCAATAAAAAACGCTCATCTCAACGCGCGTCCGCGGGCACGACACGGCCGCGATGCAGTATCACTTGCTGGTCCAGGCGCGCTGCGATGCGCGGGCTGTGGGTGACCATCAACAGGCTGGTGGCGCTGTCACGCAGCAGGTCCAACAGCAACTGCAACACTTCATCGCTGGTGGCTTCGTCCAGATTGCCGGTCGGCTCATCGGCCAGCAGCAAGCCGGGGCGCGAGGCCAGGGCGCGCCCCACCGCCACCCGTTGCTGCTGACCGCCGGACAGTTGCTCGGGGTAACGCTTGAGCAAGTCACCCAGCCCCAGGCGCTCCACCAATTGTGCCTGCCACTGCGGATCAAAGCGCCCTGCCAACCGCGCCTGGAACGCCAGGTTGTCCTCAACGCGCAAACTGCCGATCAGGTTGAATTGCTGGAACACCAGGCCGATTTCGGTGCGCCGCCAGTGAGCCAGCTGCGCCTCGGTCAGTTGATCCAGGCGCTGTGTGCCAACCTGGATGCTGCCGCCGTCCACGCGGTCGAGCCCGGCCACCAGATGCAGCAGCGTGCTTTTACCGCTGCCCGACTCGCCCATCAGCGCAAGGCTACTGCGTTCGCCCAGGTGCAAATCGACGCCCGCCAACACCGTCAGCGGGCCCTGCGGGGTGGCGTAGCTTTTAAGGACACCGTGCACCTGCAACATAAGAGCGCTCACGTGAAAGACTGCAAACGAGAATAACGGCTCATAGTCGCGCCCACGCAATTTTTTCACATTGATTTCACCGCCCGCCTACCCTCGCCCCACTAAATTGCCCACCACACGCCAAGGGCCGGCAACTCGTTAGTTGCCGGCCGTGGCCACTTTTAACCGCTGGATGTTCAGCGAAAAGACAGCAGCCCTATGACAGCCTCTTGCTTAACTTCGGGCATCCGTCGAAGCGTTGCGCCTACTTCAATAAAAACAGTGCAGTACAGTGCCCATGGTGAATGATGTGGTTGACCTTACCCTGACCAAACCGCGCTCGCGCCGCGGCTATATCAAGTGGTTGCGAAAGTGGTGGGCGGGCCTTGCAGTCATCGCGCTGCTGCTCGCCGGTTTCCTGCTGTGGCCCTCATCACCGCGTGACCTGGGCGTGGGCAATCGCTTGCTGAACTCGCAAGTGCTGCCCAGCTGGCGCGATGGTGACCTGATCGTGCTGGTGCGCCATGAAGAGCGCTGCGACCGCTCGACAAACCCCTGTTTCGGCGGCCCCGAAGGCCTGACAATCGTCGGCACCCAACGCGCGCAAGAACTGGGCAAGGCCTTCCTCAAACTCGGCATGGAAGGCAGCGACGTGCTCGCCAGCCCCGCATTGCGCACGGCCCAGACCTCACACTTCATGTTCGGCAATGCCGAACTGACCTCCGGGCAGCAGGCGATCTGCGGCGCGGCCATTGGCGAAGAGCTGCTCAGCCACAAGCAGCCCGGACGCAACCTCGTATTTGTCACCCACAGCGGCTGTATTGCCGACTTCGAAAAGACTCTGGGTTACCCGCGCGCAGCGTTTCCCGAGTACGGCAGTGCCCTGTTCGTTCGGGTCAAGGCCAACGGCAAATTCGAGACCCTGGGCATCATGAACAACTCCGCGTGGCCCGCCGTCCTGAAACAACTCTAGACACTTTTTTACATATACCCACCTGTATGTTCAGCAAACCGACAGCCCTCTTCTGGCATGTTTAACTGCGCCTGTTACTTCAGGACGTCATGAATATTTTCAGTGACTTAGTGAACTTAGTGACTCTTTCTACTATTACTTACATGCCTCAGTACTCCACCGTTAAACGTCAAGGAGCGACGTTTTGATGACCCGTTTGAAACCTCTGCCGCTACTGTTGCTGGCCTTCGCCGTGTTCTACCTGTTGCCCTTGGGGCTGCACGGTTTATGGATCCCGGATGAAACCCGCTACGCCCAGATCAGCCAGGAAATGCTGCTGAGCGGCAACTGGGTGGCGCCTCATTTCATGGGCGTGCGTTACTTCGAAAAACCTGCCGCCGGCTATTGGCTGATCGCCATCGGCCAGTGGGTGTTTGGCGAAAACCTCTTCGGGGTGCGCATTGCCTCGGCCTTGACCACGGGCCTGAGCGTTCTGCTCGCGTACCTCATCGCCCGCCGCCTGTGGAACGACCCACGCAAGAGCTTCGCCTGTGCCCTGCTGTACATGAGCTTCGGGCTGGTGGCAGGGCAAGCGGGTTACTCCAACCTCGATCCGCAATTCACCCTGTGGGTCAACCTCAGCCTGGTTGCACTGTGGTTCGCGCTCGACAGCCGTACCTCACGCGGCCGGCTCGGCGCCTGGGCAATGCTGGGCGTGGCCTGCGCCATGGGGTTCATGACCAAGGGCTTTCTGGCCTGGCTGTTGCCGGTGCTGATCGCCGTGCCGTACATGCTCTGGCAGCGACGCCTGGGTGAACTGTTGCGCTATGGCCCGCTGGCGATCCTGGTGGCGGTGGTGCTGTGCCTGCCGTGGGTGTGGGCGATCCATCTGCAGGAACCGGACTACTGGCGCTTCTTCTTCTGGCACGAGCACATCCGCCGCTTCTCCTCCAACAATGCCCAGCACGCCAGGGCCTGGTGGTTCTTCCTGCCGATCATGGTGGTGGCGTGCCTGCCATGGGCGGCGCTGTTGCCCGCGACCGTGGTCAACGCCTGGAAAGACAAAGGCCAGCCGGCGATTATTTTTCTGGCCTTGTGGCTGCTGCTGCCGCTGGGTTTTTTCAGCCTGAGCAACGGCAAGCTGCCGACCTACATCATGCCGTGCCTGCTGCCGCTGGCGTTGCTGATGGGGCATGCGTTGATCGACCTGATCAACCGCGGCAAAACGCGCAGCCTGCGCATTAACGGCCTGTTCAATTTCGCCATCGGCCTCGGCGCGATGGCGACCCTGATTTACCTGCAAATCGACAAACCGTTGTACAGCAACAGCCACGCCGAGATGTACAGCCTGTCGCTGACCTTCATCGTGCTGTTGGGCTGGATCCTGGCAAATCTGCTGCAAGCCTTCCGCCCGATGACGCTGTGGGCCATGCCTGCGCTGGCCATCGGCGTGCTGGTGGCGCTGCTGCCTGCCGGCATGCCGCAAGAGATCACCGATACCGAAATGCCCGACCAGTTCGTGCTTGAGCATCTGGATGAACTGCAACAAACCCATGCTTTGATCAGCAATGAACTGGGTTCGGCCTCGGCTTTATCCTGGCGCTTGCGCCGCCCTGATGTGGCGTTCTACGACACAGAGGGCGAGCTGCGCTATGGCCTCAAATACGCAGATTCGGTGCACCGCAAAGTCAGCTTTGAAAATGTTCAGCCCTGGCTGAGCGAAGCCCGCCAGCAAGGCTCGGTCGGCGTATTGATGCGCGTCAGAAGCACCAGTGAACATCGCGAAGAAGGGCAACTGCCACCCGGAGGCCAGCGCTATCGCAAGGGCGCCATGCTGCTGATCATCTATCCCAAACTTCCTTGACGTGATGCCCACCGTGAGAGCCGCCGATGAATTTCTGGAAAACCGAACGCGGCGCGCTGGTGCTGCTGCTGGGCGTCTCGGCGTTACTCCTGCTGCTGGGCCTGGGCAGTCGCGATTTGTGGGGGCCGGAGACCCGCTGGGCCAACATCGCGCTGCAGATGCTGCAAAGCGGTGACTACTTCGACCCCTACCTCAAGGGCGCACCGTATTACGACAAACCGCTGCCCTCTTATTGGCTGATTACCGCGTGCGCCAACCTGATGGGCGGGCTCGGCCCGTGGTCGCTGCGCCTGTCGTCCGTGATCGCGGCCTGGCTGAGCATCTGGCTGGTCTACCTGCTCGGCGAGCGCCTGTTTCGTAAAGGCACCGGGCTGATTGCCGGCTGGATGCTGGCGACCACCTTCTACTTTCTGTTCTGGGCCCGCGTGGCCACGGCCGATGTGCTGACCGTGTGTGGCGTGCTGTCGGCGGTCTGGTGGTATTGGCGCGGGCCGGATGACACGCGGCTGGGACGCTACACGGTATTTTTCCTGCTGCTGGCGGCAACGTCGTTGTTCAAAGGCTTGATCGGCTTTGTGTTGCCGGGCCTGGTGCTGTTGCCGCACTTGCTCAGCGAACACCGCTACCGGCGCCACCTCAACCTGCGCCTGCTGCTGGCCATGCTGATCGCGGCGGCGTTCTATTCGATTCCCTTCGTGTTGTCCCACTTTTACGGGGCACCCACCTATGGCGAGAGCGGCCTTGAACTGGTGTTCAAGGAAAACGTCGTGCGCTTTTTCGACCCCTTCGACCACATGGGGCCGATCTATACCTACCTGATCTACCTGCCCGCCTACACCCTGCCCTGGGCGCCGTGCTGGTTGCTTGGCCTGTGGCTGGCGCTGCGCCATTGGCGCCAAACGCCACCCAACGTGCGCTGGCTGGTGTGGGGCCTGGGCCTGCTGTTTGTGTTCTTTACCGCCAGCGGCAGCCGCCGCAGCTATTACGTGCTGCCCCTGGTGCCTTTCGCCCAGCTGCTGGCCGCCTGGTGGCTGAGTGAACGCCTGCAGCAGCAACCGGCCCGTTGGCCACGCTGGCAGAAGGCTTTTGGCATCACCGCCGGCGTGTTGCTGCTGGTGCTGGGCGTAGTCTACCCCTGGACCACCGGCAACGGCGGCGTCACCCGATTCGCCGAGGATGTGCATGCCCAGGCGGTGAAAAGCGCGCCGTGGAATCAGTGGCAGATGGTGCTGGTGGAAGTCGACAACAAGGTCCCGATGTACCTGCAAAACGGCGGCAAGCCGTTTTACTACGTGAGTGAAACCCAGGACTTCCCACGCCAGGGCGACAGCGCCGCGCTGATGGCCTGGCTGGAAAAAACCAGCGGCCAGGGGTTCGACCCGCAGCACACGATCATCGTCGCGCAATACTCAAAGGAAGACCCGACGCCGTTGGCCTACCTGGGCACGGATCATCAGGTGATCACCACGCAGCCGGACAATGGCGAGCGGCTGTTCCAGAAACGTTCGGGCGGCAGCGTGGCGTTTATTCCTGTGCCACGCTGACAGGCCCACTCAGGCGTTGCGGGTCTTCACCTGTGCGTGGAACCCCGCCAGCGCTGCCTGTGGTTTTTCCAGCGTCCGTTGGTGGCTGCAATTCTCCAACACTTGAAACACTGCGCTCGGTGTCAGGCCGTTGGGCGGGTTTCATCAGCGCGTTGAACATGGACAGGCGACGGGCTTGGTGCGCTTGGTGGTGAGTCAGTGAGTTGGCTGAGCTGGCGTGTATATCCGTTATTGGGTGATGGCTGAGGTTGGTTTCGCCCTTACGGCGAGTCACTTTGGAAAAGCCCCAAAGTAACCAAAGGGCTCTTGCCCCACCACTCGGCACCTCGCCTAGGCTCGGTGTGCCCTCACGCAGGCTTTGGAGCGTGGGCCGCCGCGATGGGCCA
>NZ_VMSH01000008.1:0-282987 GCF_007713445.1 Pseudomonas sp. RGB | reverse complement strand
GCTGGGCCGGCATTCCGGGCGTTTGCCAAAAGTGACCCGCTGTAAGAGCGGAACCGCCAGTGGCCGTGACCGCAGCAACGGATATACACCCACCCCACCCCCCCACCTGGTCGGCCCAGAGGCCGCCACGCCTAAACCACCCGCGACATATGCTCACTGATACGCGACCGCAGCCACCGCTCCGCCGGGTCATTATCATGCACCCCACTCCAAACCATCGACAACTCCGCCGCCTCAATCTCAAACGGCGGATCCTGCGCCCGTAACACCGTCCCCTCAGTCAACGCACAGGCCGCATAATCCGGCACCGTCGCAATAATCCGCGTGCCCGCCAACAACGCCCGCAACCCACTGAACTGCGGCACCGCCAACACCACCCGGCGCGCCCGGCCAATCCGCGCCAGGTCCAGGTCGATATTGCCGCTCAAATCCCCCGAAAACGACACCATCGCATGGGGCCGCTCGCAGTAATCATCCAAGGTCAGCGGCGCCTCCCCGTCATCCCCACGCAGCACCTTGCACGGAATATCGCGCAGCTTCTTGCGCTTGGCATTCGCCGGCAATTCCGTGGTGTAACTCACCCCCACCGAAATCTCCCCACTGGCCAACAACGCCGACATCAACAGGTAGTTGGCCCGACGCACCACCACGATAATCCCCGGCGCCTCCTCACGCAGTTGACTGAGCAACGGCGGAAACAACCCGAACTCCGCATCATCCGACAAACCAATACGAAACACCGCGCAGCTGGTGGAAGGGTCGAAATCCTTGGCGCGGCTGACCGCGCCGGAAATGGTGTCCATGGCCGGTTGCAACTCCTTGAGTATCGCCAGCGCCCGTGGCGTGGGCTCCATGCCCCGCCCATTGCGCAACAGCAGCGGGTCGTCGAACAAATCCCGCAAGCGCCCAAGCGCCGCACTCACCGCCGGTTGGCCCATAAAGAGCTTCTCGGCGACCCGGGTCAGGTTCTTCTCGAACATCAATGCTTCGAAAATCACCAGCAGGTTCATGTCGACGCGGCGCAAGTCGTTGCGGTTCATGGCGGCTTCCAAACGGTTTTCAGGCCGCCAGATAAGCAGAGACCGCCATGCGGCGATTGCACGCCTGTGCTGTCTTTTCCGCGCCATGACCTGGCGAAATTAACAACGATTAACTCGTCAGCCAGACGGTCCGGCGCCAAAAATGAAGCGGTCTACACTGGATCCATTCACCGGGAACGCTCCCATCGACTACGGATATTTGTCATGGCCCGACTTGAGTACTGTGCTCCGCGCTTCTCCGCGACCGGCGGCCTATGCCCCCGACGCGAGCGCATTGCCAAACAACTGATCCTTGCCAACCTCGGCGAAAGCCTGGCAATTGCCGACCTGGCGCAGGCGTGCGCGCTGTCGCGCAGCCACTTCTCCCGCGCCTTCAAGTGCACCACCGGGCTGTCGCCGCAGGAGTGGATTCGCCAACAGCGTATCCAGCGGGCCAAGGAACTGATCACCGGCTCTTCCTTGAGCCTCACGCAAATCAGCCTGGAATGCGGGTTTTGCGACCAGGCGCACTTCTGCCACATGTTCACGCGCAGCGAAGGCGTCAACCCGATGACCTGGCGAAACCACCACTTGCGTCACAAGCCGCACGTGATTGCGGCCTAGTGGTCTGTACGCACCTGGAATATGCTGGCCAAACCCTTTTTCCCGAGCATGGGCCACCATGAGTGACCTCAGCGACCAGGCCGTGCATTTCGGCCACTACTGCATCCACCCGCGCCAACGCCTGGTGCTGGAGGCCGGTCGCCCGTTGCGCCTGGGACGGCGTGCGGTGGAGATTCTGCTGATCCTGCTGGAGCAGGCCGGCAATGTGGTGAGCAAGCAGGAACTGATCGCGCGGGTCTGGCCGAAAACGGTGGTGGAAGACGGCAACCTGCGGGTGCACATGGCGGCGTTGCGCAAGGCACTCGGCGACGGCCAGGCCGGCCAGCGCTACATCGTCACCGTGGCCCAGCGCGGCTACAGTTTTGTTGCGCCACTGAGCATCGAACCGATGACGATTCCTGCCGACGGCCCGCCCCACAGCCAGGGCCATAACCTGCCACTGCGGCGCACGCGGATGATCGGTCGCCAGGCGCTGATCGATGCATTGGTGCAGCAACTGCCGCAGCAACGCTTTATCACCCTCACCGGCGCAGGCGGCATCGGCAAGACCACCGTGGCGCTGCGGGTGGCCGAATTGCTGATCGGGCATTACCGCGACGGCATTCGCCTGCTGGACCTGGCACCGCTGAGCGCGCCGTCGATGATCCTGCCCAACCTCGCCGCGCTGCTCGACCTCACGACCCAAGCGCACGAGCCGCTGCTGACCTTCGCCCGCAGCCTGCACGCGCGTCAGCTGTTACTGGTGATCGACAATTGCGAACACTTGCTCGACGACATCGCCCTGATCAGCGAAACCCTGCTGCGCCACGCGCCCCACGTGCACATCCTGGCCACCAGCCGCGAAGCGCTGCGCGCCGAAGGCGAATACGTGCAGCGCCTCGAACCGCTGGCCTGCCCGCCCGCCTCCGGCAACCGTGCCCAGGCCCTCGGCTACCCGGCGTTGCAGCTGCTGATCGAACGCGCCATGTCCCATCAAGACCGTTTTGAACTCAGCGAAGCGCAACTGCCGCTGGCCATTGATATCTGCCAGCGCCTGGACGGCATTCCCCTGGCGATCGAGTTGGTGGCGGCGCAGATCCAGCGCTTCGGCCTGCCGGGGCTGCTGGTGCAAATGGAAGACAACTTTCGCCTGCTGGTGCGTGGCCGGCGCAGCGCCCTGCCCCGCCAGCAAACCCTGCGCGCCACGCTGGACTGGAGTTTCGAGCTGCTGACGGCCTGCGAGCAGATTTGCCTGCGGCGCCTGGCCGTATTTCGTGGCGGGTTCAGCCTGACCAGCGCAGCGGCGGTGATCGCCGGGGAGCGCATCGCGCCGAACGAGGTGCTGGGCTCGATCACCCAGTTGGTGGCCAAGTCGCTGCTCAACGTCGAGGCTGGCGATGACGACGTGGTCTATCGCCTGCTCGACATCACCCGCACCTACGCGCTGGAAAAACTCAGCGTGGCCGCCGAGCTTGAGGCCACCCGCGAGCGCCACGCGGCGCGCTGCCTGGCGCTGATGGAACAGGCCCGGGAGGACTGGGAACTGATCGCGACCCAGGTGTGGATCAGCCGCTATGCCCCGCTGCGCGAAGACATTCGCGCCGCCCTCGATTGGTGCCTGGGCGAGGTGGGTGCGCACCTGTTGGGTATTCGCCTTACGGTGAGTGCGATGCCGTTGTGGCAGGAACTGTCGCTGCTGCACGAGCACGGGCTGTACGTGGGCGAGGCCCTGGCGCGGCTGGCGCAGTCAACCGCGCCGAGCCAGCGCCTGCAGATGGAATTGCAGCTGGCGCTGGGCAGTTTTTCCTACCACGCCCAGGGCAGCACGCCACAGACCATTCAAGCCTTTGCCGGCGCGCTGCGCCTGGCGCAAGCGAGCAACGACCTCACCGGCCAGCTACGGGCGGTGTCGGGCCATATGGCGGTGAATTTGTGCAGCGGCAACTACCGTGAGGCGTTGGCACAGAGCCTGCATTTCGATCAGCTCGGCCCACAATCCGAGCCCTTGCTGGACCTCAGCGCCCAGCGCCTGCGGGTGCTGGCACAACACTTTGCCGGCAACCAGGCACTGGCGCTGCACAACGCCGAACAAGTGATGCAGCGCATGGCCCACAGCGGCCATCTGAATCGGTTTACCCATGGCTTTGGCGTGCAATACGACCAGAGTGTGGCGTCGTTGACGATGCTTGCGCGCATCCTGTGGCTGCGCGGTTTTGCAGAGCGTGCCTGGCGTACCGCCAACCAGGCGCTGGAGCTGGCGCTGCAGATCAACCACGGCACCTCGATCTGCTACACGCTGGCCCTGGCCGGCGTGGTGATCGCCCGCTACAACGGCGATAGCGCTGCGGCGCGCTCGTTACTCGACCTGTTGCTGCAACAGGCACAAAAACACTCGGTGCAGTTGTTTCACACCTGGGCGCAGCACTACGCGGGCACGGCGCCGCAGGCGAATTTGCAAGGGCTGGGCCTGGTCCGGGACACACTGGTGACGTTCAACGCCATCGACTTAGATGATGAAGTGTTTGAGCGCGCCAGAAGTGGCGCGGCCGGTTGGTGCAGCGCCGAGATTCTGCGCGTGCGGGCCGAGGCGTTACCTGACCTTCACGCGCGCGAAACGCTGCTGCTGGAGGCGCTGGCCCTGGCGCATCAGCAAGGCGCGCTGGCCTGGGAGTTACGCAGCGCAATGTCGCTGGCAAGCCTATGGCAACGCCAAGGACGGCGGCAGGCGGCGCGCGACCTGTTGAACACTCTCTACAAGCAATTCAACGAAGGCTTTGCCACCCACGACCTAGTCTGCGTACGCCGCCTGCTCGACGAGTTGCAGGACAAACGGCCGGCCTGAACGGGAGCCCAGGTAATGCCCATAGCCCTTTTGCAATTGCGCGACTTGCAGCGGGTCGCGCAGCAGCGCCAGGGCGTAGCTGCGCACGCTGTTGAGCAGGCGGTAGCGCGCAGGGCCAGGGCCCGGCTCCACCGCCAGCATCGAGGTGGCCGCCAGACGCGACAGCAGGTAGGACAGGTCGGCGTGTTCCAGCTCGGTGCCTGCCACCAGCTCGCTCAAGCGCGGCAAGGTCACGGCCATTTTGAACAGCGCCAACTGCAGAAACAGCCAGCGCTGCGGCAGGCTCAGGCGCTGATACGACCAGTCCAATGCCGCGATCAGGGATTGGTGCCGTTCCACTGCCGTGCGCCGGCCACGCGTCAACACCTGCAAGCCTCTTTGCAACTGCTCGTGCACACCCCGTATGCCCAGGGCATCGACCTGGGCCGCCGCCAGTTCCAGGGCCAGGGGAATACCGTCGAGGCGCCGGCAGATGTCGCGCAGTGGCGCCAAATCCTGGGCACGCAGCACAAAACCCTGCTGACCGGCACGCACCCGTGCGACAAATAACTGGACCGCCGCAGCGGCCATCGCCTGTTCGACACCGCGCCAGGCCGAGGGCATCGGCAGCGCCAGCCTGGGCACGTGTTGCACCCATTCGCCGGGCACCTGCAACGCTTCACGACTGGTCAATACCACCGTCACCTGCGGCGCGTGTGCCTGCAGCGTGCGCACCAGGTGGCGGCAGGCGCCGAGCAACACATCGGCGCCGTCGAGTACCAGTAACAGCTGGCGCAGCGCCAACTGCTCGGCCAATACGTTGGCGCTGCCACAGGGTTGCAGGTTCAGCGTGGCGGCCAGATGAGGCAGCAGGTGGGTCGGCCCTTGCACCGTTGCCAGATCCACCCAGCACACGCCGTCGCGATAACGCGGCAACACGCGTTCAGCCAGGGCCAGGGCCACGGTGCTCTTGCCCACGCCAGCGCAACCGGTGAGCATGATCAGCCGTTGGCTGTACAAGCGCCGCACCAGTGTGCCCAACAGCTCATCACGGCCCAGCACCGGGCTGAGTCGCACGGCCAGATTGTGCCAGGGCAACGCCGATGCGGCGCTGGCCGGCGCAACAAAGCAGTAGCCACGCAAGGGTTCATTGAGGATATAGCGCTGCCCGTCCAGCGCACGGCGCAGGGCCGCGATGTGCACGCGCAGGTTGTTCTCTTCCACCACGCTGCTCGGCCAGACCCGGGCAATCAGCGTGTCTTTGCGCACAAATTGCCCAGGCGTCTCCAGCAGTACCGCGAGGATATCCAGCGCACGCCCACCCAGCGGCACCGGCAGGCCGGCCTTGCTGACCAGGCGCTGTTGGCGGTGAAAGGTGTAGGGGCCAAAGCTGACTGCGTGTGGGTTGTGCATGCGGGTCAAAGCGCTGGAACACCCGGCCTTGGGCGTTTGCGCATCCTTTTCCATGGGCCTGTGGCTATCTTGCCAGCTCGCCATGACAGGACAATGCTGGCACGGGGAGCGCCACGGCCAATCAGGTGCGCGAAACAGACATCCTGTCGCTAACTGAACTGTTGTCGGTATTGCGTAGGGTTCAGGCCGAGCTTTTCACTGAACAGAAAACGCATGTGCCGCACGCTGCCAAACCCGGCGCGAAACGCCACGGTCTTGAGTGGCAGGTCGGTGGTTTCCAGCAACTGCCGGGCGCGGTCGATGCGCGCGCCTTGCAGGAACGCCATGGGCGTCATCTGCACTTCCTTGGCGAACAGCCGCGTGAAGTGCCGCGCGCTCATGCCCGCCAGCGCGGCCATTGAGTCGATGGTAAAGGGCTGGTCCAGCTGCGCCAGCACCTGGTTCTGCACCCGGGTGATCGCCGTTTCCAACGGCGCCACAGCCGCCGTCATCGGGCTGAACTGGGCCTGGCCGCCCTGGCGTTTCATCACCACCAGCAACACTTTGGCCACGTCCACCGCCACCTGTTTGCCATGGTCCTGGGCGACGACCGACAGCGCCAGGTCGATACCGGCGGTCACCCCGCCGGAGGTGATCAAGCGGCCATCCTGCAAATAAATACGATCGGTCTCGACGATAGCCTTGGGGAAGCCCTTGATCAGGCGTTCGGTGTAATGCCAGTGGGTGGTCACGCGGTGGCCGTCGAGCAGCCCGGCATGCCCCAGCACAAAGGCGCCGGTGCAGATCGAGCCAAAGCGTCGCGCCCTGGGTGCGGCGGCCTTGAGCCAGGGCAGCAGCGCAGGATGGCATTCGTTATAGGCACCGGGGCCGCCCGGCACCAGCAACAGGTCATAGGCGTCGTGGGCCTGCTCCAGTAACAGGTCGGGTTGCACCTGCACACCATTGGAGGCGCGCAGTGGGCCAGGCTCGGTGCCAATGGTCAGGATCTGATAGTGAGCGTTCGCCGGCAGGTAGCGATTGGCGATGGAAAACACTTCGAGTGGACCGGCCATATCGAGCAGCAAAAAGTCCGGAAACAGCGCCATGGCCACGGTTTTCATGCAGAGAAAGTCCATCGAGAAGGAAGTCGAGGCGACATTATGGCACGCCTTTTACTGTCAACTTCAGAGAGACAGTTATACAGATTTCAGCTTCTTAATGAATTTCACGCCAACCATTAACCTTCTTCTCAACGCAAGAGCCCTGCATGACGCAGCCCGCTCTCACTTGAGGACAAGACCATGCTGACCCTTCGCAAAGCTTCGGACCGCGGCGCCGCCAATCACGGTTGGTTGAAGTCGTTTCACACCTTCTCGTTCGCCAATTACTGGAACCCGGCCGAGCAGGGTTTTTCTGACCTGCTGGTGATCAACGATGACCGCGTCGCCGCCGGCAAAGGCTTCGGCCAGCACCCGCACCGCGACATGGAGATTTTCTCCTATGTGCTCGAAGGCGCCCTGGAACACAAGGACACCCTGGGCACCGGCTCGGTGATTCGCCCGGGCGATGTGCAGTTGATGAGCGCCGGCAGCGGCGTGGCGCACAGTGAGTTCAACCATAGCCAACGCCAGGGCGTGCACTTCCTGCAGATCTGGATCGTGCCGAATGTGATCGGTGCCGAGCCGCGCTATCAACAGGTGCACTTCAGCGAGGCGCAGAAACGTGGGCGCTTGCAATTGATCATCTCGCCGGAAGGTGCCGAGGGTTCGCTGAATGTGCGCCAGGATGCGCGGGTGTATGCCGGGCTGTTCGACGGCGACGAAGCCGCGACGCTGGACGTGCCGCCGGATCGCCATGTGTACATCCACGTGGCCCGAGGCAGTGTTGAAGTCAACGGCCAGCGCTTGCAGGAAGGCGACGGCGCCCGCGTGCGGGATGAACGGCAGATCAGCCTGGGCCACGGCGAAGATGCCGAGGTGCTGGTGTTCGACCTGCGCCCTCGGGAACGGCCGCAGATGCCTTGACCGTCACCGCGATGACCCGCCCCAAAACGGGTCATCGCTGGCGTCGATAGTCACCATCAGCTCAATGAAGTTCTCTTAAAAAAACCAACGCGTAACATCAAACCCATGCCAAACGGCACCCAACTAGAACACTCGGAGCACACCACCATGAAACGCCAACTCTTGCTTAGCCTCGCTTTCTCGGTACTTGCTGCAAACGCTTTTGCTCACCCGGTTGTCGCTGAAGGCGGCGCGGATCGCCTGCAAGGTAACTCCGTAGCCGAAGGCGGTTCTGACCGTCTGCTGGACCGTCGTGTTGCTGAAGGCGGCGCGGATCGTCTGCAGGAACGCGGTCTGGCTGAAGGCGGTGCTGATCGCTTGCAGGAACGTGGCCTGGCCGAAGGCGGTGCGGATCGCTTGCAGGAACGTGGCCTGGCTGAAGGCGGTGCGGATCGCTTGCAGGAACGTGGCCTGGCTGAAGGCGGTGCGGATCGCTTGCAGGAACGTGGCCTGGCTGAAGGCGGTGCGGATCGCTTGCAGGAACGTGGTCTGGCTGAAGGCGGTGCGGATCGCTTGCAGGAACGTGGTCTGGCTGAAGGCGGTGCGGATCGTCTGCAAGGGCACAACGCGTAACCCCGCACTGTTTGCGGGGCACCCCAAACCGGCCTGATCAGCCGGTTTTTTTTCGCCTGCGGTTAACGCAGGTCGTGGTCCACCCACAGTACCGCCTTGCCGATCTGCTGCCGCGCCTCGATACGGGCATGAACGTGCTGCACCGTCTCCAGGCTGTAATGCCCTTCAATGTCCACCGTCAGCGCGCCTTCCAGCATCGCCGCGAACACGGCGTTGGCACGCCGTTGCACGGTCGCGCCATCGGCCATGTGGTCAGCCAGCCGTGGGCGCGTCAAGAACAACGAGCCCGCCTCCCCCAGCTCCATCGGGTCCAGGTCTGTCAACGAGCCCGAGACATTGCCGTAGTTGACGATCAAACCGCGCGTGCGACAGGCGCGAAAACTCTCACGCAAGGTGTTTTTGCCGACGCAATCAAACACCACATCCGCCCCTCGCCCGCCCGTGGCTTGCAGCACCTGGTCGGCAAATCGCTCATAGGTCCAGGCTTGATGGGCGCCCTGCTGCAAGGCAATCGCACATTTCTCGATGGTGCTGGCGGTGGTCAATACCGTTGCCCGCAACCGACGCGCCATCTGTACCAGCAATTGGCCGATGCTGCCGGACGCGGCATGAACCAGGCAGGTACTGCCCGCCTGCAAACGCGCTACATCGTCAATCAGGTAGTGCGCGGTGCAGCCCTGAAACATCGCCGCAGCGGCCTGATCGAAGCTGATTGCGTTCGGGATCTGCGCAATTTTCTCGACAGGCACATTCGCATACTCGGCATACGCACCCCAGGCGATGCACCAGGCCACGCGGTCACCCGCAGCCAAGTGGCTGACGCCCGGACCGACTTCGACCACCACACCGGCGCCTTCCATGCCCAGGGTGCACGGCAGGCGCACCGGGTACGTCGAAGAGTGTGCGTATTTGCCCTGGCGGGTATGAATGTCCATGAAATTGATCCCGGCGCAGGCCACCTTGACCAGCACATGCCCCGGCGTGACCTGGGGTTTTTCAACGTCGTGGCGCAATTGGGCGACTTCGGGACCGCCGTAGGCTTGCAGGGTGATGGCTTTCATCGGGAAACAACTCCGTTTGCACTGGGGAGCGGCCATGGTAAAAGGACACGCTCGGTAGGAATATTCCCCAACCCTTCCCAGTCTCTGTGCGGAAATAACCCGATGTTCGATTGGCAGGATCTGTATTACTTCACCGTTCTGGCCCGCACCCAGTCGCTGTCGGCGGCCGCCCGCGAGTTGCAGGTGGAACACGCCACCGTCGGGCGCCGCGTCGATGCGCTGGAAAAAGCCCTCGGCGTAAAACTGGTAGACCGCCTGCCGCGCAGCCGGCCACTCACGGCTCAAGGCCTGGCGCTGGCCGAGCTGGCCGCGGGCATGGGCGAGATGGCCACCGACGCGCTGCGCCTGTCGCGGGTAGCCTCCATCGAACTGGCCGGCACTGTGCGGGTCAGTTGCCCGCCGTCCATCGCCAACCACTGCATCGCGCCTCACATAGCGCGGTTGCGGGCCCAGTACCCCCAGCTGAACCTGGTGCTGATACCGTCCACTCAACTGGCTGCGCTCGACAAGGGCGAGGCCGATATCGCCCTGCGCACGGTGCGCCCCGACGAAGAGGCGCTGGTGCGCCGCAAGGTCGGCGTGGTGCGCTTCGGTCTTTATGGCGCGCCCGCGTTCAGGCAGTTGCCTACTGCCCAATGGACCTTCATCGCCTACGACAGCAGCCGTGATCACCTGCCGCAACAGGCGTGGCTGCACCAACTGCGCGGCCAACGCCCGATCGTGTTTGCCGCCAGCGAGTTGATCACGCAACAGACGGCCGCGCGCGCGCGCGTCGGCGCAGTGGTGTTGCCAACGTTGGTGGGCGACCATGATCCGCTGCTGGCCAGGTTGCCGACGCCCAGCGACGGGCCGGTCCGCGATATCTGGCTGACGGTGTACCCGGATATGCGCCGCTCGCCGTCTGTAAAGGTGGTGATGGAGTTTCTGGTGGCATGCATCGAAGGTGAAGCACAGCTGCGGCGTTGAATCAGCCGGCGGTGGCGTTGACTCCAGCATCTGCTTGGCGCGCTCCAGGCGCAGGGTTTGCACATAGCTCTGTGCATCAGATAGATGGGTGTCGGTTGTACTCGGTCAACTTGTGGGAGCGGGCTTGTTGTGGCGAGCGGGCTTGCCCCGCGTTGGGGCGCGAAGCGCCCCCAGAACCTGACACCGCCGTCTACCAGTCAGCGCGCGGTGGCCTTGATGGGGGCCGCTTCGCAGCCCAACGCGGGGCAAGCCCGCTCGCCACAACAAGCCCGCTCGCCACGACAGCCCGGCTCTTCTCAGGAGGCGGTTTCAGGTCGCCAGATCAGCCAGCCCCAGGTGCTCGCGCAGTGTCGAGCCTTCATAGGCGGTACGAAACAACCCCTTGCGCTGCAAGTGCGGAATCACGCTCTCGACAAACTCAATGAACGAACCCGGCAGGTAACCCGGTGAGATCACAAACCCGTCGCAGCCGCCTTGCTCGAACAGCTCCGCTAATTGGTCGGCGATCTGCGCGCCAGTGCCCACCAGTTGCGGCACGCGCACGCTGCTGGCGAAGATGCGGCCGAGTTGCTCAAGGGTAATTTCAGGCCCTTGCATCAACAGCTTTTCCGCCGCAGCGGCAGGGATCAGTGGCGACCGGGCAACCTCGGCCAGGGTGGCCGTCAGCGGGAACGGCGACAGGTCCACATTGAGCTGCGAAGCAAGTGTCACCAGCCCCAGCTCGGGGCGCGCCAGGGCGTTGTGCCGATCGCGCTTGGCGCGGGCTTCGGCCTCGCTGCCGCCAATAAACGGCATCACCGCGGTCAACACCTTGCAGCTGTCGGCGTCGCGGCCTTGCTGCACCACTTGGGCACGCACGTCATCGCGAAAGGCACGCATCGCGTTCAAATGCGGGTGAATGGTGAAAATCGCCTCGGCCCAGCGCGCGCCAAACCGCCGACCGCGCCCGGACGAACCGGCCTGAATCAATACCGGACGGCCCTGGGGCGTGCGCGGGATATTCAGCGGGCCTTCGACCTTGAACCATTCGCCCTGATGCTGCACCGACGTAATCAAGGCCGGGTCGGCGAGCACGCCATGTTCGCGGTCCAGCTTGAGGGCGTCCTTGCCCCAACTGTTCCAGAGCTTCAATGCGACTTCGACAAACTCATCGGCGCGGTCGTAGCGCAGGTCGTGTTCCAGGTGCTTGTCCTTGCCGAACAGGCGCCCTTCACTGTCGTTCATCGACGTGACGATATTCCACGCCGCGCGGCCCTTGGACAGGTGGTCGAGGGTGGCAAATTCGCGCGCGATGTGTGCCGGTTCGTAATAGGTAGTCGAGCGCGTCGCGCCCAGGCCCAGCTTGCGGGTCTGGCCTATCAGGTAGGAGAGAATCGGCAACGGGTCCAGGCGCGTGGCGTCCTGGGCGCCGTAGCGCAAGGCAAACTCGCGCGAGCCGCCCATCTGGTCGCCCACGGCCAGGCGGTCGGCGAAGAACAGGAAGTCGAACAGGCCCTCCTCCACCACCTTGGCGATGCGTGAGTAGTAATCGGGGTCGAGGTAATTGCCGAGCGTTTCGGGGTGGCGCCACACGGCGTGGCTGTGCACCACCGGCCCACTCAGGAGGAAGGCTGACAAATGGATCTGGCGGCTCATGGTTTGGGGGTCCACACGGTGATATCGGAAACGTTCAGCGGCTTGGGAATCAGCTTGGCGGCGTAGTAGGCGTCGGCGATGCGTTGCTGTTCGGCAAGGTTTTGCACCTTGACCGGGATGATGTCGTAGCTGCGTCGGCTATTGGCGCGCTCCACCGTGGCCGGTGGGATGTTGCCCCACAGCGGCGCAAGGATGTCAGCGGCTTGCCTGGGATGGTCTTTGACCCATTGGCCGGTTTCGCGCAGGGTATCGAAGGTGATTTGCAGCACCTCCGGGTGCGCCTTGGCAAATTGTGTGGTCGCCAGGTAGAAGCGGTTGTAGTTGGCCAGCCCGTCGTTGCCATCGGCGATCACACGCACGTGATGCTCAAGCTGCTGGGTGGCGAAGAACGGGTCCCAGATCACCCAGGCATCCACGCTGCCATTTGAAAACGCCGCGCCACCGTCGGGTGCCTCAAGGTAACGCGGGGTGATATCGGCCAGCGTCAGGCCGGCCTTGTGCAGCGCCGAGATCAGCAGAAAGTTGCTGCCCGAGCCCTTGGACACGGCAACGGTCTTGCCCTTGAGGTCGGCGATGCTGTGGATCGGGGATGCGTCCTGGACGATGATCGCCTGGGCGCCGGGCGACGAGTTTTCCTGGGCGTAATACGTCAGCGGCGCATCGGCGGCCTGGGTGAACAGCGCAAAGGCGTCAGCCACGTCCGCGTGCAAATCGACACTGCCGGCGTTCAAGGAACTGAGCAGGCCGGTGCTGAATTCATGCCAATTGACGGTGAACCCCAAGGGCTTGAGGCGCTGTTCGAGCTGGCCATTTTGCTTGAGCAGGATCCACAGCGTCGACGAGCGCTGGTAGCTGATGTCCAGGGTCTGCTCGGCGTGGGCCGCCGCTGCGGCAAACAGCAGGCTGGCGGCGAGAATGAGTTGTTTCAACGTCATGGAAGGCCTTGGCATAGGTGAGTTGAAGGAAGCTGCTTATGCAAAAAGACCACATAAGACCTGGCAGACAAGCGAACTTGATTATATTAACGACGTGTAATTATGAAAGAACCCTATAATTCTATGGTTATGCCCAATTCGTCGAAACGCGTGAAAAGCGCCCTAAGCTCAGACCGAAAGAGTATTTATCGAACGCTTTTTAGAACTTTAAGCTTGGCCTTATTTCGCTGAAGATCGAGCGCGCCATGTCTATTCGTCGTCCCCTCGCCGTTGTCCTCGGGCTATTGGCTTTTTCGGTTGCGGTGAGCGCCGAGGCTCAGGAAACCGTGCGCATCGGTTACCAGAAATCCTCGACCCTGATCACCCTGCTGAAAACCCAGGGCACGCTTGAAAAAGCCCTCAAGGCCGACAACATCGACGTGAGCTGGCATGAATTCCCCAGCGGCCTGCCGCTGCTCGAAGCATTGAACGTGGGCAACGTGGACATCAGCGCCGACGTGGCTGACACCGTGCCGATCTTCGCTCAGGCCGCCCAGGCCAAACTCACCTACTTCGCCCAAGAGGCGCCCTCGCCTTCAGCCCAGGCCATCGTGGTGCGCAAGGACTCGCCGATCCAGCAGTTGGCAGATTTGAAAGGCAAGAAAATCGCGGTGACCAAGGCCGCCGGCACTCACTACTTGCTCATCGCCGCACTGGCCAAAGCCGGCCTGGCGTTCTCGGATATCGAGCCGGCCTATCTGTCGCCGGCCGATGGTCGCGCGGCCTTTGAGAACAACAAGGTTGACGCCTGGGTCACCTGGGAACCGTTCCTCACCAGCGTGCAGCGTCAACTGCCGACCCGCACCCTGGCCGACGGCGCAGGCCTTGCCAGTTACAAGCGCTATTACCTGACCGGCACGCCTTACGCCAAGGCGCATCCCGAGGTCTTGAAACGGGTGTATGAGCAATTGGAAAAAGCCGGTCAATGGGTAAAAACCAACCCGCAGGACGCGGCGAAAGTACTCGGCCCACTGTGGGGCAACCTGGATGTGGCCACGGTGGAAGCCGCCAACGCGCACCGCAGTTATGAGGTGCAAGCGGTCACGGTCGAACAGTTGGGTGAGCAGCAGAAGATCGCGGATGCCTTCTTCAAGGCCGGCTTGTTGCCCAAGGCGGTGGATGCGCAGGATGTGCAGACCTGGAAGCCGTGAGAAGTTTCATTTTGACGATGAGGCCCATGTGCGCGCGTGGCTGGCGGCCGAACCGTTTACACATGGAGGGTTGTTCAAACAACTGGATGTGCAGGTTTTCCAGAATCGCTGGCCGCAGAAAGTCGGCTTCCCAGAGGCGTAAAGGCATGGCGCGCGGGTAAACAAGCCGCCCGGGAAGTGGTACAACGGGTGTCCCGTGCCGCCCAGCGCTGCGCCACATCCCACTTCCTGGAGACCGCCGCTCATGACGTCCAAGCTCGAACAACTCAAGCAATTCACCACCGTGGTCTGCGACACCGGCGACCTGGAAGCCATCAGCCGCCTGCGTCCGGTCGACGCCACCACCAACCCGTCGTTACTGCTCAAAGCCGCCGCCATCCCGGAATACGCCGAGCTGCTGCGCACTGCCGTGAGCCTGTCCAAGGGCGACGTGGGCCTGGCCTGCGATCACTTCGCCGTGTCGGTCGGTGCGGGCATTCTCAAGGTGATTCCCGGGCGCATCTCGACCGAAGTCGACGCGCGGTTGTCCTTTGACGAAGACGCGCTGTGGGCCAAGGCCAACCAGCTGATCGCCCTGTACGACCAGGCCGGTATCGGTCGCGAGCGCGTGCTGATCAAGCTGGCGTCCACCTGGGAAGGCATCCGCACTGCCGAACGTCTGGAAAAAGCCGGCATCCAGACCAACCTCACGCTGCTGTTCTCCTTCGCCCAGGCCGTGGCGTGCGCTGATGCCGGGGTGTTTTTGATCTCGCCATTCGTAGGCCGCATCTACGACTGGTACCGCAAAAGCACAGGCCTGGATTACACCGGCGCCGAAGACCCGGGCGTGCAATCGGTCACCCGCATCTACAATTACTACAAGGCCAACGCCATCCCGACCGTGGTCATGGGCGCAAGCTTTCGCACGCTTAGCCAGATCGAGCAACTGGCAGGTTGTGACCGCCTGACCATCAGCCCGGACCTGCTGCACCAACTCGATGAAGACAACGGCACGCTGGAACGCAAACTGGTGCCGGGCGCTGAAGGTGAAGTGCGTCAGCAACTGACCGAAGCGCAGTTCCGCTGGGCGTCGAATGAAGATGCGATGGCAACGGAAAAACTCGCCGAAGGTATTCGGCAGTTTGCGCGCGATCAGGAGAAGTTGGAGGCGGTACTGGCGGCGTTGTAACAGGACGCCCGATTGCTGTGACGAGAGAGCCTGCGCCCTCGCCACGGCAATCCTTCAAAGGCTGTGTGTTCGACGTGATTCAGAACGGCCCTTTCGTCATCACCCGCTCATCAATAAACCCGCGCAACATGCCGATGCGTTGGGTGTAGGCATCACTCAAGCAGCTCAGCCGCGCGCCACACGCGCGCCGCTGCTTGAGCCAGTCCGCCTGCCCGTCCATCAATGAGCCGCGCCCGCCCATGGCCATGAAGTGCTTGTTCAGGTCGTAGAGCAACGCCATCGTGACGTCCTGGTCATTCAGGCTGCGGTTGGCGCAGATGGCAATTTCGTCAGCGGCCTTGGCCTTGGCGCAATCAAAGCTGGCGGCCTGGCTTGAAAGGCTGAGCATCAGGGTGCAAATACCGGTGAAGAGTGCGGGTTTGAGCAATGAACGTGACATCGGCGATGGGCTCCGAAGAAAATGGGCAAACGGCGGCGTTATAGATAGGCCCGCCGCCGGCGAAAAAGTTCTTCGACACCGAGCACCGTTCAGTCGCGTTCACCCAACGCACGGGCGGCCAGCGCACCGAGTAGTGCGCCGACGATCAGCGCCAGCCAGAACAGCCAGCGCTGCGACAGGTATTCGCCGCCGGCAAATAGCGCAGGGCCGGTGCTGCGGGCCGGGTTGACGGATCAATGCACGTTTTTAGACTGATCCACGGCATCCATATAGGCGACGAGGTGTCTCACGGGTTCAATCCTTTGACTTTTTCAAGTCATCAGTGACCAACGCATCAGTTGCTACGCGCCACGCCCTGCCCGTACCGGTGAATCGCCAGGCAGTAGCCGATCAGCGCCACCGCCGCGAGCAGCCCGCCCGCCGCGCCGATCCAGGCGAAGCCGAAGTGGCTGCCGACCCAGCTGCCCATCAGGGCGCCGCCGCCGATGCCGATGTTGTAGATACCGGAGAACATCGCCATGGCCACATCCGTGGCGTCGGGTGCCAGCACCAGCACTTTGGATTGCATGGCCAGGCCAAAGCCCATGATCGCCATGCCCCAGAACACACTCAGGCCGACGAGGTAGGACTCGGCGCCGCTCAAGGGCAGCATCAGCGCCAGGCACGCAGCAAGCAGGAACACCGCACTGACCACGAACAGGTGCGGGTTGAAACGGTGCACCAGGCTGAACAGCAGCGAGCCGATGATGCCCGCGCCGCCGAACACCAGCAGGAACAGGGTCACCACGTTGCCGCTCAGGCCGGCGACGCCTTCGACGAAGGGTTCGATGTAGCTGTAGGCGGTGAATTGCGCGGTCACCACCATGGCGGTGAGCACGTACAGCGCCACCAGCGCCGGGCGCTTGAACAGCAACGGCAGGCTGCGCAGCGAGCCGGAGTTTTGGCTCGGCAGCAGCGGCAAGGTGCGCGCCAGCCAGAACACCAGGGCCGCGGCAAAGGCGGCGATCACCAGAAACGTGGTGCGCCAGCCCATCGCTTCGCCGAGCAGGCGGCCCAGCGGAATGCCCAGGACCATCGCCAGTGACGTGCCGGTGGCCAGCAGGCCGAGGGCTTGCACCTGCTTGCCCTCCGGCGCCAGGCGCACGGCCAGGGAGGCGGTGATCGACCAGAACAACGCGTGGGACAAGGCGATGCCGATGCGACTGACCATCAGCAGGCCGAAGCTGGTGGCGACGCTGGAGAGAATATGGCTGGCGATAAACAAGCCGAACAACACGATCAGCAACTTGCGCCGTTCGACGTTACGCGTCAGCAGCATCACCGGCAGCGACGTCAGCGACACGATCCAGGCATAGATGGTGAGCATCAGGCCGACGCTGGCGATGGGCATGTCGAAGCTGGCGCCGATGGCGCTGAGCAGGCCGACCGGTACGAATTCGGTGGTATTGAACACAAACGCGGCCAAAGCAAGGGCGATGACCGGTTGCCAGTTGGCTTGGGGGGTTGCGGCTGAAATGCTCATTGGCGGGCGAGGTACTCTGGCGATGATCCAACGGCCACGCAGAACAGCGCCGCCGCCGAGCATTCTATAGGTTTCTCGCCGCGCTGTTGGCGCGGATCGTCGCTCTGAGGTTCAGGGCAAGGTCATGGTGATCACGTAGTTGCCCGACACAATCGGTGTGCCGGCGCTGTCCACCAGCAGGTAGCGCTGGTCGTAATAACGCCCGGCGCCACTGTCGGCAACCAGCTTCACCCGGGCCGCATCGACGCTGGCCACCGGCGCCAGACGGCGCACCTCGAAGCGGCTGCCGCGGTTAAAACTGGCGCAGCCGGTCAACTCCATCACCGCGCCGCTGCGCGCATTTGTCGCACACCCAGGCTCAACGATTGCGCCGGTGAACTGGATAGTGCCCTGCCCCACGGTCTGTGCCGCGCCACAGGCACTGGCCCATAGGCAAAACAGGCCTGCAAACACCGAAATACCTTTAACGCTCATGCCGACACTCCTTATTGGGCTCTTACCCAGGAAGTCGTCTGGCCGGGCGTTAACTTGAGGTGATTCGGCCTAGGGTGTGATCTGGATCACGGATCCACCTGCCCCATCAGCTCGGGGATGCTTTCCGGCCGCTTGGCGTAGCGCTGCGCCAGCGCCGCGCACACCATCAACTGGATCTGGTGAAACAGCATCAGCGGCAGGATCAACACGCCCATGGTCGCGCCGGCGAACAGCACTTGCGCCATTGGCACGCCAGTGGCGAGGCTTTTCTTCGAGCCGCAGAACAAGATGGTGATGCGGTCTTCTTGGTTAAAGCCAAAGGCCTTGCCCAGCACGGTGGACGCCACCAGTACCAGGGCCAGCAACACACAGCACGCCACCACCAGGCCGCCCAACTCCCACAGCGGGATCTTGTGCCAGATGCCTTCGTTGACCGCTTCGCTGAACGCGCCGTAAACCACCAGCAGGATCGAGCCCTGATCGACGAACTTCAGCCAGGACTTATTCCGGCCGACCCAATCGCCGATCCAGCGACGAGCGATTTGCCCGGCGATAAACGGCAACAGCAATTGCACGCTGATTTTCAGGATCGCGTCGACGGTGGAGCCCGCGTCGCCGTGCACGTTGAGCAGCAGCGTCACCAGCAGCGGCGTGAGGAAGATGCCGAACAGGCTGGAGGCCGCCGCACTGCAGATCGCCGCCGGAATGTTGCCGCGCGCAAGCGACGTAAAGGCAATCGCCGACTGCACCGTGGCCGGCAAGGCGCACAGGTAGAGCATGCCCATGTACAGGTCTTTGCCGATCAGCGGCGACAGCACCGGCTTGAGCGCCAGGCCCAGCAAGGGGAACAGCACAAAGGTCAGGCTGAACACCAGCAGGTGCAGGCGCCAGTGCCCGGCACCGGCGACGATGGCCTGGCGCGACAGCTTGGCGCCGTGCAGGAAAAACAGCAGCGCAATGGCCAGGTTGGTCACCCAGCCAAAGGCCACGGCGGTCTGGCCGCTGGCGGGCAGCAGGGAAGCGAGAATCACCGTGGCAATCAGGGTCAGGGTGAAGTTGTCAGGCAGAAAACGTGGACGGGTCATAAGCAAATCTTCCAGGGGTTGCCAAGAGCATCGATGCGACTCTAACGTAACGGCTTGTTACCGACTAACGCCAATGAGCCAGTAAATGCCGCCTAAAGGACATGACAAGACCGTCCGGCGCAGTGTACCCGGGCTTTCCAGCCTGCCGCGGCCCGTGTATGGGCGCACGGAGTCGCTGCCCAATCGCGCGCTGACCCGCCAGCACAGCCACCCGTGGGTGCAGTTGTCCTACGCGATATCCGGGGTGCTGGAGATCCAGACCAGCGTCGGCCGCTTCGTCGCCCCGCCCCAGCGCGCGGTGTGGATCCCGGCGGGCGTGCCGCATCGGGTGTTCAGTTCGCCGCACACGGAAATGCGCAGCCTGTACCTGGATTGCAGCGTTACCGCCTGGGCGGCCGAGCGGTGTCAGGTGTTGGAGGTGAGCAGTTTGTTGCGCGAGTTGATCCGCAGTTTCAGTGAGTTGCCGGTGGAATATGCCGAGGACGGGCCGGATGGGCGCCTGGCCCAGGTGGTGCTCGACCAGTTGGCCGCTGCGCCGCAGGTGGATTTGATGCTGCCTTTGCCCCTGGACCCGCGGTTGCGTCAGGTTTATCGCAGCTTGAACCTGCATCCGGAGCAGCAGACGACCTTGGGGGATTGGGGGCGCAGGCTGGGGGTGAGTGAGAAGACGTTGAGTCGGTTGTTTTTGAGTGATACCGGGCTGACGTTTCGCGCTTGGCGTCAGCGGTTGCGGTTGCTGAGTGCGTTGCCGGCCCTGGAGCAGGGGGAGCGGGTTACGGATGTGGCGCTGGGGTGTGGGTATGAATCGACTTCGGCATTTATTGCGGCGTTTCGGCAGCAGTTTGATGCGACACCTGGGGAGTTTTTTCGGTGATGTTGGGGGTGGGTTATTGAGTACATATCCGTTATTTGGGTGATGGCGGGTATGGGTTCCGCTCTTACAGCGGGTCACTTTTGAAAAGAGCCCAAAAGTAACCAAAAGGCTCTTGCCCCACCACTCGGCACCTCGCTTAGGCTCGGTGTGCCCTCACGCAGGCTTTGGAGCGTGGGCCGCCAGTAGCCGTTACCGCAGAAATGGATATGTACCCCGCCCTACCCCCATGACGCCACCGATTCACCCGAATGGCCACTCAACTCCCCTCCCCACCATGAGCCTCTTCAAAGAAGTAATCCTTCCAACTCGCCGCCTTGTTCTTCAACACCCCCAGCTCCTGCAATTTCTCGGCATAGATATAGGTCCGCTGCGGCACGATGGTGAAATCGATCTCCGGGTCCTGGACAATTTTCTCCACCAGGTCCAACGGCAGCTTGGATTGCTCCACACGGATATACGCCTTCGCCGCGGCCGGCTTATCGGCCTTGATGATCGTCTCGGCCTCAGCCAGCGCGTCGTAAAACGCCTTATAGGTCTTGGGGTTCTCGTCGTGGAATTTCTCAGTGGTGTAAAGCACGTTGAACGTAGCCTGCCCGCCAAGGATGTCGTAGGAACTGAGCACCTTGTGCACGTTAGGGTTGATCAACTCCTGGTACTGGAACGGCGGGCTGGAGAAGTGCGAGTTAATCTCCGAACCACCGGCAATCAACGCCGCCGTGGCGTCAGGGTGAGCCAGGCTGATGGATATATCGTCGAATTTCTTGTAGTTCGCATCGCCAAACTGCTTGGCGGTTTCGATCTGCAAAGTGCGCGACTGAAACCCCACACCGGCAGCGGGCACGGCGATGCGGTCTTTCTCGGTGAAGTCCTTGAGGGTCTTCACGTTAGGGTTGTTGGTCAGCAGGTAATTGGGCATCGAGCCGAGGGAGGCGATGGCCTTGACGTTCTGCTTGCCCTTGGTGCGGTCCCACAGGGTCAGCATCGGCGGCACACCGGCCGAGACCACGTCCAGCGCACCCGCCAGCAGCGATTCATTCATCGCCGTGGCGCCGGAGATGCTGTTCCATTCCACCTTGATATCCAGGCCCTGCTCCTTGCCGTGTTTCTCGATCAAGTGCTGGTCGCGCACCACGTCGAGGATCAGGTAGCCGATGCCGAACTGCTGGGCGATGCTGATTTTGCCTTCGGCCTGGGCACCGGGGCTGAGCAAGCTGCCAGCAGCGGCCAGCGACGCAACCAATAAGGTCAGGGAGGAACGCTTGAAAGTCATGGGGGAATCTGCCGCGTTTTCGGGAAGGTGATGAAGCCTAGCGGCGTTTTTTAAGACACGAAAAGAATATATAGCTCTATTCTTATGCAATAAATCAGCATCGCTGAACGGCGGCGATGTTCGAGCGTCCGGCACCAAAACCTGCCAGCACGCGGTCGAGGTTTTCCAGGGTTCTACGCGTTTGCGCTGCGTCGCCATCGACGGGGGTCGATTGGGGAAACGCTAACAAGGCTATTGGCGAATGGACGTCGACCCTGAAGCGAGTACCTTTCGCGCAAAAAATCCCCATGGGCGCCGCTCGGCTGGTATTGTGCCGCGCTTTGAAATGCACCTGCCGACCTGCGAGGAAATGGACGTTGAACACTGACGATAAAATGACCGGGGACCTGTTCGAGGTGGATAAGCGCCTGTCACTCAAGCCCGTGGTGGACTTCAACGCCTACCTGCGCAGCGCGTTCGGCGACGGCCCATGCACCTGCGTACGCTGCGCCACCAGCAACGGTGACGAAACCGGCTACGCGTACCAGCACAACTTCAACTTCGACGGCAAACCCAGCCACCGCCGCTTTGCCTCGACCGCGGGCAGTGATGTGCTGACGATGCTGAAAAAAGCCTGGCTGTCGTACACCAAGGCCGAGCTGCCGCTCAGTGGCGAGCTGGCGCTGGACACGGTCAAGGAGTTCGTCGAGCCGCAGTTGCACAAGCGCGTGGCGCCGTTGTTTGTGGCCAGTGGCCTGGTCAAGGACGTGGACGGCGTGCTGCAGATCCAACCGCAGGCGGCAGCCTGACGTGAATGCGGGAGGGGCTTGCCCCCTCCCGGTTTGCGCTGCGTTCGGTTTAGAAGCCTGGAACGCCCTGCAGGCGTAAATCGGGCGTCACTTCTTCCAGCGGTTCGACAATCGGCCGCTCATCCATGCCCGGCAGCAGGATCACCTTGCGGCACTCCTCCTCGGCCTTGTCAAACAACTCATAGCCGCGCGCAGCCTGCTCCAGCGACAACCGATGCGTGACGATCGCCTCGGGGTTCAGATGCCCCAGCTCGATGTGCTCAAGCAACTGCGGCAGGAAGCGCTGCACATGGGTCTGGCCCATCTTGAACGTCAGCCCCTTGTCGAACGCGTCGCCAAACATGAACCCGTGAATAAACCCGGCATACACCCCGGCCACGCTGACCACCCCGCCACGGCGCACGGCAGCGATGCACTGGCGCAGGGCCTTGCCGCTGCTGCCTTCGATCTTGAGCGTGGTAAGGATGGTCTCGGTGGTGCTGCCCTTGGCTTCGAACCCCACTGCGTCCACCACGCCATCGACCCCGCGCATGCCGGCGGTCTGGCGAATGATGGTGTCGGCGGGGTCGTCATCTTCTTCGAAGTTGATCGGGATCACCCCGTACATTTTTTGCGCGTAGGCCAAGCGATAGGGATGGTCATCGACCATGAAGATCTGCTCGGCGCCAAGCATCTGCGCGCACGCCGCGCTGAGCAGGCCGACCGGGCCGGCGCCGTAGATCGCAACGCTGGAGCCCTTGCCGATGCCGGCGTTGGTCACCGCCTGCCAGGCCGTGGGCAGGATGTCCGAGAGGAACAGCACCTTTTCATCCGCCAGCGACCCAGGCACCTTGAATGGCCCGGTATTGGCTTTCGGCACCCGCACCAGCTCGGCCTGGCCGCCGGGAATGCCGCCATACAGACGGCTGTAGCCGAACAACGCGGCCCCCGGCGGGATCGCCTTTTTATTCAGGATCGCGCCGCGCCCGTCGTTGGTGGTTTCGCAGGCGGCAAATTGTTGCAGTTGGCAGAAGAAGCAGTCGCCACAGGCAATCACGAACGGGATCACCACGCGGTCGCCGCGCTGCACGGCCGTCACCGCCGGCCCGGTTTCCTCAACGATGCCCATGAACTCGTGGCCGAAGATGTCGCCGTGCTCGACGGTCGGGATCTTGCCGCGGTACAGGTGCAAGTCCGAGCCGCAAATGGCGGTGGCGGTGACGCGCAAAATAATGTCGTCGGGTTGCTCAATGATCGGATCGGGCACCGTATCGACCTGCACTTTGTGCGCGCCCTGGAAAGTCATCGCTCGCATGCTCTGCACTCCTGTTGTTGAGAAGGTGTTGAAAGGCTTATTGATTAAGGGGCGCGACACCTGCGAGCGTTCCGTCGAGGTAGGGCCACAGCCGATCAGTGGTCGCCGCTGATGCGCGCCAAGCTCAGCGCAGTCGGGTGACGGTGAGCGCCACCACGGCGATCCGCTCGACGCCCTCATAGCCGGGTTTTTCAAGCTCTTCGCCAAAGACGTCAGGGTCGATTTCGCGGTAGGTCCAGCCGTAGTCAGCACTGGCCACCAGCGGTTTGATCGCCTCCAGAAAGGCATCGGCGCCGGCCACCATCGCCACGCCCGTGTAGAGCACCAGGCTGCCGCCCAGGGCCAGGCGCTCGCGGGATTCGCTGACGATACGCACCGACAACTGCGCCCCCAAGGCACCGCCACCATGGCGGTAGGCGCGCTGGTGCTGGTCATTCATATAGGGCGGGTTGGCAACGATCAGGTCGAATTCGCCGTCGACGCTGGCCAGTATGTCGCTGTGGTACGCGCTGACATTCGCCAGGCCCGCCAGTTCGGCATTCACCGCGGTCATGCGCAGGGCGCGGGGGTTGATGTCCACCGCCAGCACGTCAGCCTCAGGCCGGGCGCGGGCGATGACCAATGCACCGACACCCGCGCCGCAACCGATGTCCACCGCCCGCCGCACAGGGTCGAAACGCTGTTGCAGATGGGCTTGGATCACGTGGGCAAACCGGTAGCTGTCGGGGCCGAAAAACACCGCATCAGCCTGGGTGGTCGGGTACGGCGAGTGGGCGAACAGCAACTCGTCCAGGCTCGACCAGCGCACGGTGCTGCGCCATAAGGCGTCGTGTTTTTCGATCACCTGCGCTTGCTGCAATTCTTCGCGAAAGGCCTCAGGCAACAACGCGTTATCAAATGGCAGCGACCAGCCGAACACATCGCGCATCGTCATCGCCAGCGGTGTTGCCAGGCGCTGGCACACCCGTTCATGGGTCAGGGGCGTCGGCGTGATAAACCGGTAGCCGTTCTCCTTCAATCCGCGGCCCAGGTTCAACAGGGTGCGATCGACGAGCTGCTGTGCAGACATGAACCACACTCCTCAGCGCAGACGCGCGCGCAGTTGGATAAAGCGCCGCGTCGCGTAAAGCCCGGCCGGGGCGCAATGGCGCCGCGCCGACATCCACGGGATCAGCGCATCGAGCTGCTGTTCATCGGCCAGTTTGCACAGCGACTCAACCAACGCCTGGGTGTCCGGATCGGCCGGGCGATGCTGCTCCCGGGAGAAACGGCTGCCGCGCCCCGGCCGTGCAGGCCGCACGCGCTCGCCGCTGACCCAGTCACCGGCAATCCAGTCGTGCAGCAGCTGCTTTTCAGCGCCGCTGAACACGCCGAACATCGCTGCACCGGCGCCCTCGATCAGTTGCCAGAAGCGGCTGTCGGCAGGGTCCTGGTTGCGCTTGATCCAGCCTTTGTCTTGCAGCGCCTGCAGGAACTCAGCGATCTGCCCAGGCTCTGCCAGCCATTGATTGACGGTTTTGCCCCCGAAGCGGCAGTAATCGGAATGCATGTGCTGACCGTACGTGCGCTTACGCTCAAGCATGGCCACGACTTGCTCCTGCAGGTTGAAGCGCTCGATCACGGCCGTGGTGCCCGGCCCGAGGTCATTGAGCTGATAACCGCGGGCCACGCGGCGGTAGAACTGCTCCCTGCCCTCGCCCAGCGGCAGCAGGTTCAACACCGCTTGCGCGGCCTTGCAGGCATGGCCGCTGCTGGCGTTGTCGATGGTGACGTGGAGGGTGAAGTAATAGGGATCGATGCCCAGCTCGCTCAGCTCGTACGAGGTGATCAGCAGGTGCAGGGGTAATTGCTCATAGCCCAGGTTGTAGCCGATCACTTCCGGCAGAAACTCCTCGGAACACAGGCCCAGCGCCAGTTGCAAGGCGCCTTGCAGGTAGTCGTCATCATTGAGGCCGGCTTCGCTGTCGGCATCGTGCTCGCTGAGCAGCTTGCGATAGATCACCACATGGTTTTGCGCCGCTTCGCCGTCGCCCAGTTCTTCGAGGTAGGTGGTCAGCAGCCCATCGAAGCGCTGGTCCTGCCAATAGCGCAGTAAACCGTACAGCCAGGCGCCATCGACCTGTTTGGTCGGCGCCAGGCATTGCAACACGTACAAGGCGTGGGCCTTGTTCTGGAAGTAGCGCCGTGGCTGACCCTGCTGGCGTTGTTCCAGGTAGTCGGCGTAATCGCGGGCCACGGCGGCGCAGCGCTGCTCGACCCACGCGGGCAGTTGTTCGGGCGTGTCGGGCAATTCGCAGGGCACGTCCTGCACCTGGGCCAATTGCGCCAGCAAGAATTCCCGTGCCAGCGCCTCGCAACCCTCCGTCTCGTTGTACAGCTGCTGGTACACGCGTTGATGGCGGCCGTCGGCCGAGTCAGTCAGGGTGGCCGGTTGGCCCGACAGCGCTGTAAGAAGCGTCATGATGGCAGTTTCCACAAAGTCCGATACAACTCGGCTTTCTCACCAGAAAGCCCCGCAAGAGCGCTCAAAACGCGCGCTTCTAAAGTGCAGAGCATCTGGCTGTGGGGAAAATTCAATCGGCATTGCATGGCTGCGGATCAGCGGTTATTCGGCACCACTCGACAGATGCCAGGGGCTATCAAACGTGCTGCCAGTTCTTGTACACCAACTCCAGGCTTTACGACTACGTTGGCTGCGTACGAACGGGAGATTCTCTTCCTCGTACTGCAAGGCCCCCATGGCTGGATGTTGCCCGACATCGCCGCGCGGGACACTGCCATGGCGCGCGTCAGCCAGGCCAGCCAATGGATTCGCCAGGATTTTGCCGAACCGGATACGAAAGCGCGACCCAGTTCAGCCGCGACTATGCGCGGGTGTTAGGGCTGCCGCCCGCGCGGGACACGGCGCGGATTTTGGCGGCGAAAAAAGGGGGGGCAGTAGACACAAAACCTGTGGGCTGAGCGGCCCATTGGGGCGAGCGGGTTTGTTGTGGCGAGCGGGCTTGCCCCGCGTTGGGCTGCGAAGCAGCCCCATAAAAGACGCCGAGTTCACCCAGACAGCATTCGGTCGTCAGGTTTTGGGGCTGCTTCGCAACCCAACGCGGGGCAAGCCCGCTCGCCACAGTAAGCCCGCTTGCCACAGATACTGTTACTTACGCGCTGCCTCCCACGACTTGAGCAGGTCGTTGTAGCTCACGGTTTCGCCTTTGGGTTTCTCATTGGCCAGTTTCGGCTTTGGCGCGCCGGGTTGGTCGAACCAGTATTGGGCATCACGCTCGGGGTTCATTTTCGGGCCGCATATTGGCTGCACGTTGGAGCGTTCCAGGCGCGTCATGATCGCGTCCTGCTCCTTGGCCAGGTTGTCCAGCGCCTGCTGCGGGGTTTTCTCGCCGCTGGCGGCGGCGGCGATGTTGCTCCACCACAGTTGCGCCAGGCGTGGGTAGTCCGGCACGTTGGTGCCGGTCGGGGTCCACTCGACCCGTGCCGGGCTGCGGTAGAACTCCACCAGACCACCGAGTTTGGGCGCCAGGTCGGTCATGGCCTGGGAGTTGATGTCGGACTCACGAATCGGCGTCAGGCCAACGATGGTTTTCTTCAGCGAGACGGTTTTCGAGGTCACGAACTGCGCGTAGAGCCAGGCCGCGAGTTTCTGCTTCTCAGGCGTCGACTTGAGGAAAGTCCAGGAGCCCACGTCCTGATAGCCCTTCTTCATGCCCTTTTCCCAATAAGGCCCGACCGGCGATGGCGCCATGCGCCATTTCGGCGTGCCGTCGGCATTCACCACCGGCAGGCCCGGCTTGGTCATGTCGGCGGTAAACGCGGTGTACCAGAAGATCTGCTGGGCGATGTTGCCCTGGGACGGCACCGGGCCGGATTCGGAGAAGGTCATGCCCGCCGCTTCCGGTGGCGCGTAGGCTTTCATCCAGTCCACGTATTTCTGCGTTGCGTACACCGCGGCCGGGCCGTTGGTGTCGCCGCCGCGGGTCACGCTGGAGCCCACCGGGTGGCAGTCCTCCACGCGAATGCCCCACTCGTCCACCGGCAAGCCGTTGGGCAGGCCCTTGTCGCCGCCGCCGGCCATGGAGAACCAGGCATCGGTGAAGCGCCAGCCCAGTGACGGGTCTTTTTTGCCGTAGTCCATGTGCCCATAAATACGTTTGCCGTCGATTTCCTTGACGTCTTCGCTGAAGAATTTGGCGATGTCTTCATAGGCCGACCAGTTCACCGGGACGCCGAGGTCGTAGCCGTATTTTTCCTTGAACTTGGCTTTCAGCTCCGGCCGCTCGAACCAGTCCGCGCGGAACCAGTAGAGGTTGGCGAATTGCTGGTCGGGCAGTTGGTAGACTTTGCCGTCCGGCGCGGTGGTGAACGAAAGGCCGATAAAGTCCTTGATGTCCAGGGTCGGCGAGGTGAAGTCCTTGCCTTCGTTGGCCATCAGGTCGGTGATCGACTCGGTCTTGCCATAGCGAAAGTGCGTGCCGATCAAGTCGGAATCGTTGACCCAGCCGTCATAGATGTTCTTGTCGGACTGCATCTGGGTTTGCAGCTTTTCCACCACGTCGCCTTCCTGCAGCAGGTCGTGGGTCAGCTTGATGCCGGTGATTTCGCTGAAGGCCTTGGCCAGCACCTTGGATTCGTACTCGTGGGTGGTGAGGGTTTCCGACACCACGTTGATCTTCATCCCACGAAACGGTTCTGCCGCCTTGATAAACCACTTCAACTCTTCGAGCTGCTGGTCTTGGGTGAGGGTGGACGGTTTGAACTCGCTGCCGATCCATTTTTTCGCCGCGTCTTCGTACGCATCGGCCCAGGCCGTGGCGCTCAAACCGCTGAGGGCCAGTACGCCGGCCAATGAAATGCTATGTCGCAGCTTATTGTTTTTATTCAACATAGAGACCTCCTGGTGGTTTATTCACAAGGGCACTAGCCCCAACGCATCACACTCAACAGCCATACCAGGGACAGCGCGGACGCCACCCAGATGCTCCAGTCGGTAACGCCGATCACCAGTAAATGCAGGTAGGCGCTGCCGAGAAGACCGATAAACAGGCGATCACCACGGGTGGTGCTGATCGGTAAAAAACCGCGCCGAGGGATGCTCGGCGAACGCAGTTCCCAGGTGGTCATGCCCACCAGCAGCACGCCGATGGCCGCAAAGAACAACGCGGTGGGAGTGGTCCAGGCCATCCATTCCATCATCGACTCCTCAGACCCGGCCCAGGGCAAAGCCCTTGGCCACGTGGTTGCGAACAAACCAGATCACCAGCATGCCGGGCAGGATGGTCAACACCCCCGCCGCCGCCAGCACGCCCCAATCGATACCCGAGGCCGAGACCGTGCGGGTCATCACCGCCGCGATGGGCTTGGCGTTGACCGAGGTCAGCGTGCGCGCCAGCAACAGCTCGACCCAGGAAAACATGAAGCAGAAAAACGCGGTTACCCCGATGCCGGAGCCGATCAGCGGGATAAAAATCTTCACGAAAAACTTGGGAAAGCTATAGCCGTCGATGTAGGCGGTTTCGTCGATTTCCTTGGGCACGCCGGACATGAAGCCTTCCAGAATCCACACCGCCAACGGCACATTGAACAGGCAATGCGCCAGGGCCACGGCGATGTGTGTGTCGAACAGGCCGATGGACGAATACAGCTGGAAAAACGGCAGCAAAAACACCGCCGGCGGTGCCATGCGGTTGGTCAGCAGCCAGAAGAACAGGTGCTTGTCGCCCAGGAAACGGTAGCGTGAGAAGGCGTAGGCTGCCGGCAGCGCCACACTCAGGGAAATCACCGTGTTCAGGCTCACGTAATACAGCGAATTGATATAGCCGGTGTACCAGCTCGGGTCGGTGAAGATCACCTTGTAGTTGGCCAGGGTGAAAGCCTGCGGAAACAGGGTCAGCCCGCCGAGGATTTCGGTGTTGCTCTTGAAGGACATGTTCAGCAGCCAGTAGATCGGCACCAGCAGGAAAAGGACGTAGATCAGCAGCGGTATGACCTTGCGTTTGCTCATGTTGGCGGCCTCAGCGGTTGGCGTCGGAGTGGGTCATGGCGGTGTAGAACAGCCAGGACACCAACAGGATGATCAGGAAGTACACCAGCGAGAACGCCGCCGCCGGGCCCAGGTCGAATTGGCCGACAGCCATCTGGGTCAGGGTCTGACTGAGGAAGGTGGTGGCATTTCCCGGTCCGCCGCCGGTGAGGACGAAGGGCTCGGTGTAGATCATGAAGCTGTCCATGAACCGCAGCATCACCGCGATCAGCAGCACGCTTTTCATCTTCGGCAACTGGATATGCCGGAACACCGCCCAGGCCGATGCACGGTCTATTCGCGCGGCCTGGTAGTACACGTCCGGGATCGCGCGCAGCCCCGAGTAACACAGCAACGCCACCAGTGAAGTCCAGTGCCACACGTCCATCACCAGCACCGTGACCCAGGCGTCCATGGTGTTGGCCGCGTAGTTGTAGTTGATGCCCATGGCGTTGAGGGTTGAACCGAGTAAACCGATGTCGGCACGGCCGAAGATCTGCCAGATGGTGCCCACCACGTTCCACGGAATCAGCAGCGGAATCGCCAGAATGATCAGCACCAGCGACGACCAGCGACCCTTGGTCGGCATGGTCAGGGCAATGGCGATACCCAGCGGGATTTCGATCAGCAGCACGCAGGCCGAGTAGATGAACTGGCGCAGCAAGGAGTCATGCAAGCGCGGGTCGAGCAGCACCTGCTTGTACCAGTCGGCGCCGACAAAGTAGCGGCTGGACTGGTCGAAGATGTCCTGCACCGAGTAGTTGACCACGGTCATCATCGGGATCACCGCACTGAACGCCACCAACAGGAACACCGGCAACACCAGCCACCAGGCCTTGTTGTTCTGCACCTTGTTCATGGCTGCACCTCCAGCAGGTAGTCATCGGCGTAGACCATCAGCCACTGCGCCGGAAAGCTGATCGAGGCGCTGCCCTGAGGCACCGGTTTGTCTTCGGCCAGGCGCACCTTCAACGGCGCGCCGTCGAGGTTGAGGGTCATGATCTTGTAGGTGCCAAGGTCTTCGACATGCGTGACGTCGGCCTGCAGCGCGTCAGGGTTGTACTCGTCCCACACGTGGATAAATTCCGGACGGATGCCCACCTGCAGTTTTTTGTAGTCGGTGTCGCGGATGCGCTGCTGCATCGCCTCGGGCAACGGCAGCAGCGTGCCGGCAAACCGCACCCCGCCCGCCTCGGCCTGCACTTCAATCAGGTTCATGCCGGGGCTGCCAATGAAATAGCCGACAAACGTATGGCTGGGCCGCTCAAACAACTCGCGCGGCGTGCCGAACTGCACGATCTGCCCGCCGTACATCACCGCGATCTTGTCGGCAAAGGTCGAGGCTTCAAGCTGGTCGTGGGTCACGTAGACCATGGTGATATTGAACTGCTCGTGGATCTGCTTGAGCTTGCGCCGCAGTTTCCACTTCAGGTGCGGGTCGATCACCGTCAGCGGCTCGTCGAACAGGATTGCCGACACGTCATCACGCACCAGGCCACGGCCCATGGAGACTTTCTGCTTTTCATCGGCAGTGAGGTTGCGCGCCTTTTTGCTCAATAGGGTTTGCAGGTCGAGGACTTCGGCAATTTCCTGCACCTTGCTGTGAATTTTCGCCTCGGGCATGCCTTGGTTGCGCAGCGGAAAGGCCAGGTTGTCGAACACCGTCATGGTGTCGTACACCACCGGGAACTGGAACACCTGGGCGATGTTGCGGCGCTCCGGGGTGAGTTCGTTGACCACCCTGTGGTCGAACAGCACCTGGCCTTCCGAAGGGTTGAGCAGGCCGGAGATGATATTCAGCAAGGTCGACTTGCCGCACCCGGACGGCCCGAGCAAGGCGTAGGCGCCGCCCTGCTCCCACACGTGGTTCATTTCCCGAATCGCGTAGTCTTCAGGGCCGGCGGGTGTAGGGCTGTAGCTGTGCGCGAGGTTCTGCAAATGGATCTCGGCCATCAGGCAACCCTCGCTACGCGGCGCCCGGGGGCCTGGACCAAGCGGCCCTGGCCATCGAACACAAACAGTTTATGGGTGGGGATATACACGCGGATCGGCGCATCAACGTCGTACTCGTGCACGCCCGGCAGGTGCAGCACCAGCAGGAAATGCTCACTGCGCACGTGCAGGAAGGTTTCCGAGCCGCTGATTTCGGCCACTTCCACGGTCACGGCCAGTTCCAGGTCATCGTCGTTGCTCGGCACCAGGCTGATATGGCTGGGGCGCACGCCAAAGCGGAACTCGCCCTCGCCGATGGGGCGCAGGTCGACGTTGAGCGGGAAGTGCACAAAATTGGCGAAGCTGACTTCATTGCCGCTGATCCGCCCCGGCATCAGGTTGATCGGCGGCTCGGAAAACAATTCGGCGGCCAGCACGGTCTGCGGCTGGTGGTACACCTCGGCAGCCTTGCCACTCTGGATCACCCGACCCTCATGCAGAATCGTGGTGGTGCCGCCAAGGGCGAGTGCTTCATTAGGCTCGGTGGTGGCGTAGAGGGCGATGGTGTGGCGGGCCTTGAACAGCTCGCGCATTTCCTGACGCAGTTCTTCGCGCAGTTTGTAGTCCAGGTTCACCAGCGGTTCATCAAACAGGATCAGCTCGGCGTCTTTGACCAGCGCGCGGGCCATGGCCGTGCGTTGCTGCTGGCCACCGGACAGTTCCAACGGATGGCGCTGGAGGAATTTCTCGATGCGCAGCATTTTCGCGGTTTCGAGCACCTTGCTATGGATCAGCTCGTTGGACACACCGGCCTGGCGCAGCGGCGAGGCGATGTTCTCGAACACGGTCATGGTCGGGTAGTTGATGAACTGCTGGTAGACCATCGACACGTTACGCAGGCGCACCGGCTTGTGGGTGACGTCCACGCCATTCATCAGGATGCGGCCGCTGTCGGGCTTGTCCAGGCCGGCCATCAGGCGCATCAGGCTGGTCTTGCCGGATAGGGTGCGGCCCAGCAAGACGTTAAAGGAACCGGCTTCGAAACGCAGGTTGGCGTCGTCGATCCAGGTCTGGCCTTCGACGACGCGGGAGACATGTTCCAGGGTCAATGACATGACACGCCCTTTTTTATTATTGGAGTGAATCTGGCAACGACTCGGAGCGAGTTTCGTGCCAGAACTGGCAGGTGATTGATCTGTAAGGACATGGGCCGAATACGCCGCTCGAGCATGAACACAGGTGAACACCTGGGGCTGAACAACTGAACAGGCGCGGGGTTGACAATGAACAGTTGTGAACAACAATTGATGGGCGACGCGAATCAAAGGTGGGAGTGGGCTTGCCCGCGATGACGGTAGAACAGTCGGCATCTGTATTGACTGACCCACCGCATTCGCGGGCAAGCCCGCTCCCACATTTCGCCCCTGTTTCTTCAGCCAGATTGTGCAAGCCCAATAACAATAAAAAAGAAGGTCGCCTCCATGGCCGAACCCTTGGCTCACGACACCCTCATCCAGGATTCCTGGCGCCGCTGCCGCGCGTTTGGCCTGGACCACCAGAGCACGCCCAGCTTCGACCAACTGCCCGCCGAGGGCATCAGCCAATTGCTGGAAAGCCAGCATTCACTGGTGCAGACCACCCACCAGGAAGTGCTGCCCTACTACGAAAACATCCTGAGCAATTCCAACTGCCTGATCATGCTGGCCGACAACCAGGGCCAGGTCCTGACCTCGTGGGGCACCCAGCGCTTTATCGAGCCGAAACTGGCGCGCGGTTTCAGCGCCGGCGCCAGCTGGAGGGAGCGCAGCAGCGGCACCAATGCGATCGGCACCGCACTGGCCTGTGCCCAGGCGGTGCATATCGAGCACGACGAACATTTCCTCAAGGCCAACCGCTTCATGACCGGCTCGGCGGCGCCGATCTTTGATGCCCAGCGCGAAATCATCGCGGTGCTGGATGTGTCCAGCGACAGCTATCTGCCGCCCTCCCACACCCTGGGCATGGTCAAGATGATGAGCCAGACCGTGGAAAACCGGCTGATCCTCAACCTGTTTCGCGGCGAGCATTTCCAGCTGACCTTCAACACCGGCCTGAACAACCTCGACAGCCAGTGGGCCGGGCTGCTGATTTTTGATGAGAGCGGGCAAGTGCTGTCGGCCAACCGCCGTGCGGACAACTTGCTGGGCATCAGTTTGTCGCGGGTGCTGATCGACAGTTTGTTCAAGGTCTCGTTGCTGGAGTTGCTGAACCAGCCGGAAGGCTTGCCGTTCTCGCTGCAGGCGGCGGGACGCAATCGGTTTCAGTGTTTATTGAAGCGGCCGAAGAAGATGCCGATACAGGCGCGGGTCTTCAGTGAGCCCAAGCCGGGCAAGCCTGCCGAGCTGAAGCCGACCTCGATCAGCCTTAACACCCTGCACTTTGGCGATGCGCGTGTGGAAAAAGCCGTGCGCCAGGCCGAGCGTCTGCTGGAAAAAGACATTCCGCTGCTGATCCACGGCGAGACCGGCGTCGGCAAAGAGGTGTTCGTCAAAGCCCTGCACCAGGCCAGCTCGCGCAGCGCGCAGGCGTTTATCGCGGTGAACTGTGCGGCGATTCCGGCGGAGTTGGTCGAGTCTGAGCTGTTTGGCTATGAAAAAGGCGCCTTCACCGGCGCCAATCAGAAAGGCAGCATCGGCCTGATTCGCAAGGCGGACAAAGGCACGTTGTTTCTGGATGAGATCGGCGATATGCCGCTGCCGACCCAGGCCCGTTTGCTGCGGGTGTTGCAGGAGCGCTGCGTGCAGCCGGTGGGCAGCAGCGAGCTGTTCCCGGTGGACTTGCGGATCATCTCCGCCACCAACCGCGCGTTGCGCGAATGGGTGCAGGCCGGGCGCTTTCGCGAGGATTTGTACTATCGCATTGGCGGCCTGACGCTGGAGCTACCGCCGTTGCGTGAGCGTACCGACAAGCAGGCGCTGTTCCAGCAGTTGTGGCAGCAGCACCGCGAACCAACTCAATGGGCCGGGCTGAGTGCCGAGGTGCTGGCGTTGTTCGAGCAACACCCGTGGCCGGGCAATTTGCGCCAGGTCAGCAGCGTGTTGCAGGTAGCGCTGGCCATGGCCGAGGAGCAGCCGGTGCGCCCCGAGCATCTGCCGGATGATTTTTTTGTGGATTTGAACGTGCCAGCGCCGTTGCCTGCCAGCCAGGGTGTGGAAGATGGCATCGACCTCACGCAACGCTTGAAGGCCGCTGGCGGCAATATTTCCCACCTGGCGCGGGAGTTGGGCGTCAGCCGCAACACGTTGTACAAGCGCCTGCGCCAGCATGAACCTTGACTTAACGCGGCTTGACCACCACCAGCAAGTCCGTGAAGTACTCCACCTTGATCGGCAGGTTATCGGCCAGTGCCGCGAGCGCCGCCGCGGTGTCGTCGAGCTTGAACACACCGGACACCCGCAGGTTTTGCAGGGCCTGTGGGTCAAACCGCACCAGGCCATGGCGATAGCTGGCGAGGGTTTGCAGCACATCGCTCAAGGGCTGGTCATTGACCTTGAGCAGGCCACGCGTCCAGGCGTCCGGGTCGGTGTTGCCAATCGCCTGCGGCGACTGGGCGCGGCCATGGTCAAGCACCGCACGCTGGCCGGCCGCGACCTTGACGCCTTCTGCGCCCTCGCCTTTGACCGCCACGCTGGACTCGATCACCGTCACCACGGTGGTGCCGTCCGCGGCGCGCTTGACCAGGTAGCGGGTGCCCAGGGCGGTGGCCGTGCCTTGATCGGTGCGCACCACGAACGGCCGTTGCGCATCCTTGGCCACCTCGACCCATAGCTCGCCCTGCAGCAACTGGATCACGCGTTGGTGGCCGTCGAATTTCACGTCCACGGCCGAGTTACTGTTGAGCTGCAACCGGCTGCCGTCTTCGAGGGCGACCTGCCGACGTTCGCCGACACCGGTGCGCTGATCGGCCATCCACACCGGCGCGCGCTCCAGACCGACCCAGCCGCAGAGCAATACGCCGAGTAAACCCAGCACCTGTGCGCCCCGCGAGCGTCGTGGGGCGAAGGCACGGTTAAGGGCGATACGCGCCGGGCGCGCGGGCACGGCGTCGAAATTGCCCCACAGCGCACGCATGCGTTCGATGGCGACGGCATGGCGCGGGTCGGCCTGGCACCAGGTGTTGAAGGCCTGGCGGTCGGCGTCGCTGACGTCTTCGTCGTGCAGGCGTGTCAGCCAGTTCGCCGCTTGCTGGATGATGTGTTCAGTGCTCACGACAGCGGGTCCGCCGCGTGCAGGCTGTGGTAGCAATGCACCAGCGCCGTGGAAATGTAGTTTTTGACGGTACTGGGCGACACGTCCAGGCAGCACGCGATTTCGCTGTACGTCAGCCCGTCGAGGCGGCTTAACAGAAAGGCTTCGCGGGTCTTGGCGGGCAAGCCGGCGAGCATCTCGGCGATGCGCTCCAGGGCCTGCAACGCCACGTGGATTGCCGCCGGATCAGGCATGCCGGCGTCTTCGCACTCAATCACCAGGGCCTGCATGTAGGCCTTTTCGATGCGGCGGCGCCGCGCGCCATCAATCAGCAAACGCCCGGCGGTGGTGGCGAGAAAGGCCCGCGGTTCCTTGATGTTGTGGGGTTCGGCCAGCATCAGGACGCGGATGAACGCGTCGTGGGCCAGGTCGGCGGCGTGCTGCGAACACCCGAGTTTTCTGCGCAGCCAGCCGTGCAACCAGCCGTGGTGCTCGCGGTACATTGCCGTGAGGGTCTGCTGACGGGCGCCATCGCCCGGCGCGGCCGGAATGTCATGCATGCGCAAAAACTTCTCAAATGGGAAATATTACCAATTGCGCGAACAATGCCAGCAAAACGGTATGAGGGCAAGGGGGGCTCAGGTCTGCGCCAGTTCTGTTTTCGGGCGTTACTTGCTGGTAGTTATGGCGAGCGGACTTCCTGTGGCGAGCGGGCTTGCCCCGCGTTGGGGCGCGCAGCGGCCCCAGTAGGCCCACCGCGTTTTGGCAGGTAGAACGCGGTCGCTGGTTTTGGGGCTGCTGCGCAGCCCAACGCGGGGCAAGCCCGCTCGCCACAGTAAGCCTGCCCACCACAGTGAGCCCGCGCTCCACAGTAAGTCCGCTTGCCACAGTAAGCACGCCAGTCACAGACGTCTGCTCACCACACGGTTGCTTAACGCCAACTCCACGACACGCCGGTATAAATGCCTCGCCCGTCTGCCGGTGTGGACCGCGCCACATCCAGGCCCTTGTCGTCATAGCCCGGCGTGACCGTATTGGCGTAGCGCCGGTTGGTGAGGTTGCGCACATCGACCCAGGCTTGCCAGTCCTGCTTGGGCGCGTCGTAGCCGAAGGTGGCGCCGAGGGTGGTGTAGGCCGCCGCGTAGTAGGAATTGGCGTAGTCCACCGCCACACGCGAGGAATGCTCGGTGTTGAGGCTGGTGTAGAACCCCGTCGGGTGGCTATAGCGCAGTTGCGCCTGGTAGTAATGCTTGGGGATGCCCGGCAGGGTGTTGTCGCCGAAGCGGTCGTCGTCGCGGTAGTGGAAGTCGCTGAACGTGTAGGCCTGGCGCAAGGCCAGTTGGCCATTGCCGCCGCCGTCCCACAGCGGGCTGAGCAGGCTCAGTTCCACACCCTGGTGCACGGTGGGGCTGGCGTTGGCTTCGGCGACAATCGCGTTGGTGGTGGCGGTTTGCGCCTGCGTTTCGACGGTGAGCAGTTCGTGACGCACTTCTGAGCGGTACAGCGCCAGGTCCCACTGGCCGAACCACTGTTCGCCACGGCCGCCGACTTCCACAGTGGTAGCGGTCTGATTGCGCAGGCTCACGCCTTCACGCTGCAAGCCGGTGGCCGGGCCGCTGCCGGTGGGAAAGTATTTATTGGAACCCCAGATCATCGACCACGCGTGCGGTGGCTCGACCGAGCGACTCAGGTTGCCATACACCTGCAATTGCGCGTTGAAGTCATAGCGCAGGCCGATACGCGGGGCGTAGTCCCAGTCGTGCTGGCTCAACGGCGCCTGACCTTCGGGATAAGTGACTTGGGTTTCGCGGCGGGTGTAGATCGCGGCCAGGCCGGTGGTCAGCCATAGGTCCGGTACCAGCTCCAAGTCGTTGCCGACATGCAGCACGGTGTCAGCGCCGAGATAGCTGTAGTCGCGGGTCTTGGTACCGGGCGCGTAAATAGCCGTGTTGCCGGCAGGCGTGCGCACGTATTCCGAGGCACCGTTATTCGGCATCGCCTGGGTGCTGCGCAGCCCTACCGTGGTCTTGCTGTCGTGGCCGAACAGCAGGTCCTGGCGGATGTAATTGAGCGTGCCACTGACGTCGGTGTAGGCGACTTTCAGGCGATTGGTGCCCTCGCGCAAGTCCATCGGATAGTCGTGATAGGCCAGCCCGACCTCGACGCGGGAATTGTCATCCAACTGCAAGGTGGTCTTGTTCGCGATCCAGGTCGAACCGGGCTGCAAGCGCTTGGAATCGCGGGCGGCGTTGAGGCTGTTGGCAGCCGTTGGATCGTGGCTAATCTGCTCACGCGTCAGCTTGCCGGGGGTGTCATTGGTGGTTTCGCGGTAACGAAAATAAAACCGCGTTTCCAGGTCCGGGTTGAAACGGTAGCCGAAGTTGGCGGCGATGCCCTTGCCGGTACCGGCGCTCTGGTGCTGGTAGCCATCGGATTCGGAGTCGGTGAGGCTGATGTAATAGTCGGCATCGCCCAGCACCTGGCCGGAGCTGATCTCGCGCTGGGCATAACCGCGACTGCCTGCTTCATAACGCACCTGCAGTTTGGGTGCGTCGTAACCCGTGCGGGTGACGTAATTCACCGACCCACCCAAAGCCAGCGCGCCCTGGTCAAAGCCATTGGCGCCGCGCAGTACTTCGACGCGGCTTTGCCACAGTGGGTCCTTGAGTTCGTAGGGCGTGCCGCCTGGGCCGGTCAGCGGCAAACCGTCGAACATTTCATACAGGCCGGAGGCGTGCGAACCGGGGCTGCGGTTCAAGCCCGAACCGCGTATCGAAAGCTTCACGCCTTCATTGTTGGCCGCCTTGGCGTACACCCCGGCCTGGTACTTGAACACGTCTTCATTGGTGCTGACCCGGCCCTGCTGCACGCTGCTCATGTCGATGTAGTTGGTGCCACCGGGCACGCTTTTGAGTTGCGCCTGGGCCACTTCGCCTGCGCTGACCTCGCTGCTGGTGACCTCGACCGGTGCCAGTTGCAGGTCTTCGGCCTGCACCAGTGAACTGAGGGTCAAGGCGGCAAAAAGGAGCGGAGGTTGGCGCAACAGCATGGGCAGATCCTTGGAATTTGGGGCGCGACAGGCCTGGGCCGAGCACGCGAACAGGGGTGGGAAGCCACGCAGGCTTACCGAGTCACGCCTTATTAACGGACCAGACCCTTCCCACAACAGCTTCGGACGGCCTGTGTTGGTTAAGTCCAAAATCGAATTAACACATGCAAACTCAGTATTTAAGGAAATACGGCCGAGCTGATGTGGGCGATGTACACGGCACGCGCCGGGCTTGCCGTGTTGACCGCCCAGGCGGCGCCCTCCATTGATACGCGCCAGGCGTAAGACCGATGAATTTTCTGCAGGCACTTGCCGAGTCAACCGAACCGCTTCCAAAACCTGGCACCGATGACGACGACACCAGCCTGTGTGTCGCGCAGCGCCTGCGCAGCAAACGCCACCTGTCGCTGGACGGCCTGGCACGCGCCTGCGGCGTCCGGGCAATGCTGGCGCAGATCGAATCGGGCCGCAGCGTGCCGTCGATCAAGGTGCTGTGCAAAATTGCCAAGGGGTTGAAGGTGTCAGTGGCGGCCTTTCTAGAAGACCGCGCCTTTGAAGGCGTCGAAGTGTTGCCGGCGCAGCAGAGCAAACGCCTGGTGAGCGCCGATGGTGCGTTTGTCAGCCGCGCGTAGTTCCCCTACGACACGGCCCTCCACCGGCGATTCGATCCTGTTCTACACCGACCAGCCCCACCGCTACCGCAACTCGGCGGACAGCGAGGCGGTGGCGTCGTTGACCTCTTGTATAGGCAGATAAACGTCGCTGTAGATATGCGATTAGGCTCTTGAGACCAATCGTAAGGAAATAAACGACCTAACCCGCTTCAAATAAACCCTGCTGGGGTCTCATCGGCCGTCGACGCCAGCGAGCGCAGCAAATCATCCGCCTCTGTGCCCTGCGCAAATCTGAACCCAAGCATTTCGTCACACGCCAGAACATTCGCGAGCGCGTCACGCAACTGCGCCTCTGTCGGCGCGTCGCGCAGCAGTTTGTGGGCGGGCAATAGCACGTCAGCGGGGACGCCTTGAGCACTTGCCACGTCGATCACGGCAAACAGGATAAATCGCAGGCGGACTTCGCGATCAGTAGGCCAAACCGTTTTGCGCTTTCCCAAGGTAGGCACTCATCGTTAAGAAAAGTCCGAGGCTATTGCCGACCGTGGGTATGTTTCAAGCAAAGGGGGGCAAGATAGGCCGTTTCCCACATATGAAAGGGAAATGCCGCACCGCATGATCGGTCCCCGCATCACTGCACGGGCAAAAAATTCATCAGCAGCAAGCTCTGCGCGTAATTGAGTGCAACGCGCCGGTAACGCTCGTCAAGCATTTGGGCAAGCAGGTCGAGGCGCGCAACCACTTTGCCGAACTCAACGGCGAAACTGAGGTTGCTGCCCTCCTCCGAGATTTCATTGGAGAACAGCAGCAACACGCCATTGGCGTCCTGACGCTGGCTGAGCAGCCAGGTGGCTTTCTCGATATTGCGCGCGGCATTGCTGACAAATTGCGGGTTGATCGAGTCGGTGACATAAAACTGCGTGCGCCCACCGTGTGCAGTCACCAGCATGCTGCCGATGGCATAGATAAACGCCCCGACCCGGTCGCCGCGAAACTCCGGGCTCAGCGAATAGCTCAATGCCACCAGGTCCCGACGGTCCCCCAGGGCAGGCAGCGGTTGCCGGTTCTCGATGGCCCGGCGAATTTCCCGCGCGGCACTCACGGCATCGGTATAACCCGATTGGCGCCACTGGTTGGGGTTGCGCAGGTAGAGCTTGTTCATCAGCACGTACAGGCTTTGCAGGTTGTCGCGCATGCTCAGGGTTGCCATGCGGTCGACGCTGGTCTGAAAAAACTCATCGGGCTTGCCATCGCGCAACTGCCTGGCGATATCGCGGCCCTGTTGCTGGCTGCAGCCAGTGGCACAGAACATAAACACCGCTGCGATCAGCAGCGGCCAGCGGGTGATAAAAGCAATTGACGTTCGATCCATCGGCACCGGGTCTGGCTGCTGTCCACGCGCAGAATGAGCGCGGTCGTGACAGGGATAGATCAGAAGAATGAAAAAAAGTGCGACGCACCGGCCTGGATCAGCAAAGGCCTACAGGCTAAAAGCATGCGCAGTGGTGCAATCCTGTCGAATTCTTGCCTGATCCTCCGAGTTGTCGATGACTGGATCGATAGCTGTTGCGCCGTGGTCTAGAGTGCAACGATGGGCAACTTATAAAAAAAGCCACACCAACCGATGATCAGCAGGTGAACCATGCAATTACGTATCAACCAGAAATCCTACGAGGTCGATGCCGACGCCGATACGCCGCTGCTCTGGGTGATCCGTGATGACCTGGGGCTGACCGGCACCAAATACGGCTGCGGCCTGGCCCAGTGCGGCGCCTGCTCGGTGCTGGTGGACGGCAACGTGGTGCGCTCGTGCGTCACGCCAGTGGCGGGAGTGGTTGGCCACGAGATCACCACCATCGAGGCGATCGAAGCCGATGACGTGGGCAAGCGCGTGGTCGCGGCCTGGGTCGAGCATCAAGTGGCGCAATGCGGTTACTGCCAGTCCGGGCAGGTGATGGCCGCCACTGCGCTGCTCAAGCACACCCCGGCGCCCAGCGATGCGCAGATCGAGGCGGCGATGATCAACCTGTGCCGCTGCGGCACCTACAATGCCATTCGCACGGCGGTGCATGACCTGGCCGTTCAGCCTGCCCGGCAGGAGAGCGCCTGATGAACACGCGCAACGCCGTCCTCGAGACGCCATTGGGCGAACCGATCAACCTGTCCCGGCGCCGCTTCCTGGCCAGCACCGCCGTGGGCGCGCTGGTCATTGGCTTCGGCCTGCCGCTGGGCACACCCAGGGCCTACGCCGCCACGCCCAACGCAGCAGAACGCGGCACCCAAGTGCCAGCGTTTTTAGAGATTCGCCCTGATGGCACCGTGCGTTTGCTCAGCCCCTTCATGGAAGGCGGCCAGGGCACTCACACCGCCATGGCACAGATTGTCGGTGAAGAGCTGGACGCCGCCCCCGCCACCTTCATCGTCGAGGCCGCGCCGCCCGGCGACGCGTATGTGGTGATGGAAAACGGCATGCGCATCACCGGCGGCAGCATGTCGGTGCGCATGAGTTACCCGACCATGCGCCGCCTCGGCGCCCTGGCCCGCGCGATGCTGCTGCAGGCCGGCGCCGAGCAGCTTGGTGTGCCGGTCGCGCAACTGACCACAACACCCGGCCGCGTGGTGCATGCCGCTTCCGGCCGCTCGCTGGGCTACGGTGAGCTGGCCGGGCGCGCCCTGGACATGCCGGTGCCCGACCCGGCCACCATCACCCTGCGCGACCCGAGCCAATTCCGCTGGATCGGTAAACCGGTGAAACGCCTGGATGCCTACGACAAATCCACCGGCAAGGCGCAATACAGCATCGACTTGAAAGTTGACGGCATGCTCCACGCCGCCGTCCAGCACGCGCCGCGCCTGGGCATGACCGTGGGCAGCCTGCGTAACCAGGCGCAGGTCGAAGCCATGAAGGGCGTGCACTCGGTGCATCAACTGCCCGGCGCCGTGGCCGTGGTGGCCGAGCGCTGGTGGCACGCCAAGCGCGCGGTGGAGGCGATCCAGGTGGAATGGCTGGAAGCCGCTGCAGATTCGACCGTACGCGCGATGCCGGCGGATTTTTCCAGCGACAAGTACCGCGACTTCCTCGCCGCCCAGCAAGGCCCGGCGCGTGACGATGAAAACGAAGGCGATGTGGCCGGCGCGCTGGCCAACGCCAAAACCAAAGTCGAAGCCACCTACCATAACCAGTACGTTAACCACGCCCAGCTGGAGCCGCCTTCTGCCCTGGCACGCTTCAACCCCGACGGCACGCTGGAGGTGTGGCTGCCGAACCAGGCGCCGGATATGTTCCGCGCCGATATCGCCAAACGCACCGGCCTCGACCCGGCGAAGATCACCCTGCATTCACCGCTGCTGGGCGGTTTTTTCGGCCGGCACTTTTTGTATGACTCGGCCAACCCTTACCCGCAAGCTATCGCGCTGGCCAAGGCAGTCGGTCGCCCGGTCAAGCTGATCTGGAGCCGTGAAGAGGAGTTCCTGCGCGATGTGCTGCGCCCGGTGGCCGTGGTCAAGTTCCGCGCTGCGCTGGACGCGCAAGGGTTGCCGGTGGCCATTGAAGCGGTGAGTGCCACCGAAGGCCCCAGCGAAGCCATCGCCGGTAAACAGGGCGACAAAATCGACCCCACGGCCCTCGAAGGGCTGTCGGGCAAAAGCTACGCGATCCCCAACAAGCGCATCGCGCAGATCTACGTCAAAGGCCCGACCATGCTCGGCTACTGGCGCTCGGTGGGCAATTCGCTGAATGACTTCTTCTATGAAGCGTTCCTCGATGAGCTGGCCGACAAAGGCGGCCAAGACCCCTACGAGCTGCGCCTGCATTTGCTGCGCGATAACCCGCGGCTGACCACGCTGCTGCAGGCGGTGGGCGAGTTGTCCGGCGGCTGGAAGCGTGGCCCCTACACCGCAGAGGACGGCAGCCGCCGTGCACGCGGCGTGGCCATGGCCTCACCGTTCGGCTCCCACGCTGCGGTGGTCGCCGAGGTGTCGATCGAAAACGGTCAGGTCAAGGTGCACCACATCTGGGAAGCCATCGACCCGGGCAGCATCGTCAACCCGGCGATTGTTGAAGCGCAAGTGAATGGCGCGGTGGCCCTGGGCTTGTCGCAAACCTTGCTGGAGGAAGCGGTGTACGTGGACGGCAAACCACGGGCGCGCAACTATGACCTGTACCCGATCCTGCCTATGTCGCGCATGGCGCAGGTGCACGTCAAGATCGTCGAGAGTGGTGAAAAAATGGGTGGCATCGGCGAACCGCCGTTACCTGCAGTGGCGCCGGCCGTGGCCAATGCAGTCGCGCACCTGACCGGCCAGCGCATTCGTAGCCTGCCTTTGAGCCGATACACTTTCGCCTGACCGACAAGGAACGCGCATGAACAACCAACGATTGGCTAGAACCACAGGCTGGCTGGTGCTGGCTGGCGCGGTCGCCGCAGGCGTACTGGCCTGGTACGTGACCCGCCAGCCCGCCTCGCCTTTTGATCAACAACCTGCCGCCAAAGCCGACCCGGCACTGGTCAGCCGCGGCGAGTACGTCGCCCGCGTCAGCGACTGCGTGGCCTGCCACAGTTTGCCGGGCAAGGCGCCGTTCGCCGGCGGCCTGGAGATGGCCACGCCGTTGGGGGCAATTCACGCCACCAACATCACGCCTGACAAAAATGTCGGCATTGGCACCTACAGCCTCGCCGACTTCGACCGCGCCGTACGCCATGGCGTGGCACCCGGTGGGCGACGGCTCTACCCGGCCATGCCGTATCCCTCTTATGTGAAGCTCAACGACGACGACATGCGTGCGCTGTACGCGTTTTTCATGCAAGGCGTGGAGCCGGCCAATCAGCCCAACATCGAAAGCGGCATTCCCTGGCCGCTGAACATGCGCTGGCCCATCGCCCTGTGGAACGGCGTGTTCGCACCCAACGCCACCTACGCGGCCAAACCCGCCCAGGACGCGCTGTGGAACCGCGGCGCCTACATCGTCCAGGGCCCGGGGCACTGCGGCAGTTGCCACACGCCGCGCGGCCTGGCCTTTAACGAGAAGGCGCTGGACGAGTCCGGCGCGCCCTACCTGGCCGGCGGCCTGCTCGATGGCTGGTATGCACCGAGCCTGCGCCAGGACCACAACACCGGGCTGGGCCGCTGGAGTGAGGACGAGATCGTGCGGTTCCTCAAGACCGGGCGTAACCAGCACGCGGTGGTGTATGGCTCGATGACCGAAGCGTTCAACAACTCGACGCAGTTCATGAGCGATGAGGATTTGAACGCCATCGCCCGCTACCTCAAATCCCTGCCCGGCGACCCGCAGCGCGACGGTTCGCCGTGGCAGTATCAGGCGGTCAACGCGGTTGCAGACGTACCGGGTGCCCACACCTACGCAACCCGCTGCGCTTCCTGCCATGGCCTGGACGGCAAGGGCCAGCCGGAGTGGATGCCACCGCTGGCGGGCGCCACCTCGGCACTGGCCAAGGAAAACGCGTCGGCGATCAACATCACGCTTAATGGCTCACAACGGATCGTGACGGCGGGTGTACCGGACGCCTACCGTATGCCGGCGTTTAGGGAGCAATTGTCGGATGCGGAAATCGCGCAGGTGCTGACTTACGTGCGGGGTACGTGGGGCAACAACGGCGGTGCGGTCGATGCAGCGGCGGTGAACACGCTGCGCGGGCACACCGACCCGGCGAGCAGCAGCCCGATTATTCTGCATATGCGTTAAGGCCCGGATCGTTCCTATGTTCCAGCGTAGGAACGGTCTGATTAGTGGCATTGGGTCATGGTTTGTAAAGGGCCAGCAGGGCGTGTCTCTTTAAATTGCAGGACGTTTCCTAGACAATCCCTGCCGCCTTGTGCCTGTTGGAATCGATGGCTAGTCTGCGATCCGTCACTGCTTATCAGTGATCGGGTTTAGTCGCTCGGTTTCAGAACAGGCGCATGGTCCCCCAGAAGTTATGGTGGCTGTGCGCAGGGCGTCTTCGGGCGCGCCGGGTTCCTGTTCTGACCGGTCGACTAACCTGCGTACAGCCGCCACCCTCGTTTAGTCGCGAAGAGTTTCGGCTCCTTGATCAGACAGGTACTAAACAATGAAAAAAGTCGTCCCCGATCCACCCCGCAACGCCACCAAAGACCGCGCCGCCTTCAATCGCGCCATCGACCATTACCTGCCCACACAAGGTGTTCAAATCGAAGACCTGAGCTTCGAAGACGCCCTGCTCTACACCTCAAGCTTGCTCGACAGCGCTTCGGCCACGACACTCAATTGCAGTGAGCTGCTGCCTAATCCCGAGCGGGCGAAGATTCTCGCGGTGTGGCATTTGCTGGAAATGGCCAAGACCACCGTGGACCGCTCTATCGAGTGCCTGAACCCCGCAAAAACGCCTGCCGGAATACGGTAAAGACTGTGGGAGCTGGCTTGCCGGCTCCCACAATGAGTCCACACCGAACGGCTCTCCCAAACAGCCACTAGGATTTAAACCGATCAGGTAAATATTCCTGCCTCTCCATCTCTCTCACGACATCCGTCACCCCGGAAAGAAAGTAAGAAAGCTCTTGCTTCGATTCACACACGGTCATGTCGGCAATCTGGGAATCGGTGTAGTGCTCCATCACAACTCTCATGCAGTCGGCAAACACCATCAGTTCGCCCTCCGACACTCTCAAATCAAACAGCGTGACGCTGGCAATGCACTTTTTGCTCAAAATATCCATAAACACCACTTAGATGCATAGCAGAAAAGGAACAAATTTATTTGGTCGAACACAATCGAAAAATCAAATAAATCTGTCCCCTTTTTTTCCCGCCTGAATAACCGAGCAAAGCCAAATAGATAACCTCGCCCTTTATCGTCCGCTTTCACGGATATTTTTGATATAAGACTTTTTATCAATCAAACGTTGAACTTGGTTTTAACTTCTCCACCACGCGTATAAGTCATCACAAATGAATTCCAATTTTCACCACGTCGGGTGGCGCACCCCCTCAATTCCTTCACCAAACGATAGAGGATTGCGCCATTGTAATCCGTTTCTGCATCCGTCACCCGGACCCCTTCCTTCTCGACAGTAAGAACAGTTTCTATATACCCCACGCTTACTGCTACCTCATAACAAAAAGAGTCGTAGCCCTCCACGATGCCAGCATCTAGCAACTCAAAAATCTGCTTCACCAACTGTAGGTCTTGAGTAGCCACTGTATAACCTCTGGAATCTTATGGGCCTCATTTTCAAAGGAAACTTTTTCGGCCTATCCATTTATCAAAATAGGGGACAGATTTATTTATTCGAATTCAATCGAAAAATTAAATTAATCTGCCCCCCTTTTCTTGCCTCCGACTTCGGCGCCTCCCCACTCAGCCGACAGTCAAGTCAATATATACACTTTTAACTGCCGCAAAATCACCATCATCACTAATGTCCGGAATATAGAACCCCATCCCAAGCGCATCGACTTCAACCCCAAAATCATCTGAAGAAAAAACGACGCCCTGGTGAGCCAAATATTTTTTCAACTCAGCATAACTTTCACCTAAAAGTCTTTTTCCACGCCAGAAAAAGTTTACCGGAGAAAACAGCTCCACGCCCTTTACAAGATCAGCATCGTCATAATAAATGTGCACAGCATGATGATCAAAGGCGTCCAGCGTATTTGACGACAAAAACGTTTTCTTGAACGCTCTAAACTCTTCACCTAAGCAAGAGCGAACCTCTGCTCTCGGCATACCAACGCTTAGGGGGCCAATTGAACCCGCCGTCAAATAATCAAAAACCATACATCATCACCTTTTCTTGAAATCATCTGGATTCAATGACAAAAGGGGGACAGATTTATTTATTCGAACATAATCTAAAAATTAAATAAGTCTGTCCCCTTTTCTCTAAAAATAAATCTGTCCCCTTTTCTTGCTTATGCTCAGGACAGCTCCAGTAGTGCATGTTTAGATGACTCAATGACGTAAGCCCATTCAGGCTTCGTCAAATACTCAGCATCGGAAAGCGCTGTACCATACTTTTCAAATATTACGTCCAAGCTACGCACAACCTCAGAAATAGCGAGCGCTTCACTCTCCCCCCTAAATATCAATCCGACCCACGAGTCGGCATCAGTCGCCAGATCAGTGTCATCATACAAAAAGTGCACAACATAATTAAATTCATCATAAGCTAAAACCGGGTCTGCTCTTGCAACCCAAGCGTTGTATTGATACTCAGCGCTCGACAGCCCCTGCAAGTAAGAGATCAACTCATCTCTCATCGCGGGAAATTTTAATTCGGAGAGTTCCAACTTTTCCACTTTTTATACTCACTTAATGGAATATGAACTTGTTCTGCGTTTTCTTTGATCGATCCGGTCACTGGCTTTCCATAGAATAGGGGTCAGACCACCATTCACATGTTTCAAAGAGCAATTTTGATTACCTTTACAAAACCGTGGTCTGACCCCTATTTCTCTCTACGTTTAGTCGCGAAATGTGTCGGCTCCTTGATCACCCAGGAGCTGCAAAATGAAAAAAGTCGTCCCCGATCCACCCCGCAACGCCACTAAAGACCGCGCCGCCTTCAACCGCGCCATCGACCATTACCTGCCAGCCCAAGGCGTTCAAATCGAAGACCTGAGCTTCGAAGACGCCCTGCTCTACACTTCCAGCTTGCTCGACAGCGCTTCGGCCACAACACTCAATTGCAGTGAGCTACTGCCCAGCCCCGAGCGGGCGAAGATTCTGGCGGTGTGGCATTTGCTGGAAATGGCCAAGACCACCGTAGACTGCTCCATCGAGTGCCTGAACCCCACCAAATAAGAAATAGAATAGGGGTCAGACCACCATTCACATGTTTCAAAGAGCAATTTTGATTACCATAGAATAGGGGTCAGACCACCATTCACATGTTTCAAAGAGCAATTTTGATTACCTTTACAAAACCGTGGTCTGACCCCGTTTTCCTGTCAACTCCAACTGCCAAATGGCAGTTTAGATTTCAACCTCCTGAATTATTCCCACCGCTGGTTTCAGTTTAATAAAGTCCAACCACTCTAATAGTGCTATTTCAAATGAGTCGATAGCAATTAGCTCGAAGTAACTTTCATCATGGAGCGAATAGATTTTTATATGTTCTTTAGTCAATTCAGCCCCCCAGGCATCGCGACTCCAGTCTACAAAATCAACCTTATCCTCCTTAACTAATCTTGTTCTATCCAGTCCCTCATCCAACCACGGCACAGTGTCTAAAAATAATTGCCCGCCATCATCAGTTAAGAGGCACGCTAACGGGCTAACGCCATCTCTGTTGACCATGTTTGAATTACAAACCGGCGACAGAGCTCCTGCTGACTCTTCCCATGAAAAATGCAATTTCATTTTATGCACCTAAAGCTTTGGATAGACGGTAGTTTTCGGACTCATATATCCCTCGACTTGGACACCGCTAGGGGTTATTTCGGTCCACTTATTTCCGACAACTGTTCTATTGTGGAAGGCTCCATCCACTTCAACTTTTATTCGATCTGCGGTCCAAGAATCGGGAAACTATTGAAAAAGGTACAGATTTATTTAAGAGAAGAAATAGAAGAAATAGGGGTCAGACCACTATTCACATGTTTCGAAGAGCAATTTTGATTACCTTTACAAAACCGTGGTCTGACCCCGTTTTCCTGACCCCGTTTTCCCGATTAAATAAATCTGTCCCCTTTTCTTTAAAATGGCCAATTTAGCCCTATTAGCTGATTGTTTGCCACGTGAGCTTAGCTTCAAACATAGACTTCAATTATTCTTTGCGATTAGGCAGTACGGCACTGACGAATAAGGCGAAAGGTGTGCAGGTTTTACTCAAGTTGATCGCCAGGAAACATATCGGAAACCGGCCGGGACGGATTGAGCTTCGCACCATAAAACGAAGGCCTTAGCCTTACTCAATACTGATACAGACGCGTTCGGCGGAAGAGCCGAGGTTAGGAAAAATGGACACCCGAAAAAAATCAAGTAAGTGACACTCAAATCCATCCCCTTTTCCGGTCCTAGTAGAGCATACGAGAAAAGTGATAGCTCACTTGATCATTCCTCAACAACTGATCACTCGCAAAGTCAAAACTATCAGACTTCACCAACACCTGACGTAAAGGCTCCGGAATATCATCAATGCCACCGAATATTGTAGGAACCAAATACCTGAAATAGTCACCCATTACAGTCTGCCCTTCATAGCCAATAGGATAGTCCACACCGACATCATCGCCCTCTACGCCATGATAGACATAAAAGCCTTTATTGACTGATAGATTTGCCTCTGCAAAGGACTTTGATTCCAACAGGTCAGACTCCAGGTACTCAACCAAACGTTCCTTCGAGAATTTTTTCTGATATCGCCAGGCAGAATAAAGGTCAACCTTAAGTTCACCGCATTTATCGGGAAAACAACTTAAGAACTCAGAAGACTCGCACCAAACAAACTCAGATAGCCTATCAAGTTGAGCATCTACATTTTCGAGCCTTAACAAAATTTGCGGCAGTTCTCCGTAACAATTATTCACCATTACAGCGATCCTTCCATTTTTATCTATGGCAAACCACGTAAATATTGTTCCAAATCCAGGTCGCCAACTTTCATTTAAAACAATCATTATAGATCTCCTCGAGGCCAACTTACACTGCAATTTTCACAAGGTGAAATTATCGCCCCTTCAGGAATACGATCCTTCCCCCAGACCTCTCGAGTGCGAACTGCCTCAGTAAACCTTATGCTAGCGGGATCCACCCCTTGCCTGACAAGCGAGTCTGCGGCAGATACCTCCGCGCAAGCGCCAGCCTTATTTTTACAAAAATCAGTGAACTCGCCGATCTTCACACCTAACTTATCCTCAAGATATCTTACGGTGGTTGGGAAGAAATAGGGGTCAGACCATCATTCACATGCTTCAAAGAGCAATGCTGATTACCTTTACAGAACTGTGATCTGCCCCCGTTTCGCGCTTAACTCTCGTTTCACAAGTGTTGCTTGCAGCTGACAACTGAAAATTCCCGAGCAAGCACTTCAAACCCTGTGCCTCCATAGTCTTTCAGACTATATTTAACTCCTTCAAGCTGATCAGCTGAAACGTCATCCACTTCAACTTCGCTCAAGTACAAACTCCCACACACATCAGGAACTGCTAAACGACGAACCCCTGTAAACCCTAAAACAACTTCAAACGCCGACTGCTCGGACTCATAAAGCATCTTCAGGGTAACCTTGTAAGTAACAACTGCGCGCCCCATATTTTCTCGCTGCAAGCTGAGCCCCAGCACAAGATTTAGATTATAGAAATCAAAATCTGGAATAATGGAAAGTTTCTCAATGCCCTCAAAGCTAATTTCAAGTGACCGCATATTCCCTCCTAGTAATCTGGATGCGCGCAGGCCTGGCACCTTTGACATTTTGATTTAGCTCCACCTCTCGCACATGATAGTGGGGCTTAGGATGCATGTCAGGTTGCCCAGAAAAATAGGGGACAAAACACCTTTACCAGTAAACCCAAATCAGGCTTGAGTCGAAGTCACCTACAAGTCACCAGTAAGAAATAGTAAGAAATAGGAGTCAGACACCACTCACATGTTTCAAAGAGCAATTTTGATTACCCTTACAAAACCGTGGCCTGCCCCATATTTCTACGCATCCTGTGCGTTCTTTAAACTACAACTGCCAGAATGTCAGACAGACGCCATATTCATCGAGAAGATCGTCAGCAATTTCAAACTGAAATACCTTCTCTGGAAAGGCATCTGATAACGCGCGCTTCCAATATCTAGTGATCTGTTCAGCAAATAAATGACAAAGACGATAATCTTCTTCCGACAGGCCCACTTTGAATACGGATCGGCCCGGTGCATCCTCCCACTTTGAAAAGAACTGACTTATTGGAAAAATATTTCTGTATCGTTCAACGTCTCTACGCGATGTACTTTGTTCCAACATACTAGATTCGGTCTCAACCAGCCTGTTCAAATGACCACCTTAACCCGAGAGCTAGACACATTATATAGTGCACACCCCTCAGGACCGTAGACAACAACATGCCCATTTCCAAGCTTCGTATAAGAATCGGGAGTTTGCCCTTGCAACGGATACTGAACACCGAAAAAGGGGACCGATTTATTTATTCGAAAACAATCGAAAAATCAAATAAATCTGCCCCCTTTTCTCCATGTCCCCTTTTCTCCAGCTTCATGTTATTGCTGGCCGCCCCACAACATTAAACTTTGACTATTCCTCAGACTCGCAATTTAATAAGACACACACACCATCCTCTTTTCCGACGAGACTTATTGGTTTCTTAGTCGCCCCCCCGTCAACGGAAATTTCAACCATGAGATTTTGATTTTCAAAGGTTTTCAACTCTTTAATTAGTTGAGAAATAGTTTTCCCGCGCGTAATCCAATCTGGGACTTTAGATTCATTCATATCAATCACCTATGCGCTCCATATTCACATCAAACGTTCCGGATCTTGTTTCTCTAGAGCCAAGATCCTTAACCGACTTAGCTGCTTTCCAAGCACCGCCGTTATGGCCGTCTAGATCTCTAGTAATATATCGATTACCTCGCTTAAAAACAGCCTGCCCACCGTGCACTGTTTCATTAATTTTTTTGTACCCTAAAGCTTCCGCAGCCTGCTTAGCCTCCTTATTCGTCTTATAGACAGGTTCCGCAAGGGGTCGAGGCCCCTTTGAATCTGATTCCTTCCCGCCCTTGCCTTTGCGTGCAGGCATCACCCCAAACAAAACACTGGCAAGCAGCTCGCCACCGCCGATCAGATATTTTTCATCTTGAAACGTGGGATTTAATTCATAGCCTTCTATAACTTCGGCGACCTGTTTCCCTACGAAGGCGCTTGCCTTGTCCATATTTTCTGATATTACTTGCCCCGCCGCTGTCCCCTCAACAGCTTTCATGACAATAAATTGGGCAACCCCTTTCGGGCCTTGAGCCGCAGCCATTACATAGGCGAGAGCTTCCGCACTTTCTGGGTTAGCGTTTTTATAAGCCTGTATCGCACCCAGTTTAACGATGACATCGTGAAGCTCACTAATCCCTGATGGGTTGACTTCCTGCGTTGGCAATACTAACGCCTTGGGGTCAGACGCCTGTGTACTCGATTCAATCAGTTGCTTGGCATCCTCAAGAACGCGAGGTTCGATACCGTTTAACGACGCCACGCTCCTGAGAACGCTATCAATAAACTCAGGGTCTCCCATCTTCGCCATAGCAGCTTTGGGTTTCATTCCTGAAAGTATCAGCGCTTCGAGCGTGCTTTCCGCCAGGTCTTTACCGGCCATGGCTTCTGCGCGAGCATCCATGGGGCGGCCCAACATGGTATCCACGCGATTGACCACCGCATTCAGTGCCCCTGCCGCCTTGTTAAAGTTGTCCAGGGCTGTTTTGTCGTAGTTCAGTAAACCGTCAGACCATTGCTTCAGCGTTTCTCCCGGCTTGAGTACAGCCTCAATCGAGGAACTGCTTGCATACAGATCTGTGCGCTTTTCCTCATCCTTAGTGATCTCATAAGCCTTGCTCACGTCCCGGTTCAAACCGGTCGTGGAGTCAGTGCCCGTTTCGGCATCCTTGCGTACGACAATTTCACCTGCGCCAACCGTGGCACGGACAATCTGCTCTCGTTCTTTTTCGTAATTCCAGCCTTCAACGCTCCAACCCGTTTTGCCTTCCTTACCCTTACCTGTCTGGCTACTGTCTTGTACGGTGCTGCCTTTGCTGTCATTGCTACCGGCTTTGTACGTCCCGCCCACGTTAAGGTAGTAACCGTGCTCTTTATCCTGCCCGGCGATATCGCTGAAGCCCAGCGTACCGGTGTCCAGTTTAAGGTTGCCGTTATCGGCTGCGATGACAGCACCGTCGACCTGGGTATGGTTCTCGGTACGGATATCGACTTTGTTTTTGCCGGTGATGCTGGTTTGTTCTTCAACCCAGTCGGTCTTGCCGGTGGTTTGGCCATAGCCGACCGAGCCGCTGACACCCGCTCCCGGGCCGATCGTGGCCGTAACACTGATGTCAAACTCTTTGCCGTTGACCTTGCCGGTATCGGCCACCGAGGAAACGTTGAGGTTGCCGCCGACACGGCCTACTACTTCATCACCCCGTAGGTTGGCACCGCCGATGTTGGTGTCCTTACCGCTGTTGAACCCCAGGCGGTCGCCTGCGTAGAGGTATGCCTCTTGTTGACGTTGGCCTTCTCGTTCCAAGTTGCCTTTGCCCAAACTCACACTGACATAAACGCCGATGCCATCGGAGCCAAAGGTAAGACCCGCCTCCCCGCCGCCACTGTGGCGATTGTTCTCGCTGGTGCTGTCGTTATGCGCCGAACGGATATTCAAATCCTTGCCGGCATTCAGCTCAATATCTCGTTGCGCCTTGGCCTGTGTACCAATCAGGTTGAGGTCATTACTTGCCTTGAGGTTGATATCGCGACCAGCATCAAGTTGCGTAGGCGTAGAGGTGCCCTGGGCGCTGTCGCCCGTGGCGGTGCCATAACTGCCACCGACACCGACCTTGATCCCGCCACTGGTGCCGCCATGAATGCCGCCCCAACTCTGGGTGTTGGTGGTTTCCTCACTGACGCTGCCCTTGGCGATATCAAGGGTCACGTCGCGCCCTTTGATGTTGATGTCGCGACCGGCGTCCAATTGGCTACCCTTCACCACGACGTCGTTGCCGGCGTTAAGGTTGAGATCTTTGCCGGCATTGAGTGTCGAGGACCTGTTGGTCTGCTCGACAACTTGTTGGCTGTTGCTCTGTTTGCTATTACCGAACTTGGCATCACCCGTCGGCCCGCTGACGAACTGGCTCACCGAATCTACGGCCTTCAGCGTGCTAGAGCCCTTGCTGACATTGTCCTCGCCCTTGCCCGCTCCGCTCACCGCGTCCTTGGTATTGGCGTAGTTGTGGTTGATTGAAGCACCCAGCCCATTGCTCTCTTTCTGTCGCAGTTGCTCTTGGAGCAGGCTTTCACGGGCAGCGTCGATGTTGATATTTCTCCCGGCCGTCAGGTCGATATCATTAACCGCATTGAGGTCGGAACCTCGCTGGTTAATATCGCGCTTAGCGTTGATCGCGACGTCCTGGCCTGCACTGATCTGGCTGCCCGCAGCGGTCTCGCGTTCCAGGCGATCTTTTTTCGTGGAGCCTTCGGTGCCTGCAAAAACACTGAAGCCATTGCCATTGCTGGAGATACTTGAGCCCGTCTGTTTTTTCTTCTCCCAACTGCGTTCGCTGCTGGAGTTCTGAGCGGCGACCACGTTGACGTCACGCCCGGCGTCCAGGCTGACGTTGCGCCCGGCACTGATGCCGCTGCCCACCAGGTTGATGTCACGTTCAGCCTGCAAGGTAGCATCGCGGTCAGCATTGACCTGGCTGCTTACGCTCGTGCTGCTCTGCGCTTCACGCCCGGCCTTCTTCGCCGAAGAGATCGCCACCGACGTTGGCCTCTCCACATAGCCAAATTTCTTTTTGTATTCCTCGCTGCGGCTGTACGCCGTGTCATTCGCAGAAACCAGGTTAATGTCGCCGGTGCTGTTCACCAGCCCGGCGCGCAGTTCAGTGTCGTTCTCAGCACTGATCTCACTCGCCCGCAACCGCACGTCATTACCCGCAGCCACCACCACGTCATTGCCGGCCTCCAACTCGCTGCCGACCTGGCTGGCGGTGGTTTTCAGCTGGCTCTTGCCGCTTTTCGAAAGCCCGAGGAACCCGGACTTGGTCTTCTTGCTGTAGGAACCGTGCTCCTCGACACCCGACAGCACCGCGATATCGCCCGTGGCACCCAGCAGCATGTCGCCGCCGGCTTTCAATTGGCTGCCGATCACGGTGACGTCGCGCCCGCCTTCGATGTTCATGCCGCCGTCGGCTTTTTTGCTGGCGTTGATGGTCAGGTCTTTGCCGGCTTCGACGACGGAGGCGACGTTGGTGCTGTCGTAGCTTTCACGTTGTTCGCTTTTGCTGCGACCGAACGAGCCTTTGCTCTTTTTCGAGTAGAACGAAGCGTCTTCGTCGAGTGCCGAGAGGATGCTCACATCGCGCTGTGCCTCGAGGGCGACGTTGCCGCCACCGGCAATTCGGCTGGCGGTCAGTTCCAGGTCCTTGCCGGCATTCAACGACACGTCGCCGCCGGCGGTCAGCACGCTGGAGACTTGGCTGATGTGGTCTTTGGACTGTGTGACTTTCTTGGACTTGCTGGAGGAATGCTGCTCATCGGCAGCCGAGGAAACGCTGAGGTTTTCGGTGGCCGTAATGCTCAGGTCGCGCTTGGCGTCGATGCGGCTGGCGATGGCGCTGAAGTCGCGGCCTGCCGAGACTGTCAGGTCACGGCCGGCTTCTACGCTGGCACCGTTTTGTGTCACGGTTTCGGTGCGCAGGCGGCTACCCATGTTGAAGCCATCGCGCTGCTCAACCGCATCAATATGAACATCGCGCCCGGCGGTGATGAGGGTGTCGCGCCCGCTTTGCAACACACCACCGGTGTTGGCCACGTCGCGCCCGGCATTCAGGGTCAGGTCATTCGCGGCCTCGATGCGTGACACGCTGTCGAGGTAGTCGCGACGTGTCGCTGTACCGCCACCGGTGCTGGTCACGGCGCGCTCGTTGATCACATCACCCTTGAGGGCCGTGAGCGTGACGTCGCGCCCGGCAATGATGCCACCAGACTTATTGACGATGTTGTTGCCGGCCAGCAGGTCCAGACGATTACCGGCTTCGATCACGCCGCTGTTGGTCAGGTCGTTGCCGGCTTTGGCTGAAAGGTTGTTGGTAGCGCGCAGGGTGCCGGCGTTCTCCAGGTTTTCCCCGGCGATCAGGTTCAGGTCGTTACCGGCGATCAGGGCACCGTTCGGCGCAAGACGGTTGTCGGCCTGGGCCATGTAAAGCACCGGCACCAACACTTTCTCACCGTTCACTGAATGCTCTTCGAGCCAGACGATGTCGTGCGTCAGGGCGGCAACCTGCTGCGAGGTCAACGACACGCCCACGGCCAGGTTCAGCTGTTGCTTACTGCTGATGGCGTTATCCATCAAGTACTTGAACAGTTTTTCGTCGGTGTTCTGGCCGTCGATAAAACGCTGCCCCGTACGCGCTTGCACGGCTTGCTGGATCAAGTGTTGCTCATAAAGCCCGTCGCCCAGGCGTTTGGCACTTTCATCCGGGTTGTAACCCAGGCCCGCCAGCAGGTAGTCGGAGCTCATGAACTGTTTCAGGTCGGTGAGCACCGGGTTGGTTTCGACCAGGTATTTATGCGGTTGGGACACCGGCCCGGTGGGCGTAAAGCCTTGCACACGGCTGACGGTCTGGCTGGCGACCGAGGTGGTTTGCGCGCCTGCGTCGAGTGGTTTAGCGACCACCGTGGCTACTTGCGTTGGGCGATTGCCTTGACTTTGTGTATTGGGCGTGCCGGCTACCGGCTGGATGCCTGGCATCACCGGGGTGACACCGGGAATGTTCACTGTGGGGCGCGCGAGGTCGCCGGGTGTAGTGACCTGTATGCGCGTATCGCGCTCAGTCAGCGCCAGGTTTGGCTGGTCACCAGGCCCGCTGACCTTGACCGTAGGCAGGGTCGAACCTGCGGACGGATTTTGGCTGTTGATGCCATCCCCACGGGCGATCTCACCGGTGGTGATCTGGCCAGGCGTCCAGACGCCGCCGTTGTCCACATCGGTGGCCGCAGAGACGTCAAACGCCGTGGCGCTGGCGGTGACACCACTGACCTGGCGTGCTGTCGAGCCCAATTGGCGAGTCGCGGCGCTCTGTTGATCGACTTGGGTCAAATCGAAGGTACGCGTCGTCGGTGCTGGTTGCGCGTCCTTGCGTTGCGCCAGGCCGAGGCTGGCGCCGCCCATGGTCCAGCTTTGCGGGCCCGTGTTGGCCTGTACCGCCTGGGTGCCGTCGACCGCTTGGGTACTGAGGTGGAACAGGCCGTGGGTACCGGTCGGCAGGCTGAACTCACGCAGTGTCAGCGGGTTGACTTGCTGTTTGGCAAGGTCAGGCGGCAGTTGCGCAGCGAGTTGCACCACCACCGTTGCCGGGCCGGTGCTGATAGCGGTGTCTTCGTGGCGCGCGGCGCGTTCGGTCAAGGCTGTGAACGGTGTCTCACTGCTGTTGATCAAGGTCTTGGTGGCGGTGATGTTCACCGCACCACCGGCCTGGATGATCGCCGGCGCCAGTGACGCCCCGGCGGTCGATACCAGGGTGTCGGCAACCAGTGGGAACGCCGACAACGCACCGACCGGCAAGCTTTTAGGGCCGCCCTGCGCGTTGTACGGGTCTACGACGCTGCGTTTGAAACGCCAGTAAGTACCGTTGGACGCGGTCAACCTCCAGGTACGGGTGCGCGTGCCGGAGCCGGACGTCGCACCTTTGTTGGTGAGTGTGTCCGCCGTGATATTCATGTCCGTGCCGGCAGCCAGGGTGCTGTATTCGTTGAGCACGTTGTTTGCGGCGATGTCCATTCGCCCGTTCGACTGGATAGTCGAGGCAGCCGAGGTGTTCAGCAGCTCACTTTGATAATTCTCGGTGCCGACGAAGTCGACGACAAAACTGCCACCACTGCAGTCCCAGCAAATGGTGCCGAGCGAGCCGCCACTGCCCGGGATTTCTTTGGTCTGGAACACATCCCGACGGTTAGTCAGGTTGGACACCTTCAGCGACATATCTCCGCTGGACTGGATGCTGCCGGAGACGTTCTCCAGGCGGGCGGCTTTGCTCACGCCGTCACGGCCGGCAACGTCCAGGCGCCCAAGGCTGTAGATGTCGCCGTATTGATTGGTGATCGAGTCGCTGTACATCGCCATGTCGTTGCCGCTGAACAGCAAGCCATGATCGTTGAGCAGGGTCGCGCTGGTCAGCGTTACCTTTTGCGCTGCGCCCAGGGTCCCGTAGTTGTTCAGGCCACCTGCCGCGAGGTTGAGAGTGGCCGCAGAGGTCAGGCGCCCACGGTTATTGAGCTGGCCATCAACGTTGATCACCGCATCGCCGCCGCTGGTTATCTTCGCGCTGTTACTCAGGTCCAACTGGCCCGCGTGCAGGTTGAGGGTGCCTTGGCTGGTGACTTTGCCATTGCCCGAGTAAGCGCCCGCCAAATCGAGCTTCAAGCTGCCGTCACTGGCAATCAACCCGTTATTGACCCAGCTGCCGCCCTTGCCTTCCAAGTGCGTGGAGGCCAATAGCTGCCCGGTTTCGGTCTGGGTAAAGTTATTGACATTGACGTTCAAACGCCCTGCCTGGATGACGCTGGTGTTGGTCCAGGTATCCGCGTTCAAGGTCAGGCCGCCACGGGTGACGATGGTGCCGCCGGCACCGGTGACATTGGGCAGGGAAATATCGAAATTGCCCTCACCCATGTGCAGCAATTGCCCGCCGCTGTTCTGGAAGCTGGCAGCGGCCAGGATCAGGTCCTGGTTGGCGGTTTCTACGGCGCCGTTGCGGTTATCGAACAGGCTGCCGATCTGGAATTGCGTGGCACCCGTGCGGCCCAGCGCGCGTAGCTTGCCGCCCTGGTTGTCGATGGCATTGGCCGCCACCGTCAGGGCGTTGGTGCTTTCGATCAGGCCATTCTGGTTAGTCAGTTGGCCTGTGAGGCCCAGTGCTATCTGGTCGCCGGCGATCTGCCCGTTGCTGTTGTCGAGGTTGTCACCCTGGACCCGCATCAGGCCCTTGGCATACAGCGCGCCTTGCTGGTTATTCAGGGTGGCGAGGGTCAGCAGCGCGTCACCCGACTGCGCCGCAATGTGGCCGCCCTGGTTGTCGAGCTGGCCAGCAGTGAGCAGAAGACGCTCACCCTGGATCAAACCGCCCTTGCGGCTGCTGCTCTGGTCATAACCATTACGCATCACACCGACCACGCCAGCGTCGATATCACCCTCAAGGGCAGCAAGCACACCACCACGGTTGTCGAAATTACCGGCTTTGAGCTGCACGTCACCGGTCTGGCTGATGATGTTGCCGCCCTGGTTATCGAGGTCGCCATTGACCTCGACACGCAACCCGTTTTGCCCCTGCAGCTTGCCTTGCGCGTTGCTCAGGCCGAAGGCTTTGATCTGCAGGTCGCCCTCTTGGCTGTAAATCAAACCATCGGCGTTGTTTTGCACCATAGCGCTGGCATCAATCGCCAGTGGGCCTTTGGCGGCGACCGTGCCGCCTTGGCTGTTGTTCAGGCCACCCATGGCCAGTGACAGGCGCCCTTGGCTGGCGAGTTGGCCGCCACGGTTATCCACCTCGATAGCCTGCTTGAGCACCAGCGCCCCGGTGCCGGCGATCTTGCCGTTGACGTTGCCCAGGTTACCTTGCAGGTCGAGCACCAGGTGGTCGTTGCCCATCAGCGAGCCGCCGGTGTTGATCAGGTTGCCACCTAATACGTTCAGGTTGCGCATTGCCGTGATACTGCCGGCGCTGTTGTCGAGGTTGGCCGCGCTCAGGTCCAGTGTTGAGCCGCTGTCGATCAAGCCGCCTTGGGCGTTGCTCAGCAGGCCAATCACACTCAGGGTCTGCTGCGCACCGCTGGAAATAATGCCTTTGTCACTGTTGTCCAGGCTGACCGCGCTGACACCCACGCGTCCCTGGCTGACCAGTACGCCTGCGCCGCTGTTGAGCAAGCCACCACTGAGGCGCAGGTCGAGGTCGCCGTTGCGGCTGGAGAGCGTGCCGCCAGCGCGGTTGTCCAGGCTGGCGCCGGCAATATTCAGCCCCTGCCAACCCGATATCAGGCCAGCGCGATTGACCACAGCGTCGGCATTCAGGCTCAGTACTTGTTGGCTGATGAGTGTGCCGGCGCTGTTGTCCAGGCTACGCCCGCTCAGGCTCAGGGCACTTTGGCTGGAGATCTCGCCGCCCTGGTTTTGCGCGTCGCGCAGACGCTTCAAGGTCAAAGGTCCCTTGGCGAGGATCAGGCCTTGACGGTTGTCCAGGTCACCATTGGCCAGGTCCACGGTCAGGCGCTGATCACTGATCAGCCTGCCGTCGCGCAGCGCCAATGCGCTGAGATTGAGGTCGATATCGCCCTTGGCCGACACCTCGCCACCGTCGCTGGCGTCCAGCGCCTGGGCATTCAGCACAAGGCTGCCCTGGCTGTTGATCAGGCCTTTGGCGCTGTTGTCCAGGGTCTGGGCATTGAGCGTCAAGGCGCGGGTGCCGAGCAAGCTGCCGCCCTGGTTATTGAGGTCGCCGCTGTTCACCGTCAGTGTTTGTGCGGCGTTGATCAGGCCTTGTTGCTGGTTATTCAGCAGACCGGTGCTGGTCAATTCGAGGTCGCCACGGCTGGTGAGCGTACCGCCGCTGTTATCAACAGAGGCTGCATTGGCACTCAGGCTCGCACCTGCAACCAACCCCTTGACGTTGGTGAGTACCTGGTCGATACGCAAAGCCAGGCCTTGGTTACTGAGCAGCCGGCCATGGCTGTTGTCCAGGTTGCGCGCCAGCAGGTCGAACGCCTGGCCGCTGGAGATTTCACCGCCTTGGTTGTTCACGCCATTGAGACGACTGAGCACCAGCGGCCCGTTCGCGTTGATCAGGCCTTGCTGGTTGTTCAACTGCCCGTTGTTCAGGTCCAGTGTCAGGCGTGTATTGCTGAACAGCTTGCCGCCCTGCTGGTCAAGGCCATCGACGCTGGCCGTCAGGGCCTGGGCACTGCCGATGCTGCCAGCGGCGTTGTTCAACAGGCCAGCCTTCAGGTTCAAGGTGTCGCCGCTGTTGAGGCGAGCGTTGGTATTGTCCAGCGCACCGGTAGTTACCGAGACCGCCCCTTTGCCACTGACCACACCTTTCTGGTTGTCCAGGCTGGCGCTGCGCAGCTGCAACGTACTGTCGGTCACCAACTGGCCGTCTTGGTTATCCACCGCGCCTGCCAGGTCCAGCTCCAACGCTTGAGCGCTGGAAATACGGCCTTGGCGGTTGATCAGGTTGGCGGCGTTGACATTCAGGCGCCCTTCACTGCTGAGCACGCCCTGGCTGTTATTGAGCTCGCCGTTGAGTTCCAGTTGCAAAAGTTGCTGGGCAAGCAACTTGCCGTTGCTGTTGTCCAGGTCCTGCGCCGTGAGCATCAGCCGCTGGGCATTGAGCTGGCCGTCGTTGCGGTTGAGCAGTTTCGCCACGGTCAGGCTCAAGGCTTGCCCGGCCAGCACACGACCGCTGTCGCTGTTATCCAGGGTTTGTCCGGTGAAGCCCAGGTCGCCATTCGTGGACAGCTCGCCGCCACGGTTATCGACATTGCCGACCTGCAGTTTCAGCGCTTTTTCGGCGCCTGCCAGGCCTTTGCGGTTGTCCAGGGCCGTGCCCTGCAACGCCAGCTCGGTGGTGCTGATAAGTTGACCGCCACGGTTATCGACTTGGTCAATCGTGGCCATTACCGCGGCCTTGCCCGTCACATCACCGGCACGGTTGTCGAGCCGCGCGGAAGACAGCAGCAACGCGCCGTCGGCGATCAGCGTACCGCGCTGGTTGTTGATCGCCTGGTCGGCGGCGACGTCCATTGCCCCGTGGCTGCTGAGCAGGCCATCGCTGTTGTCCAGGCTGGCGGCACGCGCGTTGATCGAGGCTGCGCTGATGGTCCCGTGGGCGTTGCCTAACGCCTCTTTCACCTGCAGCGTGAGGCCCTGATTGCTGATCAGCTTGCCGGTGGCGTTATTCAGGTTGCGAGCCGCCAGGGTGAACGCTTGTTGGCTGGAAATCTCGCCGAGCTGGCTGTTGTTTACATCCGCCAGGTTTTTGAGCATCAACAGCGGGCTATTGATCAGTCCGGCGACGTTGGTCAACTGGCCATGATTGAGGTCAAGGTCGAGCCGGGTTTTGCTGAACAGTTCGCCACCCTGCTGGTCCAGCCCGGTCACTGTGGCCGTGAGGTTGTTGTCACTGGCGATACGCCCGCTGTTGTTCAGTTGGGCGGCCGAGACGTCCAGGCGGTCGGCACTGGTGATACGGCCACTATTGTTCAAGGCGCCGGTGGTCAGCGTCAGCGCGCCGCGACTGTTGAGCAGGCCTTTGGGGCCGTTGTCGAGGCTGGCACTGGTGAGGTTGAGGCTGGCATCGGTTTCCAGAATGCCGCCTTCGTTGGCGACAGCGCCGCCGACCTCCAGCGTCAGCGCAGCGGCCGAAGACACTGCGCCGCCTGTGTTGTTGAGGTTGGTGCTGGTCAGTTGCAGCGTGCCTTCGCTGCTGATCTGGCCCTGCTGGTTGTCCAACTGCCCGTTCAGTTCGGTGCCGGGAATGGCTGCCAGCGCAATGTTCAGGGATTGCTGGCCTGAGAAGGTGCCATGGCTGTTGTCCAGCCGCGCGCCGTTGAAGTGGTTATCGCGGGCAAACACCAGCCCTTGGGCCTGGTTAATCACCTGGGCCACGGCCAGCTCCAGCGCCGTACCGGCGACCAGTTTGCCGCCGCTGTTATCCAGGCGCTGGCCCTTGAAGTCGATGCTGCTCTGGCTGGAAATTTCGCCGGCGCGGTTATCAACGGCGTCGACCGTCAGTTTCAGCGCTTTTGTAGCGCCTACCAAGCCGCCGTTGCGATTGTCCAGCGAGGTACCGCTCAAATTCAGCTCACCCAGTGCAACCAACTCACCGCCTTGTTGAGCCAGCACGCCAACAGTGGCCTGCAGGTCGTTCTGGCTGGCGATACGGCCCGCCGCGTTTTGCACGTTAGCGGCGGTCAGCCGCAGAGGCCCTACGGCACTGATCAGGCCGTTCTGGTTACGCAACTGTTGCCCGGCGTACACCAAGGCCGCCTTGCCGCTGAGCAAACCTTTCTGGTTGTCCAACTCAGCCACATTGAGTTGCAGGTCTTTTTGCGCGAGGACCACGCCGCTGCGGTTGTCGACATTAGCGCTGTGCAACGTCAGCAGGTCCTGGCCGATCAGCCGCCCTTCGCGGTTGTCCAGCTGGCCGGTGTGCAGTTCCATGGTGCCCTTGGCCAACACCCGGCCCTTGGCCTGGTTGTCCAGTAACCCGTCAACGGTTGCGTTCAGTTGACCGTTGCTGACCAGTTGCCCGCCCTGGCGGTTATCCAGGCTGGCGGCATACACATCCAACAACGTGCCGGCGCCCACTGTGCCGCCCTGGTTGTTCACTGCGCCCTTGACCTTGAGGCCCAGGCTCACATCACCAAGCACTTGCCCCTTGGTGTTGCTCAAGCTGGCTGCATCCAGCTGGGTGTGCCCTGCGCTGACGATCTCGCCCTGGTCGTTCAGCAGATCTTGCTGGACGGCCACGCGGGTGTCCAAGGTGCTGCTGACGCTGCCTTCGCGGTTATCCAGGCGCAAGGCTTCAAGCCCAACTCCAGCCGCTGAAATCAAGCCTTTGACGTTGAGCAGGGCGTGTTCGACTTTAAGGGTCAATGCCTGGTCGCTGAGCAGGTTGCCGCCGCTGTTATCCAAGGTGTCGGCGGTCAAGGTGAAGGCGTGTGTGCTCGAGACCTCACCGTTGCGGTTGTCGACGTCTTTGAGGTTCTTGAGCAGCAACATCCCCGGTGCATTGATAAAGCCATCGGCGTTGTTCAACAGCCCATGCTGCATGTCCAGAGTCAGTTCACTGTTGCTGTAAAGCTCGCCGCCACCGCGTTGGTCGAGGCTGGTCACACTGGCGTCGAGCGCCTGGCCACTGGCGATACGGCCTTCGAAACGGTTGTCGACGCTGGTCGCTTTGAGGTTGAGGCGATCGGCGCTGGTGACACGGCCTTGGTGCTGGTTGAGCAGCACACCCGTTGTGAGTTGCAATGCGCCGTCAGCGATGATGTGCCCTTGGCTGTTGTCGACACTGGCGCCGTTCACGGTCGCGGTGCCGGCGCTGAGCACTTCACCATTCTGGTTAGTGATCGCACCCTGGGTGCTCAGCACCAGCGCCCCGCCGCTGCTGATACGCCCACCGCTGTTGCCCAGGCTGGCATTGCGCAGTTGCAACCCAGCATCGCTGCGGATCACGCCTTGGGTGTTGTCGGCGTGCTCGGCCAGGTTCAGGTCAAGGTTGTACTTGGCGTAGAGATTGCCTTGAGCGCTGTTGTCCAGGTTGCCGGCTTTGAGGCTGACGTCCTGTTGCCCTGAAATCAGGCCCTTAAGCTGGTTGTTCAGCCTGTCGAGCGTCAGTTGGAGTGCGCCGTTAGCCAGCACACGACCGCCGTTACTGTTGTCCAGGTCATGCCCTGCCAACGTCAACTCGGTCACGCTGGACACTTCACCGCCACGATTGTCGACCTTACCGACGGTCACGTTCATGGCCTTGCCCGAATTGAGCAACCCGCCCTGGCGGTTATCCAACGCGTCGCCCTGGACCTGCAGTTGGCCAACCGAAGTAATGCTGCCCTCGCGGTTATCCAGTTTGCCCACACGCAGCTGCGCATCACCTTTGCTGGTGATGCGGCCTTTGGCCTGGTTGTCCAGGCTGGCGGCATTGAGCTGCACACCGTCGCCGGCCGCAAACAGCCCGTCCTGGTTGAGCACGTTGGCCGAGACCTGCACCGTCAAGGCGCCTTCGCTGGTGAGCTTGCCGGCGCTGTTATCGAGGCTGGCGGCATTCACCGTCAACACCTGCCCGGCAGCCAAGGTACCTTGGGTGTTGGTGATGGCGCCCTGGCCGGTCAAGGTCAACTGGTTGTCGCCCTGGAGACGACCCTGAGTGTTATCCAGTGCTGCCACGTTGACCGTCGTGCGCTGGCCAAGCAGTTCACCATGGCGGTTACCCAGCACGCCCTCGATGCTGAGGTTCAAGTCAGTGACAGCGCTCAATTTGCCGCCCTGGTTGTCCAGGCTGGCGCTGTTGACTTGCACGGCGGCGGCGGCAATCAGGCCGCGGGTGTTGTCCAGTGCCTGGGCGATACGCAAGACCAGGGCTTGCTCGCTGAGCAGCTTGCCGCCCGAGGTGTTCAGGGCCGTTGCCGCCAGCTCAAAGGCGTGCGCACTGGAAATTTCACCGCCCTGGTTATCCACGCTGCCGAGTTGCTTGAGCAGCAACTGCCCAGGCGCGCTGATCAAGCCACCCTGATTATTAAGGTGACCACCTTGCAGGTTCAGGCTCACATCGGCCTGGCTGGAGATATGCCCCGCGCGGCTGTTATCCAGCGCTGTCAGCGTCATCCCTAACTGCGTGCCGCTGCTTACGCGCCCGCCCTGATTACTCAACGTGCCGGTAGTGATCTGCAGCGCATCGCTGCTGGACAGCGTGGCATCATTGTTGGCCAAACCAGTGGCTTCGATAGCGAGATGCCCATCACTGACGATCGAGCCCTGCGCGTTATTCAACTGACCGCCAAGCGCCAAACCCAGCTGGCTTTTGGCAGCCAGGCTGCCCCCCGCACTGTTGTCCACTGTCTGACCCGCAATGTGCAGTTGCTGGGCGGAAATCCGACCTTTGAGTGAGTTGTCCAGGTGGGCGACAGTCAATTGCAGGTCAGCACCGGCGCTGAAGAGTCCCGCCTGGTTGAGCATGTTCCCGGCAATGCGCGCGGTCAGTGACGCGTCGCTGGTCAAGTTGCCGCGACGGTTATCCAGACTGGCGCTGTCGAGGGTCACGCTTTGCCCGGCTGCCAACGTACCGGCCTGATTGCTGATTGCACCCTGCGTGTGAAGCGCGAGCGTCGATCCAGCCTGCACCTGGCCCTGATCGTTATTCAGCGCGCCAAGCCCTAATACGAGTTGCTTGCCGAGCAACTTGCCCGCGCGGTTATCCAGTTCGGCATCGACGTGCAGGTTGAGGTCGTCTACCGCAGCGAAACGGCCGAATTGGTTGTTCAGCGTGCCGGCCTGAACCTCCAGAGTCTTGGCCGTTACCAGGCCTTTGGCGTTGTCCAGAGCACGGGCGATGCGCACACTCAACGCTTGCTCGCTGAGCAACTTGCCGGCGCCGTTGTTAAGTTGATCGGCGTTCAGGTCGAACGCCTGCACGCTGGAAATTTCACCGCCTTGGTTATCGACACTGCTCAGCTGCGTCAGCAGCAACCGCCCCGGCGAGTTGATCAAGCCTCCCTGATTGTTCAGATGGCCACGATTGAGGTTCAGGCTCAGGTCGCCCTGGCTGAAGAGCTGACCGCCGTTGCTGTTGTCCAGGCTACCCACAGTCAGCTGCGCGCCAGCGTCGGCGCTCAAACGTGCACCTTGGTTAACGAGCGCGCCGCTCACCCGAGCGTTCAGCCGATCACGGCTATGCACAAGGCCGCTCTGATCGTTGATCAAACTGGCAACGTCAATCTCCAGGCCATTGGCGGTAATAACGCCGGCGCCGTTGTTCAGGGTTTGCGCGATGCGCAGGCCCAGCGCTTGGTCACTGAGCAATTTGCCGCTGCGGTTATCCAGGCTGTTTGCGGTCAGTTGAAAACCATGCGTACTGGAAATCTCACCGCTGCGGTTATCGACGCTATTGAGGTTGTTGAACGTCAGTTGGCCGCCCGCGTTAATCAAGCCGCTGTCGCGGTTGTCGAGGTGGCCATTGCCCAGGTCCAGGTTGACGTCGTTGTTACTGTACAGGCGCCCATGATCATGCTGGTCGAGGCTGGTGACGCGGGCATTGAGAGCCTTGGCGCTGCTGATCGAACCGCCTTGGCTGTTATTGACCGGCCCTGCAACCAGATCAAGCGCGCCACCACTGATGAGTACGCCGCTCTGTTGGTTATTGAAGCTGCCGGCATTGATCTGTGCGCCAGTGCCGGATTCGATGCGGCCCTGCTGCTGGTTATCCAGCGTACCGGCAATGTTCAGCCCCAGGCTGCCCTGGCTGCTGACGACGGCTGACTGACTGTTGTTCAGTTGCCCGGCGTCGATCTGCAGGTGCTGCCCAGCGGCCAGGCGACCGGCCTGGTTATTCAGGGTCGCGCCGGCGCTCAAGCGCAGCGCTTGGCCCGAGGAGATCAGGCCAGCGACGTTGTCCAGATCATCGACATGCAAGGTGACGTCGGCCTGGCTGGAGAGTTCGCCCTTGCGGTTGATCAATTGCCCGACGTTAGCGCGCAGCCCGCGGTCGCCGGCGACCAGCCCGGCCTCAGAGTTGAGCAGTCGAGCGGCATTCAGCTCAATGCTTGCAGCACTCAGCACGCGGCCTTGTTGCTGGTTATCCAACGTTGCGGCGCTGACCTTGAGCTGGTTTTTCGCACTCAGGGTGCCGCCCTGGTTGCTCAGCGTTCCATCGACATTCAGTGAAAGGTCGCGACTGGCAATGAGGGTCTTGCCGTTGTTATTCAACTGCCCGGCGCTGATTTGGATGTCGCCCTGCGCGTTGCGTGTCTGGTCAGCGTTAACGCCAGCTTCGATGATGCCGTTGTTGGTCAACGCCCCGCCGCTTTGCAACTGCACGCGATCACGCGCAACCATGCTTTTTTGGTTGATCAGTGCGCCTTGGGTCTGCACATTCAAGGCACTGCCCGCCAAGACCGATCCCTGTGCCGCCACGCTTGCGGCCTTCACATTTACGGCGCCGGCTGCCGAGGTCTGGCCCATCACCACATTGCCCGCCGCATCAATCTGAATATCGCCGCCGGCAACCATGTCACCCGACAGCCGCACGCCCACACCGGCCTCGGTGCCGACCAGCTTGACAGCGCCCACGTACATGCCACCCAGCGCCGAGGAGTCAATCGCCAGATCCGGCGTCTGGCTGCCATCCGCCGCACGCGCCGTGGCGTTCAAAGTACGCGCATCGACGTCGTTGCGACCGGCCACGATGGTGAGTTTTTTCGCCTGGATCTGCGCGTTGATCGTGGTGGCGCGGGTGATGATTTCGAACTGGTCGACGTTGCTGGCGTTCAAGCCGGCACCTTCGATGGCGACGTTGCCTTGGTCGACCTGGTAGCGGCTGATCTGGCCGTTTTCGATCACCGCTTTACCAGTGGTCAGCGTGGCTTGTGGGGTGTTGATAAAGCCGCAACCGTTGCAGCTGATGCCGTACGGGTTGGCAACGATGACATGGGCCGACTGCCCCGCCACTTCGGTGTATCCACGCAGTTGGCTGGGGCTGCCGCCGTTGACTTCGTTGAGGATGATGTTAGCGGCAGTGCCCTGGAAATTCGGGTTGCCGACAATAATGCCGCCGAGCTGAGTGGACTGCGTACGCCCGGTGGCGTTGTTGAGAATGACCCCGTTGGCGCCAACGTTGTAGTCATGGAATTGGTTGTGCGACAGCCCGCTGCCGTTTGGCGCGGCGATGTTGACGATGGGCACGCCATTGCCCGCTTGCTCGAGCGTGGTGCCCGGCGCGCTGACCACGATGCCGTCGGCCTGGGCCAGCAGCGGCTGCCAGAACATCGCGTTGGCCAGGATTAACGCTAACCCACGTTTAGGCAGCCCCAGGAAGTGGGAGCGGCTTTTTACGGCAGCAGAAGGCTGGCGCGCGAGGAAGGCGAACTGGCGAACGTCCATGTCATGTCTCTATGCCCGAGGGCGGTTAAAAATTTAAAGGAAAAAATCCAGGCGGAAATAGATCGGCGCTTCACGTTCCGTGATCGCAGCCGGTCGTTCCAAGGAGTGAGCAAAGGTCACGCTGGCCGCGACGTTCTTGCCACGGGCAAACAGGTCCAGAGAATTGCTGCTCATGCGCCCATGCTGCTCGGCGTTGTAGCGGCCGTGGCTGATCACGCCCTGGTCGTAGCCGAGGCTGGTGCCGTATTCGCTGAACACCGGCTGCAGCCAGGCCCAAGTCATTGGGCGGCTCCAACGCAAATCGTTGCGCCAGTAGCCACCGCTGTCACCGGCGAGCATCTGGTCTTTGTAGCCGCGAATCGACGATTGCCCGCCGAGGCTCATGCGCTGTGGACTGAACAGCACGTCTTCACTGTGCTGGCCGGTCATGAAGCTGCTGAAACTGAGTGACTCGCCCCACAGCGTGAACGGGTACAAATAGCTCACCGTCGCGCTGTATTTGCGGTAGCGCGCATCGGCCTGGCCCGGTTTTGGGTGGTGGTTGGCCTGGGCGTCGAAGGCGCCGATGCCGTCCTGCATGCCCAGGTCGATGTTGAGGAACGAGCTGCCAATCCGCCGACCATGGTTGATGCCGAACTGCGCTTCGCTGAGGCGGTTGCTGCTCAGGGCGAGCTTGCTGTCTTCGATGAAGTTGTTGGTGCGCAGGTAAGCCACGCCAGTGCTCAGGGAGGTTTTGCTCAGCGCGTCACGATGAATCACACGCTCCAGGCGCAGTTGGTGGTTTTGGCTGTCGCCGGTTTGCTTGAACGTGAAGTTATTCGCCTGGGCCTGGGAGCGGTATTCGCTCTCGCTGTAGGTGTACGTGAGGTTCCACCAGCCGAACGGCAGGCTGTAATTGAGCATCGAGTTGCGCGAGGTTTTCTGGTGATCGCTGATCGCATCGTGGCCGCCGCGCAGCGACAGTTGGTCAGCCAACCCCAGCGGGTTATCCCAATCCAGACTTGCGCCCCACTGCTGCTCGCCAGTGCTGCGCTGGCCGCCGTTATGGCGCGACAAGCCGACGCGCCAAGGTTTTTGTGGGGTGTTCTTGACCAGCACATCACTGCCACCCACAGCCCTGCCCGGCGCCAGCTCCATCTGCGCCTGGTTCGACGGCAGGCGGTTGAGCTGGTCGACCATCTGTTCGATTTCGCGCAGGTTGAGCAACTCGCCGGTCTTGCCTGGGAAACTCATCGCCAACTGGCGGTCGGTGATGCCGCTGCCTTCGACGCCCTTCAAACTTTCGAGCTTGCCTTCGACTACCTGGATCTTGAGGTTGCCGCTGGAAAGGTCCTGCTGTGGCAGGTAGGCACGGCTGGTCACCAAGCCTCTGGCCAAGTAACGGTCGGTGATGACCTTGAGCACTTCATTAAGCTGCGGCACGCCCAGGCATTGGCCGATATAGGGCTTGATCAGCGCGTCACGCTCACCTTCGGGCAGCGCATCGGCGCCGGCGAGTTCAATGGTTTTGATCGGGAAGCAACGGGTATCCACGGGCGTGGTCGGCGTTGCAGGCGCGGCGGATTTGCCGGGCAAGTCTTTGAGTTCTTCGAGGCGCCGCTGCTGGTCTTCGAGCAGCCGGTCCTGGCGGTCGCGAATCAGGTCGGTGATGCCCGGGGTGGCCTGCGGGGGGGCAGCTTGCGCTAATCCGGCAACGCCCAGGCAAAAAAAAGCGGACAGCAGGCCAAGCCCTGTCCGACGTTCCAAACGCCACATTTCTAGATCCCTCTATATGGCACTGAGCCACTAATCGGCGGCGATAATAGGATGGCGAAATGCTGGCGTCAATTAAATGTACCCATTTGTATCAGTCCTGATGCATTGATTCAGTGCGTATCACAACTTAGCGGGAGGTAGCGCTGTAGCTTTTTTGATACGGATATTGCTCAACAGAATTATAAGTCCATAATGGACAAATCAGTTTATCCGCGGAGATAGCCATGCCCAGCACGCCTCACGTGATCAACCAGGCCCAGGCCCACGAATTACTTGCGCAAATCGATGTGCCTCACATCCTGCGCAAGCTGTTTCGCGACCTGGCCGCAGGGCTTGCGGTACAGCCGGCGCAACAGCTGGTGGAGTTCCCTCAGGGCGCCGGCGACTTTATCAACTACCTGGGCGTGCTGGCCGAAGACGGGGTTTACGGGGTCAAGACCTCGCCCTACATCGTGCGCGAGCAAGGGCCGCTGGTGACCGCATGGACGCTGTTGATGTCGATGCGCACCGGCCAGCCTCTGTTGCTTTGCGATGCCGCCGAACTGACCACCGCGCGCACCGCAGCCACCACCGCGCTGGCGGTGGATGCGCTGGCACCGGCGGCCGCGCGGCGCCTGGCGATTATCGGCAGCGGCAAGGTTGCGCAGGCGCACGTGCGCTATGTGCAGAACCTGCGCGACTGGCAGCACATCAGCCTGTATTCGCCACGCCTTGGTCGCGCGAATGCCGACACCCTCACCCACCTCAAGGGCCTGGACCCGCGCCTGACCCTCGCCACGAGCTGTGACGCCGCCCTGGAAGACGCCGACGTCATCCTGCTCTGCACCTCCTCGGCAACACCTGTGATCGACCCGACACGCTTGCGCAAACCCGCGCTGATCACCTCCATCAGCACCAACGCGCCGCGCGCCCATGAAGTGCCGCCCGAATGCCTGGAGCACATGCACGTGTTCTGCGACTATCGCCAGACCACCCCAGGCGCGGCCGGTGAAATGCTGATCGCCGGCGAACGGCACGGTTGGGACAAGCGCACCATCGTCGGCGACTTGCCTGAGCTGCTCAGCGACATGGCGCAGCGCCCGGACTACGACCGCCATGTGTTTTTCCGCTCCATCGGCCTGGGCCTGGAAGACATTGCACTGGCCAATGCCCTGTACCAGATCCAGCGCTAACCGCCTTTTGAGGAAACGATCATGAACTCTGCAGACTTCATCATTATCGGCGGTGGCATTGCTGGCGCCTCTACCGGTTTCTGGCTGGCGCAGCACGGCAAGGTGCTGGTACTGGAGCGCGAAAACCACCCGGCCTATCACTCCACCGGGCGCTCGGCAGCCCTCTACACCGCCGCCTATGGCACCCCGCAAGTGCGCGCGCTGACCCTGGCGAGCCGTGCGTTTTTCGACAACCCGCCGCCTGGCTTTTGCGAACATCCACTGCTGACGCCCCGCGGTGAGATGACCGTGGACTTCATTGGCGACCCGGTGGAACTCAACAGCCAATACCTGAGCGCCAAGGCCACCGTGCCGCAAGTCGAGCGGCTGAGTGCCGACGAGGCTTGTGCACGCTTGCCAATCCTGCGGCGGGAGAAAGTCCATGGCGCGATCTTTGACCCTACCGCCAGCGACATCGACACCGACGCCCTGCACCAGGGCTATTTGCGCGGCATCCGTCGCAACCACGGCGACGTGCGCACCGACAGCCACGTACTGGGCTTGAGCCGTGACGCCGACGGCCTGTGGCATGTGCGCACCCAGGACGCGACCTACACCGCCCCAGTCATCATCAACGCCGCCGGCGCCTGGGCGGATCATATCGGCGGGCTGGCCGGCGCGGCGTCCATCGGCCTGCAACCCAAGCGCCGCTCGGCGTTTATCTTCGCCGGGCCCGAGGGTGTGGACACCCACCACTGGCCGATGCTGGTGGCGCTGGACGAAGCCTTCTACATGAAACCCGACGCCGGGATGTTCCTGGGTTCACCGGCCAACGCCGACCCGGTCGAGCCACAGGATGTGCAGCCTGAGGAGCTGGACATTGCCATGGGCATTTACCAGATCGAAGAGGCCACCACCCTGACCATCCGCCGCCCGACCCGCACCTGGGCCGGCCTGCGCAGCTTTGTCCACGACGGTGATTTGCTCTCGGGGTTCGATCCGCAGGTTCCGGGGCTGTTCTGGGTGGCGGCGCAAGGCGGCTATGGCATCCAGACGTCACCGGCCATGGGCCAGGCGAGCGCGGCCCTGGTGCGCGGTAACCCGTTGCCGGAGCCACTGACGCGGTTCGGCCTGGACGCTGGTATGCTCTCGCCCGTCCGCCTGGAGCCGCATTGATGAACACCGCCGAGCAAGAAAAAGTCATGCAGAATTTTCGCGCGATCGCCGATGCGATCGCCACGCTGTTCTTCCCCCATGCCGAAGTGGTGCTGCATGACTTGCGCACGCAAAAGGTCGATTACATCGCCAACAACCTGTCCAAACGCGCTATCGGTGACGACTCGTCGCTGGAGGACATGCTCAGCGATGACGTCAGCGAAGTGAACATCGGCCCGTACGAAAAGCTCAACTGGGACGGTCAGAAAATCCGCAGCCTGAGCACCGTGCTGCACGACCACAAAGGGCGCCGGCTTGCCGTGCTGTGCATCAACCTGAATATCTCGCTGTTCGAAAACGCGAAGGCGGCGCTGGACCTGTTTCTGTCGCCGAGCAAGCTGATCCCGCAGCCGGACTCGCTGTTTCGCGATGACTGGCAGGAACGGATCAACACCTTCCTGCATGCGTGGATGCGCGAACGCCAGTTGAGCCTGAATCTGCTGACGCGCGACCACAAGCGCGAGCTGGTGTTGGCGCTGCATGCCGAAGGCGCGTTCAAGGGCAAGAGCGCGTCGAACTATGTGGCGAATGTGCTGGGCATGGGACGGGCGACGGTTTACAAACACCTCAAGGAATTGAAGGGCTGACCCGTCGCACGAGCCGGCGTGCCGGCCCCTGCGGGGAGTCGGCACGCCGGCTTGAGGCGCCAGTCGCCGTAGATGTCGGACTTGAAATACTGCTGTGAAATCTTCTGGTACTCGCCATTGGCGCGGATACCGTCGATGGCCGCGTTCAGCTCGCCGACCAGTTCGGTATTGCCTTTGCGTACCGCAATCCCGGCGCCCTCGCCCACGTATTTCGGGTCCTTGAGTTCAGGGCCGACAAAGGCATAGCCCTTGCCACGTGGCATCGACAGAAAGTCGCTCAGCGGGATGGTGTCGGCAAAGATCGCATCGAGGCGCCCTGATGCCAGGTCCATGTAGATTTCTTCGTTGTTGCTGTAGCGCTTGACGTTGATGCCCTTGGGCTCGAACACCTCGGTGGCATAACGGTCGGTGGTCGTGGCGCGCTGCACCCCGACGGTCTTGCCCTGGAGGCTGGCGTACTGGTCATCCACGGCTGCGCCGTCCTTCATCACCAGGCGTGAGGAGGTGAAATAGTATTTGTGGGTGAAGTCCACCGACTTCTTGCGGTCTTCATTGATGGTCATGGACGACAGGGCCATGTCGATTTTCTTCACTTTGAGGGAAGGAATCAGACCGTCGAATTCGCCCTCGACCCACACGCATTTGACGTTCATCTGCGCGCACAAGGCGTTGCCGATGTCGTAGTCGAACCCGACGATCTTGCCATCCTGAGTCTTGGAGGCGAACGGTGGGTACGCCGCCTCAATGCCGATGCGCAAGGTTTTTTCGGCCGCCAGCACATGGCTGGAAGCGAGCAGGCTGAGGGCCAGGGCGGTGATAAGCGTGTGTTTCTTCATGATTGAGGTCTCGCAAGTTATTGTTGGTTTGGCAAGCGTGAAGAAATAAAAGCAGGGTTGACGCATTTTTTGTACTTATAATTCCATACTGGACTTTTACGTATCGCACGTCAATCCGCCTTCCCTTCAGGAAAAAAACACCCGCCTCCATCGTTCCTAAACAAAACCTCCCATGAAACTGTATCTGGGCTGCGCACAATAACGCCGCGCGCTGCAAATGCAGCTGGCACTCAAACTGACCTGTTGCTGCTGGATGTGCTGATGCGGCATGTGGGTGGCTGGCAGGTACTGGCGGGTGACTGCGCCGATGAACAATGGGCTGATCGTGGCGCAAATCATCATCGACCAGAAGCCTATGAACCTGCTGTTGCGTGTGGACCACGCGCGCGACCTGCTCCGGCGGGCACGGCAAAGCAGCCTGTAATCAGACTGCGACACAGGGCAAGACCACAGCGACTAAAGCCCGTGGCCCTCACAACACAAGCAGCGCCTCATGCAATTGAATGCACGGTGTAGCGCCCTCGGCACGCCGGCTGTGCAGCCAGTCACGCGTCTTGGCAATATCGAAGATCTGGCCGTTGTCCATCAACGCCAGGATCAGTTCGTCTGCCACCCGATAACGCCCGCAGTCCGGGCAGTCGCGTTCTTCCCACGGGCCGTCACAGGAAACCCGTTCGGCCACTCCCACACAAATGAGGCAATTCATCGCGATCACCCTTTTTATCATTGTAAGCGGTGCAGTCCAGGCTGCTCGCGACAGCCCGGACCTCACGGAATTTACTGGCTTTCCTGTGACTTGCCTTCCTGCATCTGCACCGAGGACTTGCTACCGCTGGTGTTGTCCTTGGTGGTGTTATTGGCGCTGTCAAAACAGCCGTGCAGCATCAACACACTGCACAGCCCCAAGCATCTATATAACGTCTTCATCATCGTTTACCTGTTAGTGAGGTGGGTGAAAGCGCAAGGCCTTGCCAGGCGTCAGACTGTTATCGGTCCACACATGATTTATCTGGCCGGAGCGCAGCCGCGCTCGTTCAACTATTAGGCTCAATAGCTGACGAGTGGTTGGGACGTTACGCGGGTTAAAAAAACTGAATCATTCATCCCACCCGCCCTCTTCCTATTAAAGGGTCTGGCAATTAAGGAAGCGGGTTTGAGTAATCTGGATTGGGTGCAGTGGCCAGCAATGCTGGTGACGGTTCTGGCGGCGTGGCTGATCGGCTCTCAGCGCCCCTCGCGCAGAATGGCGGGGTTCGTGTGCTTTTGTTTGAGCAATATTCTGTGGGTTGTCTGGGGCGCTTACGCTGATGCCTATGCGCTGATCGTGCTGCAGATCTGCCTGGGCTTGATGAACCTGCGCGGGTTTAAAAAGAACTTCCAGAATCAGTGATCCGGGTCATTCGGACGCCCGGTGTGTGCGCTGATTCTTCCTGAAGCCGCGCGCGTTCATGCCCAGCAGCGTGCACTCGAGCACGATCAACGCATAGGCATTCGCGTGCCAGCCCCAAGCCACCCATAAGGCGTTGCTGAGGATGAAGCCCCAAAACGCGAACATGCGCCGGCGAGGCCGTTGAGAGCCGATGAACCAGGCCGAGATCACCGTCACGACCATCGCGGGCCATTGCACCCAGTCGATAAGCACCCGAGGTCACCCGGCCCCAAGCGTGAAGTTTGCACTCGCGCAGGGCTCGCTCACCACGTGGCCCGTGCCAGGCATGAGCGAAGCCAGGTACTCGCCGAAGCCGCCCCGACATTTGTAATCGCGGCGCGCACTGGTGATCACCGGGTTGGTGGCTGTCCACGCAATTCGCGCGCCGGTCCTTTCCAGGTCAGCCACCAGGCGCACGTCCTCGTGGGCAACCAAATGCTGAAACCCGCCGGCGTTGCGATAGGCGTCTGCACTCAGGCCCAGGTTGGCGCCATGGATATGCCGATGGTTTTCGACAAATTGGTAGAGGGCGAGGTATCGAGAGCGTGCGACTTCGTCGTACTCGCTCCAGCTGTCCACTTCGACGGTGCCACACACCGCATCGGTGCCGAACGCGAGCTGGCGCACCAGCCAATCCTGCGGCACGAGCGTATCGGCATCGGTGAAGGCCAGCCATTGGGCACCGGCCTCCAGCAGTTGCTCTGCGCCGACCGCCCTGGCCTGGCCGACGTTTCTAAAGCAGACGTCAAGCGTTGCCACGCCCAGTGCGGTTGCCCGCGCGCCTGTTTGGTCCGAGCAGTCGTCCAGCACCACGAGGACCTCGACGCGCTGGTTTTGCAATGCCGGATGTTCAATGGCAAGCAGCACCGAAGCCAGGCAATCACTGATATGCCTTTGCTCGTTATGGGCAGGTATCACAATCCCTATCATTGACGTTCCCTCTACCTGGCGAAGTGTCTCCAGCTATCGACACCTCGCTTATCACGAAGGTTTAAAGTTTCTGGAACGTCCCTAGGCCGTGGCCGCTCAGATAGTTTATCGGCGCGCCACACTGGCGCTCAGCGGCTTTGCACTGTTAATGCGTGCAGGAGAACACGGCATGAAAAACGCGCATCCATCGGCAGGTACGGTCAAGACCTTGCTGCTCGAACGCAACGGCTGGGTGCCGAACAACCCGCGCTTGCCGGTGATCATTTACCCAAACGCCATCCCCGTAACAGGAAGTGATCCGGCGGCGCTGTTTGAACAGACGTTTTCGGCAAACGGCTGGCCGCCACAATGGCGGGACGGGGTCTACGACTACCATCACTACCATTGCGAAGGGCATGAGGTATTGGGCGTCGCCCGTGGTCATGCTCGCCTGATGCTCGGCGGGCCCAATGGCCACGTGGTGTCGGTGAAGCCAGGCGACGTGTTGCTGCTTCCCGCCGGTACCGGTCATTGCAATCTCGGTTGCAGTGAAGACTTTCAGGTGGTTGGCGCCTACCCGCCCGGCCAGCACGCAGATATAGGCCGCGAGGCACCGAGCGACGCGCAGCTGCAGAGCATTGCCGGCCTGGCGTTTCCACAGCAAGACCCGGTTCAGGGCGACGCGGGCGCCGTGTGTGCACATTGGTCTGACTTGCGCGCAACTATCGAATGAACAGCAGGGTCAAAAATCGACACTGTTGAATTCGCAGTCACCACAGAAGGTAGCCCGTTATGTCCTACGATTATCAAGGTATTGCCAGCGTCATTACTGCATCACGTCACCTGGGAACCGGCTCAGACGAACACCTCAATGAGTCGGTGAACATCCAATTGACCAGCAGCGGCAAGCCGACGATTGCGCGCCTGAGCTTCGACAAGCCCCTGCAATGGCCCGGTCACCCCAACTTTGTCGCGGTCAACCTGCCGGACGGCACCTCGATTGGCGGCGTCATTATGGAAATCGAAAGAGCGAATGACGGCCCGGGTTGGGTGACCTTTACCGTGGACGACTGACACGTGCGAGTGTCGCCAGCACGGCCATCGAATTGTCAGACAACTTTTTTGAATCTTCTTTGACGCCAAATATCTGTACTTCATGAGCAACAGGAGGCCTCATGAAAGCGAGCGATCTATTTACCATCGAGTATCAGCTTCACGGGGTGCCGAAGTCTTTCATCGTTCGCGCGCCGCAGATGGACAACGCCCAGGCCTGGCACTGGGCCAGCTGCGACGCCGGCGTCGCAGTGATACCCAAATTTGGCCAGAACACGCTCAAGCGCGTTTCCAAGCCGATGGCCGAGCAATATGGAATTACTCACGTGCGCTGGAACAGCGCAGCAGAGATTCAATGGATGGAGGAACTCACGCAATGACCCGTCAAACCCTTCAATACTCCACGAGACAGGCGTGGGATGACCAAATCGCGCACACCACCGAGATGTTTTTCGAAGCCGATCGACTCGAAGCGGCGGCCTACAACATCATCGAATCCTACAGCGGTGACACGGCGACCTGGGCACGCTTCAGCCAGGCCAAGCAGACCGCCGACAGACAACGCGCCGCCGCGCATCAAGAATGGATGCGAATACAGCGGGCGATGCGCAACTAGTCAGCCGCCAGCCCTGTCACGGCAGGGCTGGCTTGCTGGCCTCATGCACCCGACTCTGGATCCTTCGACGGTCCGCCGGGGGCAACTGCGCCCTGATTGACATCAGGCTCCCAGGGCCGGGCGACATTCGGGTCTCCTGATTTGTCACTTCGTTTCACCGTCTCGGGGCGTACTTTCTGCCCGGTAGGGGCGCCTTCAGGTCGCCTCAACTGATCGCTCATGCAGCCTCCTCAATCGCTCACGTGCAGGACCACCTTGCCGTGCACATGCCCGTTGGCCAGAAAGTCCAATGCCTCTACTGCCGCCGCCAGCTCGAACTGCCTGGCGATATAGACCTGCACATTGCCGGCCTCGATCAACCCGGCAATCTCGGTCAACTCTGCGCCGCGCGGCGCCGCCGTAAACCGCGTACCGGTCTTGCCCGCGGCCTGTGGATGATGGGCATCGGGCTGGGTCAAGGTCGACACCAGCCGCCCGCCCTCGCCCAGCACCTGCCATGAGCGCGCTTGCGTATCGCCGCCAATCAGGTCGATGACCAGGTCAAAGTCCTGGCAGATGTCTTCGAAACGCTCGGTCTTGTAGTCAATCGCACGGTCCACGCCCAGCTCACGCAAAAACGCCAGGCTGTCGGTGGATGCCGTGGCGTAGACCTGCGCGCCCTTGACCTTGGCAAATTGAACGGCGAAGTGCCCAACACCGCCGGTGCCACCGTGGATCAGGACCTTTTGCCCCTGCTCGATGTGGCCATGCTCCACCAACGCCTGCCAGGCGGTATGGCCCGCCAGTGGCACACCGGCGGCGACCGGCCAATCAAGCGCGGCCGGAATGCGCGCCAGATGCGCGGCAGGCACGCGGGCATATTCGGCGTAGCCGCCATCGGCGCCGATCATTGCAAAGACCCGGTCGCCCGGTTTGAAATCACTGACACCCTGCCCGACCTTCTCGACCACACCGGCCAATTCGCGGCCCAGGGTCAACGGCAGTTTGTCCTGCTTGACCTCGGGGTATTGGCCCTGGCGAATCTTGTAGTCCACCGGGTTGATACCCACAAAAAAATTCTTCACGAGCACTTCGCCCGTTTTCGGTTCCGGCACTTCGACATCGCGTAGCTGCATGACCTCGGGGCCGCCGAACCGCTCAATCCTGATTGCTTTCATGCCACACCCCTCATTGTCTTTTCAGAACACACAGGGGTGTGGAGGACTGTCGGCAACCCGGGGTTCAGTGGGTGTTGGTTTATGCAGACCAACGGTTCGGTCTGCCCTGCGAAAGCGCCTACGCGTTTTGCTCCGCATAGGCGCTTTGTGTGAGGGTTATTTACAGCCGATACGGCCCGGCAACTGGCCCTGCTTCGCCTTCAGCGCAGCCTGCACCGGCTGCGGCAAATTGCTCCAGAAGGTCAGCCCCGAACGCTCTTCGATTTGGTTCACGGTGACCTGGTAGTCGCAGAAGTTGGCGCCTTTGGGCGTCTCCTGGTTCATCACAAACGATGCGTACACACCGTTTTCGGGCGAGCTGCCGACAAAGATGATTTTCCAGTAGCCACTGGGAATGGTGTGCACTTTGTTTGTGCCCGGCAGCGTGCCGACAAAATGCTCATACAGCGGCCCGGTGGTGACATACACCTGGTCGACGCCCGCCTGCTTGCTGAGGTTGCGCTCCTGATCTTCAAGATGCGCCCAGGGCCCCTGGTTGAGGTCGGACTTCTGCGGGGTGATGTTGGACAAATAATTGAGCGTCTGCCAGTCAGGCACGCCCGCCATGGAGGCGAGGTTGGCCTGATGGCCACGGTCGACTTTGAGCGCGACATTCGCGCCGTTGTAATCCACCGGGTCGAGCGTTTCCCCGGCCGGAATGTCCGGATCCGTCTTCCAATCGCGCGGGCGTCCGCTCGCCGGGGTGTCCTTGGTGATTTTGTACGAGACCCAGTTGGCAAACTTGGTCGAGCCGTTGTTGTTCAGCGTGTAGGCCTGACGGTTCAACGTCAGAGGGCTGCCGCCGGCCGGACAGCCCACCGCGCAGTTGTCGAACTGCAACGCCTGCTGTGGCTGAGCCTGAGGCTGGGCAATGACTGCAGATTCGCGGTTTCTATCCGGTGTGGTACAGGCGGCAACGAGCGGGATCAACAGAAACGCGAGGTGCTTGAACTTCATACTTCCTTGCATGGTGTAGCTCCTTGGGTGGATCAATGACAGAGGTCAATGGAAAGCCGACCGTTGCGATTCCATCGCGGGTCGACATAAACATTAAACCACTTTAAACATTTCAATATGAGGAAGGCTTTCAGGTCGTTTGAAAAAACGGATTCGACATTGCCTTACCAGGCGTTGAGGTCATTCAACGCGGCCAAGCAAAAAACAAGGTGGCCATCGAGGCGATGGGCTCAGGGGCGGATAGCGATGCAGGCGGGATTTTCGGCTGGTCATCCTGTTATCGACTGCCGTGGATGGGTTGATGGCGTTCATGAAACGGACGCTGCTACGCAGGCCGTTTTTTGCAGGGAGCCCTGCGTGATGGGATGGCAACTCGGGATTGGCGCGCGGCCTTTTGAGCCGCCGCCTTTATCGAAGACAAACCCGCGTGAAGAAGCTAGGGCATAAAGCCCTAGCAGGTATCACTTTTTCTTTTTCGGCGACTTCTCTGACTTCTCGGATTTTTCTGACTTCTTCGCCTTTTCTGGCTTGCTATCCGCTTTTTTTACGGACTTCTTTGGTTCGGCTTTTACAGATTTCTTCGGTTCGGCCTCTTTTTTCTTGTCTTTCTTCTCGGAAGACTTTGAAAGAGCCGATGCTGCTGCGGATTTTTTTGCGGGTGAGGACTTTTTGTCTTTCAATTCCTTGCTGGCTTTCGAAGCGTCACCTTTGCTTTTCTTCTCGTCTTTAGCCACGTTGCCCACCTCTCGGAGTATGCCGATATTGGCAAATCGCCTGTGCAATTCGTCACAAGCTAATCGTTAGGTAAGCGTGTTCAGCGGCGGTTCAAATTTTTGCTGTGTCGAAATCGACTGACCGATTGGGTGTCGCCTTTGCAGATCCAGGTTTTCCGCAATCTTGTATCGGGACCGTACGGCACAACGGCGAGCAATCCCTTTTGGTTGGCAGCCGGTGTGGCGTGAACACACACCCGTCGCCGACGAAATAATGAACGCGTGGCGGCCTCACGTTTCAGAACGGTATGCGCCAAGCTTTGATTGACGGGAGATAGGCAATGGGGGTCGCGTTAGAGCGGCCCGCTGATGATGAACGAATTGAAAAAACAATGACCGCTTAATCTCAAACTGCCAACGAACTACCCGTCACGAACATTACAGCTATCAACCTGGAGACACGCCATGCGACCTCAAACATCTTTTATATTCGACCTCGATGGCACGCTCACCGACAGCGTTTACCAAAACGTGGCGGCGTGGAAAGAGGCTCTTGATTCCGAGGGCATCCCGCTGGCTATGTGGCGTATCCATCGCAAGATCGGCATGAGCGGAGGGCTGATGTTAAAGACCCTGTCGCGTGAAACGGGTGTAACCATTACTGCAGCGCAAGGCGCGACGTTAAGTAAAAAACATGCCGCTGCCTACGAGGCCCTCAAAGGCCAGATAACGGCACTTCCAGGTTCAGTCGAGTTATTAAAAACACTGACTGAAGAAAATAAACAGTGGTGCATCGCCACCAGCGGCGGTTTGTCTACTGCCAAGATCAATCTAGAAGCGCTTGGCTTGGATATTAACGAGATCAATATAATCACCCGCGACGATGTTAAATACGGCAAGCCGGATCCAGATCTTTTCCTTGCCGCAGCGCGCAAGCTCAACGTGCCGATTGAGGATTGTGTGGTAGTGGGAGATGCCATATGGGACATGCTTGCGGCAAGGCGCTGCAAAGCGACAGGCGTCGGCTTGCTTTCCGGTGGCTACGATATCAGCGAGCTTGAAAGAGCCGGAGCGCTGAGGGTGTACGAGGACCCGCAAGATCTTTTGCAGCATTTAGAGGAAGTCGCCTCCAGGCCGTGATTTCCCACAACCCATCCAGTTTTTTAACAGCCGTATGACGCTGCCCGATGGATATCCAAAGCGCTGTAATCGAATGGTGTGCCAAAACCCTTTTCAAGCAGCCTGGCAGGCACACAATGAAATCGACTGAAGGGACTCTCCAATGAGCGCAATCTGCAAACCCTATGGGATCAACACGCTGTGCGCGGCGGTGCTGGCTCCATTGCTCGCCGCCTGTGCGGGCAACAACTCGCCCTCTAATGTCGTCGCGCCGGGGGATACCAAATCGCCCACTACGCAGTCCCTGGATGCAGGCGCCGCACTGCTTCAATCACGCCCGCCGATAGACGCATTGAATGCCTACCTGGATGGCTTCCATTTTTATAACGGCCATATGAATGCCCAGATGGAGGCCCACCATTACTGCGCCATCCTCAACGAGGAAGTCATCCAGTGTGTGATCTACGATGGCAATCGCAAGGACGCCAAACTGATGGGGGTCGAGTACATCATCAGCGAACAATTGTTTGCCGGTCTGCCCAAAGCCGAGCAAGCGCTTTGGCACAGTCATGTTCACGAAGTGAAATCAGGTCAGCTCATAGCGCCCGGCATCCCTGAAGTAGCCGAGCATGCATTGATGGAAAAACTCGTCCATACCTATGGCAAGACGTGGCATACCTGGCATACCGATCTCAATAAAGACCTGCCCTTGGGCGTGCCCCAGCTCATGATGGGTTTCACAGCAGATGGGCAGGCAGACCCTCAGATGGTTGCAGATCGGGATCGTCGATTCGGCGTCGATAGCGCGCAAAAGAAGAACGCGCGAGTGGACATACCGGCCCCCGCCGTTGCGCCAGGCGCGGATGCGTGGCGTCAGGGCAAGGTTTTCCAGATCGTTGATCCGACGAACACGCCGCATCAGCACTGACGTCATCGCGCATTAAACGCCAATAAGAAAAAGGCGCTCCGAAGAGCGCCTTAAAGGGAATCATTGCAGGCTTACTTGACGCTGGTCTGGCTTGCCGGCGGTACCGATCTGGATGCGTTTTGGCTTGGCTTCTTCGGGAATCACTCGAAGCAGCTCGATTGCCAACAGACCATGGGTCAGCGATGCACCCTGCACCTCGATATGGTCAGCCAGCCGGAAGGACAAGCGGAAGGCCCGCTGCGCAATCCCTTGGTGAAGGTAAGTCACCTTCTCGTCGTTTTCACGTTTTCCACCAGAAACGTTCAATACGCCATTTTCAACCTGAATATCTATGTCCTCCTCAGTAAGGCCCGCCACTGCAATCACGATGCGGTATTGATCATCACCGTGTTTCTCGACGTTATGAGGTGGATAGGTGTTACCGGCCTCGCTACGAAGCGCCGATTCAAACAGGTCGTTGAAGCGATCAAAACCCACAGACTGACGAAACAGAGGGGCCAAAGAGAGAGTAGTAGCCATAGCAAAATCTCCTGAGTTTTCTCCAAGTGATTTAAGACGCGACCCGTTTGCGGCATCGCGTAAAACCGAAAATAGGTGCTGCCAAAACATTTTCAAGGGCATCTCGAAAAAAATTTTCCAACTCAAAATCTTGGGTGAAAACCTTGCGCACAGCGTGCCGCGCAGGCGCAGGTCTGAAGCGATTTTCTCTCGCCAGAACGCGCCTGCAGCGAGCGAATGCGTCAGCTGCTTGAGGGCGGCGCTTGCTACTCAGACAGGTCGCGGTGCCGCAAAAGCCAGCAAAGCAGGCCCAGTACCAGCGTCGCGAAACCTAGCGCCGCGATGGTCGAAGCCGGAGTGACGGCCGAATCGAGGATGACAAATTTTCGGCTCAGGGCCAGCAACGCAATCATCAGTACCGTTCTGACCTGCACGACGCTGTTTCGCCTGAGGGCGGGTCGCACTATCGAATGCTTGAATTCCAAGGCAATCAATACCGTGAAAATGGAGCCGAATAGTGCCTGGAATGCGTTGTGATCCAGCGGATCAATGGCTCCCCCTATCAGAAGGGGCACTACATTCCTGCAGAGTTGCAACACGGCGATAACGATCACCAGCGCTATGATCAGGCTCAGCGTCAGCACCACCAATTGCTCGAAGCGTTCATAGGCGCTCATCAACGCCCACTGGATTTTAAAGTTTTTGAATGTCGAGTTATTCTCACGATTTTCTGGATGAAGCTTAGACACGACCTCTCTCCTCTTGTCTTGGAGGACTTATGTAAGACGCTCGAAGTAAGTTCATGAAAAGATAGCTATTGTCTTGAGTTTCAGGACTGCTGATCTGCGCTTGAGATGCGCACCGTTTCACGGGTTGATCAGGTAAGGGCATACGAATTTAATATCAAGGACGCCTCTTGAAAAAGTCAGAGCTTCCAGTCAAAACCTGTGCTACCTGTGGGCTTCCGTTCACATGGCGAAAGAAATGGGCCCGTTGCTGGGACCAAGTACGCTATTGCTCGGAGCGCTGCAGACGCAGCAAATCACTCAAATCCTGAATAAAAAAAAGGGCTCTTTAAGCCCTTTTTGTGTTCAAGCGAAGTTTACTTGGTCAGCCAGGACTCAACCGTGTCAGCGCCGTGCTTGCTTTTCCACTCTTTCAAGCCTTTGTGATTACCACCTTTGGTTTCAATGGTTTCTCCAGTGTGCGGATTTTTATAAACCTTCACCTGACGAGCTTTGCGGGTGCCCGCTTTTGGCGCCGGTGCAGTAGCGCGGCCCTTGGATTGTGGATCGAGCAGGTTGATCACGTCTTTGAGGCTATAGCCATACTTTGCGAGCAAATCGCGAAGCTTGGTTTCAAATTCAATTTCTTTCTTTAGACCGGCGTCGCCTTTAAGCGCTTCGAGCGCTTGAAGTTGCTCAGCCAGGTGTTTTTCGAGTTGACGAAATTCTGCGAGTTTAGACATGGGAAACCTCTTCTAGATGTGTTGTTACGTTACACCAAAAAAGACATGTGCATGAACTGGTAAACCTGTCGACACGCGTCCGGGGTCATGAATTGAATCCCATAGGAAGAGTAAGTTCAGCTACTGGGAGAATAGAAATCCCGTGCCTGGACCGTATCTACCGGCAGTAAACAGTCCAAAGCTGATCGACACGGGTCGTGAAACGTTGGCTCATCATCTCTCTTCGCATGCTCCAATCCGGATCGATAAGCACGCCGGCCAAGCGCATCGTCCCCCTGCTCCACCGGCCGTTGATTGCATCCAGAACGCCCATGACCTTCTGCGTAGTGACCATAATGCAAACGCCAAATACTGACTATTGGTGAGTGTCCGCCTCTTCAGCCGGATAAAACTCGCCCTCCTTCCCCATCTTTTTCAACCGTTCGCGCACGATCAACTCAACGCTGGCCACTGCCGCCTGATCGTCAGGGTTGACCAACTGCAAGCACAGGCGTTGGACATTCTGGTCGTGCGTGCCCTCGCTCATCATTTCGTGAGTGAAGACTTGTCCACCACGCCACAGGCACAGCTGGGTATGCGTCTCGCCCAGCCATATCTCGTTGATTGATCCAAGGTCGGCCGTCGCCAGTTGATCCACGGTGATTGTCTTATCCATAGCGCTGTACCTTACCGATGAGTAGATACAGGTAGACTTGCAGGCGTAGTGGGTCGTTCCCGGCGTCGGCCGTTCAACCGCACCAGTGGTGGTCAACCACGCGCCAAACGAAAAAACACGCCGAAGCGTCTATTGCGTAAATCCAGGCATTGCCTCCCGTGCAATTATTGCCCCCGGGTACTGAATGACTCGCCCGGCCAGTCGATGACCTTCGGCAGCTGCTTGCTGCGGTATGCCTCCTTGCAGCCGACAGGCCAGGTAAGCGGCACTGAACGCGTCACCGGCGGCGGTAGAATCAATCACCCTGGCAACCCTGGTCGCAGCGACTTCGTGCAACGCCCCCTGGTACTGAAGCAGGCAGCTCTGCGCACCGCGCTTGATCACCACCTCATTCACCCCCATTTGCCGGTAGCGTTTGAAGATCGACTCGACGTCGTCCTCCTCGAACAGGGCCTGCTCATCGTCAAGGGTCAACAAGGCCAGATCCAGATGAGGCAGCAGGCGTTGATAGGTATCTGTCGCCTGCTGACGGTCGCGCCACAAGCGGGGCCGGTAGTTATTGTCGAATACCAGTTTGGCGCCGCGCGCACGCGCCGCGATCAATCGCGGCAACACACGATCAAGTCCCGCTTCACCGAGCACGGCCAGTGTGATGCCGCTTAGATAGAACACGCTATAGTCGTCCAGCGCCGTCAATACCTGCGCAGCCGCAGCATGGGTAAAACACTCGCGGACGGCGGCTTCGTTGCGCCAATACAAAAAACGCCTTTCGCCCTGGGCGTCAGTCTGGATGCAATACAATCCCGGCAGGCGTTCCGGCAGACGCTGCACCAGCGAAAGGTCCAGCCCCTCACTGGCCCAGGCGGCACACATGGCATCGCTGAAACTGTCATCGCCCAGCGCCGTGACATAAGACACCTGCCATTTGGCAGCGACCAGACGACGCAAATAAACGGCCGTGTTCAGCGTATCGCCGCCAAAGCTCTGGTGTAGCTGGCCGTCAGAGCGTTGTTGCAGTTCGATCATGCATTCGCCGATCAGGGCAATACGCAGAGGCGCTTGGGGCGGCGCTATGAAAGTCATGACGTTCAATTATCCGATGCGGTTCATAAACAGCCCCTCGCATGGGAGGGGCCGAGGCGTAAAACGGTGTTCAAGCGAAGATCAGTTGCACCTTCGCCGCCTTGCTTTTGTCGCCGGCCAGCTCCAATGCCTCAACCACCTGGTGCTGACTGAACTCAGCGGACAGCAGCGGCAGCGGATCGATACGGCCACTCTCCAGCCAACGCACCGATGTGGTGAATTCGTCGATAAAACGGAACGAGCCGACCAATTTGATTTCTTTGACCAGCAGCAGGCCCAGCGGCATCTCGACCGTGTTGTGGCCCATGCCCACTTGCACCACCGTGCCTTTGGGGCGCGTGAACGCTGCCGTGGAGGCGATGGCTGCCGGTGAACCGGAGGCTTCGAAGCAGACATCGAAGTACCCACCCTCCTCGGCCCATGACGCGGTGCGTGCGGTGTCGGTCGGGTCCACGGCGAGCGTCGCGCCCATTTGCAGGGCCAGTTCGCGGCAGCGCTCGCTCATGTCGGTGGCAACCACTTCGGCGGCACCCGCCTTGAGCGCGGCCGCCATCACCAGGCACCCGATCGGGCCGGAGCCGGTGACCAGGACCTTTTTGCCCACCAGGTCACCGGCCTGATGCACCGCGTGAATGGCGACAGCCAACGGCTCGGCGAACACCATCACGCTGTCTTTGGAGCTGTCGGCGTAAGGCACGCATTGCTGCTCAGTCACGGCGACGTAGTCGGAAAAACCACCGTTCACATGGGGGTTGAATTGCGCGCTGCCCATGAACTTCATGCTGCGGCAGACATTCTGTTTGCCCTCCAGGCACAGTGCGCAGCGGTTGCACGGCTGCGACGGGTTGACTGCAATCCGCTGCCCGACCTTCAGCGTGCTGCCCGTGGGCACGGCGGCAATCACCCCGATGAACTCGTGCCCCAGCACCAGCGGGTTCTTGAGGATCGACATGCCCGCCTTGGCATGCTGGTAATAATGAATATCGGAGCCGCAGATCCCACCGCGACTGACCTTGACCAGGACCTGCTCCTCGTCGGAGTACGCCAGGGGCAGCGATGTATGGCGTACGTCCTTGATCCCGTAGGCGACACAGGCGCGGTTTTCGATTGTTTGAATAGCCATTGCGATTTACCTCATGCCTGGGAAGGTTTGCCCAGCGGGCGGTCGGATTCAGGTGCGGATGTGGATTGCTTGTTTGGCAGCTCGACGACTTCGATCTTGCCCACCAGAAAGGTGTAAGCGAGCAGCCCCATCAATGCCACGGCGGCGATGTAAAACATGGCGTACTGAAAGCTGTGGGTGCGCTCCAGAATCACCCCGATAACAATCGGGCTGATGATCCCCGACAAATTGCCGAAGATATTCAAAAAACCGCCCAGCGTGCCGATCAGGTGCCGTGGAATGACGTCACTGCACACCACCCAGCCAAGATTGGAGAAGGCATTGGCGAAGAACGCCACGGACAGAATCGCGATGGCAATCACCGGCTGGTCTTCGAAAAAATTCACCAGGCAAATGCTGGTCGTTACCGCCAGCCCGCACATCACCGGAATCTTGCGCGCCTTGGTGCGCGAATGACCGCGCTTGAGCAGCATATCGCTGAGTACGCCGCCACACAGCACGCCGCACATGGCCATCAGATACGGGAACATGGCGCCGATCCCGGCGGTGGCAATCGACAGGCCCAGGCCTTTTTCCAGATAAACGATGAACCAGGTGAGGAAGAAATACAGGGTCGAGGACGCGGCGAACTGAGCGATAAACAACCCCCACACCGTCGGCTGCCGCAGCACGTGGCGTACGTCCGGCCAGTTGACCCTGGTGCTGTTGCCTCGCTGGTTGGCCGAACCATAGCCACCACCGTCGCGGATCATGTCCAGTTCTGCCTGATTAGCTTTGGTGCTGTGCTGGGGATCGCGATAGGCGATCAACCAATAGATGCCGAAGACGATGCCCACTGCCCCAGAGAGGTAGAAGGACGCTTCCCAGCCCCAGGTGGCGACGATGTAAGACAGCACCGGCGTCAGCACCGCCAGGCCAATGTACTGCGCGCTCGAATAGACCGCAGTGGCTCGCGCCCGCTCATGGTCGGGGAACCAGTTGGCGATGATCTTGGTGTTGGAAGGAAACGATGGGGCTTCAGCGACGCCGATCAGCGCGCGGCAGACCAGCAGCATCACAAACGACGCCGACGCGGTGGCGAACATATGATGGGAAGCGAAGCCCATGACAAATGTGAACACACTCCACAGGATAATCGCGCTGCCGTACAAGCGTCGTGGCCCCACGCGGTCGAGTACGTAGCCGACAGGCACCTGGCTCATGGCGTAGAACCAGGTGAACATCGAAAACAGCAGGCCCAACTGGGTCGGCGACAAGGCGAACTGGCCTTGAATCGCCGAGCCGGCCACCGACAGGTTGGCGCGGTCCATATAGTTGATTGCCGTGACCACAAACAGCATGGCCAAGACCGAAAGTCTTGCGCGTGTGGGTTTCATCGCTCTACCTATTTATTTGTATTTATCAGGTAAGTGCTTGCGCCCGCGGGCATGGCGAACAGGCAATGCTCGCCTTATCGAACGGCCCCGATCAGAGCGTGGCCAGCCAGCCTCCATCGACATAAATAATTTGGCCGCTCACATAGTTAGAGGCCTGGGATGAGAGGTAGACCGCCGTGCCGATCAACTCATCGGGGCGCCCCCAGCGTTGGGTCGGGTTGCTGCTTTTAACCCAATGATCGAAGTCCGGATTGTCCACCAGGGCCGCGTTCATTTCGGTCAGGATGTAACCCGGCCCGATGGCGTTGCACTGGATATTGAACTGCGCCCATTCAGCGGCCATGGCCTTGGTCAGCATCTTGATGCCACCCTTGGCAGCCGTATAAGGCGCAACCGTGGCGCGGGCCGCTTCGCTGGTCAGGGAGCCGATGTTGATGATCTTGCCGCCACGCCCAGCGGCCACCAGACGCTTGGCCACCGCCCGGCCAACGATGAAGGCACTGGTCAAGTTGACGTCCAGCACTCGCTGCCAATCGGCCAGCGCCAACTCGAGCATCGGCTGACGGTGCTGGATACCTGCGTTGTTGATCACGATATCGACCAGCACGCCCTGGCTGTCGAGTTCGCGGAACATCGCCTCCACCGCCGCTTCATCCGCGACATTGAACAGATGACCCGTGGCGCGATACCCCTTGGCAGTGAGCTGGCCGACGGCGTCTTCCAGACGCGCCGCGTCGGTGCCATTGAGGATCACCGTGGCACCCGCCTCTGCAAGCCCAAGTGCGTAGGAGAAACCCAGGCCGCGAGTGGAACCGGTTATCAGTGCGGTGCGTCCGCTCAAATCGAAAAGTGATGACATGATTTCCTCGGTGTTCAGCGTTTTTTATTCTTGGAACAAAGCCCCGATACGCCTGGCGACGCCACAACTTAACTAATAAGTTGGCCGTAAAAATACGAACTCATGGGACAACCTGAGGCTATCCTGATCTCGAATCGGCGCAATAATCAAGAAAAAAATCCACTTTCTCCCCTTCAATGTATTTACTTCTTAGATTTATTGGCGGAAGGTGCTAAAAGAATCAAACTTATGTGACGAGTTGAAAACCACAAAAATGAACCGTGAAATCGTCAAAACGCAAAACACCGTCAACGCTGTTTACGAGCAGATGAAGCACAACATTCTGGAGGGTCTCTGGCCGCCCGGCAGCAAGCTGCCCTCCGAATCCGAGCTGATCGCCACCTTCGACGTGAGTCGGGTCAGTGTGCGCAGCGCGGTCCAGCGGTTGCGCGGCCTGGGCATCGTGGTAACGCATCAAGGCAAGGGCACCTTCGTCATCAAGGACCTTGAGCAGCACGGCGTGCTCAATGACAGCCAGCCGATCATGCATCTGTCCCAGGAAGAATTCGAAGACATGCGGGTGTTTCGCGAGGCAGTGGAGTTTCGCTGCATGGAACTGGCAGTCAAGCACGCCACCAGCGACGACATCGCCCTGCTGGAAGCGGCCCTGAACCGGATGCTGGTGAACAAGGACGATTACAAGCGCTATTCCCAGGCCGACTTTGACTTCCACTACGCCATCGTCAAGGCCTCGCACAACAAGATCTTCATCCATGCCATGGATTCGATCCGGCACATCTACCTGTATTACCTCGAAGAGTTGAATCGCGTACTGGGGGTTACCCTGGAAAGCGTCAATGCGCACATCAAGGTCTACATGGCGATTAAAAACCATGACGCCGTGGCTGCGGCCGAGACCCTCAACGAGGCGATGGCCAACAACGTAGACGCGATCAACGAGGCACGGCTCATCGAGTCACGCAACAATGCCGGCGACGGATTCAAGACATAAGCAAACGACAGCTCAATGGGAGAGCGAGATGGAATCCATAACAATCACAAATGTAAAAACGATTCTCACCGCGCCAGGCGGCATTGATCTGGTGGTGGTAAAAGTGGAAACCAACCAGCCGGGGCTCTACGGCCTGGGCTGTGCAACGTTTACCCAGCGTATCTTCGCGGTCGAGGCGGCCATCGAGCAGTACATGAAACCCTTCCTGATCGGCAAGGATGCGCTGCGCACCGAAGACATCTGGCAGTCGGCGGCCGTCAGCGGTTACTGGCGCTCCGGGCCGATCATGAACAACGCACTGTCCGGTGTGGACATGGCGCTGTGGGACATCAAGGGCAAGGTCGCCGGGTTGCCGGTCTACCAGATGCTCGGTGGCCGCTGCCGCGATGGCGTGCCGTTGTACCGCCACTGTGACGGTGAAGATGAAGTCGCAGTGGAAGACAGCATTCGCGCAGCCATGGAAGAAGGCTATCAGCACGTGCGCTGCCAGATGGGCATGTACGGAGGCTCTGGCACCGAGGACCTGAAGCTGATTGCCGGCAAGCTGGCCAGGGCGAAAAACATCCAACCGAAAATCTCACCGCGCAACAAGACCCACGGTATCTACTTCGATCCGGATGCCTACTTGCGTGCCGTGCCCAAACTGTTCGATCACCTGCGCGACAAGCTGGGTTTCGGTGTCGAGTTCATTCACGACGTGCATGAACGCGTGTCGCCGATCGCCGCCGTGCAATTGGCGAAGAACCTCGAACAACACCAGTTGTTTTTCCTCGAAGACCCTGTTGCACCGGAAAACATCGAGTGGCTGAAAACCCTGCGCGCGCAGAGTTCGACCCCGATTTCCATGGGTGAACTGTTCACCAACGTCAACGAATTCAAGCCGCTGATCCAGAACAACCTGATCGACTTTATCCGCTGCCATGTCAGCACGGTCGGCGGCATTACACCGGCGAAAAAAATCGCCACCTTCGCCGAGTTCCACGGTGTGCGCACGGCGTGGCATGGCCCGGGCGATATCTCGCCGGTCGGCGTGGCCGCCAACCTGCACCTGGACCTGAGCACCACCAACTTCGGCATCCAGGAATGGACCCCGCTCAACGACAATCTGCTGGACGTTTTTCCTGGCTGCCCGGAAATCGACCGTGGCTACGCCTACCTCAGTGACCGGCCGGGTATCGGCGTGGACATCGACGAGGAAAAAGCCAAGCGCTATCCGTGCCAGGGCGGCATTCCAAGCTGGACCAATGCACGCCTGCCGGACGGCACGGCGGCGCGTCCCTGAAAGGTCCCGGGGGCGACGTCGGTCACCCCTCGCCTGGCGTCTGCGCCAAGGCCCCGGCGCTGATCCGCTGCACCTGAATGCAACACCCTCGATTACAACAATAATGAAGGGCTATTCATGAACACCATCAAAGAGACTGCTCTCTCGGCAGGAGACACCCGTGCCACCCGCGGGTCCAAGTCCGAGCGTTTTGCGATCAAACGCTGGCTCTACCTGATCCCGCTGATCTTCATCACTTACAGCCTGGCCTACCTCGATCGGGCCAACTACGGCTTCGCCGCCGCCTCCGGCATCGAGCAAGACCTGAACATCAGCAAGGGCACGTCCTCGCTGATCGGTTCGCTGTTCTTTCTAGGCTATTTCTTCTTCCAAGTGCCCGGCGCCATCTATGCCCAACGCTACAGCGTGCGCAAACTGGTGTTCTGCAGCCTGATCCTGTGGGGCTTCTGCGCCATGGCCACGGGCCTGGTGACCAATATCCCGATGCTGATGATCATTCGATTCTCACTCGGGGTGGTGGAGGCGGCAGTGATGCCGGCGATGCTGATCTTCATCAGCAACTGGTTCACCCGCAAGGAACGCTCACGCGCCAATACCTTTCTGATCCTCGGCAACCCGATCACCGTGTTATGGATGTCGGTGGTTTCCGGCTACCTGATCCACGCCTGGGGCTGGCGAGAAATGTTCATTATCGAAGGCGCGCCGGCGGTGCTCTGGGCGTTTGTCTGGTGGCGTCTGGCGCGGGATAAACCCGAGGAAGTCAGTTGGCTGACTCGCGAGGAGAAAGACCGACTGGCCGCCACGCTGGCCGACGAACAAAAAAACATGAAGGTGATGCGCAACTACCGTCAGGCATTTACCTCACCCTTGGTGATCAAGCTGTGTCTGGTGCATGCACTGTGGAGCATCGGCGTGTACGGCTTCATCATGTGGCTGCCATCGATCATCAAGCAGGCCTCGGCGTCTGACATCGTCACCACCGGCTGGCTGAGTGCCGTGCCTTACGTGGCCGCAGTAGTGACCATGCTGGCGGTCTCCTGGGCCTCGGACAAAACCGGGCAGCGTAAGCTGTTCGTCTGGCCGCTGCTGGCCCTCGGCGCCTTGGCTTTTCTGGGTTCTTACTTGCTGGGTTCGACGCACTTCTGGCTGTCATTCACTCTGCTGACCATTGCGGCGGCGGCGATGTACGCACCTTACGGCCCCTTCTTTGCGTTGATTCCGGAGTTGCTGCCGGCCAACGTATTCGGTGGCGCCATCGGGCTGATCAATGCCTGTGGCGCGCTGGGCGCGTTTCTCGGTTCGTGGATCGTCGGCTACCTCATCGGCCTGACAGGCAATCCGGGAGCGGCCTATATTTTCATGACCGCAGGCATGCTGGCGGCGGCCGTCATCATGGGGTTAGTGGTGGTAAGCGAGAACCGCAGGTAATAAGACCACTGCTGAAATGATCGGATGGCCCCAGGACAACGATAGCGAGCCCGGGGCCTCGAACTTCCGGTGTCGGCCCTGCTTTGGGCGAAGTCGGTCCCAGTGGGGCGCATTGAGCGCTGTGCCTTGCGGCGTTCAAAACAGTCAGCGCCTGGTTGTTATCACTGCCCTCCTGAATGCCATAAGGCACACCAGGCGTCACGTGCGCCACAAACCATAGCGCCATCAACCTGGCGCTCTCAGTCAACTCTGACCGCTGCGTTCAAGCAACAGCAAAGCTCAAGAATTAAAGTTGAAGCGCCAGGGGAAGCAACCCCAGCTCACAACTCCAATAATAGAGCGACGTCAATGAAACTGAACGCATCCTTGCCAGCGTGCCTGGCTTTCAGCTTCGTATCACTTGCCGCCCAGGCTGCTGAGGGCCCTCCTCCGCCTTCCGTCAGCCAGCCCAGCGGTATCAACCTGGGCGGCACCAGCTTCTACGACGGCTTCGCCGGGCCACCCGGGCTGACGCATCAGACCTACCTGAAGTTCAGTACGTCCAGCAGCATTCGTGACAATGCCGGCAAAGACAACCGCAACTTCGATAACCCGAAAATCAATGTCATTACCCTGATCAACCAATTCAGCTATTACTCACCCAACACCATCGGTGGCGGCGCGCACCTGGGCTGGAGCCTGTTGGTCCCGGTGGTCTCCCTGGACGGCGACTTTGGCGACAACGGTGTCAAGCTCAAGGACAACGGGGTCGGTCTGGGTGACGTCACCGTCGGCCCGCAGATCCAGTTCGACCCGATCGTCAACGCCGAGGGCCGGCCCGTGTTTGTGCAGCGCGTGGCCTTCGATACGATCCTGCCCACCGGCAAGTACGACAAACACAAGGACTTGAACCCCGGCTCCAATTACTTCTCCTTCAACCCCTACTGGGCTGCCACCTTGATGCCGGCACCGCGTTGGGAAGTGAGTTGGCGCTTGAACTACCTGTACAACTTCAAGAACGACGACCCGGCCAGCAGTTCGGCACAGTTCTATGAAGGGCGACCGGTGCGCGACACCCAGGCAGGGCAGTCGGCCTGGGCCAACTTCACGGCCTCGTACGAGGTGTTCCCGAAGGTCTCGGTCGGGATCAACGGCTATTACTTCAGGCAGATTTCAGATGACCAGGCCAACGGCGATCGCCTGAGCAATTCTCGCGAGAAGGTGCTCGGCATCGGCCCCGGCCTGTTCTGGAAAATAACCGAGGACAAGGCCTTCTGGCTCAATACCTATAAAGAGACCGGCGTGGAAAACCGCAGCAAAACCGATTACGCCGTGCAGGTTCGCTACGTTCACAAGTTCTGACTGAGGTGATGTTTGATGAATGCGCTCAACTCCATCGACAGCAAGAAATCACTGGGCGCTATCTGCCTGATGATGGTCATTTCCCTGGGCACGCTGCAGATCCAGCCGATCCTGGGTGGCGCGTTGATTGATCAGCTGGGTGTGCCGCTCAATGCCATCGGCGTGATTTTCGCCGCCGAGCTGATCGCGATGGCCATCGCCTGCGGCGTATGTGCGCTGCTGATGGCACGTGTCGACCGCCGCCGCTTTGCTCTGGTTGCCTTGTTGATATTGGCCGCTGGCAACCTGGTCAGCACCCAGCTTCACAGCCAGGCGTGGCTGGTGGTTTTCAGGGTGATCTGCGGTGCCAGCGGTGGCGCGGTCATGGCGGTGGTGTATGCAACCGCTGCGCTGCGCAGGTCAAAAGACGCGACATTTGCCGTGATCAATATCGGCAACCTGCTCTGGGGCATGCTGCTGGTGACGTCCATGCCGCTGCTCTTGCAGGCGTTTGGCGTGCAAGGTGCCTTTTTCCTGCTGGCCATCACCAGCCTGCTTGCCGCACTGGGTTGCTGGAGAATACCCAGGCACTACTCAGACGCCCATCGCATTGCCCACGGTGCAGCCCGGCCGTTCGGGCTGACCTCCATGCTGCTGATCGCACTGTTTGCGCTGTTGTTTTTCGGGCATTCCGCCCTGTGGGTGTATCAGGAGCGAATCGGCAAGAGTCTGGGCCTGGAGCCCCAGCAAATCGGCGCCATCCTCGGTGGCAGCATCCTGGCCGGCGCCCTGGGGGCGGGACTCTCCGGGATGATCGGACGACGCCTGGGCTTGTTGTTCCCGCAACTGTTGAGCTTTGGCACCGCCTTGCTGGCGACGCTGATAATGGTCTACGGCGACAGTACCGTTGCGTTCGCCACCACGGCTTGCCTGATTCATATGGTGTGGTTTTTCAGCTTGCCGTACCTGCTTTCGATGGCCGCCGAACTGGACCCCTCCGGTCGATTGGCGGGCCTGGGCAACGCCGCGATTTTCGTCGGCCAAGGGCTTGGCCCCTTTGGCGCCGCGCTGGTGGTGGGTGATGGACACTTTCGCGCGGTGGGCTGGCTGGCCGCCTGCGCTTATGTGCTGGCCTTGATCATCTCGTGCCTGGTGGTGGCTCGCTTCCGTCGAGGCGTGAAGCCTTGTGGGCAGGCGCTCTCGACGCAATCGGCCTGAATGTTATTAACGAAACCGATCCATGAGATGAAGCGATGAATACTCCATTCCCCAACACCCCCGAATTTTCCGGGGCGCTGTACACACCCAGCCGCGTCGAAGGCGAGGTGTATGACCTTGAGGTCGAAGGCGCGATCCCCGAGGCGATCCGTGGCACTTTTTACCAGGTGTCACCGGACCCGCAGTACCCGCCCATGCTGGGCACCGATATATTCTTCAACGGCGACGCCCTGGTCAGCGGCTTTTATTTTGCCGATGGCAAGGTTTCGCTGCGCCGCCGCTACGTGTTGACCGACCGATTGGTCGCTCAACGCCGTGAAGGACGCTCGCTCAATGGCGTGTACCGCAACGCCTACACCAACGACCCGCTCGCGGCAAAAAACAACACCACCGCCAACACCTCGGTGATCGCGCACAACAACGTCCTGCTGGCACTCAAGGAGGATGCCATGCCCTGGGCGCTGGACCCGCAGACGCTGGAGACCCTTGGCGAGTGGAATTTCGACGGGCAAATCGACGCTGCGACCTTCACGGCCCACCCCAAGCTCGACCCGGTCACCGGAAACCTGCTGGCCTTCAGTTACGAAGCCAAAGGCGACGGCACACCCGACATGGCCTATTTCGAGATTTCGCCGCAGGGGAAACTGCTGCATGAGATCTGGTTCCAGGCGCCCTACGCCGCGATGGTCCACGACTTCGCGGTCACCGAGCATTACGTGGTGTTCCCACTGATCCCCTTGACGGTGGACGTCGAACGCATGAAAAACGGCGGCCAGCATTTCCAGTGGCAGCCCGACCTGCCCCAGCTGTTTGCCGTGGTGCCCCGCCATGGGCACGCGCGGGACGTGCGCTGGTTCAAGGGGCCCAAAGACGGCTTCCAGGGCCATACCCTGAATGCCTTCGACGCAGACGGAAAAATCTACCTGGACATGCCGGTCACCGGCGGCAATATTTTCTATTTCTTCCCCCAGGCGGACGGCTTCGTACCACCGCCGGAAACCCTGGCAGCCAGCCTGATGCGCTGGGTGTTCGACCTCCACAGCTCGCAGGATGAGCTGCAACCCCAGGCGCTGACGGACTATCCCTGTGAATTTCCCCGCTGCGATGACCGCTACATCGGACGCCAGTATGAACACGGGTTCCTGCTCGCCTTCGATCCGCAGCGGCCCTATAACCCGGCGAATGGGCCGATGCCGTTTCAGTTCTTCAACCTGCTGGCGCACCTCAACCTGACAACGGGCGTCACCGATGCCTGGTTCCCCGGTGACAGCGGATGCTTTCAGGAGCCCATTTTCATTCCACGCTCGGCTGAGGCACCGGAAGGTGATGGCTACGTGGTCTGCCTGCTCAACCTGATTGCCGAAGGCCGCAGCGAACTGGTGGTACTGGACTCGGCTGACATGTCAGCAGGCCCTATCGCACGCATCAAAATCCCGTTTCGCATGCGCATGTCGCTGCACGGCTGCTGGGTGCCACGTTAAGTCGGCCTGGCATTCCCCTCTCCTCCAATAGCCACACCCGTCGCCATCCACCCCCATGGAATGGCGCGGGTTGCTTGGCGTTGGAAATCTCGATTCGATGATCGAACACAAAACCCACATTTATTCCGCAATACGAGATTTATGCATAAATCCCACTTTACAGGATTAATGCATGCGCCTAGATTAACCCCATTACTGCCCCGCTCCCGTTCCCCTTTCCGAGAGGACGCTTCATGAAATTCGCAAGCTTCGTTGTTCAAGGCCGCACGACTTACGGTGTGGTTGACGGTAATCAGATAATCGACCTGGAATCGGTCAAGGCCACCTTTGGTGCCGACCTCAAGCAGGCGATTGCCGCCAACCGCCTGGGAGAACTGACCCAGGCCGTGCTCGCGCCACTGCCACGCGTGGCACTGGCAGACGTGACGTTCCTGCCGGTTATCGCGAACCCCGGCAAAGTGCTGTGCATCGGCATCAACTACGCCACCCACGTGCGTGAAACCGGCCGTGAAATGCCGACTTACCCGATGATCTTCACGCGTTTCGCCGACAGCCAGGTGGCCCACCTGCAACCGATCATTCGCCCCAAGGCTTCGCACAAACTGGATTTCGAAGGCGAGCTGGCGGTGGTCATCGGCAAAACCGCACGGCACGTCAAAGCGACGGATGCACTGGACTATGTGGCCGGCTATGCCTGCTACAACGATGGCAGCGTCCGCGACTGGCAGAAGCACACGATCCAGTTCGTGCCTGGCAAGAATTTTCCGAACACCGGCGGTTTCGGTCCTTGGCTGGTGACCGGCGATGAAATCGGCGACCCCCAGGACCTGGAATTGACCACGCGCCTGAACGGCGAAGTGATGCAACACACCCGCACCAGCGACATGATTTTCGATGTGCGCCAATTGATCGAGTACTGCTCAACCTTCACCGAACTGGCGCCTGGCGATGTCATTGTCAGTGGTACCACCGGTGGTGTCGGCGCCTTCCGCGAACCGCCGGTCTGGATGAAGCCTGGCGATACCGTCGAGGTCGAGATATCCGGTATCGGCATCCTGCGCAACAGCATCGCCGACGAGCAGTAAGCCATGAAGCCATTGTCTGAATCACAAGCCCCGCCGGAACAGGACGCCGATAACAAAGGCTCGAGCCTGGAACGCATGCTGCGGGTCCTGGATTTATTCACCGAAGCCAGCCCGATCTGGGCGGTCGACGTAATGGGCGCGGAGCTCGGTTATACCCGCTCGACCATCTACCGCTACGTTCGCGAACTGGCCGAGGCGAGCCTGTTGTTTCAAGTCGAGGCCGGACGTTACGCGCTGGGCGCGCGGATTATCACCTGGGACCGCCAATTGCGCCTCAGCGACCCCTTGGTGCGCGCGGCACAGTCCCTGGAGCAGGACCTGCCGCGCTGGAGCGAGCAGCAAGTGTGGCTGATCTGCCGGCTGTTCAAGGACCAGGTGGTGTGCATCCACCAACAGGGCGAGTTGTTCAGTGAGGTCAGCTATTCCCGTGGTTCACCCAGGCCGCTGTTCCTCGGCGCCACCTCGAAAGCGATCCTCGCCAACATGACTTCGCGCCAGCACAACCAACTGTTCCTGGAAAACCCCGACGAAGTCCGCGCCAGTAACCTGGGCCACACCTGGGAACAGTTCCGCCGCTCACTGCAGCAACTACGCCGTCAGGGGTATGTCGCCAGCGCGGCTGAAATTGATCCCGGTGTCTACGGCCTGGCGGCGCCGATCCTCGACAGCGACGGCAAGGTGGTTGGCAGCATCAGCTGCGTTCGTCCGATCGAAGAGCGCGACAACACCCTGGAAGCGCAACAAGGGGCACAGATGCTCAGCCTCGCGCAGGCGCTTTCGCAACGTATGGCGGCGCTCACCCACGCCCCCCGACAGCCGGACTGAAACCTTTGGAAGGGAATAACAATGACAACCCTCAACAGCTTCAGCACTCAAGTCCTGATCATCGGTGCCGGCCCCACCGGGCTGACCCTGGCCAACCTGCTCGGCCAGGCCAATGTCGACACGCTGATCATCGACCGCAAGGCCGGTACCGTGACCGAACCCCGCGCCGTCTCGATCGACGATGAATCCCTGCGCACCATGCAGGCGATCGGGCTGGATGACGCCGTACTGCGCGACGTGGTGCCCGGCTACGGCGTGCACTACTTTACCCGCCCGGGCGGTCGTTGCTTTGGCAAGGTCGAGCCCACCGGCAAGGTGTATGGGTTTCCCAAACGTAACGCCTTTCGCCAGCCGTTGTTTGAAAGCACGCTGAAAAACGGCCTTGAGCGCTTTGCGAGCCTGACAGCACGCTTCAATCACGAACTGCTGGAGTTCACTCAAGATCAGCACGGCGTGCGCGCGTTGATCATGGACGCCGATGGCCAACTGCTCGAGGTCAAAGCCAGCTACCTGATCGCCTGCGACGGCGGGCGCAGCCCGGTGCGCAAGCAACTGGGGATCGAGATGGTCGGGTCCAGCTTCGCCTCACGCTGGCTGGTGGTCGACACCGACCAGGACGACGACCCGTTCTGGCAGACCCGCGTGTACTGCGATGCCAGACGCCCGGTCGTGGAAGTACCCGGCCCGCACCGCACACGGCGCTTCGAGTTCCAGCTCAAGCCTGGGGAAGCCGATGCGCAAGCACTGAGCCCCGAGAGCCTGCACACACTGCTTCGTCCGTTCAAGGGGGATGCCCCGGTGTCCATCGTGCGCAAGACGGTCTACACCTTTCACGCTCGCGTTGCCGAGCGTTGGCAGGTGGGCCGCGTCTTTCTCGCCGGCGATGCCGCACACTTGACCCCGCCCTACGCCGGGCAAGGGATGAACAGCGGCGTTCGCGATGCCCACAATCTTGGCTGGAAGCTGATCGGCGTCATCAAGGGAAAAATGGCCGCGACCGCCCTGCTGTCCTACGAAAGCGAGCGGCGCGACCATGCCTGGGCCTTGATCAAGCTGGCCCTGAACCTGGGCGTGGTCATGGCCCCGGCCACCGTACTGCGGGCTCGTTTGATCAGCGCGGCCTTCGCATTGATCGGCCTGGTGCCACCGCTGCGCGATTATTTCCTGCAAATGCGCTTCAAGCCCAAGCCGCGGTTTACCAAAGGCCTGGTGCTGCCCGAAGGCAAAGCGGGAAAGCTGGCCTGTGGGCAAATGTTTCCTCAGCCATTGCTGACCGACGCCCAAGGCCATGCCCACCTGCTGGACGCGAGCCTCGGGGACGGCTTCGCCCTTATTCAATATGGCGACCCTGCCCACCAGCGTCTTGACCAACTGCACCACGGTCTTTGGGACCACCTGGAAGCCAAGCGCATCCTGATCCTGCCCGCGCACTGGCAGACATTGCCCTCGCTCCCGGGCTGCACCGTGCTGCAAGACCGTGAAGAGGCGCTCAAGGGCGTGCTCGGCGACAGCCAACAGTTTTTGCTGCTACGCCCGGATCGCTATATCGCCGCCATCTTCGACATGGCCACCCAAGACCAGACCGCCGAATCATTGCAGACGCTGTTCGGCATCACCCTGACGAACAACTGCGCGGCTGAGCCACGCATGGCACCCGTCTACCCCTGAACCTTCAGCCCCAGAGGTGTTTATGCAAACCTTGCAGACTTCCACACCCGCACGCCTGTGCTATCTGCACCTGGCAAGCAAAGATCCCCAGCAGCAAGTCGAGTTCTATCGGCGTCTGCTGGACATGGACGGCCTGGCGCAAGCCGACGGCAGTTGGCTGCTCCAGGGGCCCCAGCGCGCCATGCTGATTTCGCCCGCCGACCACAGCGGCCTGCTCGCCGCGGCGTACGACCTGGGCAGCCAGCCGCGCTTGAGCGAGTTGCACGCGCGCCTGGTAGGCAAAGGGTGCAGCGTCGAACCGCTCGACTCGCCGTTGCTGGAAGCGGGCGCCTTTCAAATCCGTGATCCCCAGGGACGGCAAACCGTCTTTGGCGTCGCCCGCAACGCATCCACGGCCAACCCCAAGGGCATGCCGGGACGCCTGCAGCACGTGGTGTTCCAGACCACCGAACTGGAAGCGATGATCGACTTCTACGTCAACACAGTGGGCTTCACCGTCTCGGACAATGTCGTGGACGAGCAAAGCGGCCAGCTCACCACCTGTTTCCTGCGCTCGGACGATGAGCACCATTCACTGGCGTTTTTCCGCGGCTCGAAAAACGAATGGGACCACCATTGCTACGAAACCAATGAATGGAACGACATTCGCGACTGGGGCGACCGTTTCGCCAAGGAACGCATCACCCTGTTCTTCGGCCCGGGTCGCCACGGTCCCGGCAACAATCTGTTCTTCATGGTGGTCGACGCTGATCGCAACCGCCTGGAGTTCTCGGCCGAGCTGGAAATCACCGAAGCCAGCCGTCCACCCGGGGTCTGGCCACAAGAGGAATACACCCTCAATTCCTGGGGGCGCGCCTGGATCCGAAGCTGAATACGTTCAACCACAGGGCCTGCCCTCTCCTCCCCTTAAATTGACGCGGCTACCTGCCTCTAAGGTAAGACAATGACAACTCCAATCATCGCGCCCTACGCCATCAACGGCGACCAGTACATCAACGGCACCTGGCGTGCAGGTCGTTCTGCACGACGCCTGGACGACCGCAACCCCTTCAACGGCGAATCCTTGCTGGAAATGCCCCTGGCCTCGGTGGCCGACCTGGACGACGCCTACCAGGCCGCCCGGCGCGCGCAAACCGATTGGGCAGCGCTGCACCCGACCCAACGCAGCGCGCAGTTGGAAAAACTCGCCCAGGTCATCCAGAACCGTCGCGAAGAAATCATCGACTGGCTGATCCGTGAGTCCGGCAGCACCCGTATCAAGGCGGGCATGGAATGGCAATTCACCCTCAGCCTGGTGCGCGAGTGCGCAACGCTGCCGATGCAGGTCGAGGGCCGGATCCTGACCAGCTACAAGCCTGGCGAACAGAGCTTCGTGTTTCGCGAGCCACTGGGGGTGGTCGGTGTGATCAGCCCGTGGAACTTCCCGCTGTACCTGAGCATGCGCTCAGTGGTCCCGGCACTCGCGCTGGGCAATACCGTGGTACTCAAGCCGGCCAGCGATACGGCGATCACCGGCGGCCTGCTGATTGCCCATCTGTTCGAAGAGGCCGGTTTCCCGGCGGGCTCGCTGAACGTGGTAGTCGGCGCAGGTTCGGAGATAGGCGATGCGTTCGTCGAGCACCCGATACCGAGCCTGATCTCCTTCACCGGCTCCACGGATGTGGGCCGCAATGTCGGACGTATCGCCACCGGCGGCAAGCACATCAAGCGCGTGGCGCTGGAGCTGGGCGGTAACGCGCCGCTGGTGGTGCTGGCGGATGCGGACATCGAGATAGCGGCACATGCCGCAGTGGTCGGGCGCTTCCTGCACCAGGGCCAGATCTGCATGAGCGTCAACCGGGTTATTGTCGACCGCTCGCTGTATGCCGACTTCGCGGCGCTGGTGGTCGAGCGCGTGCGCAACCTCAAGACCGGTGACCCGGCCCTGGCCGACACGGTGATCGGGCCGGTGGTCAACCAGAGCCAGCTCGATGGCCTGCTGGGTAAAATCGACGCCGCCGAGCGCGCCGGCCTCAAGCAATTGTGCGGCGGCCAGGCGCGCGGCCTGGTGCTGCCGGCCCATGTGTTCGGCGAAGTGGGCCCCGACCAGGCCCTGGCCCGGGATGAAACCTTCGGGCCGTTGTTGCCGCTGATGGTGGCAGAAAATCAGGCGCATGCCCTGGAGTTGGCCAACGCAAGCGAGTACGGTCTGTCGAGTGCGGTGTTTACCCGCGACATGGCGCGCGGCTTGAGTTTTGCCCGCGGGATTGTGGCGGGCATGACCCACATCAACGACATTACCGTCGATGATCAGCCGAATGCTCCTTTTGGCGGCGAAAAGAACTCCGGCCTTGGGCGCTTCAACGGCCACTACGCTCTGGACGAATTTACCCGTGCACATTGGGTCACCTGGCAAGCCGGGGGCCATCACTACCCGTTCTGATCGCGTGCCAGGATCGGGCAAGGCTCAGCCTTCGCCCGGTCAGCCAACACCAAAAATAAAAAGGGCGAAACAATGAATAATCTAGCCTGTGTGTCCACCGAACAGGTCGTTTGTTCTGACCGGCTGATGAAGTGGAAAGAGTTCATGAGTGATCACCTGGGCCGCACGCCGGAGTATATAAAGCGCCTGGAATCCACCAGCATCGACCCGTTGCAGGACGGCAACTTCCAGGGCCGGCTGGAATACGGTGACCTGGGCCAACTGCGTTTTTGCCGCATGACCGCCAGCGCCCATCGTTACTCACGCCACCTGAGCCAGGCGCTCGACGTGCTCGACACGCCGCGCATGCTGATCCTGCAAATCGCCGGGGTCAGTCATTTCGACCAAGGCCAGCAACACAGCACCGTCGCGCCGGACGAAATGCTGCTGGTCGATTGCGGCAAACCCTTTAGCGTCACGAGCCCCCAGGGCTGCGAGCACTTTCTGCTACTGTTCCAGGGCGCCAACGGGCAACTGAAACACCCCGGCGACATGCACCTGAACGCCCGCAATGGGCTGGGCCGCATGCTGATGCACCTGATCAGCGACGCCTACCAGCACTATCCGTTGCTCAACAGCCACTCGGCCGCACTGATCGGCGACAGTATCGCCGGGCTGCTGGACAACGCGCTGAAGAACAAGCAGGACGAAAAACAACTCGAACATGACTTCCGCTTCTTCAAGCAGAACCGCCTCAAGGCTTATATCGAGCGCCACCTGGCTGACCGCGACCTGAGCACCGAACGCATCGCCAACGCAGAGCAGTGCTCGGTACGCAGTTTGCACCGCGCGTTTCAGGATGAGTTGGGGTGCAGTGTCAGCGAATACATCTGGCAGCGTCGGCTGTCCCGTTGCGCCGAAGACCTGCGCAACCGCGAACAAGCCCATCGTTCCCTGACCGAGATCGCCTATGCGTGGGGCTATGGCAGCAGCTCGCACTTCAGCCGGCACTTCAAATCGACATTTGGCATGTCGCCCCGATTGTTCCGGGAAACGGCCAGCGAAAGCCGGGGTTAGTCGCCAGCCGTTTGCGCATCAAGCGCCTCAACTTCGACGCAAGAGGGTATTGGGCGCAACACCAAAGGCCTTGCGAAACGCGTGACTGAAATGGGAGAAGTCAGAAAACCCGAAGTCCAGCGCCGCCTGGGACACGCTGCGCACCTGGCCGCGCTCGATCGCCTCACGGCTGGCATTCAGACGCTCCTTCCAAATCTCTGCAACCGGGGTTTTCTGGTACCGCGCGAAGGCGCGCGTAACGGTTCGCGTGGACACATTGTGGGCTTGCGCGATGACTTCAATCGACAGGTCCGGCTCGGTCAGGTGCCGTTGAATGTACTTCATGATGCGGCCGTAGAGGTCCAGCTCCTGGTGGGTTGTCTTCAGGTCCTGGAGTTCCAGGCTGATCACCAGCAGGTCAATCAATGCGCCTGAATAACGATTCGAGATGTGCTCATCCTGCAACGACGTCGGTGCGCTCGCAGCCTGTCGCAACATTTCACGCAGTGGAATGACGCCGGGGCGCCGGTCGTCGAGGACCATCGCCGTGTAATCGGCGATCCGTGGCAGACGCTCGGTCAGCAAGGCTCGCGGAATACGGACCAGGTGGTTTTCGGTACCACCGAAGCTGAATCGAAACGCTTGAGTTGCGTCATAAAGAAACAAATTTCCGGTTGCCAGGTTGGCTTTTCTTCCGCCTTGCTCAATTTGTCCATGGCCATTTCGGGAGAAGCCCAACCATAAGTCTTCAGCCGGTCCGCTGCGCAGGTGCCGCTCGGAGCGTTCCCAGTAATGCAGCGGCGATGACAACGAACAGATGTCCAGATCGCCAACAGTGTTGATGGCAAGCGCTCCGTCAAAACTGCTCTGGGACAAGGGTTTGCTATCTGCCGACAGGCAATGGCGGCAAACCACCTCTTTCCAGTAATCAAAGCGACGGGGCGCCGCTACGGCAAGGGTCGAATACTGCGTGCTTGGGTTCATGGCACTGACCTCAACAACGATGCAATTGACGCTCGATAGGTTTGATTTGCGGCCAATATCCAGCCTTCAAAAGCAATTAGCAGGCCAAGCGCAGCCGCAGGCCTCTTCAGGTGCCGCCGTGCGATTTCCATCGAGACGTTCGCCAGGCTTCGGTGCTATCGCCTTCGCCGTCATCCCCATTTAGAAGCACCGCACGTCACGCGGTTGGCTCACGTGCACCAACGCGGACCACAGGTGCAATTGCAGTTCAGCATTGTCTTTTCCAACCAAACGGTTGTCTCGTCGAACAAAGCGCGCCCTCGCCGCCCAGCCTAATTTCCACCTCACAGCAGCTCACCCCACCGCTGATGAGGCATGCCATGCATCGACCCTATTCACAACGAATGGCTGATTCCTCCTGGCTTCTGCAAAGGCGCGACCTCGCACCTGAAGAGTCGGCTTATTGGTTGATTGAATGGTGGGCCATGACGCTGCTGCACCGATGGCAGGTCGCCAAGCGCGACCTGCCGCCGAAGCGCTGACGCCCACCCGTAGGCCTGAACGAAAATAACGAGGAGCTCAACATGGAATCTGCAATCGACACACATCTCAAATGCCCACGCACCCTGTCCCGCCGTGTGCCCGACGAGTATCAACCGCCGTTCCCGATGTGGGTCGCGCGCGCTGACGAGCAGCTGGAACAGGTGGTGATGGCCTATCTCGGCGTGCAATATCGTGGCGAGTCCCAGCGCGAGGCTGCATTGCAGGCAATGCGCCATATCGTCGGCAGCTTCAGCCTGGCCGATGGCCCGCAAACCCATGATTTGACCCACCACACCGACAGCAGCGGTTTTGATAATTTGATTGTGGTCGGGTACTGGAAAGACCCTGGCGCCCACTGTCGCTGGTTGCGCTCATCCCAGGTCAATGACTGGTGGAGTTCGCCGGATCGGCTCAGTGACGGTCTGGGTTATTTCCGCGAAATCACCGCCCCGCGCGCCGAGCAGTTCGAGACCTTGTACGCCTTCCAGGAAAACTTGCCCGGTGTCGGCGCAGTCATGGATACCACCAGTGGCGAGATCGAAGAACACGGTTACTGGGGCTCGATGCGCGACCGCTTCCCGATCTCCCAGACCGACTGGATGAAGCCCACCACTGAGCTGAAAGTGGTCGCGGGTGACCCAGCCAAAGGCGGACGGGTCGTGGTGCTGGGGCATGACAACCTCACCCTGATTCGTTCAGGCCAGGATTGGGCGGATGCCGAGGCGGACGAACGCTCGCTGTACCTCGACGAAATTTTGCCAACCTTGCAGGACGGCATGGACTTCCTGCGTGACAACGGCCAACCCCTGGGCTGCTACAGCAACAGGTTCGTGCGCAATATCGACATGGACGGTAACTTTCTCGACCTGAGCTACAACATCGGCCATTGGCGCTCGGTGGAAAAACTCGAACGCTGGGCCGAATCCCACCCTACCCACCTGCGTATTTTCGTGACGTTCTTCCGCGTGGCCGCGGGTTTGAAAAAGTTACGGCTGTACCACGAAGTGTCCGTGTCAGACGCCAAGAGCCAGGTATTCGAGTACATCAACTGTCACTCGCAGACCGGCATGTTGCGCGACGCGCTGTCGCCAACCGCCTGAGCGCCATCGGCACTTACAGCCCAATTTCGGCTTTCTTGCCACCCTCCCCGGGTGGCCCGGTCTCCCTGTGCGAGGAATAAAAGATGAATAAGATTCGCCTGCTGACACTCTCCACCCTGTTGCCCGCACTTCACGCGAACGCCGGTGAAGTAGCCCCTGGCGACTATGAGCAATACCCGGTCGGCGCGACCATCGGTGCGATTTATTACCAGCACTCCACCACGGACTCGGCCTACGCCAACGGGCACAAGGTCAGCTCTGACTACAGGTTGAGCTCAGACGTCGGCATTCTGCGCCTGCTCCATGTCTACGCGCTCAGTGACACGGTCACCATCGACCCGCAATTCCTTTTGCCGTTCGGGCACGTCTCCAGTGCAGGTGATGCCTCGACGCTGGGCAGTACCCGTGGCGTCGGCGACTTGATCCTGACCGCGCCGGTCAAGTGGCGGCTCAACGAAGCCCGCGACACCCTCAGTGTCGCCCCCTATCTGTACGTACCCACTGGCACTTACGACAAGAATGACGCGCTGAATATCGGTGAGAACCGCTGGAAGTTCGAACTGCAGAGTGCCTACGTCAAGCACTTCACAGAACAATGGGCAATGGACCTGGTCGGCGGCGCTACCTGGTATGGCGACAACACTGATTATGGTGCGAATGCCGACCGTATGAAGCAAGACGTTTCCTACGCAGCACAGATCATGGGCCGTTACATGCCGGACGCCACCACCGCGTTTGCTATCGGCTTCGGGCGCACCTGGGGAGGCGAGACGAACGTCGAACACGTCAATCAGGATAACGAGTTGGGGACAACCAACTTCCGTCTGACGGCCACCAAATTCGTCACCCCCCAGGACCAGATCCAACTGCAGTTGGGCAAGGACCTCTCGGTGGACTATGGCGCCAAGGAGGACTTTCGCATGAACCTGCGTTACGCCCGCATCTTTTGACGCAAGCATCCACCGGACAGCCATCGCAGACCTCTGCTGCCTTGACGCAGGGCTGTCCGGCTCAGCCAAGTCGATGTCTTTTTCAACCAAGCCTGCGACCGCAGGCGCGGACTATCTTGAGCACCAGGCCCACTGATATTGACGAGTACACAGTGCTCTTCGGCCACTGACGATAAGGACCGCCCCACCATGGCAATCGTTCGCCCCACCCTTGAGCAGCTATTGGATATCGCGAGCAGCCTGCACATGCAGCTCAGCCCCGAGCAAGCTGATGAATACTTGCTTCTTATGCAGTCAAGCTTCGACGCTTACGACCTGATTGACGAGCTGCCCGACTTTATCCCGCCTGTACGTTACGAACGCAGCTCGGGCTATCGCCCATCGGCCGCACACAACCCACTGAACGCCTGGTACTTGCGCACGGAAGTCAGCGGCGCCCGTGAAGGCAAACTGGCCGGTAAAACGGTCGCGCTCAAGGACAATATTTCACTGACTGGCGTGCCCATGATGAATGGTGCCAAGCCGCTGGAGGGCCACGTTCCAGCGTTCGACGCCACCGTCGTCACCCGATTGCTGGATGCGGGCGCAACCATCCTCGGCAAGGCCACGTGCGAGCATTACTGCCTGTCCGGTGGCAGTCACACCTCCGACCCCGCACCGGTGCACAACCCTTATCGCCATGGGTTTGCCTCGGGTGGATCGTCTTCCGGCAGCGCGGCGCTGGTTGCCGCGGGCGAGGTCGACCTGGCAGTCGGCGGCGACCAGGGCGGGTCCATCCGGATTCCTTCCGCATTCTGCGGCACCTACGGCATGAAGCCGACCCACGGCCTGGTGCCTTACACCGGGATCATGGCCATCGAAGCGACCATCGATCATGCCGGCCCCATCACCGCCAATGTGCGCGACAACGCCTTGATGCTGGAGGTGATGGCCGGCGCGGACGGGCTCGATCCGCGACAAGCCGCCCCGCAGGTCGACACGTACAGCGATTACCTGGAGCGCGGCGTGAGCGGTCTCAGGATCGGCATCCTGCGCGAAGGCTTCGAACTGGCCAACCAGGACCCGCGCGTGGCTTCGTCTGTACGCAATGCCATCGCACGGTTTTCGCAGCTGGGCGCGCAGGTCGAGGAGGTGTCGGTACCGGAACACAAGATTGCCGGTTCGCTGTGGCACCCCATCGGCTGTGAGGGCCTGACGATGCAGATGATGCACGGCAATGGGGCCGGCTTTAACTGGCAAGGGCTGTATGACGTCGGGTTGCTGGACAAGCAAGCCGGATGGCGCGATCAGGCCAATGACCTGTCGGCCTCTCTCAAGCTGTGCATGTTCGTCGGTCAATACGGTGTCGAGCGCTACAACGGCCGTTTCTACGCCAAGGCGCAAAACCTCAGGCGCCTGGCACGTTCCGCTTATGACGCGGCATTGGCGCGCTATGACCTGTTGGTGATGCCTACCGTGCCGATCATTGCCCAGCCCCACCCGGAGCCGGGTTGCTCGATCACCGAGTATGTGGCCCGAGCCCTGGAAATGATCGGCAACGCCTCCGCCCAGGACATCACCGGCCATCCGGCCATGTCGATTCCCTGCGGCCTGGTAGACGGCTTACCGGTCGGGCTCATGCTGGTGGGCAAGCACTATGCCGAAGGCACGATTTACCAGGCTGCCGCGGCGTTCGAAGCGTCTGTTGACTGGAAAAACTCTTAGCCGGTCCTGCAGCGCCAAAAGAAGCAGCGCAAAAAGAATAAGCCGTCAGGCGCTGCCTGGAAGATCAACGATGAGGAATCAACCCATGACCACACCTGAAAAAAACACGTCAACCCCGGGCGAACGAGCACAGGCGTTACTGCAAGTGCTCAAGCAAAAGGACCTGATCCCCGACGGTTACATCGAGCACATGACGCAGCTGATGGCGCACGAATGGAGCCCAGAGAATGGTGCTCGGATTGTGGCCAAGGCCTGGGTGGACCCGCAGTTTCGTGAACTGCTACTCAAGGACGGCACCGCAGCGTGCGCCCAGTTTGGCTACACCGGCCCGCAGGGTGAATACATCGTTGCCCTGGAAGACACGCCCAGCGTGAAAAACGTGATTGTGTGCAGCCTGTGCTCCTGCACCAACTGGCCTGTGCTCGGCTTGCCGCCGGAGTGGTACAAGGGCTTCGAATTCCGTGCGCGGCTGGTTCGCGAAGGGCGCACCGTCCTGCGGGAATTGGGCACGCACCTGCCGGCCTCGGTCACCATCAAGGTGTGGGACACCAGCGCCGAAAGCCGCTACCTGGTGCTGCCTGTGCGGCCGCAGGGGAGCGAATCCATGGATGAAGAAGCGCTTCGAAAATTGATCACCAAGGATGTCCTTATCGGCGTGGCGCTACCGCACGTAGCGTAAACGGGGCGCTTTGTTTCTTTCACTTTTCAGAGGTATTCACGATGGATGGTTTTCACGATCTCGGTGGTTTTCAAGGCTTTGGCAAGGTCCCTCATACCATCAACAGCCTGAGCTACAAACAGGTGTTCAAGCAGGACTGGGAGCACCTGGCCTACAGCCTGATGTTTGTCGGTGCCGATCACTTGAAAAAGTTCAGCGTGGACGAAATACGCCACGCCGTCGAACGCCTGGATGTTCGTCAACATGTCGGCACCCAGTACTACGAACGCTATGTCATCGCGACCGCCACCCTGCTGGTCGAAACAGGCGTCATCACCCAGGCGGAACTCGATCAGGCCCTGGGTGCTCACTTCAAGCTGGCGAATCCCGCTCATGCTGAAGGTCGCCCGGCGATCACCGGTCGAGCGCACTTTGAGGTGGGCGACCGAGTGCTCGTGCGAGACGAGTATGTGGCCGGGCATACCCGCATGCCCGCCTATGTGCGTGGCAAAGAAGGCGTGGTCCTGCACCGCACATCCGTGCAGTGGCCATTCCCGGACGCGATTGGCCATGGCGACCTGAGCGCGGCGCATCAGCCCACCTACCACGTCGAGTTTCGCACTCAGGACCTGTGGGGGGACGCCGCAGATGAGGGTTTGGTGGTGGTCGACCTGTTCGAAAGCTACCTGGATAAGGCCGCAAGCCAACCTGCGGTGAACACATGATTGACGGCGCCCAGGCGGGCCGACTGCCGGTAACGGTACTTTCCGGCTTCCTCGGCGCCGGCAAAACCACCCTGCTCAACCATATCCTGCGCAATCGCGAAGGCCTGCGGGTGGCGGTCATCGTCAATGACATGAGCGAAGTCAACATCGATGCCGAAGAGGTGCAGCGCGACGTATCACTGCACCGTGGCCGCGATGAGTTGATCGAGATGAGCAATGGTTGCATCTGCTGCACGCTGCGCGCCGATCTGCTCGAACAGATCAGTGCCCTGGCACGCCAGCAGCGTTTCGATTACCTGCTGATTGAATCCACCGGGATCTCCGAGCCCATGCCCGTGGCGGAGACGTTCGCTTTCCTGGACGCACAGGGCTTCAGCCTCAGCGAACTGGCACGGCTCGATACGCTGGTGACGGTGGTCGATGGCAGTCGTTTTCAGGCGTTGCTGGCGTCGCCGGACACCGTGGCACGCGACGACGCGCAGGAGGACACACCCAAGCGCCCTCTGGCGGACCTTCTGATCGAGCAGGTGGAGTATGCCAACGTCATTCTCGTCAACAAACTGGACCTGCTCGATGAGCCTGGCTACCAGGCCGTGCACGCGATCCTCGCCGGCCTTAACCCGACCGCGCGAATCGTGCCGATGGTTGAGGGTAACGTTGAGTTATCCAGCATCCTCGATACCCATCTGTTTGATCTGCCCAGCCTTGCGGCGTCGCCGGGCTGGATGAAGAAAATGGAGGCCGGCGACGCACCGGCCTCCGAGTCGGACACCTATGGCGTGACGTCCTGGGTGTACCGCGAGCGCGCGCCTTTTCACCCACAGCGATTGTTCGACTTTCTCCAGCGGCCCTGGTGCAACGGGCGTCTGCTGCGCAGCAAAGGTTACTTCTGGCTCGCCAGCCGACACCGGGAAACCGGCCTGCTGGTGCAGAGCGGCAAGCAGTTCCAGTGGGACTATGTCGGCCACTGGTGGAACTTCATCGAGCCGTCGCAATGGCCGCGGGATGAATATCGGTTGCAAAGCATCATGGCCAAGTGGGACAGCATTGTCGGGGATTGCCGGCAAGAGCTGGTCTTCATCGGCCAGGATCTGGATACCCACACGTTGCAGCGCGAACTCGACCACTGCCTGCTGAGTGCTCAGGAAATCGCCGCCGGCCCGTCGGCCTGGCAAGCCCTGCCGGGGGCGACAGCCTTCGACGCCCGGGCCTTGTCGACATGCCCGACGCCCTCGCTTGCAGGCTGAACCCATTTGATCGAGGTAGAGGTGTTCCATGCTTTTTTTCAGCCGAACCACCCGCTGGGTACTGGCGCCACTTGCCGACAGGCTGGAGCAGCCTGACCAGGCGAGCACGCCGTTATCGTCGAACCACCCGTTATTGCGCCGCATCCTTGCAGGCGTCGAGCAACTGCTGCAGGAGCGACAAGCCCTGAAGGAGCAAACGCGCGCACTGACCTTGCACGTCAGCCAATTGGACGAGCGCCTGGCTGACCGCGACAAACATTTGCGCCAGTTGCAAGCACGCTGGGCACTGATCACCCGAGGCGCAGATGAACTGTTCTGGTCGCTGGACCTGGAGGGCGCCGCCGCACCCGCGGCGGAGTCCAGGATGGAGTGGACGGGGTCTGCATCGATCCAGGCCCAAGGTATTGATCAGCTTGGCCGTTGGAGCGAACAGCTACACCCGGCTGATCGGCAACCGCACCTGGAGGCGCTTGCCAGGCATCTTGCCGACCGCAACGGGCGGACGCCCTTTGCGCTCGAGGTGCGGATGAAGTCTGCATCAGACGGTGACTATCGATGGTGCAGGATCAGCGGCGATTCATGTCGCGATACGCAAGGCGTACCGCTCGCCATCGGTGGGACCCTGCGTGACATTCACGACCAGCACCTGCACACCGAAGCGCTCGAACTGGCGGCCACACGTTTCGACATTTCCCGGGAAATGCTGCATGACGGGCTCTGGGACATCGAGGTCGTGGCTGGCGACCCTGCGAACCCGACAAATACCATTTGGTGGTCTTCGCAAATGCGCCGGCTGCTGGGGTGCAGCACGGTTGAAGAGTTCCCCAACACCCTGGAAAGCTGGACCTCGCGCCTGCATCCCGAGGACAGCGCGCGGGCAATCGCAGCGTTTGTCGCCCACGTTGATGACCGCAGCGGCAAGACCCCGTTTGATGTGGATTATCGACTCAAACATAAAAGTGGCGCTTACCGCTGGTTTCGCGGCCGGGGGCAAACGCGCCGCGCGCAGGACGGCTCACCGCAAAGAGTGGTGGGTGCCATCACCGATATCCATGCCCACCATGAAGAAAGCACGATGCGTGAGGCTCAGGCGGAACAACATCGGGTGATGCAGGAAACCCTCAGCAAGTTGACCCAGATTGTCGCCACCATCCAGGGCATTGCCAGCCAAACCAACCTGTTGGCGTTGAACGCCGCCATTGAGGCGGCGCGCGCGGGCGAGGCCGGGCGCGGATTTGCCGTGGTCGCCGATGAAGTGCGCAAGCTGGCCACCCGAACCAGCCAGGCCACACAGCAAGCAGCCGAAATGATGGACAGCTAACACCTTGAAAGCGCGTGCACTGGGCCAGTGCACACAGGGCATATTCCAACAATAATAATCAGGTACGTTATGCGCGATTACGACTCAGCAGTGAGATCTTTCGATTATCTACAACTGGCCGCCCAGGACTTGCACGGCGACCTGGATGCCTTGAACGCATGCATCGAATGCTGCGACCGGCACGCCGACGGTGATGCCGTGGCGTTGTATTGCGAAACCCGGGATGGCCACGCCACGCACTACACCTTCAGCGAACTGCAGGCACAGGCTGCGCGCTTCGGCAACTTTCTGCGAGAGCAAGGGGTCAAGCCGGGCGAACGTGTAGCAGGCCTGATGCCACGCACGGTTGAACTGTTGATTGCCATTTTGGGTACCTGGCGCATCGGCGCGGTCTACCAACCGCTCTTCACTGCATTCGGCCCAAAGGCGATCGAGCAGCGGTTGGGCTGCTCCGAGGCACGCTGGATCGTGACCGATGCCCATAATCGCCCCAAGCTCGACGAGGTCACTGACTGCCCCCCTGTCATCGTGACCGGCGCTGATCCACGGCGCCCGGGTGATTACGACTTCTGGGCCGCCCTGAGTCGTCAACAGGCGGATTGCGCGCCTGAGTTGCTGGACGCCAGCGCACCGTTCCTGCTGATGTGCACGTCGGGTACCACAGGGCCGGCCAAGCCACTGGAGGTACCGTTAAGCGCCATTCTGGCCTTCAAGGGCTATATGCGTGATTCGATTGACCTGCGAGAGGACGACCGTTTCTGGAATCTCGCCGACCCCGGCTGGGCCTATGGTTTGTACTACGCAGTGACCGGCCCGCTGGCGTGTGGCCGTGCCACGCTGTTCTATGACGGGCCTTTTGCGGTGGACAGTACCTGCCGGATCATCGCCAAGTATGCGATCAGCAACCTGGCCGGCTCGCCGACGGCTTATCGTCTGCTGATCGCGGCAGGGGCTGAGTTCGCCGACGCCGTGCGTGGCCACCTGCGTGTCATCAGCAGCGCCGGCGAACCGCTCAACCCGCAAGTCATCCGTTGGTTTGCCGAAGAACTCGGCGTGGTCATCCACGACCACTACGGCCAGACCGAAATCGGCATGGTGCTGTGCAATCACCACGGCTTGCGCCACCCGGTACGTGAGGGCTCGGCCGGTTATGCGGTTGCGGGGTACCGGATTGTCGTGCTGGATGACGCACATCGGGAATTGCCGACTGGCCGGCCAGGCGTGCTGGCGGTGGATCGCGAGCGCTCGCCCCTGTGCTGGTTCAACGGCTACTTCGATATGCACACCAAGGCCTTTGTCGACCGTTATTACTTGAGCGGCGATATCGTGGAGCTCAATGACGACGGCAGTATCAGCTTCGTCGGCCGTAACGACGACGTGATCACCACGTCCGGTTATCGGGTCGGGCCTTTCGATGTGGAAAGTGCGCTGATCGAACACCCGGCGGTGGTTGAAACCGCCGTCATCGGCAAACCCGACCCGCAACGCACCGAGCTGATCAAGGCGTTTGTCGTACTCAACCGTCAATACCTGCCAAGCGCCGAGTTGGCTGAAGTCCTGCGCCTGCATGTGCGACAGCGCCTGGCCGCACATGCGTACCCACGGGAAATCGAGTTCGTCGAACAATTGCCCAAGACACCGAGTGGCAAACTGCAGCGGTTCATTCTGCGCAACCAGGAAATGGCAAGGCAGCAGGCGCTCGACACATAAGGCCGGGGCCGTCGGGAGCGGCTACGTGTGTACAGCACGGCGCGAGTGTTGTGCTAAGCCGCTCGGAATTCCAGCGCAGAACCCTGGAGTTGTCAGGGACATCACCCGGTGGAAGGTCGGCGACCGTGTGACGGTGCCCTTTGCAGGCGGATGTGGCGCGTGTCGCGAGTGCAACTGCGGTAACCCGCAAGTCTGCACTACCCAGTTTCAACCGGGCTTCACTCATTGGGGGTCGTTTGCCGAGTACGTCGGTATACACCAGGCCGACCTGAACCTCGTCGCACAGCCGGCGTGACCGCGTTCTAGACTCAATCACCTGCCACCGGCAATGTGCAGGTGTGTGGGCTCCTCGCTTACTCTATAAACGCCGTATTGCCGTACCTGATCTATAAAGATATTGGCAGGTGTGCCGATAATCGAGAAAGCCCTTCAGGCGGTTGCAGTTCGTTTTGGCGATGAGTAAGGAACACGAAATGATGCCTTTTCGTAAGAGCGCCCTTAAAGCATCCGACGTGACCCTTTGCATTCTTGTGTGCCTGGCCGGGGTGGCCGTAACGAGCTTGGTACTGATTCTTTACCACGGGTCAGAGCAGCGCACCGTTGCCGTTGCGTTCCAACTGGAGGTTGACGAACGATTCAGTCGCTTGCAGCGACGTTTTACTGTTCAAGACTTGAAACTGGACACCGTCAGGCGTTTCTTCATCAACGCCGACGATGTCACGGAAAAGGAGTTTATGGGGTTCGTCACGCCTCTCGTCGAGGAGGGCGAAACGTACGGTTGGGTACCGAGGATTCTCGAGCAGGATCTACAAGTGTTTCACACCAAGGCGCTGCTCAATGGTACGAGTGACTTTGCGTATCATGAGATCAATCCAATCACCGGTGCCGAAGCCCCCCTCACCCGCCGCCCGGAACACATGGTCTTGCTCTATTTATCCAAGCGCGATGACGTGAAGGTTACCCCTGGCATGGATGTCATCGCCCGCCCGGATCGCGAGGCCCTGTTGAAGAAGGCACGAGAAACACATCAAATGGTCGTGTCGGAACCGTTGAAAATGAGCAATGGCCAGGCCGGGGTTTTCTTTGTCGCTCCCGTATTCAAAGAGTCCTCCGAGGCGCCAGTGAACGATGAAGGTTTGCAGGGCTTCATCGTCTCGACAATGCGCTTGGCCTCCTTGATGGAACAAAGCATTCCGTTACCCAGTCTGCAACGACTGAACGTGACGCTGTCATTGACCGACACACAGCATCAGGAAGACAACATTTATCAGAGCTTATCGCCGGCTGCCCCATCGCCGCTTTACGCTCAGCGCGTGTTGAAAGTAGCCGACCAACACTACTTGATGCGGTTTCGGCCAACCTCAGCCTTTTTGAGCTCCAACAGTCACGCATCGTTTATCAGTCTGATTGCCGTATTCGGAACAGGATTGACGCTGCTGATGACGTTGATGGTGTACTTGCTGATCACGCAGCGCGCGCGGGCCCTGTCTCTTGTTGAAGAGCGCACGCAAGCCCTGCGTTTATTGAACATTACCGACCACCTGACGGGCGTGTATAACCGCAGGCACTTCGAAGAGCTGATGGAGCGCCTGCTCATTGAGGCTGACACCCACTACCAGCCTCTATCGCTGATCATGTTCGACGTTGATCACTTCAAACGCATCAACGACAGCAGGGGGCATCAGTGCGGTGACAACGTGCTGAAGGCATTGTGTACACGAATACGTTCGGCAACGCGCAAAGCCGATCTACTGTGCAGAACAGGTGGCGAAGAGTTTGCCTTGATCTGCCCGGGTAGCGAACTGCACGACACAAAGCGGCTGGCGGAAAAGCTTCGAGCCCTCGTCAGCGCCCTGCCCTTTGAGGAGGCGGGTCAGGTAACGTGCAGCTTCGGCGTCGCGGCGTGGGTGCCATCGGAGTCATTTGATGCTTTCATGCGGCGTGCGGACAGCGCTATGTACAGTGCTAAATCAAAGGGTCGTGATCAAGTCCAGCTTGCCAATGCGTAACAAGCCGGATGCAGGGTTATCACGACCTGGTGGGTCACGTCCCGATCAAAAGTCGTCCTTTACGGCTCCCCCCTTGATCTTGAACGCTCGGGTTTGCAAATAGACACTTCGAATGAAGTTGTACTTATCGCCCGTAATGAGCTTTTCGGACGTCAGATATTGAGCACGTCCGTCGATCAGGCTCACGCCGTAAAGGCTATTACGGGTAGGAACGTCGCCGATGTAGCGGACCGGATTGGTGTAGGCATCGGGAAGGATGGCAGGCGCATCGCGCAGTGTGCTTGGCCCCAGGAGCGGCAGTACCAGGTAAGGGCCGCTATTTACCCCCCAGTAACCTAGGGTTTGACCGAAATCTTCGTCACTGCGCTGCAGCCCCATGGGCGTCGCGACGTCAAACAACCCCGCCAGGCCAATCGTACTGTTGAGCAAAAAGCGACTCGTATCCACGCCGGCACTATGAAACTTGGCTTGAAGTAAGTTGTTGGACAGATTTTTGACCTCCCCCAGATTATTGAAAAAATGATGAATGCCGTCTTGAGCAACCCGGGGAGTGACGAATTGGTAGGCCTGGGCGAGTGGTTTGAGTGCATAGGTATCCAACGTGTCGTTGAATGAGAAAATAGGTCGGTTAATACCTTCCCATGGATCTGGGTCGGCGTCCGCACGCGAAGGCGGTGAGATCGTGATGAAGCAGGCGCAGGCAAGCACCTGGACGCAACGGCTTACACTGGAACGAAAGGCACACATGGTTATTCCCCACTCAAAGAAGTCATCTGATTTGATGCGCGCAAGCCGTTCCTTCGCTGCGGTGATGTGTGCACGTGGCAGGGCCATTAATTCCAACCGCCCCCCAGCACTTTGTACAACGTGATGCGGTTACTCTGCTCGGTCAGGCGCAGCGTGATCAGGTCCTGCTGTGCGCTGTAGAGCGAGCGTTGCGCATCCAGGGCTTCGAGGTAGCTTTGCGAGCCGCCCCGATACAAGGCATCCGAGAGTTCGAAGCTTTTGCGGCTGGCGTCGGTCAGCGCCTGTTGCGCGGCGATACGGCGATCCAGGGTGCTGCGCACCGCCAACGCATCGGCCACTTCGCGGAAGGCGGTCTGCAGGGTTTGCTGATAGGTCTGCACCTGGATCTCGCGTTCTACCTTGGCCGAATCCAGGGTCGCGCGGTTACTGCCGCCGTCAAAAATCGGCACGCTGATGCTCGGGGCAAAGGTCCAGGCACCGCTGCCGGACTTGAACAGGCCGGCCAATGCCGCACTGGACGAGCCGGCATTGGCGGTCAGGCTGATGCTCGGGTAAAACGCCGCACGGGCCGCGCCAATATCAATGTTGGCGGACTTGAGCGTATGTTCGGCCGAGAGCACGTCCGGGCGTTGTTGCAGCAGGCTGGAGGGCAGGCCCGCCGGAATCTCCACCAGCACCGCCGCCGACTCCAGGTGCGTCCCCGGCAAGAGCGCCTCGGGCAGATCACTGCCGACCAACAGGCGCAAGGCATTGCGGTCCTGCAGGATCTGGCTCTCGTAGGACGCCACATCGCCCCGTGCCGACTCGACCGTGGTCTGGGCTTGCGCCACGGACAACGCAGAAGCGCCGCCCAAGGTGTAGCTGCGCTGGGTCAGGTCGTAGGTGGCCAACTGGCTGGTCAAGGTTTGCTGGGCCAGCAGCAGCCGTTCGTTGTCGGCGGCCAGGGTCAGCCAGGCCGTGGCCACTTCGGCCACCAGACTGATTTGCGTGCTGCGCCGGGTTTCCGTCAGCGCCAGGTAGTCTTCCAGCGCCTCATCCCGCAGGTTGCGAACCCGGCCAAACACGTCAAGCTCATAACTGCTCAGCCCCAATTGAGCGCTGTAATCGTGAGTGGTGGCCGCCGCGCCGGAGTTGGACAGCGACCCCGGTGTACGGCTATGGGTGCCGCTGACGCTCGCGTCGACAGTGGGAAACAGGTCCGCACGCTTGATGCGGTACTGCGCCTGGGCCTTCTCAACGTTCAGGCTGGCCAAACGCAAGTCGCGGTTATTGGCCAGCGCCAATACCTGCAATTGCGCCAGGCGGCTGTCGGTAAAGAACTGCTGCCATTTGATATCAGCCCCAGCCTGCCCTTTTGGCAGGCTGGCTGCTGGCAGCCATTGCTCGGACACCGGTGCAGCGGGACGCTCATACTGCGGTGCCAGGTTGACGCAACCGCCCAGGGCCATGGCGGCCAGCAAAGGCCAGTGTGACTTGATCATGCATCACCTGTCGGGGCAGATTGGTTAGCGCTGTGCACGCGGCCAAAACGGCGGCGGATCAGCACGAAAAACAGCGGCACAAAGAAAATCCCCAGCACCGTCGCGCTGAACATGCCGCCCAGCACCCCGGTCCCGATGGCCTGGCGCCCGGCGGAGCCTGCGCCCGTACTCAAGGCCAGCGGCAACACGCCGAACATGAACGCCAGGGAGGTCATCAGGATCGGCCGCAGGCGTTGGCGCACGGCGATCAGCGTCGCGTCGATCACGCTGTTGCCCTGCTCTTGCAAGTGCTTGGCAAACTCAACGATCAGGATCGCGTTTTTCGCGGCCAGGCCCACGGTGGTCAACAACCCGACCTGGAAATACACGTCGTTGCTCAACCCGGCGACACGGGTCGCCAGCACCGCACCGATCACCCCCAGGGGCACCACCAGGATCACCGAAAACGGCACCGACCAACTCTCATAGAGCGCGGCCAGGCACAGGAATACAAACAACACGGAGACGCCGTAGAGCAGCGGCGCCTGGGAGCCCGACAGGCGCAGTTGATAGGATTGCCCCGTCCACTCGTAGCCGATGCCCTGGGGCAATTGCCGGACAATGGCTTCCACCGCGTTCATCGCGTCCCCGGAGCTCACCCCTGGCGCAGGGTCGCCAACGATTTCCAGGGAGGCGTTACCGTTGTAGCGTTCCAGCAACGGCGAGCCGTAACTCCAGGAGCTGCTGGCGAAGGACGAAAACGGCACCATTTCATTGTTGCTGTTGCGCACAAACCAGTGATCAAGGTCCGCCGCCTGCATGCGCGAGTTTGCCTGGCCCTGTACATAGACTTTTTTCACCCGGCCCTGGTTGAGGAAGTCGTTTACGTAAGTACCGCCAAGCGCCGTCGACAATGTGGTGTTGATGTCACTGGTACTCAAGCTCAAGGCCCCGGCCTTGCGGTCGTCAATGCTGACCTTGAGCTGCGGCGCATCGTCCAGGCCGTTGCTGCGCACGCCCAGTAAGCGGGGATCTTTCCTGGCCAGCTCCAGGAACTGCTCGCGGGCCGCCACTAACGCATCATGGCCCAGGCCACCGAGGTCCTTGAGTTGCAGGTCGAACCCCGAGCTCTGGCCCAGGCCGCGCACGGTCGGCGGCTGCATGACGAACGCATCGGCATCGCCGATGCTCGACAGCGCCATGGTCGCCCGCTGGGCAATGGCGGCTGCACCCTCACCAGAGCCACCGCGTTCGGACCAGTCCTTGAGGCGAATAAACGCCCGCGCGGTATTCTGGCTGTTGCCGCCCATGCCCAGCCCGCTGATGCTGATCATCGCTTCGACTTCGGGCTGTTTCAGGATGTAGTCTTCGAACTGCTTGATCACGGCCTGGGTGCGGCTGTCCGTCGCACCGACCGGTAACTGGATCTGTGCCAGGAGGATCCCCTGGTCTTCATCCGGCAGGAACGAAGTGGCCAGGCTCATGTAGCCCACCGCCATGACCACCAGCACCACGCCGTAAAGCAGCAGGCTGCGTCCCCAACGGCGCAACACCGCCCCCACCCAGCGCTCATATCCGGCACTGGCCCGTTCAAAGGTGCGGTTGAACCAGCCGAAGAACCCGCGCTGAGCCGTATGCGCCTGGCCGCCACGCGCCTTGAGCAACGACGCGCAGAGCGCGGGTGTCAGGGTCATCGCCACCAACACCGACAGGACCATGGCCGAGACAATGGTCACCGAAAACTGCCGATAGATAATCCCGGTGGAACCACCGAAAAACGCCATGGGAATAAACACTGCACTCAGCACCAGGGTGATACCGACCAGTGCACTGCTGATTTCACTCATCGATTGCCGCGTGGCGGCCACCGGCGACAGCCCCTCGCCCATCAACCGCTCGACGTTTTCCACCACCACAATGGCGTCGTCCACCAGCAAACCGATCGCCAGGACCATGGCAAACATGGTCAAGGTGTTGATCGAATAGCCGAACAGCGCCAGCACACCGAACGTGCCCAGCAGCACCACCGGCACGGTGATCGCCGGTATCAGCGTTGCCCGCAGGCTCTGCAGGAACAGGAACATGATCAGCACCACCAGCACGATGGCCTCGCCCAGGGCCTTGACCACTTCCTCGATGGACAGGCTGACAAATGGCGTGGTGTCGTAGGCAATCACGTTTTTAAGCTGCATTTCCGTCGGGTAGAACGGCTCCATCTCCTTGAGCTTGGCCTTGACTGCCTCACCGACATTCAGCGCATTGGCGCCAGCCGCCAGTTGCACACCCATGGCTGCGGCAGGTTTGCCGTTGAGGGCCGAACTGATGTCGTAGCTTTCACTGCCCAACTCCAGGGTTGCGACGTCGCCCAGCAGAACGACAGCTCCATCACTGTTGGACTTGACGACGACATTGCGAAACTCTTCGACGGTCTGCAGTTTGCTGCGGGCGCTGATCGTGGCGTTCAACTGCTGCCCCATGATCGCCGGCAAGGCGCCGAGCTGCCCGGCGGAGACTTCAGTGTTCTGCGCCTCCAGGGCACTGCTGACGTCCGAGGGCATCAACGCGTACTTTTCCAACAGGGCGGGATCCAGCCAGATACGCATGGCGTAGCCCGACCCCAACGTCTGCACATCGCCAACGCCGTCTATTCGGCTGATGGAGTCCAGCAAGGTGGTGGAAATGTAGTCGCCGATCTGGGTACCGGTGACACTGGGGTCATCCGATGCCAGGGCGACAATCATCAAGAAATCCGAGCCGCCTTTGGTCACGGTCAGGCCTTCGCTTTGTACCGTTTGCGGCAGTCTCGACTCCGCTTGTTGCAGCTTGTTCTGCACCTGCATCTGGGCGACGTCCGGGTCAGTGCCGGCAGTAAAGGTCAAACTGATGCTGGCACTGCCTGCCGAACTGCTGGTGGCCGACATATAGGTCAGGTTATCCAGGCCTTTCATCTGCTGTTCGATGACCTGGGTCACCGAGTCCTCCACGGTCTTGGCCGAGGCCCCGGTGTAGGTGGCAGAAATCGTGACCGTGGGCGGCGCGATATCCGGGTACTGCTCCAACGGCAACTGGCTGATGGACAAGCCACCACCGAGCATGATCACGATGGCGATCACCCACGCGAAGATCGGTCGATCAATAAAAAAGTGCGCCATGTTCAACCCGCCTTCACAGCAGTCGGCGTCGTAGCCGCCTGGGTAGTGGCGTCTTGCGCGTTTACGGCGGCGCCGACACGAACCTTTTGCCCGCCTTCGACGATCAACTGGTCCCCCGCGTTCAGGCCCGCGGTGACCCACCACTGGTTACCCACCGCGCGATCGATGGTCAGCTCGCGTTGTTCAACCTTGCCGTCAACCACCAGCAACGCGGTGGTCACACCGCTGGCGCTGCGGTTGACCGCTTTTTGCGGAATCAGAATGGCCTGATCATTGCGCGCCTGCTCCAGCACCGCGCGCACATACATGCCCGGCAGCAGCAGGTGGTCCGGGTTGGCGAACTCTGCGCGAAGGGTCACGGTGCCCGTGCCCTCGTTGACACTGACGCCGCTGACCTTGAGCCGCCCCTCATGGTTGTAGGCGGTGCCATCGTCCAGCTTCAGACTGATCCGTGCCTGCCCCTCGCCGTTGGACTGCAAGGCCCCGCTGGCCAGGTCACGCTTGAGCCGCAGCAGTTCCGTAGTCGATTGGGTGACATCCACATAGATCGGATCGAGTTGTTGCACCGTGGTCAACGCGCTGTCCTGATCAGCCACCACCAGCGCCCCGGGGGTCACAGTGGACGTTTCAATGCGCCCGCTGACCGGCGAGGTAATACGTGTGTAAGCCAGGTTAATCCGGGCGGTCTCGACTTCAGCTGCGGCGACTTGCACGTCGGCGGCCGCGGTGAGCAACGTCGCCTGCGCGTCCTCGTTGTCTTGCTGGCTGATGGCATTGATCTTCACCAGTTCGGCGTCGCGCCTGGCGGTGGCCTGCGCCGATTTAAGCGTGGCGCGGTACTTGGCCAGGCTCGCCTGGGCCTGCGCCAGCGCGGCGTTGTAGGGCGCCGCATCCAATTGGTACAACGCTTGCCCGGCCTTGACATCCGCGCCCTCGACAAACAGCCGCCGCTGGACGATGCCACCGACTTGCGGACGAATCTGCGCCACCATGAAGGCCTGGGTGCGCCCCGCCAGCTCGGTGGTCAGCACTTGGCTCTGGGGTTTTATGCTGATCACCGAGACCTTGGGGGTGACCGCCTCAGGAAGTGGCTCGCCGCCGGAGCAGCCGCCCAGCATGACCAAAATGATCAAGGACAGGAGCACCGCGGCGGTGACCAGGAATTTGGCGATTATTTTCGTCGACATAGCAGCCTCTGCAAGACGGGATGACTTGAGTCAGCGCCATGCTGCGAGGCAAATGTGCAGGAAAATTGAAGATTGCCCCGCCGGGTTGAATCTTTCGCGCGCCAGGGCCTAAATGGTCACCATCCATTCCCGACGGCCCGCCTCCATGAAGTTGAGTATCTCCACCAAGCTGTTTATTGCGGTACTGGCCGGTGTGTTGCTGGTCATCCTGAGCATGGGCCTGGCGACCAGCTGGAGTTTCGGGCGGGGCTTTCTCGGGTACCTCAATGAGCAGGCGCTGGAGCGCATGGCGCCCGTGCTGCCGCGCCTGGCCAGCGCTTACGCGCGCGAGGGCAATTGGGAGTTCCTGCGCAACCAGCCGGACCGCTGGTTCGACATCATGCGGCCCGAACTTGGCGAGGATCCGGCGAAGAACGACCTGCGCACGCCTTTGGCCTCCGACCTGACAGGCGCGCTATTTCGCATCGCCTTGTTGGATAAACACAAAAAACGCGTGAACGGTTACCCGGATATTGGCGACGACGCGCTGTTGCGCCCGGTTGTCGTGGGCGACGAAACCGTGGGCTGGCTGGCCGTGACCCCGTTCCAGAGCGTGACCGAAGCCGGCGGCGAACGGTTCCAGCAATACCAGTTACGCACCAGTTTGGTCATGGGCGCGTTTTCGCTGTTGCTGGCGATGCTGATTGCCTGGTGGATCGCCCGAACGTTGCTGGAACCGGTCAAACGGGTGGCCGCAGCGACGCACCGCCTGGCCAGCGGTGACTACAGCAGTCGGGTGGCGGTGGCCTCCAATGACGAAGTGGGCCAATTGGCCCGTGACTTCAACCAGCTCGCCTACACCCTGGAGCGCAATGAACAGATGCGTCGCGAGTTCATGGCCGACGTTTCGCACGAGCTGCGCACCCCGCTGTCGGTAATGCGTGGCGAGCTGGAGGCCATCGAGGATGGCGTACGCACCCTGAACCCAGGCTCGATGAAGTCGTTGCAAGGCGAGGTCAGCATGCTCAGCAAACTGGTGGATGACCTGTATGAGTTGTCCCTGGCGGATATCGGCGCACTGACCTACCGCAAGAGCGTGTGTTCATTGGATCACTTGTTGCAAGCCAGCGTGTCGATGTTCCAGGAGCGTTTGAATACCCGGTACCTGCGCGTCGAATTGGACTTGCCATCCCAACCGCTGGAGCTGTTCGCCGACGCCAATCGCTTGCAGCAATTGTTTTCCAACCTGTTGGAGAACGCCGTGCGCTACACCGATCCGGGGGGGGTCATACACATCCGCGCCTCCCAGGATCGCGCCGAGGTGTGCCTCGAGCTCCTCGACTCCGGCCCTGGTGTTTCGGCCGAGCAACTGCCGCGCCTGTTCGAGCGCTTCTATCGTGGCGAATCGTCGCGCAACCGTAGCAGTGGCGGGGCCGGCCTGGGGCTGGCGATTTGTCACAGCATTGCCCTCGCCCACGGCGGCAGCCTTGACGCCGCGCACTCCCCGCTTGGGGGGCTTTGGCTGACCCTGCGCCTGCCAAGGAACATCTGACTCATGAACGACGAAAGCCCGATCCTGATTGTCGAAGACGAACCGAAGCTGGCCGCATTGATGCAGGATTATGTGGTCGCGGCAGGCTACCCGACCCTGTGCCTGAACAACGGCTTGCAGGTGGTGCCGACCGTGCGCGCCCACACACCGCGCCTGATCTTGCTCGACCTGATGCTGCCCGGCCGTGACGGTATGCAAGTTTGCCAGGACCTGCGGGTGTTCAGTGCCGTGCCCATCATCATGATCACCGCCCGCGTCGAAGAGGTGGACCGCCTGCTGGGGCTGGACCTGGGCGCCGACGACTACATCTGCAAGCCTTTCAGCCCGCGCGAAGTGGTTGCCCGGATCAAGGCCATCCTGCGTCGCGGTCCCCAACTGCTGACCAGCGCCCCACCGCGCCTGCTGATCGACGAAACGCAGTACCGCGCCTCACTCGACGGTATCGCACTGGACCTCACCCCCCTTGAGCTGCGACTGCTCAGCACCTTTGCACGCTCCGCCGGGCGGGTGTTTTCCCGCGACCAACTGCTGGACAAGATCTACTCCGACCACCGCGTGGTCACCGACCGTACGGTGGACAGCCATATCCGCAACCTGCGACGCAAGCTGGAGCAGGCGTGCCCTGGAGAAACGCCCATCGAGTCATTGTATGGAGTGGGCTATCGGTTTCAGCTTGCCGACGCCTGAGGTCCCGTCGAAGAGACGGCCTTGGCGTGAATGCGATGTCTGGGCAAGCCCCTCGGTGCATCCATTTCGGATCGCGCGCCGACGATTTAATCTTCGACATTTTCAACGCATAGGGCTTCGAGCAATACCGGCTCCAAGACGTCAAAGAAGCGTCTGATTTCCCCGGCTATCGCCGTTTACCTGGGTATTTATCTTTCGCGTCTTAGGGCTGTGCGCGCAGGCGAGGCCGGGCGCCGCAGGCCCTCAGATACTCAGGAGTTCGGCCAGCGGAAAACGCTGCGTGGTCTTCATTTCTCGCAGCGACAGGTTCGAGCGGATACTCAAAACGCCCGGGAGCTTTCGCAGCACCTTTTCGACGAATCTGCTGTAGCTGTCCAAATCCCTGGCGACGACTTGAAGTTAAAAATCCGCCTCGCCCGTTGTGTTGTGGCAACTGAGTACCTGAGGCGCCGAGGCGATGATTTTTTCAAACTTTTCCGTGGCCTCTTCACTGTGATCACTGCAGGAAATCTGAACAAAAGCCATCACCCCCAGGCCCAGCTTTCTGCGATTCAGGATGGCTTGATACCCCTCAATCACCCCGCATTCCTCAAGGCGCTTTTGTTTACGCCAACAGGATGCTTCGCTGAGGGAAAGTTGCTCCGCCAATTTGACATTCGACAGTCGTCCATCTCGCTGCAGTCGCTCTGATATTGCAATGTCCACCTTATCCAAACGCTCGAGCATGGTTGATCCTTTCAATTATGTGCCAGCTCACGGAGATTAATTTCATTTGGCGCAAACTATCAATCGCAATCTGAAAAGCAATTTCACCCCATTTGCACATAATGGATCACCGCTGATTCGAGCAGCCCCCCGCAAGAACGCCACCGAATACAGCGCCGTGTCTATCCAGGTAGAGGTTACTTTCATGAAAGCAGTTGTCTACGAAGCCTTTTCCAAACCGCCGCGCTTGATGGACGTCGAAGACCCGACGCCGGAGCGTCACGGTGTGGTGATACAGGTGAGGGGCACGGGGGTTTGCCGCAGCGACTGGCACGGCTGGAAAGGCCATGATCCGGACATCCAGTTGCCGCATGTTCCCGGGCATGAGCTTGCCGGCATCGTGGCCGAGGTTGGCCGCGACGTTACCCGGTGGAAGGTCGGCGACCGGGTGACGGTGCCCTTCGTCGGCGGGTGTGGCGCGTGTCCCGAGTGCAACAGCGGTAACCAGCAGGTCTGCACTACGCAGTTTCAACCGGGCTTTACCCACTGGGGTTCGTTTGCTGAATACGTCGGTATCCATCAGGCCGACCTGAACGTCGTGGCACTCCCTGAGAGCATGGACTTTGCCACCGCTGCAAGCCTGGGTTGTCGCTTCGCCACTTCATTCCGCGCCGTCGTTGACCAAGGCAAAGTCAGCGCCGGACAGTGGGTTGCGGTGCACGGCTGCGGAGGCGTCGGCCTGTCCGCAGTGATGATCGCCAACGCCCTCGGCGCGAACGTCATCGCCATCGATATTTCCCAGGAAAAACTAGAGCTGGCGCGCTCGCTCGGTGCCGTTGCAACCGTGAACGCACAAGCCGTTGCGGACGTCACCGAAGCCGTGCTGGAAATCACCCAGGGTGGCGCCCACGTCTCACTGGATGCACTGGGCCATCCCACCACGTGCTTCAACTCCATCAACAACCTGCGCCGTCGAGGCAAACACGTCCAGGTAGGCCTGATGCTCGCCGACCACGCCACACCGGCGATCCCCATGAGCAAAGTCATCGCGCACGAGCTTGAGATCTACGGAAGCCACGGCATGCAAGCGCATCGTTATGACGCCATGGTCCAGATGATCACCGGCGGAAAACTCGCCCCGGAAAAACTCGTGGGTAAAACCATCAGCCTGGAGCAGTCCATCGACGCGTTGATGAACATGGATCGCTTCGAGACGGCCGGCGTAACGGTTGTGACCGAGTTCTAGCTCAGGCAGGACGCAACAGTACCCAGGCCACAATACCCATTAAGTATTGGTCACCACCTCCTGGGTATTTGACCTCTCCCAACCAAAGCAACACCATTGAGTTCATCAGGACCCCATCGGCACGCAGCTCAAGGAATGACCGCCTCCATGCACCCCATCTCTATTGAACGGGTCGAAGCTCACCTCGTCGAGCTGCCGACCCTCAGGCCACACCGGCTGGCGATGCATACCATCGAAACCCAAACTACCGTGATCCTGCGGATACGCTGCAGCGACGGCATCGACGGCCTGGGCGAGGCCGCCACCATCGGCGGCTTGTCTTACGCAGGTGAAAGCCCGGAAAGCATCAAGACCAATATCGACTGCTACTTTGCGCCGCTGTTAATCGGCCAGAACCCCTACAACTTGAACGCCCTGATGCAGCGCCTGGACAGCCTGATAAAGGGCAATACCTTCGCCCGCTCGGCCGTGGAAAGTGCCTTGCTTGACGCCCAGGGCAAACGCCTGGGATTGAGCGTTGCCGAGGTACTGGGCGGCCCGGTGCAAAGCTGCCTGGAAGTCGCTTGGGTCTTGGCCAGCGGCGACACTGGGCGGGATATCCAGGAAGCCGAGCAGATGCTCGAGGCGCGCCGCCACCGCCAGTTCAAGGTCAAGCTGGGGGCTCGCGAGCCGACACTGGACATCCAGCATGCCGTGGCTATCAAGCAGGCCCTGGGCAATCGAGCCAGCGTGCGCGTGGATATCAATCAGTCATGGAGTGAGGCGGTCTGTATCAGGGCCTGTACCCAACTGGCAGACGCCGGAGTAGAACTCATCGAGCAGCCGCTGCCGCGCCATCTGCACCGCGCACTGGCGCGCTTGAACAGGCGCAGTCCGATCCCGTTGATGGCTGACGAAGCCATCGAGTCGGTCGCCGACAGTTTCATGCTCGCCAGTGAGGGCGCCGCGCCGGTGTTCTCGCTCAAGATCGCCAAGACCGGTGGGCCTTGCGCAGTACTACGCGCAGCGGCCATTGCGCGGGCGGCGGGAATCGACCTGTATGGCGGCACCATGCTGGAAAGCAGCATCGGCACGCTCGCCTCCGCCCACGCCTTTACAACCTTGCCCGAGCTGAAATGGGGCACCGAACTGTTCGGCCCCCTGTTGCTGGTCGAGGATGTGGTGCTGCAACGCCCGGAGTATCGGGACTTCAAACTCTGGTTACCGAGCGGGCCCGGTCTGGGAGTCGAGATCGACGAGCACCAACTGACGCGGTTACGCCGACATTGAGGGCTGAGGGTGCCACCGCCGGCTTCAGTGTGCGTTGGCCGCCGCCTGGATCAGCCGCGAGACCTCGCGCAACAACGCGGTTTCACTGCGTTGGCGATGCCAGATCAGCGCCGCCGTGCGCGTAACGCCGGGGTTGAGGATGGGCAGATGCACCAGTTGCGGATCCACCCTGGGTTTGTGTTCGAAGTGCACTGCGGCGACCGATGAATTCAACTTCACCACCTCCAGCATGCACTCAATGGAACTTAACTCCATCTGGATACTGCCAGCAATCTGCGCCCCCAATAGCTGATCGATCAAGTGCCGGGAATGATAGCGAGAAGTTTGCACCAACAGATCGATCCCCCTCAATTCGGCAGCGTCGACAGTGGCTTGGCCAGCCAGGGGATGATCGGCAGCCACGGTCAACACCAAGGCTTCCGAGAATAACGGCTCAACAATGAAGTCACCTTTGAAGGAGTCTAAAAAAGAAACCCCCAAATCTATTTCTCCCTCTTGCAAGGCCATGGAAACTTCACCGGCGGACAGAGCCTCGCCACTGATGCTGATATTCGGGTAACGCTCCCCCAACGCGGCAAGTACAGGAGGCAATAAGCTGTTTATGTAGGTGCTGATACCGCCAATACGCAGCTGGCCCTGGGCCAGGGAGTCGATATTACGCAAGGCCAGGGCGCCTTCTTCGACTTCTTTCAAGGCCCGGGTGGCGTAGTGAAAGAAGGATTTCCCAGCAGCACTGAGTTCGACACCGCGACCCACGCGGTCAAAAAGTTTAACTTCCAGGAAGGACTCCAACTGTTTCAACTGATGAGAAAGTGTCGACTGCGTGACAAACAAGGATTCCGCCGCCTTGGTCAAGTGCTGAAACTTGGCGATGGCCAGAAAGTACCGCAAGTGCCTTAACTCAATCATGATCAATCGCTGGCATCGATGGGTTTGATGGGAATATACCATTGGTTGGGCATGCCGGACCGTCGTTATATTCTGCCTCGCCACGAAACATTTTCCAGGAGGAAAAGTAACGATGAACATGGTCCTAAAAAATACAAAAAAGACCGATACGCTGTTTTCCAAACAATCTGATCATTACGCAGCCTTTCGATTCGACTACCCTGCCGAACTCTATGAATTCATCCGCGCACACAGCCCAGGCACGCAACAGGTGTGGGATTGCGCAACCGGTAACGGCCAGGCGGCCATCAACTTGGCGACGACCTTTGAACATGTCACGGCCACGGACGTGAGCGCAGAGCAAATCAACCGAGCGCCTCGAGTCGCCAACATTAGTTTCCAGGTGCTGGCAGCCGAAGATGCCCGCTTTGCTCCCATGCAGTTCGACGCGGTCTGTGTGGCCCAGGCCATCCACTGGATAGACACCCCGAGCTTTTACGCCCAGGTCGACCAATGCCTGGTCAGCGAAGGGTTGCTGCTGATCATCGGCTATGCCTTCAACGAGCCGCTGACCCCGGCACTGGACCAAGTGATCAACGACTTCCAGTTCGGCCTGCTCAAGGACTTCTGGCCAGTCCAGACCGAGGTCCTGTTCGCCGGACTCAAAGGCCTGCCCTTTCCTTACCCGCAACTGCCGACCCCGGAACTGCATATCCAGCGCCGCTGGAACCTGGAGGACTACGTCAACTACACCCGGACGTGGTCCGCGACCCAGCTTTACATCGATCAGCACGGCATCGACCCTTGCCCAGCGCTGGCCGAGCGCCTGGCGACAGCCTGGCCCGAAGATCGGGAATACCTCGACTTCCAGTGGCCGCTGTTTGTCCTGGCAGGCAACAAGCCCGCGCACCAGGACCGCAGTCAATGAACGTCAAGGATGTCCTTCTTCAGTCGGCACAGGCTTTTGGCGAGCGCCCGGCGGTCAGCGATGGGCAGCGCAACCACAGCTATCAGCAGGTCTGGCAGCGCGCCTGCCGCTTGGCCAATGGCCTGCTGGCCTGGGGAATCGAGCCCGGAACCCGAGTGGCGGTGCTGGAAGACAACTGCGTCGAATCCCTGGACGTGCTGGTGGGGCTCGCCATCGCTGGAATTGTCCGAGTGCCGCTGTATGCCGGCAGTGCCCTGGCCATCCAGCAGAACATTGTCCAACACACCCGCTGCCAGTTACTGATCGCCTCGCCGGCCCACGCCGAAACAGCCAGGGAGATGCAGCGACAAGCCCCCACCCTGCGGTTACTGTCTTATGGCGCCGACTATGAGGCTTGGCTCGCTGGCGCGGCGGACGGCGCACCGAATATTGAGATCGGCGAAGATGACCTGTTCATCATCCGCCATAGCGGCGGCACCACCGGAGTGCCAAAAGGCGTGCCTATCAGCCACAGGACCTGGCTCTATTCGATTTACGAATGGTCATACGGCCTGCCGCCGCTGCAGCCAGGGGATGTGTTCCTGCAGGTTAGCCCGCTGTCCCACGGAGCCGGCTACCTATTGCTGCCCACCTGGATCGCAGGGGCCTGCACCTTGGTCAGGCCGGCTTTCGACGCCGCCGACTGCCTGCGCTGCCTCACCGAACATCGGGTCACCCACAGTTTTATCGGCCCCGCCGACCTCAACTTATTGACCCGCCTGGCCAGCGCCGCAAGCGAGCCGCCCCAGGTTCGGCTCAAGGCCCTGATCACCGGTGGAGCGCCCCTCGCCGAAGCCACTATCCGCCGCTTTCGCCAGTGTTTCGGCGAGGTCCTGTATCAGTATTACGGCCAGGTCGAAGCCGGAATCATCAGCGTGATGCCTGCCTCGAACCTACATGACCTGGCCCCAGGCGATGGCCGCCTGCTGTCCTGTGGCCGGCCTCGCCACGACGTGCAAGTCTGCGTGCTGGATGACGCAGGCCAGGCGCTGGCTCCCGGCCAGATTGGCGAGATTGCCATTCGCAGCCAGGGCGTGATGCCTGGCTACTGGAACAACCCGCAGAAAACCGCGGACAAGTTCCATCGAGGCTGGCTGCTGACAGGCGACCTCGGCCGCCTCGATCAGCAGCACTACCTTTACCTGCTTGATCGCAAGGAAGAAATGGTCGTCAGCGCGGGGATGAACATTTACCCGGTGGAGGTGGAGAACGTGCTTATGAGCCATCCCACGGTAGTGGAGGCGGTCGTGTTCGGAGTGCCCGACGCCAGCAGCGGTGAAGCCTTGCAGGCGGTCTGTGTCCTGCGCCCGGGGTCAGACACGCCAGACCAGGCCTTGCGCGAGCTGTGCCGCCAAGCCCTGGGCGAGTTCAAGACCCCGAAACACATCGTCCTGCAACACGAGCCCTTGCCCCGCAGCGCCGTGGGCAAGATTCAGCGCCGGGCCATACGCGCCACTTGGTGGGACAACACGGAGCGTTTTATCCATGCCGTCTAAACACACAGCCTGCGCAACAGATGCACTCGCGCTGGATTTTGTCCTGATACCTGGTGCCGGGTTCGGTGGCTGGGTATGGCGCGAGGTCGCCAGCCTGCTTCGCGGCGAGGGCCATCGGGTATTGACCCCAACCCTGGCCGGGGTCGCCGAACGCCAAGGCGCGATCGACGCCGAAGTGGGCCTGCACAGCCATGCCCGGGAGATCGTCGCCACGGTGACGGACAATCAGCTGGACAATCTCGTGCTGGTGGGCTGGAGCTACGGCGGCGCCGTGGCGGCGGCGGCCTTGCCTGACCTGTCCAACCGGATACGCGCGGTGATTTTTCTCGACGCCTTCCTGCCCCTGGACAACAGACCGTTACTGGAGCACCTGCCCACGGCCCTCAGGTCCCTGCTTATGACGTGGCAACGAGAACACCAGGGAGCGACGCTCAAACTGAGCAGCGCCGACGGGTTCGGCCTGGACGACCCAACCCTGCATGCCGAAGTCGAGCAACGCCTGGGCGCCCATCCGGGGCGAGCGTTCTTCGAGCCATTGAGCCCCATTGACCTGAGCCTGGACCTGGCCTACAGCTACATTCGCTGCAGCCAGTTTCCCTTCAGTGCCTTCGATCTCGCGCTGGAGCAGGCCCGGGACAGTGGCGTGTTTGCCAGCCGCTGCCTGGCCACCGGGCACCTGGCCATGCTCACCCATCCACACCTGCTGGCCCAGACGCTGCTTGAGCTGGGCGCCAGCGCTCGGGAAAACCTCGGACAGCAGGCGCGCCAATGCTGACACCGGAGCCGGCCGTGACCCAGACCGGGGCCAGACGCTGGGTATGCCTGGTGATCCTGCTGGTGGGATCGTTCCTGCCGCCCCTGGATTACTTCATCGTCAATATCGCCCTGCCCTTTATCAAGGCCGACCTGAGGGCCAGCGATGGCCTGATGCAGGCGTCGGTGTCGATCTACGCCGCAGCCTTTGCGCTGTTCCTGATCCTCGGCGGGCGTTTAGGGGACAGGTACGGGCCACGGCGGATTTTCATGCTTGGCATGCTTGGCTTTGCCGCCGCCTCGGTGGCTTGCGGCACCGCCGGCAGCGATCTGGGACTGGTGCTGGCGCGCTTCGTCCAGGGCCTGTTCGCCGCCATCATGGCCCCTCAGTCCCTGGCCCTGATCCATGCCAATTTCAATGGCAAGGACAAAGCCCTGGCCCTCTCGCTGTATGCCTCGATTTTTGGCCTGGCCTGCCTGGTGGGCCAGGGTGCAGGAGGCCTGCTGATTGCCGCCGATATCGGCGGACTGGGCTGGCGCAACCTGTTCCTGATCAATGTACCGATCGTTTTGCCCTGCCTGCTGGCGGCGGCGCGCCTGCTCAACGAATCCCCACACCACCAACGGCGGCCCCTGGACATCATCGGCTGTGCGCTGTTCGCAGGGTTCCTGCTACCGCTGCTGACCTGCCTGATCGAAGCGGTGCCCCGAGGCTGGCCGTGGTGGTCCTGGCTGGGGCTGGCCCTCAGTGCCCTCAGCCCGGGCCTGTTCGTCATCTGGGAAACCCGGCTCAAACGCAAGGGCGGCACCCCCTTTGTCGACCTTGAGATCTTTCACCTGCCAGCGCTGTTACCCGGCTTTCTGGCGCTGTTCTGCTTCTACGCCATCTCGCCGTTCTTTCTGATTTACGCCGACTATCTGCAGTCGGGTTTCCAGCTCGGCCCAGCGGCAGTGGGGGCACGGATCCTGCCGTTCGGCGTGGGCTTTTTCCTCGCTGCCCTTGGCAGCGCCTTTCTCGGCCAGCGCCAAGGCAAGCCCGGAGCCCTGCTGGGCTTGAGCCTGCAGGCTGCAAGTATGTTGACGGTGGTCCTGTGCGTCGGCGGCGGCCGCCCAGACTTGCTTTATTTGCCTCTGATCTTGCTTGGCGCCGGCCAAGGCTTCGCCCTACCGGCTCTGGTCGGGGTCGTCAGCGACACCCTGAACCGCCACCAGGCGGGCATGAGCGCCGGACTGATCAACACCGTCCTGCAATGCAGTTCGGCGTTTTTTGTCGCCAGCATCGGCGGGGTGTTCTTTGCCGTGAAAAACCACCTTCCCACAGATGTCGGGCTCTCCCAGGCCCTGGTCGCCGCCGCGCTGCTGATTCTGTTATGCCAACTGCTGGCGCTGTGGCTGATCCGTCTCGCTATCGCACGGCAAACCGCCCCCGTCCTGCCGCTCCCTACACCTAACGTGACCTGAGGAATGCTATGCCTTTCGCGCAGATCGCCGGCAATCGCCTGCACTACCAACTGGAGGGAGCGGCCGAGGCGCCGGTCCTGGTGCTGTCCAACTCCATCGGCATCGGCCTGGAAATGTGGGCCCCCCAGGTCCAGAACCTGGCCCCACGCCTGCGGGTGTTGCGCTACGACACCCGTGGACACGGCGCCAGCACCAGCGACCAGCGGGCCACCTCCATCAACGACCTGAGTGATGACGTCGCGGCGCTGCTCGACCACCTCGACATCGGCAGCGCGCACTTTTGCGGCCTGTCCCTTGGTGGGCTGACCGGCCAGTCCTTTGCCTTGCGCCATCCCCAGCGCCTGCAACGCCTGGTGCTGTGCAATACCTCGGCGCGCATCGGCAGCCGGGAGGGCTGGAGCAAGCGCATCGACCAGGTCCGCAATGTGGGCCTGGCACGACTGGCGACCACGGTGGTGCCACACATCTGGCTGCGTCCGGAGTGGGCCCTGGCTCACCCCGCCAGTTGCCAGGTGATGGTGGACCTGGTGGGCCGCAGTGATCTGCAAGGATACATCGACTGCTGCCAGATCCTTCGGGAAACCGACCTGAGCCGCTGTATCCCGGCGATCCGCGCGCGCACTTGGGTGATCTCCGGGCGCCACGACCTGGCGGCCACCGTGGAACAGGGCCAGGCGCTGCAACAGGGCATTGCCGGGGCTCACTTCAGCGAATTCGACTGCGCCCACCTGGTGAATTGGGAATGCACCAGCGCCTTCAACGAACAACTACTGGCGTTCCTCAGCGCGCCCTGAAAACCGCCGTTACAAGCTCTGAGCCTGCATAACAATAAGGAAAAGACCATGAGCAAAATAACTTCATTCTTTACGGAACTGATGCGGCGTTATCTGCCCGATCCGTTTGTATTTGCCATTGCCCTGACATTTCTCGCGATCTTTCTCGCGGTGGTGGTCCAAGGCGTGTCCCCAGTGGATTCCCTGATGCACTGGGGCGACGGCTTCTGGAACCTGCTGGCGTTCACCACCCAGATGGCGGTGATCCTGGCCATGGGTTATGTGCTGGCCACCTCGCCCCTGGTAGACCGCCTGCTCAATGCCATCGTGGTTAGGGTTGGCACACCGCGAATGGCGATTATCGTGGCGACCCTGGTGGGCGGGATTGGCAGTTACCTGAACTGGGGCTTCGGACTGGTGGTCGGCGGTATCGTCGCGCGCAAACTCGCGTTGCACGTGCGCGGGGTCCATTACCCCTTGATCATCGCCTCGGCCTACAGCGGCTTCACTCTTTACGGCCTGGGGTTGTCGGCGACCATCCCGGTGCTTATCTCCACTCCCGGGCATCCGATGCAGAAAAGCATGGGCCTGATAGGCCTGGGCGAAACGATTTTTTCCTGGCCGATCTTGCTCACAGCTCTGGTGGTGTTGGTGACGTTGCCTCTGCTCAATGCAGCCCTGCGCCCCCGGCAGGGGGAACAGGTGACCGAGATCGACGCCAGCCAGTACATCGCCAAGGATGAAAGCGGCCAGGGCGTGGACGGGCTGTTCGCCGACAACACCGTGGCCACTCGGCTCAACAACAGTAGGCTGCTGAGCCTGGCGGTGGGCCTGTTGGGTCTGGGCTACGTCGCCGTGAGTTTTTTGCGCGGAGCCAACCTCGATCTGAACAAGGTCAACTTTCTGATCCTGTTCCTCGGCATCCTGCTGCTGCGCACCCCGGCCCAGTACATAGCCAAGCTCAATGAGGGCATCAAGACCATTACCGGGATCATTCTCCAGTACCCCTTCTACGCCGGGATCATGGCGATCATGGCCGGTTCGGGCCTGGTGGACAGTGTCTCCAGGGTCTTTGTCGACGTGGCCAACCAGCAGACCTTGCCCTTCTGGGGCTTGATCAGCTCGTTCCTGATCAACTTCTTCGCCCCTTCCGGCGGCGGTCACTGGGCGATTCAGGGCCCCTTCATGATCGAAGCTGCCCGTGCCCTGGACAGCTCGCTGGCCCAGACCTCCATGGCGGTGATGCTGGGCAACGCCTGGAACGACCTGGTGCAGCCGTTCTGGATCCTCCCGGCCCTCGCCCTGTCCCGGCTGAAACTCAAGGATGTGATGGGCTACACCGTGATCTGCATGTTCTGGGTCGGTGCCATCTACATTTGCACCGTTCTGCTGTGGGGATACCTGGGCCACCCGTGAATCCCGATTCATCATTTTCAGGGGTCTGCGTATGCCATTTGTAATCGAAACATGGGACAAGCCTGGCAGCCAGGCGGTCCGCAGCCGCCACCGGCCCAGCCACCTGGAGTACCTGGAGCGCCACGCGGCGCTGTTGATCGCGTGTGGCGCCAAGTTGCATGACGATGCCAGCGACCTGGGCGGTGGGTTCTACATCGTCGAACTGGATACCCGCGAACAGGCACAGGCGTTTATCGAGGGCGACCCGTTCTACCAGGCAGGGCTGTTTCTCAACGTACAGATCACCCGTTGGCGAAAAAGCTACGTACTCGGCAAAAACCTGCTGACCGAGTGACCACGGCACCACCAGGTGCCCCTGGACAGTGCTTGGCCAGGCACGACAAATGGCGGGCCAAGCGCCGACGTATGCGTAAATCCCAGGCAAAAAAAAGCCACTCGTTAGAGTGGCTTTTTCTTTGTGTTTGGAGCGGGAAACGAGACTCGAACTCGCGACCCCGACCTTGGCAAGGTCGTGCTCTACCAACTGAGCTATTCCCGCGTCTTGGTGGTGTGCATTCTATAGAATCCAGAACCCCCGTCAACCCCTTGATTCAAAAAAGTTTTATTTCTTTTCAACGGTGGTGCGCAGATGCGGCCAGGCAGCACGCAAATACTGAAGCATGGACCACAACGTCAGGCCCGCGGCGATCAGCAGCAAGGCGTAGCCGGTGAGCACCCAGAAGGAGAAGTCCGACGGATTGGCCAGCAGGATCACCAACGCGAGCATTTGCGCAGCGGTTTTCCATTTGCCCATGTTGGACACCGCCACGTGGGCGCGCGCGCCGATTTCGGCCATCCATTCGCGCAGGGCCGAGACGACGATCTCGCGGCCGATGATCACGGCGGCCGGCAGCGTAAGCCACAGGTTGCCGTGCTCCTGCACCAACAGGACCAGGGCCACGGCCACCATCAGTTTGTCGGCCACCGGATCAAGGAATGCGCCAAAGGGCGTGCTCTGTTCAAGGCGACGCGCCAGGTAGCCGTCAAGCCAGTCGGTTGCGGCTGCAAACGCAAACACTGAACTGGAGGCGGCATAGCTCCATTCGTACGGCAAATAGAACAACAAAATGAAAATCGGAATGAGCAGGACGCGTAGAACGGTAATCAGATTAGGGATATTCATCGGCACAACTGGCTACGAGGTGAGAAGGCATTCTATTCGCTGTGCAGGTTTGCATAAATCAACTCAGCGAGCTTTTTACTGATACCGGGTGCTTTGGCTATTTCGTCAATGCTGGCACGGGACAGCTCCTGCAAGCCACCAAAATGTTTAAGCAGGTCGCGCCGGCGTGTCGGGCCAACGCCCGCCACCCCTTCCAGGGTTGAGGTTCGACGGGTTTTGCCGCGACGGGCACGGTGGCCAGTAATGGCAAAACGGTGGGCCTCGTCACGGATCTGTTGAATCAGGTGCAGCGCGGGTGAGTCGCCCTTCAAGGTGAACTCATGGGCGGCATCATTCAAGTACAACGTCTCGAAACCGGCCTTGCGCGTGGCGCCCTTGGCCACGCCGAGCAGGATCAGGTCGGGTACGGCCAGTTCGTTGAGCACGTCACGGGCCATGGACAACTGGCCCTTGCCGCCGTCCACCAGAAGGATATCCGGCAGTTTGCCCTCTCCGTCCTTCAACTTGCTGAAGCGTCGCGTCAGGGCCTGGTGCATCGCGGCGTAGTCATCGCCGGCGGTAACGCCTTCGATGTTGTAGCGCCGGTAATCGGATTTGATCGGCCCTTCCGGTCCGAACACCACACAGGACGCCACGGTGGCTTCGCCGCTGGAGTGGCTGATGTCGTAGCACTCCAGCCGTTGCGGCGGCTCATCCAGGTTAAGGACTTCAGCCAAGGCGTCGAAGCGTGCGGCCACATGCTGCCGATTGGCCAGACGCGCACTCAGGGCTTGCTCGGCGTTTGTGACCGCCAGTTGCTGCCAACGGGCACGGGTACCGCGCACGCGGTGGCTGATGTCCAGCTCACGGCCGCGCAGCTCGTGGATGGCCTCAATCAGTGTGGGGAAGTCTTCATGCACCACGTTGACGATCAACTCCGAGGGCAGATCGCGCTCCGGGCTGCTGACGTAGTACTGACCAAGGAAGGCGGCCATGACCTCAGCCACTTCCTCGTCGATCCCGGTTTGCGGGAAGAAGTTCTTGCTGCCCAGCACTCGCCCGCCACGCACGCTGATCAAATGCACACAGGCGCCGCCCGGGTTGACGAACGCGGCGATCACATCGACGTCGCCGTTGCCGCCCTCCATGCTTTGCTGGTCCTGGACACGGCGCAACAGAGAGATCTGGTCGCGCAATTCAGCGGCCCGCTCGAAATCCAGCGTGCTGGCAGCCTGCTCCATGGCGCCGGAGAGCTCATCGGTGAGCGCATTGCTGCGCCCTTCGAGGAACATCACCGAATGGCGCACATCCTCGGCGTACTCCGCCGGATCAACCAGACCGACACAGGGCGCCTTGCAGCGCTTGATCTGGTACTGCAGGCAAGGCCGTGTGCGGTTCTTGTAAAAGCTGTCTTCGCACTGGCGCACAAAAAAGGTCTTTTGCAGCAGGCTCAGGCTTTCGCGGATTGCGCCGGCGCTGGGGTACGGCCCGAAATACTTGCCCTTCTGCTTCTTCGCGCCGCGGTGAATGCTCAGCCGCGGGAAATCGCCGTCGGATAAAAACACGTAGGGGTAGGATTTATCGTCGCGCAGCAGAATGTTGTAGGGCGGCCGCCACTCCTTGATCAGCGTCTGCTCAAGCAGCAGCGCTTCGGTTTCATTGGCGGTGATGGTGGTTTCGACCTGGGCGATGCGCGCCACCAAGGCAGCGGTTTTCGTCGCCAGGCCGGTCTTGCGAAAATAGCTCGCCAGACGGTTTTTCAGGTTCTTGGCTTTGCCCACGTAAAGCAGGCGTGCCTCGCTGTCGAACATGCGGTACACGCCGGGGCGGCCACTGCAGGTTGAGAGAAAGGCACTTGGATCAAACGGTGTGGTCATGTCAGGCGCTGGCGTCCACCATGCCGTGGCGCACCGCGAGCAGGGTCAATTCAACATCACTGCTGATGGCGAGCTTCTCGAAAATGCGATAGCGGTAGGTGTTAACGGTTTTGGGCGACAGGCAGAGCTTGTCGGAAATCGTCTGCACTTTCTGGCAGCCGACGATCATCAAGGCGATCTGGATCTCCCGCTCCGACAGCGCATCAAACGGCGAGTCGCTGGTGGGCTGGAACGATTTGATAGCCAACTGTTGGGCAATCTGCGGGCTGATATAACGCTGGCCGGCAAATACCAGGCGAATGGCTTGCACCATCTCCGCCAGGCCTGCGCCTTTGGTCAGGTAACCGGCCGCGCCTGCCTGTAGCAGACGTGTAGGAAAAGGGTCTTCCTCGCACACGGTCACCACCACGACTTTAATGTCCGGATGGCTGCGCAACAATTTGGTAGTGGCACCAAGACCGCCGATCCCAGGCATCTTGACGTCCATCAAAACCACATCGGGTTTCAACTCCCGGGCCTTGATCAGGGACTCCTCCCCTGACTCGGCCTGACCGACTACTTGCAGGCCATCGATGTCAGCCAGCATTCGTGTAATGCCTGTACGAACGAGATCATGGTCATCGACTACTAGCACCCTAATCAAGCAGACACCTCGCGATATGGTCTTATAGGTTGCTGAACACCTTAGCAAAAAACCATGGCGCAGACCTAGCTGCAAGCGTCATATATATAGAGTTTACGCACGCTATCGGTGCCCGACTTGCGCCGGACAGCCGACTTTACTGAGCAAAAGGTCAGCTTTGCGTGAGAGCCGACTTGTGTTTTCCGTTCTGCGACACGGAGTGTTCCGCCAGTGTGGAGGTCAGTCGGCGGATAGCGTCCTGATCTTCCTTGAGCATGACCCGGTAATTTTCCAGGATTTTTTCTTCCAACTGACTGAGGTTTTCCAGCTGCATAGGCGTCGGGCTTCCCGTCAGCACATATAAAACATCTACACCACGCTGAGCCACGCGTGACAGGTAGTCCGCCTTGGGTGCGCGGCCGCCGCTTTCGTATTTGCCTTGGGCATTTGCCTCGACGCCGCCGATTTCACCAAAAACTTTCTGCGACAGGCCAAGACGTTCTCTTTCCTGTCTTAAACGCGAACCGATTCCACTCATTTGGATGTATGATCCTGTCTGGCACACCCCAAGAGGTGACACACTCATCTCGTTTTAAACAAACTTGAACGGTTTTGAACTATGCCCGGTATTCGCACTGCTGCACAAGCCAAGGCCTGGCTGGAACATCAAGGAAAGTCAGTTCAAGCGTTTGCCCGTGAGCACGGCGTTGATCCGGCCACGACCTATCAAGTGCTCGCTGGGCGTAAAAAAGGACGGCGTGGGGAAGCCCACAAGGTGGCGGTCCTGTTGGGCATGAAAGAAGGGATTATCGTGGATGAGCCGGTAGCCCTGAACCGCGATCCGGAAATCGTTTCCTGACCGCAGTATGCGCTTATTGGCAAGACGTGCCTGTTTTAGCCCGATGGACCTGCCTGACACTCGCGCTCCATGCGCCAGAAGCAACCTTCTTCCCCAACGATGCTAAACCCCAGGCGCTGATACAACCTGCGCGCCGGATTGGTTTTGAACACCGTCAAGCGTAAAAGACCCAGCCCCTGCGCGCGCGCCTTGAGCACCATCTGCTCGAGTACCCAACTGCCTGCGCCCTGCTTGCGGTAGTCTTCGGATAAGTGCAATTCGCGAATATACAGAGCACTGTTGTCACGGCTCAGGCTGATAAACCCCAACACCGCGTCGCCCTTGCAGATCATCCAGTTCTCGCGGCTGCCCCAGCCCACGTCAAAGCCATAGTCAGACCACACAAGACCGTATTGCAGGTAGTAGCCACCCATGGCTTGGTGGGTCAGCCTCCGCGCGAATGGCAAGTCATCGCCAGTCGCGGCGCGCAGGTGAAACGTCATTTACAGCGCAACCACGTGGCCAGACCAGTGGCCGCCATCGCGGCGGGCAAGCACCAACGCGTCGCCAGTGCGCGGTGCGGCGGCCAGCACGTTGCCGTCCGCGGCCCAGATGGCGCTGCGCCCTGCGCAGGCCCAGCCGCCTGAAGGCCCGCCATGGTTGGCCATCAACACCAGCATGCGATGCTCGGCGGCATAACCCTGGAGCAGCGCGCTGTCCGCGGTGTAGCCACCCTCGCTGATCAACACGCCGGCGGCGTACACATTGGCACCGGCCTGCGCGGCCTCACGTGGATGGCTGGCGTGGGAAAAGTCTGCGCAAACCGCCAGCGCAATATGGTCATCCGCCCATTCGAGGGCGGCCCCGCCCTGCCCTGCGACAAACGCCACGTCTTCACCCGGATGCAAATGCTGCTTGGTGTACACCGCCAGCGACCCGTCCGCCGCCAACACCAGCGCGCCGATCAACACGCCCGCCTCCGGCGCCAAACGGATCGGCATCCCCACCACCGCCGTCAACTGCAGCGCCTGCACCTTCTCACGCAGTGGCGCCAGCCGTGCATCCTCTGGCGCAATCGCCAGTTCAGCGGCCAGCGCCGGCTCATAGCCGGTCAGTGACAGCTCTGGAAACACCAGTAACTGCACACCGTGCTCCGCCGCCGCCTGCATGAACGCCAGGTGCCGCTGGATATTGGCCGGCACATCGCCTGCGATTGAAGTGGTCTGAGCAGCAGCAAGGGTCAGGGCAGTCATGGTCGCGTCCAAGCTATCAATATCTGAGTGTCAGCAGCATATCGATACTCACCCCATAGCCGTAAGTACCTCAGGCGATAGAAATTACTGATTGAATCCTCCCGCGTGCCTCTAGTAAGCTCCCCGCATCATTTGGAGACTCACCATGTTGCAACTCACCCACACTCAGGTTTGCCCTGCTGCCAGCGCCTCGCGCTCGGTGTCGGCTACCCGCGTGAACGGTTTGAGCGCACTGGTCAGCTTTTATTTTGGGTATTGGTTTAGCCACTGGCGCGCCTGATACCTGAAATCGGCGCCCACTACTCAAGGGGTCGCCTGCCAGAGAAATCTAACCCCCGGTCGGCTCCCCGACCGGGGGTTTTGTTTTTTCAGCCCTTACTCATTTTGCTTCACACCGAACACTAAAAGGACTCACGACATGAACTACGCCACCTATTACCGCTACGACACCTCCACTGCATGGCGATTTAGCAAGCTCCGTTCGGGACAGCCTGCCGCCTCCGATCGGTCACCTATTGGTGGCAAGCCAACACACGTAGCCAATACGGCCAATTGTCGAACACCCCAGTAGGGCAGAGCGCGCGGGAATCGCCCGCCGCTTGCCCAGGAAGCCTTGAATATGAACTCTGCCACCGCCGCCTTGCCTGTTGCCAACCTGTCCAGCGCCAATGAAGCCCTGACCCAGCGCCTGCCCAGCTCGCTTGAACTCAAGCACCAGTTGCCCCTCAGCCCGTTCCTCAACGAACAGATCCACGCCCATCGCCAAGCCGTGCGCGCCATCCTCAACGGTGAAGACGCCCGTTTGCTGGTGATTGTCGGCCCGTGCTCGATCCACGATCCCGAATCGGCCATGGAATACGCACGCAACCTGAAGAAGCTCGCGCTTGAAGTCAGCGACCAGATGCTGCTGGTGATCCGCGCCTACGTGGAAAAACCGCGCACCACCATCGGCTGGAAAGGCCTGGCCTACGACCCGCACCTGGACGGCAGCGATGACATGGCCGCAGGCCTGACCCTGTCGCGCGAACTGATGCGTGAAATGCTGCGCCTGGGCCTGCCAGTCGCCACCGAGCTGCTGCAACCCATGGCCGCCGGCTACTTCGATGACCTGCTCAGCTGGGTCGCCATTGGCGCTCGCACTACCGAATCGCAGATCCACCGCGAAATGGCCAGCGGCCTGGGCATGCCGGTCGGCTTCAAGAACGGCACCGACGGCGGCGTCGCGATTGCCTGTGACGCTATGCGCTCGGCGTCACACCCGCACCGCCACTTCGGCGTCGACAGCCAGGGCCATCCGGCAATCATCCAGACCCCAGGCAACCCCGACACGCACCTGGTGCTGCGCGGCGGCCACCGTGGGCCAAACTACGATGCGCAAAGTGTGGCCCAGGTAAAACACGATTTGGCCAAGTCCAAAGTCGCGGCGCGGATCATGGTCGATTGCAGCCACGCCAACAGCGGCAAAGACCCGTTGCGTCAGCCGGCAGTGTTCAACGACGTGCTGGAACAACGCCTGCAAGGCGAGACCTCGCTGATCGGCATGATGCTCGAAAGCCATCTGTTCGAAGGGTGCCAGCCGTTGAGCGCGTCGATGAAATACGGCGTGTCGGTGACCGATGGTTGCCTGGGCTGGAGTGGCACCGAGCAGCTGTTGCGTGGTGCGGCTGAGCGGTTGCGGGAACACCACAAAGCTGACTGACGCATGGAGATCAAAATGTGGGAGCTGGCTTGCCTGCGAAGGCGGTGGATCAGTCAGAAAACCTGGCACTGATAGACCGCATTCGGGGGCAAGCCCCCTCCCACATGTGTACGGTGTTTGGGTCGGGAAAGTGGATACAACGCCTCATCAAACTGCGCCAGTTTCGCAAGCACCAAGGGCTGCTCACTTGCCAGCCCTTGCAGTTTCTGCACATACCCCAGCAGAAAATCCCGCCGCTGCAATCGATTGCTTCTTCACCCCCAGCCGTTGCTCCAGGGCATACACCAGATAGTCAGGGTTCTCGCGCGTGGAAAAATCCGCCGCCGACGCTACCGGGTTCCACTGCATGGCGTACAAGTCACTGAAATGATCGAGCCAGTCCGGGTCCATTTCCGGTTCCGATGAAAACAGCAGGCCGGTGTAGGCCTGTAAGGGGGGGTAAAAATCGCGCTGCAGCTGCCCTGGTCAACCACCCTGCCCCACTGCATCACCACCTCATCGGCAATCGCGCGCACCGTGGCGACGTCGTGGGTGATGAACAGGCAAGCCAGCTCCCACACTGGATGTTCATTGGCTGGTCGATCCCTAGGCCTGCCACCACCGCTCGATCAGCCGCAGCCCATCCAACTCACCATAAGGCGCGGTCAGCGGCCCGTGGCTGACGCGGTTCGAACGCACCGCCACAGAGCTGGCGAACAGCGGCACAATCGCGCCGCCATCGTCCCGGCACAGGGCCTGCATTGCGTTGTACATCTCTTGGCGCAGCGGCGCGTTCATCTCGCCACGGGCCGCCGTGAGCAGTTGGTTAAAGCGCGCGTTGTCCCAGTGGGTTTCGTTCCTGGCCGCGCCTTTGGCGTAGCCGATGCTGAACATGCGGTCGGCGGTCAGGCTGCTGTACCAGAACGAGGTGGTGAACGGCTGCTTCATCCACACATTGGAGAAGTAGCCGTCGGCCGGCTCGCGCACCACGTCAATGTCGATACCGGCCTGGCGCGCCTGTTCCTTGAACAGTACCGAGGCGTCCACCGCGCCGGTGTAAGCAGCGTCGCAAGCTTGCAGGCGCACCTTGAGCGACTCCACCCCGGCCTTGCGCAGGTGGAAGCGCGACTTGTCCGGGTCGTAGCGGCGCTGCTCCAGCGCAGCGTTGATAAAGCGGCTGCCTGGCTGGATCGGGTGGTCGTTGCCCACCAGGCCATAACCGTGCAGCACCGACGCCAGCAGGGTTTCGCGGTTGATCGCGTGCTTCATGGCCATGCGAATGTCGTTGTTCTTGAACTCGTTGCTGTCGCACAGCATCGGGAAGGTGTAGTGCTGGGCGCCCTTGGTTTCTTCAATCACCAAACCTGGGTTGCGCTTGAGCAACGCCACGGTTTTCAGGTCGACTTTATCGATCACATCGACTTGCCCGAACCCGGGCAAGGTAGAGACGCGAGTCCTCTGGATGATTACGCCGCCAACGTTTTGAGCCGCTTGCGCTGGTGGATGGCGTGGTTCGACCGCTGAGCGATCTCACGGCCACTTGAATACCTCATCGACCGGCACGCGATACCCGGTGGCCAGGCGGTTGGTTTGATTGGCCATGCCGACCACCGCCTGCAACTCGCCGAACATCGCATCAGTCATACCGGCCTTGCGCGCGGCGGCCGTGTGGGAGGCGATGCAATACGGGCAATTGTTGGTCACGCTGACGGCCACGTAGAGCAACTCCTTGGTCAGCGGATCCAGTGCGCCGGGGGCCATGACTTCCTTGAGGCTTTCCCAGGTGCGGCGCAGGGTCGGCGGGTGGGCGGCCAGGCATTTCCAGAAGTTATTCACCTGGTCAACCTTGCGCGTCTGCATGATGTCGTCATACACCGCGCGCACCTCGGGGCTGGCGTCGGCGTATTCGGTCAAGTGTTGGGTCATGGCATGTTCCGGGCTGACAGTGGGTGTTCTGGAATACCGTGCGGCAGCTGTCTGTGGCAAGTGAAGCCGCATTTTTTATTGCGGGCGAGACTCGTGACTTCTGGTAAAGAGTCCTTTTCGGGTTCGACGGTTTTTCCGAAGGAACGTCGAGGGGATACTCGACTCCACTGTTCACACCCCTTCAGGAGTTACAGATGTTTATCCCTATGCAAAACGTTCCCGCCTTCGGCCTTGGCACCTTCCGCCTGCAAGGCCAAGTGGTAATCGACTCTGTGAGCACGGGCCTGGAACTGGGCTACCGCGTCATCGATACCGCGCAGATCTACGAGAACGAAGCGGATGTCGGCCAAGCCATTGCCGACAGCGGCGTGCCGCGTGACGAACTGTTCATCACCAGCAAGATCTGGATTGCCAATTTCGCCGAAGGCCAGTTGATTCCCAGCCTGCGTGAAAGCCTGCGCAAACTGAAGACCGACTACCTGGACCTGACCCTGATCCACTGGCCGTCGCCGGAAGACCAGGTGCCTGTCGCCCAATTCATGGGCCAGTTGCTGGAAGCCAAGCGCCTGGGCCTGACGCGCCAGATCGGTATTTCCAACTTCACCATCGACCTGATGAAGCAGGCGATTGCCGCGGTGGGCGCCGAAAACATCGCCACCAACCAGGTAGAACTGCATCCCTACCTGCAAAACCAGAAGGTGGTGGATTTCGCCATCGCCCACGGTATTCAGATTACGTCGTACATGACCCTGGCCTACGGCGAAGTGCTCAAAGACCCGGTAATCCAGCAGATCGCCGAACGCCACCAGGCCACGGCGGCGCAAGTGACCCTCGCGTGGGCCATGCAATTGGGCTATGCGGTGATTCCGTCGTCCACTAAACGTGCCAATCTGGACAGCAACCTCAAGGCCCTGCAACTCACTTTGAGCGCTGCCGACATGGCGCAGATCGCCGGCCTGGAGCGCGGCCATCGCCTGACCAGCCCTAAAGGCATCGCCCCGAAGTGGGACTAAACCCCGGCCGCCGGCGTGCGGGATAACTCCCGCAGCCACGGCAATACCCGCAGGCCCCGGTGGGCCTCGGGTGGGTCGATGATGTCCATGAAGTGCTCGAGGTTGACGGTGTCCGGCATGCCCGGCAGCCGGACCAGCAGCGTCGGCGGTACACCGCCTGGAATATCCAGGTCCTGGTGGTCATAGACCAGTACATGATGCACCTCGGGCTGCGGCCCGTCGGCCTGGGCGGTCAACCCCGCATTAATGATCAGTACGTCGAATGGCTCGGCCGGGATGGCGGTAAGAATCTGGACTTCTTCAAGGGTTTGCACCGGAACAATCCGGTGGTACCCCAGCTGGTTGAGCATTTTTTCGATGTACAGCCGCTGCAGGTGCTGTTCATCGGCAATCAGGATGGTCAGTGCTTTGTTCGGCATGGCAAACCCCTGGGCAGGCTGTGCTCGTCAGTGAGCGTGGCCCATTTTCCAGACATATCCCGAAGACAAAATCAGGTATGTTCCTCCTTCATGTAGGAGTTCTCCCAAATCCACTGAACGGCGCTCAACCGCGCTCAGCACCGAGCGTAAAACTGCTCAAGTGCCGATGCAGATCGTCGAGGGCTTCGCTTACCGCTTCAATCGCCATGCCCAGTGCGTCGCGCTCCTGGCGCTGGCACACCTCCTCAAGCCTTTCACAACGGGTTATCAGCGTCTGCGCCTTGACCAGCCGTGCGCCGCCCTTGGCGCGGTGGGCGAGGTCATGCAGTTCGTGAAAATTCAACTGGCGGTGCAGCACCGGCAGCAGCGCGCGGTCTGCCTCAAGGCTTTCGAGCAACGGTATCAACAGTTCATTGAGCGCCGCGTCATCGTCACCCGTCAGCGTGATCAGGGCGCTCACATCAAATGTCCGCTCAACCTCAGATACCCTAGGGCTGGTCGCAAGCGCGGCCAGTGCCGAGCGCAAGTCCTCAAGGCCGGCAGGTTTGAACAAACAGGTATCCATGCCTGCCTGTCGGCAGCGCTCGGTTTCCTCCGGTTGCGCGTTAGCGGTAAAGCCCAGCAGCAAGCACGGTACCAAGCCTTGCGCACGCTCCTGCGCGCGGATGTCACGCGCCAGGGCGTAGCCATTCTTGAGGGGCATGTTGCAATCGGTGATCACCACATCCGGTTGCTCGGCTTGCCAGCATTCAAGCCCTTGCACACCGTCTTCGGCCAGGGTGATGCGATGCCCCAGAAAGCGCAGTTGGCGCGCCAGCAGCAAGCGATTGGCCGGGTAGTCGTCCACCACCAAGATGCTCAATACACGGCCCGGCCGGGCCACAGGCGCCGGGCCAGCACGCTCGACCGGCACTGCGGTGGCCCTGGCCAACGTCAACGTCATGTCCACTCGCGTGCCCTGCCCGGGCGCACTGCTCAACTGCAGCGTGCCGCCCAGCATTTCACACAGACTGCGGCTGATCACCAGCCCCAGCCCCGAGCCGCTGCGCGCTGATTGTTCGGTGTTGCTGCCCTGGAAAAACGGGTTGAACAGACGCTGCTGGTCTTCACTGCTGATGCCGATGCCGGTGTCTTCCACCCATAACACCAGTTCCAGATGGCCAGTGTCAGACCCCGGTGCACTGCGCCCGCCCAGACGTACCTGGCCCTGGGCCGTGAACTTGATTGCATTGCTCAGCAGGTTGGACACCACCTGCTTGAACCGCAAGGAGTCGATCAGCACCGGATAATCAATCAGCGGGTCGAGTTCCACCTGCAACGCCAGGCCTTTGGTCCGCGCCAGCCCCTCGAACACCCGCGCCACCGAGGTGAGCAATTCACGCAGATTGGCCGGCGCCAGGGTCAGCGACAAGTGACCGGATTCGATTCGGGAAATATCCAAAATATCGCCAATCAGCTCGAGCATGCCGCGCGACGCAACCGAGGCGACCTCCAGGGCATCGCGGTCGACGCGCCCCTGCTCGGCATTGGCAAGCGCCAATTCAATCATGCCGATCACCGCGTTCATCGGCGTGCGAATCTCATGGCTCATGGTGGCCAGAAACGTGGTCTTGGCGCGGTTGGCGGCATCGGCGTCTTCCTTGGCTTCCTGCAACTGGCCCAATAGCCGTTGGCGTTCGCTCACATCCACCCAGCCGGCAATCATGCCCACCACGTTTTCGTCCCCATCGCGGTACGGCAGCATCCAGTGGTAAATGGTCAGCACCTTGCCGCCCGGCAACGTGAGCAGCCGGTCATTGATCTGCGGCTCGCCGCGTTCCATCAACCGCAGGTAATCCTCATGGAAGGACCGCGACTGCGCAGGGTTGCCGCTGTCGGCTTCTATCACCGTCTTGCCGATCACTGCGTCGGACTTGAAGCCGAACACGTCCAGATAAGCGCTGTTGCACGCCATCAGCCGGCCCTGGCGGTCGCGCACGTAAATCGGATAGGGCGTGCCGTCGATCAATACGCCCATAAAACGCATCTGGTCGCTCAAGGCCCGTTCCGCCTGCGCGCGTTTGCGGATCAGGCTGCGCAGGTAAATAGCCCAGCCGGAAGTGATCAGCAGCAACAACGCCGCCAGGCCAAAGCCCTGAATGATCGCACTGCGGTGACGCAACCAATGGTCCTCAATGATCACATCCGTGCGCCATTGGCTGACCAGCTCATCCATCTCCTGCGGAGGGATGCTCAGCAGCGCTTTGTCGAGTATCGAGTACAACTCCAACTGGCCGCGATTGACCCCGAACGTCATGCGTGCCGGCTCGGCGCCGACAGTACTGGTCACGCGCAAGCGGTCGCGGTACTGCTGGGCGATCAGGTAACGCGCATTGATCAATGAGTTGACTGCCCCTTCGGCAGCCCCGTTGGCCACCAGCGCCATGGCTTCGGTGGGGTTGCGCGCCGCCACAAAGTTTATCCCTGGGTAATCGCGGTGGATGACGTCGCGCACGGCATTGCCACTGCTGATCGCGAGGCGCTTGCCGACCATGTCCTCCAGGGTCATCGTGCCGGGGTCGTCATTGCGGGTGACCAGCACCACCGGGTTGGTCAGGTAAGGTCGGGTAAAGCGCACCTGATCAGAGCCTTCGATACTGGGGGTCACCACCGCCATCATGTCGGCGCGGCCTGTACTGACCGCGTCAATCTGCTGAGGCATCGAGCCGCCGGAAACGACATCGAACTTCAAGCCGGTACGCAAGCTGATCCGCGACAGAACATCGGCACTCAAGCCCTCCAGTCGCCCTTGCGCCGTAAAGGACGCCAACGGCAGCATCTGCTCGGACGCCACCACCCTGACCCGCGGGTGTTTCTCCAGCCAACGCTGCTCACTGGTGCTCAGGTGCAACCGCTCGGCACCGAGCAGGCCCAGGTTGTCACCGTTCCAGCGACGCAATATTTCCATCTGTTCGTTCGCCGGGATCGCCCTCAGCGCAGTGTTGATAATGCGCAGCAAGCGGGTGTTGTCCCTGAGCACGGCAAAGGCGAAGGAATTGGATTCCAACGTGGAAAAATCCGCCATTTGCACATTGTTCAAGTGGTTGCGGTTGATCTGGTAATTGGCAGAGATGGCATCGCCCAGGTAGACATCGGCGCGACCGAACGCGACGGCGCCAATGGCTTCGAAAATAGACGGAAACAGCTCCACGTTAGCCTTTGGGTAAAAAGCCTCTACCACGTCGGGCGGCATGTAGTGATAGAGCATGGCGATGCGTTTGCCAGCGAGGCCGACACTCAACGATTGGCTGTCGCCGGTGCGGGTAACCAGCACCGGCTGGTCATTGGCGTAGGAACGCGAAAGCACCAACTGCGGGTCGCCCGCCTCAAAACCATTGGACGTCCCAAGCAGGTCAATGGCGCCTTGCTTGAGGGCTTCGAGCACTTCATCGCGGGTATCGTAGCGCCGCACCTCAACGCTGATATTCAGCGCCTGGGCGAGCAACCCGGCGTAGTCCGCCGTGATGCCTTCGATTTCGTCGTTGTTGTTGGTCAGTTCGAAGGGCCCGTAGTCGGGCGCGGAAACCCCCATCAACAACACACGCCGCCCCCGCAACCACTGCCAGTCAGCCTCGCCCAGCGTTACGGAGTGGCCATTGAGGCTGGAGTGCCCCAGCAGGCGCAGATTTTGCGGCTGATCAAGGGCACTGGCCATCATCGGCAGCAAGCCCATCAACAGCGTGATGATGAACCGTCGCATCGGCGCAAGGATCATGTCTGATCAGATCAGATGATTACGCTGTGCAAACTTGGCCATGTGGACCACAGACGACATGCGCAGCTTCTCCTTGAGTCGCGTCTTGTAGGTGCTGATGGTCTTGTGGCTGAGTAACATCTGATTGGCGATTTCGTTATTGCCCAAGCCCAGGGCCAGCATCTGCAACACCGCCAACTCGCGATCTGACAGGGCTTGCACCAGTTCCTGCTCCGTGGACTGCAGATCGTCACGGCGCACCGAACTGCTCGGCAAACTGGGGAAGCAACTGTAGTTGGACATCACCGCTTTGATAGCCTTTTGCAGCTCATCCAGCTCACCGGTCTTGGCCACGAACCCCATGGCGCCGGCACGCATGCAACGCGCCGAAAAAAACTCCGGAAGGTACGAGGTCAGTACCAGAATCTTGCACGGCAGGCCCAACGCCTTGACCCGGCTGATCACCTCAAGCCCCCCCAGCTTCGGGATCGCCAAATCAAGAATGATCAACGCCGGACGCCCCTCTCTGGCCTTCTGCACAGCGTCCGCACCGTTGCCCGCTTCATCGATTTCGGTGAAACCTTCCAGCGTCAGCAGATGCCGGACGGTTTTACGGATAAACGGATGATCATCAACTATTAGCGCTTTAGTCATAAAACTCCCCTGAGAGGATAAGTACCCTTACACATCACACGGGACACAGGTACCTGTGAGAAATGACAGTGCCGACCAGCGGTGCTGCACCTACTCAGGACAATAACCAGGCTGTTCCTGGTCCCTTCGATTGAAACCGGCCGAACACGTACAGCCAAACCGATGCCGCCGGCTAGCTGCAAGCGCGCAACCTTAGCAACGAAATGACGTTTCATCCGAAGGGATAGTCCCAAGCGTATGTAGGACTTTTCCTCACGAAACATGACCAAGCCAGCGCCTGGTCATGCGTGAGGCGCGCCGGTCAATCAGTGGTGCTCGGGCTCCAGAAGGCCTGCACCACCAGGGTCGATGTGGAAATACGCGCTACCAGCGCATCCAGTTCGTCGCCGTCTACCGAGGTCGCGACCAGGGTGGCCTCGATCTCCACCTCTTCACTGCCAAACGGCCGGACGTCAACGTCGCTCGCCGGGTAGTTGCAGCGCGCCAGCTCGGCTTCGAGCAACACCATCACCGCCTGTTGCTGGCTGCGCCGCGCGATGACATAGAGGATGTTGGTCACCTCCGCCGACACCACGTCCAGAGGCTGACGGTTGATGTTGTTGACGATCGGCCGCAGCAGCGTGTTGGCCGCCAGTACAAACAGCGTGCCCAGCAGCGCTTCGAGGATCAGGTCAGCGCCCGCACAAGCGCCCACGGCTGCCGAGGCCCACAGGGTGGCGGCAGTGTTGAGCCCGCGCACGTTGCCTTCTTCGCGCATGATCACGCCAGCCCCCAGAAAGCCGATGCCCGAGACCACGTACGCGACCACCCGAACCGCGCCTTCAGCGCCGCCCAGCCGGTTGGCCATGTCGACAAAAATCGCCGCGCCCACGGCCACCAGCACATTGGTGCGCAAACCCGCCGTGCGCTGGCGGTACTGACGCTCGAAGCCGATCAAGCCACCGAGGATAAACGCCGCGCTGAGGCTGACGACGGTATCAACCAAGGAATTGAGGTTGATGTTGTTGATTGCTTGCATAGGAAATCCTCCCTGTTTATTGCCAGCCGAACTGACGGATATAGAAACCCTTGGCCCGCCCACCGTAAAAGGCAGGCGCGTCCGTAGCAGCCTGAATGCTTTCAGGTGCTGGTCAGCGTCGATGAGAGGGATGCAGGCAGGTGCCAGGACTGGCCGCTGCCGGAATGCCGCTTCTCGCTTTTTTCAGGCGAGACAACGGCACAGGAAGAATGCGCGTTATCTTGCCAAGGATGTGCCGATTACTGAAACCGGCCGACAACTGTCACTCGAACAAGTACCCACTGAGGGTCTCCGCTATTGATGAAAACGCGCGGAGTTTACGCCGCGTTTTCGCGTGAGTAAACCGTAGGAAAGTTTACCGATGACCAACAGGCCGCTTCTTCAGCGCAAGTTCAGAAACCGTTTTCCAGGCATCATCCCGATCAAAGGTGGAAGGGAAATGGTCACTGCAGATCAGGTCTATGTACATCGGTTATGACGGCGTACCCGGCCGATCACGCTCGACCTTCTCCAGGTATTCATCCATCCGCCCACCCGCCAATGCCTTGAGCTGAATCGACACCGTATTCACCTGCCGCCCCATCGTAATTCCCTCGCGGGTGCGCACCGGCACATACCCAAGCTTGGGCCAGAACCGCTCGGCCCTGGTGTTGCCGACCACCACCGTCAGACGCAGCCATTGGGCGCCTTTGCTCGCAGCCCAGGATTCGAGATCGGCATGCAACTGTCGCGCAAGCCCGGTGCCGTGCAAACGCGTATGCACCAGCAGCAATCCGATATGCCAGACCCCGGCAGCGAGCAAATCCGCGGCAATGTTCACCACGGCGACCAACTGATCCTGCGCATCGCGGTAACCCAGCCAGTACATCCGGCTGCAGCGCCACCCTGCCGGCAAATGGCCCTGCAGTTCTTCGCGCGCTTCAGTCGGCCCGGCCGGCTCGCCATTGACTGCGATGAAATAGCCCGGCGCCTGTTCGAAAAAATGCTGCAGCTCAGCCGCGTCGCTGCCCAGCAATTCAACCACCCGGATGCCCGCGACGGAGCAGCCCGGCAACGCCTCAACATCAACGTCCATGTTCACTTTCCTTCAGTCATCGCGCGTCAGCACTTCCAGCAACTCGATTTCAAAGCGCAGGTTGCTGTTGGGTTTGATGTGCGCGCCCATCGAGCGCTCGCCATACGCCAGGTGCGCCGGTACACACAATGTGCGTACACCGCCGACGCGCATGCCCATCAAGCCCTGGTCCCAGCCTTTGATCACGCGCCCGGTGCCGATCACACACTGAAACGGCTTGCCGCGTTCCCAGGACGAATCGAACACCGTACCGTCTTCCAGGGTGCCGGTGTATTGAGTGGTGATCAGTGCGCCCTTGACCACGGTTTTACCGTCGCCCAGGCGGATGTCAGTGATCTGAAGGTCTTGGTTGCTCATGGGATGCTCGTTGAATACCAGAAGGTGGGCGTTTTCCCAGAATCACCGGCGTTTGGCAAGCACCTGCGCACGGCCCAACGGAGTGCGGACAGCAATGCCCCCCTGCCCGCTCGCAGCCATTCAAGGCGCCGGGCGCAAGCCCATGTGGAGTTGCAGCGCCTCGATCAAATGAAATTGATAAAGATAGCGCTCGTGCTGGAGCGGCTCCCACCGATCAATAAAGAAGTGCCCGCGCTCGTCCACTTGAATCGGCGTGGTGACAATGTCGCCGCTGCGCGAACGATGCACCAGCAGCGTCTGGTCGGGCGCCGGGCGCTCGATCAAAAAATGCCCGGCGTGCGTGAGGCGTGAGCGGTCGGCGGGCTTGAACGCCTCCGGCGGCTTGCGGCCGGCCACCGCCACATCAAGGGCAAAGTCACTGCGCATGGCCACCCATTCATCAGGGCGCAGGGGCCTGTTGGCCGCCTCCCATTTTCCCGCCCGCAAGCCAACAGGCTGGCCGGGCGCCACATCGTTGACATGCAGGCTGATGGCGCCCTGCAACCTTGCCAGGCCAGGCACGCCCAGGAACGTGTCGGTGTGGGTGTTGCCCATCAACGCCACCCAGCGATGCGGGCCATGTGCAGCTTGATCCTGGGTGATGACCTCATTGGCAAAATAGCTGAACATCGCCGTGCGCGACGTTCCTTTATCCGGCATGCCATCGACGCAGTAACTGGCGAAGCAATCCAGCGCACGCACGCGAATCTTGTACTTGGCGGCAGTTTCGATCACCGCGGTGTAAGTGTGCGGCCCTTTATAGCCCAACATATGCCCACGGTCCTGTATCCGCAGATAGTCCTTGAGCGCCTTGGACATCGGACTGCCTTGGTACAAGGCATCAAGGTCCGCCTGATGCAGGTCCGTCAGCAGGTGCTCAACATAGAGCGTCTTGACCTTCATGGTCTTCAGTTCCTTGATCAACAGCGCCTTGCTCGATTGCATGCTGTGCGCCTCGCCGATCAATACCCCGTTTGAATGGGCATAGGCGCGCTCGAAGAACTCACGCGCGGTGAGGCCGGGTGACAGCTGTGGCTGCGGCGCCGCAGCGGGTGGCACGTGGTCTTTGAAATGCGCGCCGGCCGCCGCGTCGAGACGTTCGCGAGTCCGCTGGAAGGCCGTGTAGGCCGGTCGAAGCGCCGGGTTGCCGGGGAAATACCGCGAATCCAGACCCTTTGGCGAATCTTTCAGCGTGCGCAATGCTTCACGCAGCGCAGAGGGCATCTCGAACACGCTGTAGCGGTGCTGCGCCGGGGGCGGCAACGCCTGCGCCTGGGGTTGGGTGTAAGCGGTCTGCAGGGTGATCTTGAAATCAGCCTTGGCCAACGCATCATCGGGAATCGAGCCGGGCGTGTCTTTCCACACCCCGACCGGCGTGCCGACGCTGACATCCTCGACACGCAGGCTCACGGCGCCGTGCAGGTCGGCCAGGCCGGGGACTTGCTCATGGGTATTCATGCGTCGGTGATCCACCAGTGCCACCCAAGCGTCGTCAGGGTTGGCCGCCACGTCGGCGGTGATCACCCTGTGGGAGTAGAAGTTGCGCAGACGGTTCTCGCGAGGCGTGAGCACCGAGGTGGTGCCCCCCGCCAATGCATCGTCCAGATAGTAGGAGGTGGACGCATCCAGCGCCTTCACCTCGATGCCGTGGTCAGACGCCGCCTGCACCAGCGCCTGATAGGAATAGGCGCTGTCCTTGGGCATGCCCAGCGCTTTATCGACGCTCTTGAGGTGCGTGTCGATGCTCTTCAACGCCTTCGCGGTGTGGCGTGTTTCCAGCTTGGCCCGAAACACATCGGCGGGCAGGTACTCGATGTACAGACGCCGCACGCCGTGGTCGTGCAAGGCTTGCAGGGTGTCGATCAGGAACTGCTTGCTGGCAATCGAATCCACGCTCGCGCCGATCACCAGCCCTTTGCTTTCACTGAGCAGCTTTTGCAGGATGACTTCATGCAGGGCGTCAGGCTCAACACTCAGTACATCGGCCCGGGGAACAATCGGGGCCAAGGCATCAAAGTAAGCGTTGGCGTCACGGGTCAGGTTGTCCACTGCCGTGCCATACGGCGCGCGCAGGTGGAACAGCTGCTTGCCCATGATGTCCCTGGCGATCTGCTCGCCATACGGGTCGGCGATGCGCGCGAAGGCCGCCTCCACGGCGCCAGGGGTCACCACGTGCTCCAGGTCTTTCAACAACGCCTGCGGGGTTTCGTAACGCTCCAGCGGGCTGACGGCGACGGGCAGTTTTTCATATTTGGGTGCGCCGCCCGCAACACCGGCACGCATCCACTGGCCTTGAGTATTACGATGGACCAGCCGGCCGGTGGACTGCAATTTCCCGGTTGCAGCATCCTGCCTGAGCAGCAGGAAACGCCCCAGAGCGTCGGGCGTTTTGCGGGTCCATAACGCCTGGCCTTGGAACATCACCGCTTGCAGATCATCGAAGGCCGGCGTTGGCGCCTCCAGTTGTTTGATCAACGACAACGCTTGTTCCTGCGGCGCGGTATGCAGCAGCGGACGTATCGACTTGCCCAACGGGCTGATCAGCGCCGGGCGCAAATCAGTGAATACCGCGCCGGCGCTATTGAGCAGGTAGCCAAGGTAGTGCCCGAAGGCTTCACCCATCTGCCCCTGGTTGTATGCGTGCAGGGCGAGCATCCCATCCTTGAAAGCCAGCGACATGCCCAGGCTCAGGCTCAGCACCGGGTAAGGCGCGGTGGCGATGGCAACGAGGGGTTCGATAACGCTCCACACCAGGTCCATGATCATGTGCGCACGGTTGACGGAGGTTGCCTCGACGTCGTCTATCTTGCGCTGCAGCTTGGCGTCGTACAGCGCCTGGCGCAGGTTGAGCACTACCGTCTCGCGACTGATCGGGTCATACCGGCCAGGGCTGGGATGGCTGCGGTTTAGGGTCTGCGGCAGTTGCTTTCTGGCGTTCTCCAGAAACCCATGCACGCGGGCCTTTGCCTGCGCGCCCACCCGCTCGGCGAGGTAACCGACCATGCCATCCACGTGTTTCAACACATAGTTGAACAGCCGCGCGTGGCGAAAGGTGACGCCATCCGGCGCATTCGGCGTGTAGAGCAGCACCGGGTCATGCCCGCGCTTGAACAGGAAGGTGTCGATCACCCATTCGCCGTCCACAAACAGCCGGTGCACCTGGTAACTTTCGCGCACCTGGTCGGAGGTATTGCCCAGGCTCTGCAGGCAGGTGTTCAGCCAGTCCAGGTCAGCCTGGGAGATGTGGCCTTGCAAGCGTGATTCGAGTGCAGCGTTGCGCATCTGCAATTGGCTGATGGCCAGCGTTGCGTTACGTCGGAACACATAGCCGGGGCTGCTGGGGCTTTGCAGGGTGTTGCGCACGTGGTCGACATAGCGCTGGCCGATCCACACGCCCCGCACCGAGCGCGACACCGCTTCAGGCGTCAAGCGGCTGAGGTCGACGCCGGCTGGGCCGGTAAAGGTCGCCGAGGTTTCAAACTTGGGGCCCAGAAACCCCACGCTGTCGTGATAACCGTCGCGCAACAATCGGGTGTACGTGACAGAGTCCGGCGTCGTAAGCCCGGGAAACGCCTGGGGGTAATGGACGTGGACCGTATTGGGGTCGACGTCCTGCGCGGCGCGCCCGAGCAGCGCGTTCAGGCGAATTCTGGCCTGTTCATGCACAAAGCTCGCAAAGGTCGGGAACAGCGCCTGGCCGTGCGGATCGCCATGGTAAGTGCGCAAGGCGCCCTCGGTGTCCTGCGCCAGGCCGGTGAGCGTCTGGCGCTGCGCCTGGCTGGCCGAACTGAACCACAGCGGCGTGGCGAACGTGAGATCGTCGCCCATCGTAGCCAGCATGTGTTGCGCCAGGGCTTTTAGACCGGCGGCGTAATCGGCAACAAAGGTGAACCTGACCTCGTGGTACTCCTGTGCATGCGGTTTGAGGCTCAGGCCCGTGAGAATCCGTTGCATGGAGGGGCGAAAACGCAGCGACAGTGTACTGAGGACATACCCCTTCATGGCGGGCTGGGTGCACCAGCCAAGCAGGTACGCCTTGCAGCTGGCCTCGGTGTCAAACGCCTCGAACTGCGTCGCGCTGGGGGCCTCGGGCGTGCACAGCAACAGGCGTTTGACTTCACCCTTGGCGTCCGTCTGACGCAGCAGCCACAACCCATTGAGCTGTGCCTCGTGCAGCGACACGGTAGCGGCGCTGAGGTTTTCGCCGCGGCCCTCACGCAGAGCCTGAATCAATGCGTAGTCGGCCTCGCTCAAATGGTGTTGCAACACTGCCGTGTACGCCAGGGCGTTGAGCCGGTGGTCGAACATCGATTCAATTGCCTGCTTGACCACCGGGCTGCTGTGGCTTTCGTTTAGCACCGTGGCAAACGCCAGGCGCGGTTGCAGGCGGCCCAGCAAACTCGCCAGGTAGGCCGGCGTCAGGTCCTGATACTCAGCGTCCAGCGGCGTCTGGTCATAGGTCAGCGTGGTTCTGGTAAGGAAGTCCGACCCCGGCGCCTCATCGCCCTTGTGCAACCCGCGCAAGGCCAGCAGGGTCAGGCTTTGTTGCTGCTCGTAGTCGCCCACACCCGCTACGCTACGCACGGTGCTGACCTGCAGCAGATCGGGGTCCAGGTCGTGGATTTGCAGCTCGTCGGCCAAGTGCTCGACCACTTGATAACGCGCCAGCGCCGGCGGCGTGGCGGCCGGGCCCAGCAGGTCGAGCATCGTCGCGCGCGCCTGGTTATAGCTGGCCAGCAATTGGGCCAGCAGGGTTCGTTGCGCAGTATTGGCGCTGCGATACCAATCCGGGGCGCTGTAGCGCAAGCAGCGGTCAAGCAAGCGCTGGGCGTGCAATGCCAGGCGCGGGCCGAGGTCGGGCAGCGTCGTCTGGATCGCCAGATCGAGGTCAGCGACCACCTCGCGTGCCGTGCGCCCCGGGTTCCCCACCGGGTCGAGCGCCCATTCGATATCCTGCTCACGCTTGGCCGTCAACGCGTCAACCGTGTGCTCGAACAGCGGCTCAGCGTCGATCGGTTCCAGCGCCAGCGGCCAGACGCCGGCCGGGCCCAGGGCTTGGTAGCGTCTGGGCAGCAACGCCATGATTTCGCTGCGCCACGCCGCGTTGTCCATGGCGTTCAGCAGGTAACGGTCGAGTTCTTCCAGCGAGTTGAAAGATTCGATCCCGCGCAGCGGGTTGAACATCAGCACGTTGCCCACCGATTCGCCGCCGCTCAGCGTGCTCACCCGCGGATGCTTGAGCGTGGTCAGCACAAACGCCCCGGCGAACTCAATGCGCCGCGCCTGGTAGGTAAAAGTCAGCGCATACAGGCCGGGACGAAACGTCGGGCCCAGCGAGATTTGCGTGATCTGGCGCGCCATCTCCGGGTGCAGCAGCCGGTCGTTGAGGTCACGCTGTGCCTCCTGTTCCAACGCGGTAATGCCCGCTTCGTTGCTGAGGAAACTGCGCAGCCCCTTGCCGTTGATCACGCTGTGCCCTTGCATCGCTTGCACTTGAGCGTTCAACTCGCGCCGCAGACGCGCCAGCAATGCCTTGCCGTCGGCATGTTGCAGGTCGGCGGTTTCCAGGGGCTGATACAGCGCACGCAGCGTGGCGGCGAGCGCCTCGCAGTGGCTTCGTAGCATGCGGTGCATACGCTGCAAATACGCCTGCTCGGCGCCGACAGGTTGCTCGGGCAACAGCGGCGCCGGCTGCTCGAACACGTGATGGCCGATCTGGTTGAGGTAACCCTTGATCTCGCTGAAAGTAGGAACGGGGGTGGCAGAAATGGCGGTGCTCATTGGTCGTGGCTCCATGCGATGAAAGAGGCATCAGCATGGAGAACGGCCGGTACGCGCGGTGTTAGATAGATAGTGGCGAGGGCGCGTGTTCCCGCGCCACGGCGATATCGTTGAGCCTTGTCTGAGTGGCAGGGCCGCGGCAGGCTTTACAGCCAATGCCAGAACCGGCTCCAGAAGCCCCGCCCCAAATCATCCTTGCAGCCTGCATATTGCGCCGCATACATCTGCGAGCGCGCCTGCACTTTGCTGGCCACCGGCGGCAGCCAGGCTTTGGCGGCGTAAGTGCGCTGGCGGTAACCGCCCCAGCCTTCGTGATAGTTCAGGTACTGGCCGTAGGCGTCGTATTTGTACACGCCGTTGATGGTGTAGGTCTTGTCCATGTACCAGCCGACAAAATCGATAGCGTCGTCGAAGTCCTGGCGACTGGCGCCGCTGCGGCCCGTGCTTTTGCGGTAGTCGTTCCACACTTCATCCTTGGCCTGGGCATAGCCGGCGGCAGTAGAGACGCGGCCCCAGGGGATGATCCACAACAGGTATTTGCGCGGCGCCAGGGCATCCTGATGGAAACCGGACTCCTGGTACATGATCGCGAACGGCACCTGGATCGGCACCCCCCAGCGCTTTTGCGTGACTTTGGCGGCGTCGTACCAGTCGCCCTTTTCACGGAAGATGCCGCACAGGTCATTCGGCGTGCGTGGCGGCGAGGTGCCGCACGCCGCCAGCATTGAGGTGAGGAGTAACAGTCCGACGGCTTTGCCTGCGCTCAAGGGGCACCTTTGCGTGATTCGCGTAAAAGGCCGCTATTTTACGCATTCATTCAGGCACATAGGTTATCGGCTTCGCTCTGTAACCTGTGGGAGCGGACAGCACTGGCCCACGGCATCGATGTTGCCGCGAATGTTCATGAATGCGCCTCGGCAAATTCCATCGGCCCACCCAGCCAGCACCCCTGAACCTGCCCCGCCGCGTCCCGGCGAAACCGCAGGGAAATCTGCGACGGCCGGATCATGCGCGGAATCGGGCCATGAAAGATTGGCAATCGAACTGAAGGAACCCAATCAACTGTGGGGGCGAGTGTGACCCAGGCATGTCAGCCGCGCCGCCACTCATCCGGCGACCTACCCAGCACACACCGAAACACATGGGCCAGGTACGACGGTGATTCATAGCCGACGCTGTTGGCGGTCTCCAGAACCGACATGCGCGTATGCCGCAGCAGTGAGTGATGAGGAAGAATGGCTGCTTTGCGGCGGCACGCACACGAACTGGCGGTCGAGCACCGACGTGCTGCGCCCGCTGTCTTCTTCCTTGAAGCCCAACACGCCATGCTCAGGCACTGCACGGGAATGGAGCGCTGACACTCGCATGTTTGGTGTCAGTGAAAAGCGGCGTCCCTGCCGCTGACACGGTTAAGCCAAAGGTACGCGGCGTGTGGTCAACGCCGTGCGGCCGACGAAGAAGCTCAGTGCCGCACCCAACAGCAGCATGGCCAGGGTGCTCCAGGCTGCACGCGAGAGCTGTTTGGCGGCGACTTCGCCTGCTTCACGGGCCTTCTGCTCGGCCTGTTGCTTGAGCTCATCGACCTTTTGCATGGCTTGCTGATAAGCCTGCGCATAGTTGTCGACGATTTGCGTGGCTTGCTCTTTGCTCTTGCCGGTACGGGCCGCAACGATGTTGACCAGCGCGTCTTTATCCGCCGCATTCAACGCAGGTTCACCGGAGGCTTTCACGCGCTCGAACCATTGCTTGAGCTGATCACCGGCCTGGGCCGGGTTGGTCGCGGCATCCGTGGCCGTCTGCTTGCCATCGGCGGCAGCCTGGTCGGTTTTCTGCTCGACGTTGGCCGGGTCCAGTTCAGGCTTGCCACTTTGCTTGAGCAAGGTGTCGAGTTGGCCTTGCAGGCTGTTCCAATCCAGGTGGATGCCCTGCTCGTCCAGCTGCTGCTTGACGCTGTCGCTGATGCCTGGCGCTGCGGCGGCGATGCCGCTGCCGGCAGCCGACAGGCCTTTGCCGACAACATTGCCTGCCGTGCCCACCACACTTGACGCCAGCGCCGCCAGCAGCCAGGTGGTGAAGAGCGTGGTCAGCGTCCAGGTCAGCACGCCATGCAGGCCGCCGCGATCCGGCGCGGTACGCCCCGCCACAAACGCACCGACGGCAATGGCGACCAGCGTCGACACGAACAGCCAGATCCCGGCGCCCGTGCCGAAGCCACGCAACGGGTTACCGGCTTGCATCGGGTCGACCGCACTGGCGCCGATGGCCGTGCCCAGCACGCTGAGCACCAGGTAGGTCACCAGGGCAATTGCACTACCCGCCAGCACAGAGCTCCAGGACACGCGAAACGGTGAACGATTGGTTTCATAGACAGTGGTCATGATTAATCCTTTGAGTGGTTGACCGTTTTAGTCTGGCGAGCGCAGGGACGGCCGTCCTCGCGCAAATGCACCAGGCCTTCTGGTGCATTCGCACCCCGCGCCGGGCAATTTCTCTGCACTATCCTCAAGCCCAAGTGTCGTAATTGCCATGCGCCCATACCCCGGAGAGACCATGACCCAGGACGTTCTTGCCAAAGAAACCAACCGCCGCCAATTGCAGCAGATCATCTCCGGACTGTCCGACGGCGTGATCCTGGCCGAGGTTGACCAGACCATCCTCTGGGCCAACGAAGCGGCGTTGACCATGCACGGGGTCAGCGAGGTCGAGGCGCTGGGTGTCAATACTGCGCAATACGCCAAGCGGTTCGCGCTGCGCTATCGCAACAACCATCCGCTGCCGCTGGAGAGCTACCCGCTCAGCCGCGTGGCCGCCGGTGAAGAGTTCAGCGATGTGGTGGTAGAAGTCACACCCGCCGCCGACGAAAACCGCAGCTGGGTGCACCGCTTGCGCAGCCTGGTGCTGACCGACACTCAGGGCGAACCCGAGCTGCTGGTGCTGATCCTCAGCGACGCCACCGAGTGGGCCAGCGCCGAGCAGCGCTTCGAGAAAACCTTCAACGCCAACCCGGCGCCCGCCGTGATCTGCCGCTTGAGCGACCTGCGCTATATCAAGGTCAACCAAGGTTTTCTGGAAATGACCGGCTACAGCCGCGATCAGGTCATCGGTCGCTCGGTGTATGAACTGGACGTGCTGGAGCAGGCCGAGCGCAAGGACCTGGCCGTCCAGCGCCTGGGCGAAGGTGCAACCATCCCGCAGATGCAGGCCGAGCTGCGCCTGCCCGAAGGCGGCAGCAAGCTGGTGATCGTCGCGGGCCAGCCGCTGGACATGAACGAGGAAGACTGCATGCTGTTTTCCTTCACCGACCTGGAGCCAAGGCGCAAGGCGGAAATTGCCCTGCGCCAGAGCGAGGAGCGCTTTGCCAAATCGTTCCGTCTGACGCCGGTGCCGACTCTGGTGTGCAGCGCCGCCAACCGGCAGGTGGTGGATATCAACGAAGCGTTCATGAACATCACGGGCTACACCAGTGAAGAGCTGATCGGCAAGACCATCGACGAGATTCACTTCATCGACAGCCCTCAGGCAGGCGCGCAACTGTTTGCGACGCTGGAAAAAGCCGGCAACCTCGACGGCCTGGACCTCAAGGTGCGCAAGAAAGGCAGCGAGGTGATCGATTGTGTGGTCTCCGCCGACACCGTGCTGATCCAGGATGTGCCGTGCTATTTGCTGGTGATGATGAACATCACCGAACGCAAACGCTCAGAGCTGGAGTTGGTGGCGGCCATCGAGGAAGTGATGCAGGACGCCTCCTGGTTCAGCCAGACGCTGATCGAGAAACTGGCCAACGCCAAGAGCGTCAACAGCCCCAATTTGCCGAACGTGGCCTTCACCGACCTGACGGCCCGTGAACGCGATGTGCTGGGTTTGATCTGCGAAGGCCTGGCCGACAAGGAGATTGCCTCGCGCCTGAAACTGGCGCCGAACACCGTGCGTAACCATGTGGCCACGGTGTACTCCAAGCTGGGGGTGCATAGCCGCAGTGCGGCGATCGTCTGGGCCCGTGAACGCGGGCTGTTTGCCGGGGAATTACGGGTAAAAAGCAAAAAATAAAGTGCAAATGCACTAGTACGACCGGTGCAAATTCGCCTTATTTGCGCATAACGAGGTGCTTAACCTTGAAGGGTGGGCACAGGGCTATGAGTCCCGTGCCGTATTGGTTTGATCTCTTGAAGGAATGCACTATGAAAAGCGAACAAGTCAAAGGCGCCGTCGAGAAAGTTGCAGGCAAGGCCCAGGGTTTTCTTGGCGACCTGACCGGTGATGAGCAGTTGCAAGCCGAAGGCGTTGCGCGCCAGGCCGCCGGGCAATTGCAGCAGACCTATGGCGACGCGCTGGATACGGTCAGTGATTTCGCCCGCAATAAACCGCTGGCTACCGTCGCCGTTGTCGCCGGTGCAGGCCTGCTGGTAGGCCTGTTGCTGCGCCGTCGTTGAGGAGCCTGAGCAAGATGTTCACCCTTTCTCAATTGCGTAATTGCATCGAAGAAGGCCTGTCGCCGCTGACCTGCGAGTTCACCTTGTGCCGGGACGCTTCATTGACCCTCAAGGTGTTCGACGCCCAAACCGGCCGGGTCGACCTGGTGGTGACCGGGATCAGCACCAATCGGCTGCAGACCCCGCAGGAAGTGGAAAAGATGGTGGAAGAGTTGCGCTACGAATTGCAAAGCAACAACGTCGGCAAGCTTACGTTGGATGATTTGCCTTTAGCGACGCACCCATGAAATAGAACACCCCGCCACCGACGGTAAACGCCCCCAGCATGTAAAACATGTAGTGGGCCGGCAGGCTGGCCAACACCAGCCCACACAACACCGGCCCCAGCGCGGCGCCCAGGTTGGACAGGTTCTGTGCCCCGTAATACATGCCGCGCAGGTGGTCAGGGGCAATTCGGTCGATAAACATGTACTCGGCCGGAAACACGATGATCTCCCCTACGGTAAACACCGCCATCGCCAGCACCCACCACAGCACGCTGGTGGCCAAGGCAAACCCAATCACCCCCAGCATAAACATGCCCAGGCCAGCGATCAGCCACTGGCTCAGGTGGCGGTGCGAGATGCGCCGGCCAATCACGTACTGCAAGGCAATCACCAGGACGGCGTTGGTGGTGAGCACGGCGCTGATCACGGTGTAGGTATATTGCGCGGTGGTGGTTGTCACCAGGTACTGCGACAGATACGCCGTGAACTGACCGAACACCACTGCACTGAGCACGCCACCCAAGGTGAAACACACCAGGCGATGGTCGCTGAGCAGCACGCGGCCGACGGCGAGAAACGCCAGCGGTTTGTGCGTGGCATCGACGCTGGCCAGGCTGCGATCACCCCAGCGCCAGTACAGCAGGAAAAACCCCAGGCCCAGCAGCGCCGAGAGAACGAAAGGCAAGCTGATATCCACCTTGGCCACCATTGCGCCAAAAAACGGGCCGACGGCATAGCCGATATTGGTCAGGGTGTACTTGATGGAAAACACTTCGCTGCGCGCGTCTTCGGGCAGCAAGCTGGCGAAGCCGGCCTTGATGGCGATGTCGATGACGGCATAGGCCAGGTTGATCAGGATCAGGCAGCTGTAGAACAGCCAGATGCCCTGAGCCACGACGGTGCCGATAAACCCCAGCACAAACAGCGCGCTCAAGCCCAACAACAGCCTGTAGCTGTTCACGCGGTCCACCAGAAAGCCGCCATACACGCTGAGCAATGAGCCGACAATCAGCGAACTGCCGATCACCAACCCGACCTGAGTGATGTCGAGGCCGAAGTGACGGGTGAGGTAAATCACCAGATAGGGAAAGGTAATGGCCTTGGCCAACGTCAGCAGTAACGTGGCGGACAGCAACAGGTTAACGGTGCGCGGGTAGTTTCTGATGGTGGCAAGCATCCTGCTCTCATCCGTTTGAGGTAACGCGACCTGTAGGGTCGGTTACCTTAACGCAAGAGCAGGCAAAAAAGACCGGTCATTTCTTGACGGGCGTGATCTCGAGAATCGTGCCGTTGGTGGTTTTGAGCAGCACGAACTTGTCACCCACGCGGGCCCATTGGCTGTCTTCTTCGGGTTGCTTGAGGCCGCGTTTCTTCCAGTCGCTGACCGCCGACTCCTTGCGCATCAGCATGTCCGGGGCGCGGTCGCCTTCTTTCAAATCGCGTGCGTTGATGCTCGAAGGCTTCACCGTTTCCTGCGGGGTATCACCGGCCTGCACGACAAAGCTGGCGGTGGACAGGCCCGCGGTCAGCAACAGGCAAGCAGCTAGGGTTTTGGACTTCATGGGTGCTCCTTCAATGAATGATGCGTACCCAGGTTCGGACCGCGGGCGCGCGGAATCATTCAGCCCGCCTTCAATCCTTGTGGCGAGGGGTTACACCGGCGTGCCTTGATGGAACACCATCCGCCACTGCCCTTCTTCCTGCCGCCACACTGAACTGCGCAACGATTCCCCGACGCCGTCGCGGTAACCGCGATAAGTCACCAGCGCCACCCCGTCACTGAGTGCTTTCACCGCAAACTCCGTCATGCGGCGCGCACTGAAAGCCTCATCCTGCAACCCGGCAATCACTTCGGCCTTACTGCCCCAGACATTGCCACTGGCGCCAAATTCGACAAAGTCATCCGCCAGCAAACGTTCAAGCTGCGCGGCATCGCTGCGTGTAGTGCTCTGCTGCAGCGCCTGCTCTAACGAAAACAGATGCGCTTCAAGATCCATCAGCCTTGCCCCCATGAAATTAATCCTGTAATTTTTCATGAAATTTCTCGACATAAATTTCATGAACCAACAACAAGAACTCGCCACCCTGGCCGCGCTGATCCACGACCTGCGCAAACACAAGAAACTCACCCTGGCGCAACTTGCGCAAAAAATCGAGCGCTCGGTGGGTTTCCTGTCACAGGTCGAACGTGGCCTGTCGCGCCCCACCGTGGCCGACTTGACCGCCATCAGCCACGCCCTCGACGTGCCCACCACCTACTTCTACAGCCTGCCCAAACCCAAGGCGGTGGACTGGGTCACGCGCCCCAACGAGCGGCGCACGGTGTATTACGCCAACGGCATCACCGACATTCTGGTCTCGCCGAGCATGAACGGCGCCTTTTCGATGCTCGACAGCCTGCTCGCGCCCGGTGCCAACAGCGGTGAACAAACCATGAGCGACCGCGCCGAGCAGGCCGGTTTTGTGCTGGAGGGCGAGTTGACGCTGTGGGTGGAAGGCGAGCCGGACTCGGTCACCCTTGGCGCTGGCGACAGCTTCCACCTGGCCAGTTTCGCCCATTGCCGTTACGCCAACCTGACTGACCTGCCCGCCCGCGTGCTGTGGGTTTACAACTAGGAGCAACACCTGTGAAAAACCAGTCTTCCACGTTGCTGGCCGAAGTACGGAGCTTTCGCCAGAACCACCCCGAGGTGCGTTATGTCGACCTGATCGCCCTGGACATTCCGGGGCATTTCTACGGCAAGCGCTACCCGGTGGACATGCTGGAAAAAGTCGCCGCCGGCAGCCCGCTGAAGCTGCCGCAAAACGCCGTGCTGCTCGGCGCGCAGGGCGGGCTGTTCAAGATTGGTGATTATTGCTTTCACGACGGCGATCCGGACGCCAACCGCCGTCTGGTGCCAGGCACGCTCAAGCCGGTGAGTTGGGAGTCGCAGCCGCTGGGGCAGATGCTGATCACCTCGGACGGCACCGAGGCGCCGATCGAGTTCGAACCGCGCGAAGTGCTGGCCAAGGTGCTCGAACGCCTGCAGCACAAGGGCATTCATCCGGTGGTGGCCTTCGAATTGGAGTTCTACCTGTTCGACAAAAAACTCGACAACGGCCTGCCGCAATTCGCCCGCGACCCGCTGAGCGAGGACGCCGATGACCAGCCCAACTTGCATATCGAGCGGCTGTCGCGCTTCAGCGAGGTGCTCGACGACATGGCGCAAACCGCCAAGGACCAGGGCATCGACATCACGGTGATCACCGCCGAAATCGGCCCGGGCCAGTTCGAAATCAATTTCGGCCACCTCGATGACGGCCTGCGTGCCGCCGACTGGGCCGCCCTGTTCTGCCGCAGCACGCGTGGCGTGGCGCTCAAGCACGGTTACCGTGCCAGCTTCATGGCCAAGCCTTACCTGCAATTTCCCGGCAGCGGCATGCATGTGCATGTCAGCCTCTACGACGCGGCGGGCAATAATCTGCTCGCCACGCACCAGCAGCAACCGCTGCGCCATGCTGTGGCCGGGTGCCTGGAATTGCTGCCGCACTGCATGCCGATCTTCTCGCCCAACCACAACGCCTTCCGCCGCCTGGGTGGCACGGTCAACGCAGCGACCCGTGCCAGCTGGGGCTTTGAAGACCGCGATGCGTGCGTGCGCATTCCCGAGTCAGACCCGCGCAACCTGCGCATCGAGCACCGCCTGGCCAGTGCGGATGCCAACCCGTATCTGGTTCTGGCGGCGATCCTGGCAGGGCTTGAGCATGGCCTTGAAGCCAAGCAGGAACCCATCGCGCCCTTGAACGAAGACCGCCTCAGCGGCACCGAATTTCCCCTTGAGATGCTCGACGCCGTGCGCGCCATGCAACATCAGCCGGTGGTGCGCGATAAGCTCGGCGCAGAATTTGTCGACGTGTATTGCGAGAACAAACGCCAGGACCATCTGGCTTTTCAACACGAGATCAACGCGCGGGAATACCGCTGGTTTCTCTAACACTCAGGAAGCACCGATGCCCGAGCAAAGCGCGCCAGCGCTCAAGGAAATCTTCAACGCCGAACGCCTGCAGCACATCGCCCGCGAGATGTCGGCGGTGTACCCGGCGTTCGACGCCAAGGGTTTTCTCAAGCACGCCAGTGCCGGGCTTGCCGAGTTGTCGGTGATGCAGCGCATGGCGCGGGTCAGCGAAAGCCTGCACGCCGTGATCGCGCTGGATTACGCGCAAACGCTCACGCTGCTTTACGCCCTTGCTCCGCGCCTGAACAGCGCGTTTGTCTGCCTGTGCCTGCCGCACTACGTGGCAACTTACGGCCAGGGTGACTTCAGGCGGTCCATGGCCGCGCTGAAATACTTCACCACTTTTGGCTCTGCCGAATTTGCCATCCGCCCTTTCTTGCTGAACGACTTCCAACGCACCCTGGCGGTCATGCAGCAATGGTCGCTGGATGCCAACGAACACGTGCGCCGCCTGGCCAGCGAAGGCTCGCGCCCTCGCCTGCCGTGGTCTTTTCGCCTGGCCGAGGTGCAGGCCAACCCCGAACTGTGCGCGCCGATCCTCGACAACCTCAACGCCGACAGCAGCCTGTACGTGCGCAAGTCGGTGGCCAACCACCTCAACGACATCACCAAGGACCATCCGGAATGGGTACTCGGCCTGATCGAAGGCTGGAACCTGGACAACCCGCACACCGCCTGGATCGCCCGCCACGCCTTACGCAACCTGATCAAGCAAGGCAACACCCGCGCACTGACGATCATCGGCGCCGGGGCCAAGGCCGAGGTGAAGATGCATCACCTGGCCGTCACGCCAGCCGTGATCAACCTGGGGGAACGGATCACGCTGTCATTCAGCCTCGAATCCACTGCGGCCGCCCCACAAAAACTGGTGGTGGATTACGCCATCGACTATGTAAAAAGCGCCGGCCACAGTGCGGCCAAGGTGTTCAAGCTCAAGGCATTCACCTTGGGCGCGGGCGAACACCACAACATTCGGCGCGAACACCCTATTCGTGAACTGACCACGCGCAAGCACTACCCGGGCACGCATCGGGTGCGTGTACTGGTCAACGGCGAGCAGCTCGGCAGCGCTGAGTTTGAACTGCGCAAACCTTGACCCAAATCAAGAAAAAGGCTCTAGCACGGGCCTTTCAGCCAGATAAATTGTCGAACAATCCTGGTTTTTGTTGTTGCGATCCATTATCATCCGGCGCCTTCTCACTGCCCGTTGGGCAGTTGTTTCAATGTGTCACCCGAGGCGCCAATGCACCGTTTTCCGTTTCACCGCTCTTTGATTGTCATCAGCCTGGGGCTGGTTACCCATTCTGTTAACGCCGCCCTGCAACCCATGGCCGAAGCCCCGCTGGCCAGTGACACCGAGCTGCATTGCCACTTCAACCGCGACGCCAGCACCGACTGCACCACCACCCAGCACTACACGATCCTCACACCCAACGGCCGCGAAATGCTCTCGCGCATTGACTTCGATTACGCCGAAGGCGACACCTTCGAGGTGATCAGCGCCCAGTCCACCCAGCCTGGCGCCAAGCCGGTCGCGCTGGACGCCGCACAAATCGACACGCGCACCGCGCCCAACCCGGACCAGGGTTTCAGCCGCGACAAGCAGACCTCCCTGGCCTTCCCGAACCTGCGCGTGGGCACACAGATTCGCTACACCGTGCGCGAACATCGCGCGGCCAAACCGCTGGTGAGTCAGTTTCACTATGCCCTCACCTTCGGCCCCAGCGCGTTCCGTCGCGACCACGTCAAGGCGCGCTTTACCGCCGAACGGCCGATCCTGTGGCGCAGTGAGCTGTTCGACGGTTTCACCGTAACCCCGTCGGCCAATGGCAAGACGTTGGACGTGGTGCAAAAAGCCCCGACCTACCTCTACTACATCAACGAATTGTCCAGCGCTGCGCTACAGCGCATTCCGCGCCTGGAAGTGGGCAGCACTGTGGATCGCCAGGCTTACTTCGGTGATTTTGCCCAGCGCTACAACCAGATACTTGCCGCCAGGCTGCCTGCGCAAGCCGCCGCCGCTGTGGCCGCGGCCAGCGGCCTGGCGCCGGCGGAACAGGTCGCCGCGCTGATGCAGCACATCAACGATCACTACCGCTACCTGGGCGACTGGCGCGCGACAGAGCGTGGCTACGTGCCGTTCAACCTCGCGGAAATCGAGCAGCACGGCTACGGCGATTGCAAAGACCTCGCGATCCTGCTGACGGCGATGCTCAAGGCCAGCGGCATCAAGGCTGAAACCGCCTGGGTCAGCCGCGGCGACGTGGCGTACGCCTTGTTGATCCCCGGCACCAACGCACCGAACCACGCGATCGTGCGCGCCGAAGTGGACGGCCAGGTGTGGTGGCTCGACCCGACCAACCCGGTGTTTGCCCCAGGCCAGACCTTGCCCGACATCCAGGACCGCTGGGTGCTGGTCAACAACGCTCAGGGCCAGGTGCGCGAAGAACAGATCCCGCTGGAGCGCCCCGAAACCACTCTGCGTCTGGACAAACAGGTGCACTTTGACAAACAGGGCAATGGTGCCACCCAGGCGACCATCACCTTCGGCCGCCTGCCGCTGATGCAAATGAGCGTGGCTGACCGCCAACAAGGCACCACCGCCACCGACCAGAACCTCTGCGCGCATTTTGGCAACGAGATCAGCGACTGCCAGATCACCCGCCAACCCACGACCTTTGTGGTGCACGACGGCTACACCGTCCGCGCCACCCTGAACGACCAGCGTGCCCTGGAAAAACTCGCGAATGACTACGTCTATACCGATGAGTCACTCAAAGGGCGCTGGGATGGCTTCATCAACTACCGCCGTCACCATCAACAGGCCGACCTGTACCTGGGCAACCCGCAGACCTACGACTACAGCTTCACGCTGACCGGCGGCAAGATGGAAAAAGCCATCCCCGGCTGCCAGGTGCGCTCGCCGTGGTACGACCTGGACCTGGACGGCAAGCGCACGGACGACGGGCTGCGGTATCACTATCGCCTGAGCCAGAAAACGCATTGGCTGACCCACGCCGAGGTCGCCAGCGAAGCGTTTGGCAAAATGATTGACGAGGCGCGGGCATGTGCCGAGCAGGTGCATCAGGTGGTGAAGCTCTGAAGGCAGCGTCAACGCAAATGCAATGTGGAAACTGGCTTGTGTGGGAGCTGGCTTGCCTGCGATGGCAGCAACTGGTTATGCCTGATCTACCGAGGCGTCTGCATCGCAGGCAAGCCAGCGCCCACATTTGGATCTCATGCCATCAGAGGGATGCTGTGTTGCAGGCTGATCCGGTTTCTTCAGCTGGATTCGCCAAGCAGCAACCCCTGCTCCCTTGCGCACAACTCCACCACGTAATCCCACAACACCCGCAGCCGCACTGACTTGTGCAGCTCCCGGCGCGAGCTGATCCAGTAGCTGCGCTGAATGCCCTCCGCCGGCAGCAGCGCCACCAGGTCCGGGTCACCCGCCGCCATAAAGCACGGCAACACAGCGATGCCCAACCCCGAGCGCGCCGCCTGGTGCTGGGCGATCACGCTGGTGCTGTGGAACACCACTTTGGGGTTGCGGCAGAAGCTGCTGAGGAATTTGAGTTCCTGGCTGAACAGCAGGTCATCGACGTAATCGATCCATGCATGCACGGCGAGGTCTTCGCGCTTTTCAATCGGCGGGTTGCGGTCCAGATACGCGCGGCTGGCGTACAGCGCGAGGCGGTAGTCGGTGAGTTTGCGCGTGACAAGTTGGTCGACGCTGGGGCGTTCGAGGTGAATGCTGATTTCCGCTTCCCGGTTGAGAATGCTGACGAAGCGCGGCACGGCCACCAGTTCGACTTCCAAACCTGGGTAGCGGTCAAACAGCCCACCCATGCGGCTGGCAAGAAACATCACGCCCAACCCTTCGGCCACGCCGAGGCGGATCTTGCCCAGGGGCGCAGCGGAATGGGTGAGTTCGTCTTCGGCCAGCAACGCGACGTTTTCCATGGCCTCGGCGTGTTTGAGCAAGGCTTCACCGGACGGCGTCAGCTCGTAGCCCTGCGCGTGCTGCACAAAAAGCGCAGTCCCCAGGCTCTTTTCGATGGCCTCGATATGCCGGGCGACAGTGGCGTGCGTGGTTTTCAGGCGCTGGGCCGCGGTGAGCAAGCGGCCGCTGCGTTGCAATTCGAGAAAAAACCGCAGGTCATTCCAGTCGAACATATCGCCTCCCTTGCGTGGACAGTCAGCAGCTGCGCTCATCGCAGTGGCTATAGGCACTGTTTAAAAACGCACAGCAGCTGGGTAAAAACTAACATTTTTAAGACGAAAACTAACAACTAGGATGGAGCCAATAAGAAAAACAAGCGAGACCTCAGATGCCCATTGCAGCTGCTGAATACGATTACGTGGTAGTAGGCGCCGGCCCCGCAGGCTGCCTGCTGGCCAATCGACTGTCCGCCAACCCCGCCCACCGCGTGCTGCTGCTCGAAGCTGGCGGCCGCGACAATTACCCCTGGATTCATATTCCCGTCGGCTACCTGTTCTGCATCGGTAACCCGCGTACCGACTGGTGCTTCAAGACCGAAGCCCAGGAAGGCCTGCAAGGCCGTGCGTTGAGTTACCCGCGCGGCAAGGTGCTGGGCGGCTGCTCGTCGATCAACGGCATGATCTACATGCGCGGTCAGGCCCAGGATTACGACGGCTGGGCCGCCGAGGGCAACCCGGGCTGGGCCTGGAAAGACGTGCTGCCACTGTTCAAGCAAAGCGAAAACCACTTCGCCGGCGGTTCGGAATTTCACAGCGACGGCGGTGAGTGGCGCGTTGAGCAACAGCGCCTGCACTGGCCGATCCTGGATGCCTTTCGCGATGCTGCGGCGCAAAGCGGCATCGCGCCGATCAGCGATTTCAACCGGGGCGATAACGAGGGCTGCGGCTACTTCCAGGTCAATCAGAAGGCCGGCGTGCGCTGGAATGCGGCCAAGGCGTTTCTCAAGCCGATCCGCCAGCGGCCCAATCTCACCGTGCTGACCGAGGTCGAAGTGGAGCGCGTGGTGCTGGAAAACGGCCGAGCCTCCCAGGTGCTCGGGCGTCAAAACGGCCAGCAGATGAGCTGGAAAGCGCGCAAGGAAATCGTACTGTGCGCAGGCTCCGTGGGCTCGCCGGGCATCCTGCAACGCTCGGGGATCGGCCCTTCCAATGTGCTCAAACCATTGGGCATCGACGTGGTGCATGAGCTGCCCGGCGTGGGCGGCAACCTGCAGGATCACCTGCAACTGCGCCTGATCTACAAACTGGAAAACGCGCGCACCCTGAACCAGATCGCGGGCACCCTGTTGGGCAAAATGGGCATGGGCTTGCGCTACCTGTATGACCGCAGCGGCCCGCTGTCGATGGCGCCCAGCCAGCTCGGCGCGTTTGCCCGCTCCGGCCCGGAACAGACCTCAGCCAACCTTGAATACCATGTGCAGCCGCTGTCACTGGAGCGTTTTGGCGAACCCTTGCATGCGTTCCCGGCGTTTACCGCTTCGGTCTGCGACCTGCGCCCGCAAAGCCGCGGCCGTATCGACATCCGTTCGGCCAACCCGGCAGATGCGCCGTTGATTCGGCCCAACTACCTCAGCCATCCGCAGGATTTGCGCGTGGCCGCCGACGCGATTCGCCTGACCCGCCGCATCGTCGCCGCGCCAGCCTTGAGCCAGTTCAAGCCGGTGGAATACCTGCCGGGCGATTCATTGCAGACCGAAGCGGAACTGCACGAAGCCACCGCGCGTATCGGCACGACGATTTTCCATCCGGTGGGCACCTGCCGCATGGGCAGCGACAAAGACGCCGTGGTCGATGCCCAACTGCGCGTACATGGCGTGCCGGGTTTGCGCATCGCCGATGCCTCAGTGATGCCACGCATCACGTCGGGTAACACCTGCTCACCTACACTGATGATTGCGGAGAAGGCTGCGCAGTTGATCCTTTCGCCGAACACAAGGAATCTTGCCCCGGAAAGAGAAATGACCACACCCGCGTGACCTGCAGGCGTCCGGCTGGCCGGCGCCTGCACAGAGACAACCGGCGCCGAGGTTGGCGCCGACAGTGGAACAACAATAAATAATCACTGTGAGGGTTACCCGATGTCAGAACATGCTCAACCCCTGGGCTCGGCCGTTCGTGCGAGCACCGGCAGCGAATCAAGAAAAGTCATCTTCGCCTCGTCTCTGGGGACGGTGTTCGAGTGGTATGACTTTTTCCTCTACGGCGCTCTGGCGGCCGTGATCAGCAAACAGTTCTTTGCCGGGGTCAATGACACCACCGCGTTCATCTTTGCCTTGATGGCCTTTGCGGCCGGCTTCGTGGTGCGGCCGTTCGGCGCGCTGGTATTTGGTCGCCTGGGTGACATGATCGGACGCAAGTACACCTTTCTCGTCACCATCATCCTGATGGGCGTGGCCACATTTTGTGTCGGGCTGTTGCCGACCTACGCCAGCATCGGCATTGCCGCGCCGGTCATCCTGATCGTGCTGCGCACGTTGCAAGGCCTGGCGTTGGGCGGTGAGTACGGCGGCGCAGCCACCTATGTGGCCGAGCACGCGCCGGCCGGCAAACGCGGCCTGCACACCAGCTGGATTCAATCCACCGCCACCCTCGGCCTGCTGCTGTCGCTGCTGGTGGTGCTGGCTTGCCGTTACTTCACCGGCGACCAGTTTGAAGTGTGGGGCTGGCGGATTCCGTTCCTGTTTTCCATCGTGCTGCTGGGCATTTCCACCTGGATCCGCATGAGCCTGCACGAGTCGCCGGCGTTTTTGAAAATGAAAGAGGAAGGCAAGGCCAGCAAATCGCCGATCCGCGAGTCGTTCGGCAAATGGGAAAACCTCAAGGTGGTGCTGATCGCGCTGTTCAGCATCAACGGCGGGCAGGCAGTGACGTTCTACGCGGCGCAGTTCTATGTGCTGTTCTTCCTCACCCAATTCCTGAAAATGGACCCGGCGCTGGCCAACATGCTTTTGATTATCAGCGTGGTGATCGGCGCGCCGTTCTTTATTCTGTTTGGCTGGCTGTCTGACAAAATCGGGCGCAAACCGGTGCTGATGCTCGGTCTGCTGCTGGCTACCGCCCTGTACTTCCCGATCTTCAAGGGCCTGGCGCATTACACCAACCCGGCGATGGACCAGGCCAGCCATCAGGCGCCGATTACCGTGCTGGCCGACCCGGCCACGTGCACCTTTCAGTTCGACCCGGTGGGCAAGGCGCGCTTTGACAGCCCGTGCGACAAGGTCAAGACCTTCCTGGTCAAGCAAGGCCTGCCGTACAGCAGTTCTGCGGCCCCGGCCGGCAGCCCGGTGCAGGTAAGCGTGGGTGACGTGCGCATCGACGGTTTCGACGAAGCGGCCCTGCGCGGTGCGGTGACACTCGCCGGCTACCCGTCTTCGGCGGATGTGGCTCAGGTCAACAAGGTCATGGTGGTGGTGCTGATCGTGGTGCTGATCCTGATCGCCGCCATGTGCTACGGCCCATTGGCAGCGTTGATGGTGGAACTGTTCCCGACGCGTATCCGCTACACCTCGATGTCGCTGCCCTATCACATCGGTAACGGCTGGTTTGGCGGCTTCCTGCCGACTGTGTCATTTGCCCTGGTGGTGTACACCGGCGACATTTTCTATGGCCTGTGGTACCCGGTGGTGGTGACTGGCGTGAGTCTGATCGTGGGGTTGTTCTGCCTCAAAGAAACCCGAAATGTGGACATCAATAACAACTGATCTTCAAGACGCCTAAGACCCCTTGTGGGAGCGGGCTTGCCCGCGAAGGCGGTGTGCCAGTCGACACATTCGTTGACTGAGCCACCGCTTTCGCGAGCAAGCCCGCTCCCACTTTCGTGTTGTGGCACTCACACACTTTGCTGTACATCCATACAGATAATGGTTGCTCAAATCCCTCTGACTCAGCATCCTGCAAGGCATCAACCCGATCTGACGTGATGACCATGCGGCTGTACCTCTGTGAAAAACCCTCCCAGGCCAAAGATATCGCGGCCGTGCTCGGCGCCAGCCGGCGCGGCGACGGTTGCTGGCTGGGCAATGGGGTCACAGTCACCTGGTGCATCGGTCACCTGCTGGAAACCGCCCCGCCCGATGCCTACGACGCCAAATACAAGCGCTGGGTGCTGGCCGATCTGCCGATCGTCCCGGAAAAATGGAAGATGCAGGTCAAGCCCAAGACCGCCAGCCAATACAAGGCGGTCAAGCGTTTACTGGGAGAAGCCCAGGACCTGGTGATCGCCACCGACGCCGACCGTGAGGGCGAGATGATCGCCCGGGAGCTGGTCGAGCACTGCCGTTATCGCGGGCCGATCCAGCGGCTATGGCTGTCGGCGCTGGATGACGCCTCCATTCGCAAAGCCCTGGCCGCGCTCAAGCCGGGCGCCGAAACCTTCAGCCTGTATCACTCGGCGCTGGGTCGCTCGCGCGCCGACTGGCTGATCGGCATGAACATGAGCCGTCTATTTACCTTGCTCGGGCGCCAATCCGGCTATCAAGGCGTGTTGCCGGTGGGCCGGGTGCAAACGCCAACCTTGCGCCTGGTGGTGGACCGCGACCGCAGCATCGCCGACTTTGTGCCGGTGGCTTATTGGGCCATCGATGTCGATCTGCGCCATGAGCGCATGACCTTCACCGCCCAATGGCGCGCCACGGATGATGCGTGTGACGACCAGGGCCGCTGCCTTAACCCGCAGTTGGCCCGCGACGCTGCCGATGCCATGCGCAACGCCGCCACTGCGCGGCTGGTGAAGTTGCGCACCGAGCGCATGCGCGAGGTGGCGCCCCTGCCCTTCGATCTGGGTACCCTGCAGGAAATCTGTTCCAAAAAACTGGGGCTCGGTGCCCAGGAAACCCTGGATATCGCCCAGTCACTCTACGAAACCCACAAGGTCATCACCTACCCACGCAGTGATTGCGGCTACCTGCCGTTGAGCCAGCACGGTGACGCGCCGAAGATTTTAGCTGCGCTGGGGCGTGCGGACCCGGCAGTGAACGAGCTGATGCCGCACATCGATCCCCAGCGCCGTTCGCGGGCCTGGAACGACGCCAAGGTCAGCGCGCACCACGGCATCATTCCCACCGGGGCCGGTAAGGATGTGGTGCAGCTCACTGGTAAATACCGTGCGGTCTACACCCTGATTCGCGCACGTTACCTGGCGCAGTTCCTGCCTAACCATGAATACGATCGCACCCAGGCGGATTTCGACTGCGCAGGCCAAGCGTTGCGCGCAGTCGGCAAGGTTGTCATCGAGCCAGGCTGGAAACGCGCGTTGCCCGAAGCACTGGCCCCGGCAAAGGGGCGCGAGGCACCCGCGCCGCAAGCCTTGCCGACGCTGATGCAGGGCAAGGACTACGCGGTGGCCAAGGTCAACCTCAAAGACCTGTGGACCCAGCCGCCCAAACCCTTCACCGAAGGCGACCTGATCAAGGCCATGAAAAACGTCGCCAAGCTGGTGGAAGACCCACTGCTCAAGCAAAAACTCAAGGACACCACCGGCATCGGCACCGAGGCCACCCGCGCCGGAATTATCCAGGGGCTGCTGGACCGTGGTTACCTGGTCAAAAACGGTAAGGCACTCTCGGCCACTCTGGCCGCATTCAGCCTGATCGACGCCGTACCTCGAGCCATTGCCGACCCGGGCACCACTGCGATCTGGGAACAGGCGCTGGACATGGTGCAAAGCGGTGAAATGAGCCTGGAAGAATTCGTCGCCAAGCAGGCGGCGTGGATGAGCAAGCAAGTGGCGCGCTGCAATGGTATGCGCATGACCATCACCGGCCCGGCCAGCCCGGCAGGCCGAGGCGCCACGCCATGGAAAAAGAAGCGCAAGACGGCGCCACGCAAGACAACGGCCGGTACCAAGCGGGGGAAAAAGCCGACAAATGCCGGGTGAAAGACGAAAAAATCCAGCGAATGACGTTTTTCGACGGGTTTAACGCCGCTTTGGACCTTGCAGCCCCGTAGCCCGTCTAGGATTCTGTAAGGAACCTGCTGACTTCCTAACAACAACACCGGAGTGGCCGCCATGAAAACCGTCGCACAAGTGCTCAAAGCCAAGGACCAGAAGAACCAGGAGGTCCACACCATCAAGTCGCACCAGACGGTGATGGAGGCATTGATCCAGATGGCTGCCAAAAACGTCGGGGCCTTGCCGGTTGTGGACGAAGGCAAAGTCGTGGGGGTGATCAGTGAACGGGATTACGCACGTAAGCTGATCCTCAAGGGCCGCTCCTCTGCGACCACTGCCGTGAGTGAAATCATGAGCTCGCCAGTGATTACCGTCGATACTCACCAGAGCGTCGACAAGTGCATGAACATCATGACGGACGGTCACCTGCGCCACCTGCCCGTGGTCGAAGACGGCAAGCTGATCGGCCTGTTGTCCATCGGTGACCTGGTCAAGGAAGCCATTGCCGAGCAGGCTGATCTGATCAAACAACTGGAGCAGTACATCCGCGGCGAATAGGGGACCCCATGCTCGACACGCTGGAACATCAAGAAGACCACCTCGACACCCTGCACCGGGCGATGGCCGAACGGCGCTTTGTGGTGCTGACTGGTGCGGGCATCAGCACGTCGTCGGGCATTCCTGATTATCGCGACAGCGAAGGCGTGCGCCGGGGCAAGGCACCGATGATGTACCAGGAATTCCTGGCCACGCCGCAAGCGCGGCGCCGCTACTGGGCGCGGGCGATGCTGGGTTGGCCACGGGTGCGGGTCGCGCAGCCGAACAAGGCTCACCTGGCGCTGGCCACGCTGCAACAACGCGAACGCATCAGCGGGCTGATTACGCAGAACGTCGATACCTTGCATGACCAGGCCGGTAGCCATGATGTGATCGAGCTGCATGGCAGTTTGCATCGAGTGCTGTGCCTGGATTGCCAGCAGCGCAGCGAGCGCGATGTGATCCAGCGGGTGATGGAAGATCAGAACCCCTACCTGGCCGGCGTCGATGCCGTGCAAGCGCCCGACGGCGATACGCTGCTCGATCCTGCCTTTGAAGAACGCTTTCAAGTCCCTCACTGCCCGCACTGCAACGGCCAACGGCTGAAGCCCGATGTGGTGTTTTTTGGTGAGAACGTCGCCCAGGCCACGGCGGCCAAAGCAATGGCCGCGGTACAGCAGGCTGAGGGGTTACTGGTGGTGGGCTCTTCGCTGATGGCCTATTCGGCGTTTCGCCTGTGCAAGGCGGCGGTGGAGCAAGGCAAGCCGGTGATTGCCATCAACCTGGGCAAGACACGCGGGGATGAGCTGTTGCAGGTGAAGATCGAGGCGTCCTGCGAGTGGTTGCTGCCGTTGCTGGTCGAGCGATTGAGCCAGTAGCACCAACAATGTGAACAGGGCTGCGTGTGGGAGCGGGCTTGCTCACGAAGACGGTGCGTCAGTCAAAAGCGTTCCGGCTGCCCCACCGCCTTCGCGAGCAAGCCCGCTCCCACAGGTTTCCATACTGAATTGATGACCTCGCCCCTTCGACCAACCGCACAAAAAATGACGCCCAAGTCACGTTTTTCCGCATTCCCCCGTCCCTACAACGATTTATGTAGTGCTCGAAAAAAATAACTACATAACCGTTGACGTAACCTTTTTACCCTTGCATTATCGAGACGTCTCCCGGATCGGGAGCGTTGGTAACACGTGTTTTGAACAAGCTCGTCTGACCGCCGAGCTGTTTTTTCCGGATGTGCACTGCCCACAAGGCAGATTGATGAAGCTGACCGGCCGGCAAGGATCGGTACAAGAAGCTAAAACGCTGCTTGTCTTCGCGATGAAACCATTGCGTAGCCGCTCATCAGCAAAACTACATGCATCAGGTTCAAGACCCTGCCCGTATTCGGCAGACAGTCACTGACGCCCGGCTTTCTGAGCCGGAGACAACTAAGCAGTTTTAACGGAATCAACTGATAGATCGCCAACTGGTCAAGGGGCTTACATTATGAATCTGAACAACCAACCAACTATCGATGAATTGGCTGAGATGTTCGCAGCGCAGAAAGACACACTCGACGACCATATCCTGTGGGTCGAAAAATCGGGTCAAGTCCATATCGACTGCGTGGCGCCCCACACCCTTGAGGAAGAATTCGATAAAAATAACCGTAACCTGGCGGCGCGCCTGAAAATGTACCGCCGCGGCCAGGGTTATGTCGGCAAGAAGGCGGCTGCGGATCAAAACTTTATCGAGCAGGTATTCGACACACTTAACAATGCCTGGGCATCTTTCAAAGACAGCTCGAACGTTAAAGTAATCGACCGCTACTACTAAGTAATACTCGACCACTGTGGGCGCTGGCCCGTCGGCAATAGCGGTTTAATATTCAACGTTAATGTTGAGTTTTAATAGCCATCGCCGACGAGCCAGCGCCCACATTTGTTTTGCGTCGTAATCAAAACGATGGGAATCGGCCTTTAGCGGCTTCATCGCGAAAGATATCGAACAAGACCTGCGCAGCTGCCGACAATTCATGGCCCGGCTTGGTCAACACACCAATCGGTCGCTCGATCACCGGATCGCTCAACGTGATGCAATGGGCGCCCGCCTCTTCCATCTGTTTCGCGCACAAGGCCGGTACGGCGCTGACGCCAAGGCCATTGGCAACCATCTTGCCCACCGTCGCCAATTGATGGCTCTCCAGCGCCACCGGCAATTTCATTTGCAACGCGCCCAGGTGCTCCTCGAGCATCACCCGTACCGTGGAAGGCCGCTGCAGGGTAATGAACGGCTGCTCCAGCAAGGTTTGCCAGTCGATTTCGCTTCGCTGGGCCAACGGTGAATCTCCGGGCACTACCGCAATAAACCGGTCCAGGTACAACGGGGTGAACGCCAGTGACGAACCCTCGGACGGCTCGAACGCCACGCCCAGTTCCACCTGACGGTCACGCACCATCTCCAGCACCTGCTCGTTGATCAGGTCATGCACCGTCACGTTCACCTGCGGGTAACGAGCACGGAATATCTTCAGGATCGGTGGCAGCAAGTTGCCCGCAAACGACGGCATCGCCGCCACGGTGACCCGGCCACGCTGGAGAGTGAAACGCTGGCGCAGCTCGTCCTCGGCGTTGTCCCAATCGGCGATCAAGCGACGCGCCAGAGGTAGCAACGACTCACCTTCAGGCGTCAGCGCGACATTGCGCGTATTGCGGCTGAACAAGCGCCCACCTAAACCCTCCTCCAGCCCTTTGATGGTCAGGCTCAGCGCCGATTGAGAGAGGTGCAGGCGCTCGCAAGCAGCGGCGAAACTCAGGCTCTGGGCCACGGCGAGAAAGGCACGCATCTGTTTAACGGTCATAGGAAGCTCCACGCTGCCAGTCAAATGCTGCAAGTGAGGTTGCCGCATGTCTATGCTTTAAGTGTGCGGCTTAACGCCGATTATGCTGTTTTTCAAACCAATCAACCTTAAAAAACAACTTAACAAATCAATCCGTCGGCGCAACACTCGTGTCATTGGCTGGCCCACACACAATAAAAGAGGTGCATATGGCAGGTTTCGATAAACGCGTGGCGTCCTATGAAGAAGCACTGGCAGGCCTGGAAGACGGCATGACCGTGCTCTCCGGTGGTTTTGGTCTGTGCGGCATTCCGGAAAACCTCATCGCCGAGATCAAGCGCAAAGGCACCCGCGACTTGACGGTGGTCTCCAATAACTGCGGCGTCGACGGGTTCGGCCTCGGCGTGCTGCTGGAGCAAAAGCAGATCAGCAAAGTGATCGCCTCCTACGTCGGTGAAAACGCCCTGTTCGAGAAGCAACTGCTCAGCGGCGAAATCGAAGTGGTATTGACGCCCCAAGGCACCCTGGCAGAAAAAATGCGCGCAGGCGGTGCCGGCATCCCGGCCTTCTTCACCGCCACCGGCGTCGGCACCCCCGTCGCCGAAGGCAAGGAAACCCGCGAATTCAATGGCCGCCCCTACCTGATGGAAGAGTCCATCACCGGTGACTTCGCCATCGTCAAAGGCTGGAAAGCCGACCATTTCGGCAACGTCATCTACCGCCACACCGCCCAGAACTTCAACCCGCTGGCCGCCACCGCCGGCAGGATCACCGTGGTCGAAGTTGAAGAAATCGTCGAACCGGGCGAGCTGGACCCGGCGCAGATCCACACCCCAGGCATCTACGTCGACCGGATCATCTGCGGCACCTTCGAGAAGCGCATCGAACAGCGCACTGTCCGCAAATAATCCGCCAGCCCAAATAATAAGGAGACAAACAATGGCTCTTACCCGCGAACAAATGGCTCAACGCGTCGCACGCGAAATGCAGGACGGTTTCTACGTCAACCTCGGCATCGGCATTCCGACCCTGGTGGCCAACTACATTCCCGAAGGCATGGAAGTGATGCTGCAATCGGAAAACGGCCTGCTCGGCATGGGCCCTTTTCCGACCGAAGAAACCATCGATGCCGACATGATCAACGCCGGCAAGCAGACCGTGACGGCACGCATTGGCGCCTCGATCTTCTCCTCTGCCGAGTCCTTCGCGATGATTCGCGGCGGCCACGTCGACCTCACCGTGCTCGGCGCGTTTGAAGTGGATGTCCAAGGCAACATCGCCTCGTGGATGATTCCCGGCAAATTGGTCAAAGGCATGGGCGGCGCCATGGACCTGGTGGCCGGTGCAGAAAACATCATCGTGATCATGACCCATGCGTCCAAGGACGGTGAGTCCAAGTTGCTCAGCCAGTGCAGCCTGCCGCTGACCGGCGCCAAGTGCATCAAGCGTGTATTGACGGACCTGGCTTACCTCGAGATCGAAAATGGCGCTTTTGTCCTCAAGGAACGCGCACCTGGCGTCAGCGTTGAAGAGATTGTAAGCAAGACCGCCGGTAAACTGATCGTCCCGGACCACGTTCCAGAAATGCACTTCCAGTGAGGACAGATTCCATGCAAGACGTCGTGATTGTTGCTGCCACCCGCACCGCCGTGGGCAGCTTTCAAGGTTCGCTGGCCAGTATCCCGGCACCGGAACTGGGCGCGGCCGTGATCCGTCGCCTGCTGGAGCAGACCGGCCTGGACCCGGCTCAAGTGGATGAAGTCATCCTCGGCCAGGTACTCACCGCAGGCAGTGGCCAGAACCCTGCGCGCCAGGCCTCGATTCTCGCCGGCCTGCCCCACGCCGTACCCGCCTTGACCCTGAACAAAGTCTGCGGCTCGGGCCTCAAGGCCCTCCACTTGGGCGCCCAGGCCATCCGTTGCGGCGACGCCGAGGTCATCATTGCCGGCGGCATGGAGAACATGAGCCTGGCGCCGTACGTATTGCCTGCTGCGCGCACCGGTTTGCGCATGGGTCACGCCAAGATGATCGACAGCATGATCACCGACGGCCTGTGGGATGCGTTCAACGACTACCACATGGGCATCACCGCCGAGAACCTGGTGGACAAGTACGGCATCAGCCGTGAAGCCCAGGACGCGTTCGCCGCCGCTTCCCAGCAGAAAGCCGCTGCCGCGATTGAAGCGGGTCGGTTTGTCGATGAAATCACGCCGATCCTGATTCCCCAGCGCAAAGGCGACCCAGTGGCCTTCGCCGTGGATGAACAACCGCGCGCCGGTACCACCGCCGAATCCCTGGCCAAACTCAAACCTGCATTCAAGAAAGACGGCAGCGTCACTGCCGGCAACGCTTCCAGCCTCAACGACGGCGCCGCTGCAGTGTTGTTGATGAGTGCAGATAAGGCCAAAGCCCTCGGCCTGCCTGTGTTGGCACGTATCGCCAGCTACGCCAACGCCGGCGTCGATCCAGCCATCATGGGCATCGGCCCGGTGTCGGCCACTCGCCGCTGCCTGGACAAAGCCGGCTGGAGCCTGGGCGACCTTGACTTGATCGAAGCCAACGAAGCCTTCGCCGCGCAATCTTTGGCGGTGGGCAAAGAGCTGGAGTGGGACGCCGAGAAGGTCAACGTCAATGGCGGTGCCATCGCCATCGGCCATCCGATCGGTGCCTCGGGTTGCCGCGTGCTGGTGACCTTGCTGCATGAAATGATCAAGCGCGACGCCAAGAAAGGCCTGGCGACGCTGTGCATCGGTGGCGGCCAGGGTGTAGCCCTCGCCCTCGAGCGCAACTGATTCAAAGAGCAACATGAGAAAAGGCCCGTTGTGGCGAGCGGGCTTGCCCCGCGTTGGGCTGCGAAGCGGCCCCAGAACCAGGCACCGAGTGATGACTGACATACCGCGTTCTGCTTGACTGGGGGCTGCTTCGCAGCCCAACGCGGGGCAAGCCCGCTCGCCACAGAAAGCCCGATCGCCACAACAAGCCGCTCGCCACGACACGCCCGCCAGCGACAATAATCAGCGCTTCATGCAGCGCTGATACCGATCATCCACGCGCTTGGCGAACCACGCGGTGGTCAGGTTGCGGGTTATCTTCGGGCTTTTCAGCACGATGCCCGGCAGTATCGCCCGTGGCATTGGCTTGCCGGCCGCTTTATCAGCCAGCGCGTATACGCGTTTGTAGAGAGTGGTCTCCTCAAAGTCCAATTGCTCACCCTTCTCCAACTGGCTACGGATGGTCGGATTGCGCATGTCCAACTTGGCCCCCAGGGAGCGCACCGCCAACTCAGTGGTGCCCGGCAACAATGAGCCATAGCGAATCAAGTCGCCATCCAACGCCAGCTCGGTGCCAGTAATGCGGCTGACGGCGGCCTGGAACGCGGCATTGCGGCTGGCGTACCAACCGGCGTTGAAGTCAGCAAAGCGGTACAGCGGCTGGTCATAACTGACCGGGTAGCCCAGCAAGTGGGCGATGCCGAAATACATGCCGCCGCGCCGCGTGAAGACTTCACGGCGAATCGTGCCGTCCACTGTGTAGGGATAACCCCGGGCCTGTTTCTGTGCAAAGTCGATGCTGACTTGCATGGGGCCTGCGGTATGCACCGGGTTGAAACCGCCAAATAAGGTATTACCCAGAGGCACCACGCTGATGAAATCGTCAAAGATTCCACTCAGGTCCTTCTCCGTGCGTGCAGCACTCAAACGCTCGGCGTAGGACTTGCCGGTAGGCGAGCGCAATTGCAGTGCGCTGCGCACCACAAAGGCCGGCACATGGACCTTGCCGGCACGGCGCAGGATTTCATCCTGGGCGATCTTGCCCATGTTTGGCACCGGCGGGTCGACCTGATAGGTGGACTCTTGCTCGGTGACTGCCAGCACGGCACAGATATTTTCGGTGCTGGGGTAGATTTTCTGAGTGTCGAAGGCGGTGTAGATGTCTTGTGCCCAGCCACCACGGTCCGGCACCGTCGCCGGCAGCAGGCGCACTATCTGCGCTTTCACCTCGGCCTCGCTACGCTCCGGCTGTTGCGGACTGCGTGAAGTGGAGCAACCGGCCAGCACCAGCAACGTGGTGAGGCACAGGATCAGGCGGCTTGAATACATGGGGCTTCCTTGGGTAACGACGGGCCGGGCATTGCGGATATCGACAGGTAAGTCTAACCGGGGTTCGCCGACCTGCCGTACTCGCCAATCACAAACTAACGTGACAGGATCTGTCATCGACCATTCCTACAAGGAGTTTGAATGCCATGCTCAGTGTGAACTTCCTCGTCACCTGCCTGATCGTCGTGCTGATCCCCGGCACCGGTGTGATCTTTACCGTCTCCACCGGCCTCACCGCCGGCAAGCGCGCCAGCGTATTTGCTGCGCTGGGTTGTACCGCTGGCATCCTGCCTCACTTGCTGGCATCGGTGCTCGGCCTCTCCGCCCTGCTGCACACCAGCGCGTTGGCGTTTGAAGTGCTCAGGTATGCGGGCGTTGCCTACTTGCTCTACCTGGCCTACGCCACCTGGCGTGATCGCTCGGCCTTCGCGATGAATGACGCACCGACCGCAACCACAGCGCGCGGCCTGATGATCCGTGGTTTCCTGTTGAACATCCTCAACCCCAAACTGACAATTTTCTTCCTGGCCTTTCTGCCCCAGTTCGTTACCCCAGGCAACGTCTCGCCCGCCGTGCAAATGCTGGTACTGAGCGCAGCATTCATGGCGATGACGTTTGCGGTTTTTGTCATCTATGGCTTGTTGGCCAATGGCTTTCGCCGCGCCGTGATCGAATCGCCGCGCGTGCAGAACTGGCTGCGCCGAAGTTTTGCGGCAGCCTTTGCAGGATTGGGCTTGAACCTGGCATTTGCGCAGCGCTGACAAGGACTACCGAAACATCCCACGCAACACCCGGATAAGCTCTACAGATACCACCTGAAAACCTCGGCAAAGTCCTTCGCCTGATCACACAGCGCGAGGGATTGCAGATGGTTTTTTGTGTTGGAACACGTATTGACGGGGCTGTCGCTTGAACCCGGCTATTGGCCGGCTGGCCCTGAGGCCCATGGACGTCAAAGCGCCGGATGTTGAAGGCGTCTTACGTGATTTCCGGGGCTGCCTGAACACCTTTGACGACTGGGCTTTAAGCTTCTGGAGCTTTTCGGCGCTGGATGTCGAGCAGGTGTTCAAGGTTGGCGATGAAGTGACGCTTGTCGCGCCCATAGCCCCCTCCATTTTTCCCAGCAGCACCGTCGCCACCTGCCAGGCCAACGGCACGTTGACCCTGGTGCACATGTTCCAAAGCACGCAGTTTGTGCCCATCGGCGATACGCCGGTGATACTGCAACGCGTCGACCCCAACGGTGGCCCACTGGGTGAGCCGATCCACAAGACCATCGGCCCCAGCGGCATTCTTGAAATCACCGAGTGTGATCGCAACCAGCAGTACCGAATCAGTTTTTATCCCAACGTTTCCAAGGATCACGTCAAGGCGCTGTATGCGTCTTATCAGTCGGTGATCGCGGAACTGGAAGCGCGCCTGCGCGACGAATGGAACAGCACGCTTGAGGCACGTTGGAAAGACTTTACGGACGCTATCGCGCAAGACCAGCGCAGGATGGTGGAAACGGCGTTTCTAAGTGGCATGGGCAAAGCGCTTTACAGCCTGTGGGACAACATAACTCAACTGGTTGATTTACTGGCGGACATCAAGCCCAGCAGCGAGAAGTTGCTGCAATACATCTCCCAAACTGAACTTGATGAACTGCTGAAGCTCGGCAACGACGCAATCGCCGACGGCCTGCTGGTGCTCAGCGATGAGCCATTGTTGTTCATTTACGTGTCGGCAATGGTCAGCTGGATGCGCATGCTGCCGCCGAAAGAAATGCATGAATTGATGGGGGAAATCACTGGCGAGGTGTTGATCAACCTGCTGCTGATTTGGGCGACAGCAGGCGTGGGTGTGGCGGTGCGCCTGGGTACGAAGGTGCTGGGGCATATCAAGTCTGAGCGGACGTCGGAGTTGTTGGAGTTGCTGGCTAAAAAGCTGGTGATGCCCCGGTTGGAGCCGCATGCCAAGGTGGTTAAGCCGTTGCTGGGACGGAGTGCCGCAACCCCAATCAAGACGGTGCCGGTTGCACCGTTGAAGGCTGGGGATCAGTTGGTTTCCAACCCAGTGCCGGCGGTTCGTACCAAGAAACAGCAGACCGCGTTGGTGCGCCAGGAACACGTCGATGATGTGCCTGTTGCTGCGAAGAATCCCCAGGGAGACGCGGCGGCGCCTGCCGACAAAACCGCCACCAATGGCTGCCCGGTGTCCATGGTCACCGGGGAGGAATTGCTGACCCTCACTGATGGCGCGCTGGACGGGATTTTGCCGTTTGAGTGGACGCGATTGTATCGCACCAGTGCGGTGGAAGTGGATTGCGGGTTGGGGTTTGGCTGGAGTCATGCGCTGGCGCAGCGGTTGGTGGTTGCGGGTGATTCGGTGGTTTGGACGGATCATGAGAATCGCAGTACGGAATTTCCGTTGCCTACTGCTGCTCGACCAGCAATCACTAACAGCTTGGCCGAAGCGGCGATTTACCTGGGGTCGCAGCCTGATGAGTTGGTGCTGGCTCAGGCATCACGCTTTTATCACTTTCGCGATGGTCAGCTGACAACAATCAGCGATGCGTATGACAACCGACTGCGGATTTCTCGTGATCGTTTGGGGCGGATTGAGCGGCTGGATAACGGCGCGGGTCGGTCGCTGTTTTTGCGCTACGAACTGGGGCGCATTGTGGCCGTGGACTATCAGGTTCATCGCGCCAAAGGCCGTGAGCCATATGTGTGGGTGACGGAGCAGAACGTCGTTTCCTACGCCTATGACGACGCTGGGCGACTGGTTTCCGCGACCAATGCTGTAGGTGAAAGTGAGGTTTATCGGTACGACGATCAGCACGTCATTCTTGAGCGGCAGCTGGCCGGTGGCGCGAGTTTCTTTTGGGCGTGGGAACGGTCTGGCAAGGCCGCGCGCTGTGTTCGGCATTGGGCCAGTTTTTCGCAGATGGACACGCGCTATGTCTGGGATGACAACGGCAGGGTTACGGTTCACAACGCTGACGGCAGTCAGGAAGTGTATGTCCACGATCAGCGGGCGCGGCTGGTGCAGCGGATTGATCCGGACGGTGCGGAGCATTTCAAATCCTATGACGACAAGGGTCGGCTGACGGTTGAGCAAGACCCGCTGGGGGCGGTGACGGCGTATCAGTACGACGAAGCCGGGCGTTTGGTGGCGATGTTTCCTGGGGAGAATGAGCCGACTTCCTACGAGCATGACAACGGGTTCGTACGGGTTGTACGGCGGGGCGAGGCGGTTTGGAGGTATGAGCGTAACGAACAAGGCGATGTTACGCGTCAGACAGATCCTGACGGCCACATTACGGACTACACCTACGACAAATACGGGCAGCTGATTGGGGTTTGGTACCCGGATAACGGCTGTCATCGGCTGGTCTGGAATGAGCGTGGGCAGCTCGTTGAGGAACAGCTGCCGAATGGTGGGGTTAAGCGGTATCGCTATGACGACGTCGGCCGACAAGTTGCGCGCGAGGATGAACATGGCGCGCTGACGCAGTATCAATGGGACGCCGCAGGGCGCTTGTTGAAACTCACCAAACCCGATGGAGCGACGCGAGAATTCAGCTACAACCCCTACGGAAAAATCACCTCCGAACGTGACGAATTGGGGCATGTCACCCGCTACGAATATGCCGACGGTTTGCACCTGGTCAGCCGCCGCCTTAATGCCGATGGCACGCAGGTTAAATACCGCTACGACAACGCCCGGCTGCTGCTGACCGAGATCGAAAACGAAGTCGGCGAGACCTACCGACTTGATTACCACCCCAACGGCCTGATCCAGCAGGAAATTGGTTTTGACGGTCAACGCACGGCCTATGCCTACGATCTCAACGGCAACCTGCTGGAGAAAACCGAGCACGGCGACGATGGCAGTCAGTTAGTCACCCGCTATGAGCGAGACCCTTCTGGCCGCCTCGTACGAAAAACCCTCCCAGACGGTGGAGTGGTCGATTACACCTACGACCGCCAAGGCAACCTCCTCAGCGTCGACGACGGCCACTGGGCGCTAGCCTACGAATACGACAGCCAAAACCGCCTCACCGCCGACCACCAAGGCTGGGGCACCTTACGCTACGGCTACGACGCCTGCGGCCAGCTGAAAAACCTGCGCCTGCCGGACAACAACCGCGTCACCTTCAACCACGACAAAAGCGGCCACCTCGCCACCGTCGAACTGAACGGCAAAACCTTAACGTCCCACCTGTTCAAAACCGGCCGCGAACGCCAGCGCCAACAAGGCCAACTGCTCAGCCACTACCACTACGACAAGCAACACCGCCTCCACGCCCACGCGGTAACTCAAGAAAACCATGACCTCTACCGCCGCCACTACGACTACGACAAATCCGGCAACCTGACCCGCCTGCTAGATACGCGCAAAGGCGATCACCACTACCACTACGACCCCCTCGCCCGTCTGACTCGGGCCGATCACTCGCAAGACGTGCAAGAGCGATTCGGCCATGACCCGGCCAGCAACCTGCTGATGCAGGACCGCCCCGGCCCGGACATCGTGGCGGGGAATCGGTTGGTGATGCAGGGCGATCATCATTACGACTATGACGCGTTCGGCAATCTGATCCGCCAAAGGCGCGGTAAGGGCCACCAGCTCGTTACCGAGTACCGCTACGACTGCCAGCATCGGTTGATTGGTATCACTCAACCCAACGGCCAAACCGCGAGCTACTGCTACGACCCGTTTGGTCGGCGCATCAGCAAAACCGTCGACGACATAACGACGGAGTTTTTCTGGCAAGGCGACAAGCTGGTTGCGGAGCATCACGCGGATCGTCATCGCAGTTACCTCTACGAGCCGGACAGCTTTCGGCCGTTAGCATTGCTGGAAGGCTTCGGCCCAAAAGATATCCAGCCTTACCACTACCAACTTGACCACCTCGGCACCCCGCAGGAACTCACCGCCCCCGACGGCGAAATCGTCTGGTCCGCGCATTACCGCGCCTATGGCCAGATCAGCCGCCTAGACATCAACAAAATCGACAACCCGCTGCGCTTCCAAGGCCAATACTTCGACCCGGAAAGCGGACTGCACTACAACCGCCATCGCTACTACAATCCAGATATCGGTCGTTACCTGACGCCCGACCCGGTGAAGCTGGCAGGTGGGATCAACGCGTACCGGTACGTGCCCAATCCTACAGGGTGGGTTGACCCGCTGGGATTGAACACATGCCCTGGTGAAGGTGGGTGCAAGCTTAAAGTAACATCTGCTGATGAGCCTTCGACAAAAGCGAACGTTTACAAAAACGAACCTGAACCACCACAATCAAGTGATGACGAGGACTACTTATTTCGGGGAGATAGGAAACATCCGGATGAAGTTTTTAAAACGGGGTTCAAGAGCAAGGGAGAAAGCAACGACCTTTACCTTCACGCTCTAAACAGCAACGATCCGCCTAGTAATTTTATAAGCACCTCTCCATCAAGACTCACCGCTATAGATTTTTCAACCGGGTTCGGCACGAGGGACGGTTATTTATACGTTATAAAAAGCATACCGGGCCATGATGTAAATTTAGAACTCGGCAAAATGACACCATTCTCTAATGAGAAAGAATTTGCAGTCCATCACAAAATAGACCCAGAAGACATTTTGGGCATGACACCTGTAAAAAGTGACGGAAGCTATGTAGGGTACTCAATCCCCAACCTGAACAAGAAATAGTATGAATACGCAAAAAATAAAAGTAGCTATCGGCAATCAAAGATTGGAAGTTACCGTTAAATATAGCGTTGAGAATCTTTCAATGACATTTTCCGAGGCTGAAAATTTCAAAAAAATCTACACGGGAAAGGATATTTTTGTTTGCTTAGCAAAGGTCAGAGCAGACTTCCCTCATATTACATTTCTTTGTAAGGGAGCAAAAATAAACGTCATGCCGTCGAGAATGGCCTCTCAAATGAGCAATGGGCTTGTTGCATATGAAATGACATTAGGCAAACAAGCATCACGGGCTGATATCGTTCATATATTTGATTATGAAGAAAATAACCTAACAAACAATCCACAAGAACAAGTGGATTTCTTCAAAAGCTGGATAAAATCATTAGATGCAAGCGATTATGAGAACTTCAACTAAGAAAATAGATCATTAAAAACGGAACACGTGAAACGCAATCATCGAATACGAGGGGTGCAAACCCATCCTTTACCTACTGATGAGCGATGAAACACGAAGCGCCTACACAGCACTGGACCTCTACGACTGCTTCGGTTTAATGAGGGCAGACTTTAAACATATTAAGTTTTTATGCAAGGGCGCAAAAATCAATGTCCACCCATCAGGGATGTCTTCGCATATGTCTAACGGACTTGTCGCCTACGAGATGACTATGGGAGTTCCGGACGGTGAGCTTGTGCCTATTTTCTCTTATGAAGAGAGCGGTCTCACCAACGACATACGGGAGCAACACGACTTTTGCTAAAACTAGGCTGACTCGGTATAAGTGCAGTTAGAAGCGCCTGCAGCGAGCAAATCTCTCGCCACAGGGTCAATCGCCGGAATTAAATCCCCGCCAACGCCAAATCCATCGCAAAGTAAGTAAAAATCAAATCCGCCCCCGCACGCTTAATCGACCCCAACGTCTCGCGCACCACCCGCGCCTCATCAATCGCCCCTGCCTGGGCACCAAACTTGATCATCGCGTACTCACCACTCACCTGATACGCCGCCACCGGCAAACGCGAGGCTTCGCGGATGTCGCGGATGATGTCGAGGTAGGCACCGGCTGGCTTGACCATCAGCGCGTCTGCGCCTTCCTGCTCATCGAGCAGCGATTCGCGCACGGCTTCGCGGCGGTTCATGGGGTTCATCTGGTAGCTTTTGCGGTCGCCTTTGAGCGCGCTGCCGCCGGCTTCGCGGAACGGGCCGTAGAGGGCCGAGGCGAATTTGGTGGAGTAGGCCATGATCGGAATATGCGTGAAGCCAGCGTCGTCCAGGGCGCGGCGAATTGCCTGGACCTGGCCGTCCATCGCAGCAGACGGTGCGATTACGTCAGCACCGGCGCGGGCGGCGGCCACGGCTTGTTTGCCGAGGTTGACCAGGGTCGTGTCGTTGTCGACGTGGGCGCCGTGCATCACGCCGCAATGGCCGTGGTCGGTGTATTCGCAGAAGCAGGTGTCGGACATCACGATCATTTCCGGCACGGCGTCCTTGATGATCGAGGACATGCGCGAGACCAGGCCGCGCTCTTTCCAGGTGTCGCTGCCGTTGGCGTCCAGGTGGTGGGACACGCCGAAGGTCATGACTGACTTAATCCCGGCGCGGGCATAGCGCTCGATCTCAGCGGCCAGTTTCTTTTCAGGAATACGCTGCACACCCGGCATGCTGGTGATCGGCACAAAGTCGTCGATTTCTTCTTCGACGAAAATCGGCAGTACCAAATCGTTGAGGGTGAATTCGGATTCCTGGAACAAACCACGCAGCTCCGCAGAGCGGCGCAGGCGGCGTGGACGGGCTTGGGGGAACTGGCTGGTCATGGCTGTCCTGAATAGAGGCAGAAATAGTTGGGGCGAAAGCTTATGCCCCCTGGCCCCGGCAGCACAAACGCCAAGGGGCCAATAGTGTATTGCGCAGCCCGTAACAATTCATTGATCTAGAGCTGTACTCGCCCGTCGATGCACACCGCAACCGCACCGCCGACCCAGATTTCATCGCCGTGGCGCTCGACGCGTATACGCCCGGCGCGCCCCATGGCCGTGCCTTGGCTGACCACGTAACAGTCGGGCGCCAGCCCCTCGCTCAACAGCCATTGGGCAATGCCGGCATTCAGGCTGCCAGTGGCGGGGTCTTCCTGAGCGCCGTCGCCGGCGATAAAGCCGCGGACTTCGAAGTGCGTGTCCACGGCGTCGCGCGCCGGGTCACAAGCTGCAATGACGCCAATCGCCAGACCATGCAGTTGCGAGTAGTCCGGCTGCAAAGCAAGCACTTGGTCACGATCAGCCAACATCACCGCCAGCCAGCCCGCGCCATTGTCGACCCATTGACTGCTCACGATGGCTTCGGGCGCCAGGCCCAACCCCAGGCGCACGCGCTCAAGCAGAGGTGCATCCACCGGGCCGGTGCGCAACAACGGTGGCGCAATGAACGCCAACTCGCCGCCTTCACGACGGACACGCACCAGGCCGATTTCGCACTCCTGGATGATCTCGTCGCCCTTCGGTACGCCGCCCGCCTGCAGCCAGGCATGGCAACTGCCCAGCGTCGGGTGCCCGGCGAACGGCAGCTCTGTGAGCGTGGTGAAAATTCTTACCCGATAGTCAGCCCGAGGATCACGCGGCGTCAGCAAAAACGTGGTCTCGCTCAGGTTGGTCCAGTTAGCAAAATCGGCCATCTGCTGGTCAGTGAGGCTGTCAGCGCCCAGCACCACCGCCAGTGGGTTGCCTTTGAGCGAAACGCCGCTGAATACATCCAGTTGCTTGAAATCAAAGGTCGGCATACTTCGACGCTCTAGGGTCACGCAGGTACGTTCAAACCACGAATTACCGCCGGACGTGCGACAAAGCCGTCCAGCGCGCGCAGCACATTAGGAAAGTCGGCGATGCCGACCAGATCGCCGGACTCATAGAAGCCGATCAGGTTGCGAATCCACGGAAAGGTGGCGATGTCGGCGATGCTGTACTCGTCACCCATGATCCAGGTGCGGCCCAGCAGGCGTTTTTCAAGCACTTCCAGTAATCGCCGGGACTCGGCGACGTAGCGATCACGCGGACGTTTATCGTCGTAGGCCTTGCCGGCAAATTTGTTGAAGAACCCGACCTGGCCGAACATCGGGCCGATACCGGCCATCTGGAACATCAGCCATTGAAGGGTTTCATAGCGGGTGGCCGGGTCTTCGGAAAGCAGCTGGCTGGTTTTTTCCGCCAGATAAATCAGGATCGCACCGGATTCGAACAACGCCAGCGGCTGACCGCTCGGGCCATTGGGGTCGATGATCGCGGGAATCTTGTTATTGGGGTTCAGGGACAGAAATTCCGGGGACAACTGGTCCTGGGTCTCGAAATTGACCTTGTGCGCCTCGTAGGGCAGGCCCAGCTCTTCAAGCATGATCGACACTTTGACGCCGTTGGGCGTGGGCAGCGAATACAGCTGCAAACGCTCCGGATGCTGGGCGGGCCATTTGCTGTTGATCGGGAAAGCGGCGAGTGCATTCATCGGGAAATCCCCAGGCGGAAAGCACCCATGATAGCCACCCCAACGCCGTCCTGCATGGGTCATCATTGCGCAACATAACCACGCTATCGTGCGCGCAGGCGAACCAAAATGCCGATACGCACTCTTAAGTGCGCCATTACGGTGAAAGGAGACACCCTGTTACAACGACACGGAAAAACCGCAGGACGCCGGATGCGTCGCTGGGTCCCGGCTTGTCCGCCTTAATCCGATGCACTGAAGACTCGAACCTAATGACAATCAAGCCTCTGTGCCTTGCGCAACGCCTTAAACGTTATTCGTACATCATGCTGCCGCTGCTGTTGGCAGGCGGCGCCATCGGCCTGAGCCTGGAGTCGCGCATCAGCAGCGCCGGCCCGGTGGATGGCGTGCAAACCCTGGTATTCCTGCGCCACGGCGAAAAACCCGTCGGCGGCCTGGGCCAGCTCAATTGCCAGGGCCTGAACCGCGCGATGAACCTGGCCACCGTGCTGCCGGAGAAATTCGGCAAAGCCAACTTCGTGTTTGCGCCCAACCCGACGCGTAATGTCGAGGAAGGCGAGCACGATAATTCCTACAGCTACATTCGGCCGCTGATGACCATCAGCCCCAGCGCGATCAAGCTGGGCCTGCCAGTGAACATCAAGTTCTCGGCCAACGACACCAGTGCCCTCGCCGACGAATTGGTGGAAGACAAGTATCACAACGCGATCATCTACACCGCCTGGTCGCACGGCTACCTGCCGGAGCTGATCAACAAAGTGGCCAGTGAGGCTTCGGGCGAAAAACACACCATCACCGAAGACTGGTCGGGCAGTGACTTCGACACGCTGTATGTACTGACGTTGACCTGGCACAACGGCAAGGCGTCGCTGCTGAGCCGCAACTACAAGCAAGGCCTGGATAACGGCCAGCAGACATGCCCGGATGCAACTCAGGTCAGCGCAGATATCTGAAGCCGGCGCGGCACAAGCGTATGATGCGTCGCTATTGAATCATCTGCGGATCAGCACCATGCCCAACCTCGTCTCCACCCAGCCCAACCGGGGCTGGTCGTTCTGGTGGAAACCAGCGCTGTTCCTGCTGGTGGCCTGCATTGGCCTCTACTACGTGAAGTGGTCGCCCTACTACCTCAAGGCATTCGTCGCGGCGGATAACCACAGCATCGGCGCCTCGATTCTCAATGACCAGCAAACCGCGCCCCTGACGGCCGCGCTGGCCTACGCCCAGGTGTATTTCCTGGCGATCTGGAAAGCTGCCGTGCTGGCGGTAATTCTGGGTTCGCTGCTGCAAGTGTTGATTCCCCGTGACTGGCTGCTGCGCCTGTTTGGCCGCGCCGGGCTGGGTTCGACCCTGCGCGGTGGCCTGTTCGCCCTGCCGGGGATGATGTGCAGTTGCTGCGCGGCGCCTGTGGCGGCGGGCATGCGCCGTCAAAACGTGTCGGTGGGTGCGGCGTTGGCGTTCTGGATCGCTAACCCGGTGTTGAACCCGGCGACGCTGGTGTTCATGGGCTTTGTATTGGGTTGGGGCTTTACCGCATTGCGGCTGGTGGCGGGGATTGTGCTGGTGGTCGGGGTCTCGTTGGTGGCACAGCGGATTGCCCGGCCCGATCAAGTGCCCGAAGCCGCATTGAACGCGGTCGCCGACGCCAGCCTGAGCGAATCGCAACCGTTCCTGAGCCGTTGGTTGCGTACCCTGTGGCAGCTGTTCTGGAGCACGATCCCGATCTACATCATTGCCGTGCTGGTACTGGGCGCCGCGCGGGTCTGGCTGTTTCCCCATGTCGATGGGGCCATGGCCAACAGCCTGATGTGGCTGGTGCCACTGGCAATCGTCGGCACGCTGTTCGTGATTCCTACGGCCGCCGAAATCCCTATCGTACAAACCATGATGACCCTGGGCATGGGGACCGGCCCGGCCGTGGCCTTGCTGATGACACTGCCGAGCGTGAGCCTGCCGTCCCTGTTGATGCTGCGCAAGGATTTCGATGCGCGAGTGCTGGTGACGGTGGCCGTGCTGACTATGGTGGTGGGCGTGATGTGCGGGTTGATCGGGGCGGTCATCCTGTAGAGTTCGGGTGAGGTTCAGGGCGCTTTCGCGAGCAAGCCCGCTCCCACATCTCGACCACGTTCCTACAGGATAAACGCGGTCAAATGTGGGAGCGGGCTTGCTCGCGAAGAGGCCCTTAGCCACCGCTGATTATTCTGACTTGCCACTGCGCTCGCGCAAGTACTCCACCACGGCGCTCTGCTCGCCCGCAAACTCGATCCGCGCGCCTTTGCGTTCTCGCTGGAAGGCATACATCGGGTCGTAATACTCGCACAGCAAACCTTCGATCCACACCCGGTGCAGGTCCACGGCACCACTGCGGGCCTGTTCCTCCAGGGCATCCTGCAAGATCGCCTGCAGCCGCTGGAAGCGCTCGCCACCCAGGCGTTTGTGGATATTGGCCAGGCTCTGGGTCAGGCGCTCGGCGAACAGTGCCTGACCGTCTTCGCCAAATACTTGAATGAATTCGGCGCAGAGGTCGACCACATAATCACGCAGGATTCTTTCCACGCGGCCTTCAACACTGTCTTCCAACCACACCATCGAAAACGTCTGCATGCCCTGGTGCAAGGGTAACGGCAGCGCACAACTGCCGATCATGCGGCTTTCGTCCTCGACCACGAATTGCTCGATACCCCCCGCGCGCTTTTTCAGCAGGTCCACAGCCAAGCGGTTTTCGAAGTCGATGTTGGACGGCTGCGCGGTAGCGCGCTTGCCAAAGCTGGAGCCGCGATGGTTGGCGTGGCCTTCCAGGTCCAATGCGTTACGCAATTGGCCGAGCACTTCGGTCTTGCCGGTGCCGGTCATGCCGCCAAGCAGCACAAAGTCACACTGCGCAGTCGCCTGCTCCAGCGTTTCCAGCAGGAAAGTACGCATGGCCTTGTAGCCACCGCCGACTCGCGGGTACTCGATACCGGCTTCGGTCTTCAACCATTGCTGCACGATCTGCGAACGCAGCCCACCGCGGAAGCAGTACAAGTAGCCCTCAGGGTTGGCCTTGGCAAACTGCGCCCACTGTTCAATACGCTCGGCCTTGATCGCCCCGGACACCAGTTCATGCCCCAGCACGATAGCGGCTTGCTGGCCTTGCTGTTTGTAACAGGTACCGACCCGCTGGCGCTCGTCGTCGGTCATCAGCGGCAGGTTGACCACACCGGGGAATGCGCCTTTGGTGAACTCGATCGGCGCGCGGGTATCCATCATTGGCCGGTCGTTGAGGAAGATGTCGCGGTAGTCGATGATGTCAGTTGCCATCAAAACACCTCTACCGCGTGGGTCTGTCGCTCAACCAGTTCGCCGATGGGCTCAAGGCTCAGGCCCAGTTCGGCGGCCACGGTGTGGAATTCGGCGTCGCCTTCAGGGCTAACGGCAATCAGCAAGCCGCCGCTGGTTTGCGGATCGCACAGTACGCGCTTGTGCAGTTCCTGCAGGCGCCCGAGCTTGCTCGAATAACTGTCGAAGTTGCGCAAGGTGCCACCGGGCATGCAGCCCTGATCGAGGTAGTCCTCGATCCCGGCCAGGCGTGGGACCTTTTGGTATTCGATGCGCGCCGTGAGCCCACTGCCATCAGCCATTTCCACCAGGTGACCCAACAGACCGAAACCGGTGACATCGGTCATCGCGGTTACGCCGGCCAACTTGCCGAAACGGCTGCCAGGTTTGTTGAGCGTGCACATCCAGTCACGGGCCAGGCCGATATCCGCTTCGCGCAGCTTGCCCTTCTTTTCGGCGGTGGTCAGGATACCGATGCCCAGAGGCTTGGTCAGGTACAGCTTGCAGCCGGCAGTGGCGGTGTCGTTACGCTTCATGTGGCGTTTTTGCACGATGCCGGTGACGGCCAAGCCAAAGATCGGCTCCGGCGCATCGATGGAGTGCCCGCCGGCCAACGGAATACCGGCGGCGTCGCACACCGAACGGCCGCCACGGATGACTTCGCGGGCAATTTCCGGCGCCAGTACATTCACCGGCCAACCCAGAATGGCGATGGCCATCAACGGGTCGCCGCCCATGGCGTAGATGTCGCTGATCGCGTTGGTGGCGGCGATACGGCCGAAGTCGAAGGGATCATCGACAATCGGCATGAAAAAATCAGTGGTGGAGACCACGCCGCGCTCGTCGTCGATGGCGTACACCGCCGCGTCGTCGCGCGAGGCGTTGCCGACCCACAGGTTGGGGTCGAGGTTCTGCGCGCCGCTGCCGGCAAGGATCACTTCCAGCACCTGCGGTGAAATCTTGCAGCCGCAACCCGCGCCGTGGCTGTACTGGGTAAGGCGAATCGGCTCGTTCATGGTGGACCTCAAGGTAACAAGTGCGCGGATTCTATCAGACAGCAAAAAGCCGGCTGGGCGCTCGTGCGCTCAGCCGGCTTTGTGTGTTTCTGGCGTTACTGCCTCGCGGCGAGCAAACGCTGGTGGCGATTGCGTCGTGCGATGTTCAAGCACTCAATCGCTGCCGAGAACGCCATGGCCGCATACACGTAGCCTTTTGGTACATGGGCGCCGAAGCCTTCGGCGATCAGCGTCATGCCGATCATGATCAAAAAGCCCAGGGCCAGCATGACCACAGTCGGGTTGTCGTTGATGAACTTGGCCAGCGGTTCGGCCGCCACCAGCATCACGATCACCGAAACCACCACCGCAATGATCATGATCGGCAAGTGCTCGGTCATGCCCACGGCGGTGATGATGCTGTCGATGGAGAACACCAGGTCGAGCAGCAGGATCTGGCCGATGGCCGCGGCAAAGCCAATGGTCACGGCATTGCTGACGGTTTCTTTCGCCTCCGGCTCCGGGTCCATGCTGTGATGGATTTCGGTGGTCGCCTTCCACACCAGGAACAGGCCACCGGCGATCAGGATCATGTCCTTCCATGAAAACGCCTGGCCGAAGATTTCGAACACCGGCGCCGTCAACTGCACGATAAACGCGATGGTACTCAACAGGCCCAAGCGCAATACCAGCGCCATGCTGATACCGATACGGCGTGCCTTGGCCCGATGCTTCTCGGGTAATTTGTTGGTGAGAATCGAGATAAAGATCAGGTTATCGATGCCCAGCACGATTTCCATCACGATCAAGGTGGCCAGCGCGATCCAGGCGGTGGGGCTGGCGGCCAGTTGTAAGAGGTAATCCATAGGTCAGTCCTGACGTTGTGCGGGAAATTAAGCTTCTTTGCTGCCCGATTCAGATTCTTTTTCGTTCTGTTCCTGGTTTTTTTCCGGGCTGATCAAGCCTTGCGTCGCTTCACTCAATGCCTGTTCGGCAGCCTTGTGGGTTTCATCGATGGCTTGCTTGGCAGATTCGGTGGCCTTGCCCAGCACTTGCTGGGCGCTCTTTTCAACCTGATCACAACCGCTGACCACTACCAATGAAAGCGCAAGCAACGATGCGGCGCCCAGGGAATTGAGTTTCATCATGTATTCCTCGTTAGAACCAGCGGGTCCAAATGGTGGCCCCTCGATAGCGAGGCATTCTATGCAGGCGGACAGTTCAGGAAAATTCGTATTTTTTTGACATATACTTCGTTTTTTACGAAGTGTAGACCGTGATGCTTAATTACCGACAACTGCATTACTTCTGGGTGGTGGCCAAGACCGGCAGCATCGTGCGCGCCTGTGAGCAATTGAACCTCACGCCGCAGACCATCAGCGGTCAGATCAGTTTGCTTGAGCAAACCTTCGGTATCGCGCTGTTTCAGCGCGTCGGGCGTCAGTTGGAACTGACTGAGGCCGGGCGCCGCGCCCTGCCCTACGCCGAGCAAATGTTCCAGACCGGTAATGAGCTGGAGGCGCTGTTGCGCGCAGAGCCCAACGAACAGCAGATCCTGTTCCGGGTCGGAGTCGCGGACGTGGTGCCTAAATCCATCGTGTACCGGCTGATCGCGCCGACCATGGAGCTGAGCGAGCCAATCCGCATCACCTGCCGCGAAGACAAACTCGACCGCCTGCTGGCCGACCTGGCGATCCAGCGCCTGGACCTGGTGATTTCCGACAGCCCCATGCCCACACACCTGGACATCAAGGGCTACAGCCAGAAGCTGGGCGAATGCGGTATCAGTTTTTTCGCCACCCAGGCATTGGCTGACAGGTATGGCGGCGACTTCCCACAAAGCTTGCAGGGCGCGCCGCTGTTGATTCCGGGAGCCGAGACGGTGGTGCGCAGCCGTTTGCAGCGCTGGTTTGCCGAGCAGCAGATCCAACCGAAGATCATCGGCGAGTTCGACGACAGCGCCTTGATGCAGGCATTCGGGCAATCCGGCAGCGGCATTTTTATTGCCCCCAGCGTGATTGCCGATGAGGTGGTGCGCCAGTATGGCGTGGCGCTGATCGGTCAGACCGATGCGGTCACCGAGTCGTTTTACGCGATCTCGGTGGAACGTAAAATCAAGCACCCTGGCATTGTGGCGATTACCGAAGGGGCGCGACGCGAGCTGTTTACCGCCCTGCCCTGAGGGTTCAGGCGTTGGATGCGAGCGGCTGCTTGACGGTCATCAGCCACAGCGCCAGCAAGATCGACACCAGGATAAAACCGGACGCCGCAAAACCCAGGCTGCCAAGGCCAAAGGTGTCGATCACATGCCCGCCGACCATCGCGCCCAAGCCGATCCCAAGGTTGGCGCCAGCGATATTCAACGACGCGGCAAACGCAGGGGCATGGGGCGCGGCCTTCATCAACCGCACATGGCTGACCAGGAACATCGCCGCCTGGGTCACGCCCCACACGGCCATCGCCGCTGCCAGGCCAATCGTTGAATGAATCGCCGGAACCAAGGCCACCATGCCGGCGATCATGAACCCGCAGAACACCATGGAGGCGATCAATGGGTGGCGATCCACCGCGCGCCCGCCCAGGGAGTTGCCGAGCAGGCCGACCGCGCCAAAGCCCATCAGGCACCAGCCCACCAGGGTGCCGTCGAACCCGGCCAGGCGCTCGAGGATATCGGCCAAGTAGGTGTAAGCAGTGAACATGCCGCTGAACACCAGGATCGACAACAAAATATGGCCCTGCATCACCGGGTTGCGCAGGATCTTGAACTGCGAGCGCAGGGTGACTTGATCGTTTTTCGGCCTAGTCACCGGCAAGTAGATAAACAGCAGCAAAGCCTTGGCCAACGCCACCACGGCGAGGATCGCGAACGCGGTGCGCCAGCCGAACATGTCCGAAGTCAACGTGCCCACTGGAATGCCGAACACGGTGGCGCAGACGATGCCAAAGCCAATCTTTTCGATGGCGCGCCCGGCGTATTCCGGGCCGACGATATCCACTGCGGTTTCACTGGCCAGGGCCCAGAACACCGGCAGCCCCAACGCGGGGATCAACCGTGCCACTGCCATTACCCAAATATTCGGCGCCAGCGCGGCCACCGTATTGGCCACACCAAACATGATCAGAATGCTGATGAACAGACGCTTGCGCCCAAAGCGCGCGAAGTACGCCGTAAGAAACGGACCAAACGCCGCCACGGTAAAGGCAAACAAGGTCACCAGCAGCCCGGCCTGGGGGACACTGACATCCAAGTCCCGGGCAATGGACGGCAACAGGCCGACGATAATGAATTCTGTGGTCAGCACGGTAAAGCCGGCGGCCGACAGCAGCAGGATGGGAAACAGCATGAAAACTCCAGAAACGACGACATCAACGACAGCCCGAAGGGCTCGCTGACGGATAGGAAAGGTGAGAGGCGGGAATGTTAACAGAGTATGTCGGGATTTGGCCAAGGCCCGCAGCCGCGGGTGACCGAATGCCGCATCGCACGGAACACTTTGTACAGCGTGCTAGACTCCGCGCCCCGCGTCCTACAGCCCGTTCTGCGTGCGCCGCTGTGCCTTCAAAAAAATAGAGACATGTGTTTATGACTGCTGCCCCTTCCCTGCTGCAACGACTGGCTCGCGTCAGCCTGGTCACGCAAATCATCCTCGGCCTGGTCGCCGGTATCCTTCTGGCGTTGTTCGCGCCAGAGGCGGCCAAGGCCACCGGTTTTATCGGCAAGGTGTTTGTCGCCGCGCTCAAGGCCGTGGCGCCGATTCTGGTCTTCGTGTTGGTGATGGCATCGATTGCCAGTCATAAACACGGCCAGGAAACCCATATCAAGCCGATCCTGTTCCTGTACCTGCTGGGCACGTTCGCTGCCGCCGTGGTCGCAGTGATTGCCAGTACGTTGTTCCCCTCGATGCTGGTGCTCGCCACCCACGATGCCAGCGTCAGTGCGCCCGGCGGCATCGGCGAGGTGCTGCAAAGCCTGCTGCTCAGCGTGGTGGATAACCCGGTCAGCGCACTGATGCACGCCAACTTCATCGGCATTTTGGCCTGGGCCATCGGCATGGGCATCGCGATTCGTCACGCGGGTGAAACCACCCGCACCGTGCTGGAGGATTTGTCCAACGGCGTGACGCTGATCGTGCGCATGGTGATTCGCTTCGCACCGCTTGGCATCTTCGGCCTGGTGGCCTCAACCCTGGCCACCTCCGGCTTCGGCGCCCTGCTCGGCTACGTCCACCTGCTGATGGTGCTGATCGGCTGCATGCTGTTCGTGGCGCTGGTGGTCAACCCGGCCATCGTGTTCTGGAAACTGCGCCGCAACCCCTACCCGCTGGTGCTGATGTGCCTGCGTGAGAGCGGCATTACCGCTTTCTTCACGCGCAGTTCGGCGGCGAATATTCCGGTGAACCTGGCGCTGAGTAAACGCCTGGGCTTGCATGAAGACACTTACTCGGTGTCGATTCCGCTGGGCGCCACCATCAATATGGCCGGTGCGGCAATCACTATCACCGTGCTGACACTCGCAGCGGTTCACACCCTCGGCATTGCCGTCGACCTGCCCACCGCCGTGCTGCTCAGCGTGGTCGCGGCGATCTGTGCCTGTGGTGCGTCGGGTGTGGCCGGCGGCTCGCTGCTGTTGATTCCACTGGCGTGCAGCCTGTTTGGTATTCCCAGCGAAGTTGCCATGCAGGTGGTGGCCGTCGGTTTCATCATCGGCGTGCTGCAGGATTCGGCGGAAACCGCGCTCAACTCGTCCACCGATGTGCTGTTTACTGCTGCGGCGTGCCTGGGCAAGGATGAGCAATTGGCTTAACTGTCAGGCATGAAAAAGCCCGGGGCGTTCGATCAAGAACAACCCCGGGCTTTTTTATGGGCTTAGAAAGCGCCCATGTAATCACGCTTGCCCACTTCCACACCGTTGTGACGCAGCAGAGCGTAAGCGGTAGTGACGTGGAAGAAGAACTGCGGCAGGCCGTAGGTCAGCAGGTAGGACTGGCCGCTGAAGCGCTTCTCTTTCGGCGTGCCTGGGCGGGTGATGATCTCGATGCCTTCCTTGCCGTCGATTTGCTCAGGCTTGATGGTGTCGACAAATGCCAGCACCTTGGCGATCAGTGCTTGCAGGTCGGCAAAGGTCACTTCGCTGTCTTCGTACTTCGGCACTTCGATCTCGGCCAGACGCGCGGAAACGCCTTTGGCGAAGTCGACAGCGATCTGGACCTGGCGCACCAGCTGGAACATGTCCGGAAACAGGCGCGCTTGCAGCAAGGCGTTTGGCTCGATGTTCTTGGCGGTGGCGTGGGCTTCGGCCTTGTTCAGCACATCGCTCAGGGCGTTGAGCATTTGCTTGAAGACCGGGATGGAGGCGGCGTACAGGGAAATAGTCATGACAGTCTCACGGTAATGGCAGGGTTTGGAACCAGCGGCGATTATAGACATGCCAGCCGCGCGTGCCGCTTGTCTTTTATTTTTTCAGGATTAGGCTAGTGGGTTCACTGCATAGGGAAAGCGCGATGACCGCCGAGCACGACACCGAGACCCCTGAGCCGCGCCTGAACAGCACGGAAATCCGCATCCTGGGCTGCCTGATCGAAAAACAGGCGACCAACCCGGAAACCTACCCGCTGACCCTTAACGCCCTGGTGCTGGCGTGCAACCAGAAGACCAGCCGCGAACCGGTGACGAACCTCAGCCAGGGCCAGGTCGGCCAAAGCCTGCGTGCGCTGGAAGGCCAGGGTTTTACCCGCCTGGTGATGGGCAGCCGTGCCGACCGCTGGGAGCATCGCGTGGACAAGGCACTGGAGCTGGTGCCGGCCCAGGTGATCCTGATCGGGCTGCTGTTTCTGCGCGGGCCGCAGACGGTCAATGAACTGCTAACTCGCAGCGGGCGCATGCATGACTTTGAAGACGCCGAGCAAGTCGTACACCAGCTGGAGCGTTTGATTGCGCGCGGGCTGGCGGTGCTGGTGCCGCGTCAGGCCGGGCAGCGGGAAGACCGTTATACCCACGCGCTGGGGGATCCGGCGGATATCGAGGTGATTCTGGCGGCACGGGGGACTCCGGTGGAGCGGTCGACGGGGGCGGTTTCTCTGGATCGTATCGAAGAGCTTGAATCCAGAATCGCAGCGCTTGAGGAACGCCTGGCACAACTGGAACAGGCATAACTCGATCAACAATGTGGGAGCGGGCTTGCTCGCGAAGGCGGTGGTTCAGTTGGCACATTCGTCGACTGACACACCGTATTCGCGAGCAAGCCCGCTCCCACATTAGCTCCAGTGGTTTTCAGGCTCGGGCGAAGGCCACTGCGGCTTGAAACTGTTCATCCGTGGGCCGCACGCCGGTGTACAGCACAAATTGCTCCAACGCCTGGATCGCGATCACTTCGAGGCCGGTAATCACTCGCTTGCCTTTGGCTCGACCGCGCACGATCAGCGGCGTTTCGGCGGGAATCGCCACGACATCGAAGACGGTATCGGCGGCATCCACAGCTTCTGCTTCAAACGCCAGTTGATCCGCCTCTGCCCCACCGGTCATGCCGATCGGTGTCACGTTGACCAACATCTGCGGGCGCAAGTCACCCAGCTCTGCCTGCCATTCATACCCCAGGCTTTGGGCCAGGGCCCGACCGGCCGCTTCGTTACGCGCCACAATCACGCCATGGGCGTAACCACCGTCGCGCAGGGCACTGGCCACGGCTTTGGCCATTCCGCCGCTGCCGCGAAGGGCAAAGGTGGATTCCTTCGGTACCGCGTGCTTTTTCAGCAGTTGTTCGACGGCGATGTAGTCGGTGTTGTAGGCCTTGAGATGGCCGTCGGTGTTGACGATGGTGTTGAGGGAGGCAATGGCTTTGACCGAGTCGTCCAGCTCATCGACCAACGCAAGGCTGGCTTCCTTGAATGGCATGGAAACGCCGCAACCGCGAACGCCCAGTGCGCGTATACCGCCGATCGCGCCGGGTAAATCCTGGCTGCTGAAGGCCTTATAGTAGAAGTTCAGACCCAACTGTTCATACAGATGGTTATGGAAACGCAAGCCAAAATTCCCGGGACGCGCCGACAATGACATGCACAGTTGGGTGTCCTTGTTGGGGTGCATCTGCATGGAAAACTCCTTTGAGTAAGCAATTGGGTACAGACCTTACACAACCTTTACCTATCGGCTGTGCTGTTTTTCAGAAATACGTTGTCTTAAAAGTATCCCCGCGACAATCCTTGAGTCTATTGATTGCAGACCACAAGCGCAGGGGCTAACCGAGGAATGACCATGATCCGTAAAATCCCCAAAATCGCCTTGCTTATCGGCGCACTCGCTATGGCAGGCCAAGCCTCCGCCCACGGTGGTGGTTGGGGTGGCCCGGCCGTATTGGGTGCTTTAGTCGGCGCAGCCGTTGTCGGCTCGGTGGTTGCCAGCCAATCCCAGCCGGTCTATGTGCAGCAACCGGTTTACGTTCAGCCGCAACCGGTGTATGCCGCGCCTCCTCCGGTCTACTACGCTCCGCCGCCACCGGTGTATGTGCAACAGCAGGTTTATTATCGCCCGGCGCCGGTTTATTACGGCCCACCACGCGGTTACTACGGCCCTCCCCATGGCTATTACGGCCGCGGCTGGTAACGCGCAATTAACATCCCAGGATCAGGCCCCGCTTACACGCGGGGCCTTTTTTTGCCTCAAAGGTCCGGATTTACCCTGCAAAGGTCGCTGTGAGGACAATGCTCGAGGCGTAATCGCACATCATTATGGCTAATGTCTACTTGCTCGAACCAGGCTTGCGCTGTCATGTTTGTGTCACCAAGCCCTCTCACTATTGATTCTGTCCAGCCAATAACAATTAAGGACGACTGACCATGCCCACGCAAAACCCGCACCGCACCGCCGGCCTGTGCACGTCCAGCAAGGTCTACAGCGCACTCACAGAGCTCAAGCACCTTGAAGGCCATCGCAGCGCGAAGTTCCTGGCGTTGTTGGCGGAAAACCTGGTGCACAAGGGGCTGCTCAGTGAGCAGGAAGTGGTGATCATGCTCGATCAAGTGGTGGATTGACGTCTTGTGTTGATGACGACTATCGAGCCGGTTGATTTTTCCTTCGGCCCGCAGCGCCGTAAGGTGGCCTCCATAGCAATTGGAGGTCTCTATGCCCACTGTTCAGATCATGTCCGTTATCGGCAGCGCCGTTCCCGCCCCTCTTCGCAAGCTGGGGCTGCTGGCTTGCTGGTACCTGGTGCGCGATGGCGAGCCCATCAGCGGCCCGCTCACGTCGTTATCGGCCGCCGAAAAGCAGCTTCAACAGGCGTCGAGCTTCAGGCTGCACGCCTGAAGCTCGCCGTCTGTAACGGCTAAGGCAGCGGCAGCTTGACCCGCGGTTTGCTTTCGACAAAAAGCGCCCAGCTCGACATAAACAACGCCGCCACCAGCGGCCCGATCACAAACCCGTTCAGGCCAAACACCGACAGCCCGCCCAGGGTCGAGATCAGGATCAGGTAATCCGGCATCTTGGTGTCCTTGCCCACCAGGATCGGGCGCAGCACATTGTCCACCAAGCCGATCACGAAGACGCCGAACACCGCCAGCACCACGCCCTGCCAGATCGAACCGCTCAACAGGAAGTAGATGGCCACCGGGCCCCACACAATCCCCGCCCCCACGGCTGGCAGCAGCGACAGAAACGCCATCAACACCGCCCAGAGCAACGCGCTGGGAATATCCAGAAACCAGAAAATCAAACCGCCCAGCGCACCTTGGGTCACGGCCACCAGCACGTTGCCTTTGACCGTGGCCCGCACCACGCGATTGAACTTGAGCTGCAAACGGCGCTTTTGCGGCTCGGCCAGCGGCACCGCCGTGCGCACTTTGCGCACCAGCTCCGGACCGTCGCGCAGCAGAAAAAACAGCAGATACAGCATGATGAAAAAACTCACCAGGAAATCAAACGTGCCCTGGCCAAAGCTGAACGCCTGGGTCGCAAAGAACTGGCTGCCCTGCATCGCACTCTTGACGATCTTTTCGCGCAGGCCTTCCAGGTTGCCCATGCCAAAACGGTCCAGCAGGTGCTGGAAGTATGGCGGCAGGACGTTTTTGAATTGCTCGATATACCCGGCCACGTCCAACTTGCCGCTTTCGATATTTTTGTACAGGGTCGCGCCCTCTTGCACCAGCAGCACACTGGTAATGATCACCGGCAAAATCGCGATGATCAGGCACACCGTCAGCGTCGCCAGGGACGTCAGGTTGCGGTTCCAGCTGAACCGCTGTTGCAGGCGCCGCTGCATCGGGGCAAAGATAATGCCGAGGATCACCGCCCAGAACACCGCACCGTAGAACGGCAGCAATATCCAGATAAAAGCGATGGTCACCAGGGCCAGCAGCAACAGCAGGGTTTTGAATTGCAGGTTGGTTTGATTCATGTCCGGTCCATGTCAGAAAAGCCAAGGCCCCGTGCAGGCCCTGTTGCTTAGTCCGCTGCGAATGCTGGGAGTGCCATCGTTTATCGCACAAGCATAGACCGCATCACTCATTGCCCGGGAGCCTGCGCCTTTGCTTCACTCAACAGCGTCTGAATCATCTGCTCCTGAGCGTCCTCGCGGCCTTCGCCGAAGTGGCTGTGGGGATGCACCATTGGAATCCCCCGACGTATCGCGCCTATGTCGAAACCCACCTGCCGATACACCACGATACAAAATCAACAAAGGACGATCTGGATCAATAAATCCCAGATCAAGCTCCACTACCCTCGCGACCTTTTGCGACGCGAACCCATGCCATCTGTCATCGCCCCCGAACTGCTCGCCCCCGCCGGCACCCTGAAAAACATGCGCTACGCCTTCGCTTACGGCGCCGATGCGGTCTACGCCGGCCAGCCGCGTTACAGCCTGCGTGTGCGCAACAATGAATTCGACCACGCCAACCTGGCGCTCGGCATCCAGGAAGCCCACACGCAGGGCAAACGCTTCTACGTAGTGGTGAACATCGCGCCGCACAACGCCAAGCTGAAAACCTTCCTCAAGGACCTGGCCCCCGTGATCGGCATGGGCCCGGATGCGCTGATCATGTCCGACCCCGGGCTGATCATGCTGGTACGCCGGCATTTTCCGCAGATGCCCATTCATCTGTCGGTGCAGGCCAACACGGTGAACTGGGCCAGCGTCGAGTTCTGGCAGCAACAAGGCATCGGCCGGGTGATTCTGTCGCGCGAGCTGTCACTGGAAGAGATCGACGAAATCCGCCAACACGTGCCGACCATGGAGCTGGAAGTGTTCGTGCACGGCGCCCTGTGCATGGCCTATTCCGGACGCTGCCTGCTGTCGGGCTACATGAACAAGCGCGACGCTAACCAAGGCACCTGCACCAACGCGTGTCGCTGGAAGTATCAGGCCACGCCAGCGGTGGAAAACGCTACGGGCGACATCGTCCAAACGTGTCAGCCAACCCTGGGCATCGGCGCGCCGACCGATCAAGTGTTCCTGCTGCAGGAAGCCAATCGCCCAGATGAGCAAATGCCCGCGTTCGAGGATGAACACGGCACGTACATCATGAACGCCAAGGACCTGCGCGCGGTGCAGCACGTGGAGCGCCTGACCCACATGGGCGTGCATTCGCTGAAGATTGAAGGCCGCACCAAATCGCACTTCTACTGCGCACGCACCACCCAGGTGTATCGCCAGGCCATCGACGATGCGGTGGCCGGTCGCGCCTTTGACCGGCAGCTGATGACCAATTTGGAATCACTCGCCCAGCGCGGCTACACCGAAGGTTTCCTGCGCCGCCACGTGCATGACGAGTACCAGAATTACCAGCGCGGCAGCTCGGTGTCGGAACGGCAGCAGTTTGTCGGGGAGTTGACTGGCGAGCGCCGTGGCGAGCTGGCCGAGGTCAAGGTGAAGAACCGCTTTGCCGTGGGCAATCATCTGGAATTGATGACGCCCGCCGGGAATTTTCACTTCGACCTGGCCGTGCTGCACAACGCCAAGGGTGAAGCCATTGAGGTCGCGCCGGGCGACGGGCACACCGTGTACGTGCCGCTCCCGGCCGCAATGGACTTGCGTTTCGGCCTGCTGATGCGCGACCTCTAACGCGTCGCCACGCAGAATACGCATCTAGCGGCCTTTGATGAACATCGGATAACCATCGCCCAACGCTTGGCTGACGTCCCGGCACACGCCATCGATCACCGTGGCGGCGGCCCCGCGTGTGAGAGGTATATTCGTATGTACGTCAGTTAAACATCGGTTAAACCCATGAAAGATCAGATCCTGAACTGACCGACCAACTGCCCCAGGCGCTGGCCCAAATCCGCCAGGCTGCGAGAGGTCTGGGCGCCCAGTTGGGTTTCATCAGCCACACTGTCGACCGCCACGGCGATCTGATGCACGCTGCGGTTGATCTCTTCGGCCACGGCAGTTTGCTCTTCGGCGGCGCTGGCAATCTGCGCGTTCATCGAGTTGATGGTGCCGATCAGCTGCGCCATGGTGTCCAGTGAGGCGCCGGCCTGGTTGGCCTGGGCCGAGGTGCCGTCGCCGGCATCGCTGGAACGGCGCATCGCGTCCACGGCGGCTTCGGTACCTTTTTGCAGGCGGTCGATCATGCCCTGAATTTCCTGAGTGCTGGTTTGAGTGCGGCTGGCCAACGCTCGCACTTCATCGGCGACCACCGCAAAACCACGCCCGGCCTCGCCTGCCCGCGCGGCTTCGATGGCGGCGTTGAGCGCCAGCAGGTTGGTCTGTTCGGCAATCGAACGGATCACGCCCAGCACGCTGACAATCGACGACACGTCCTGTTGCAAGCTGTCGAGCGATACACCACTGCTGCGGATGTCATTCACCAGCGCATGAATCTGCGCGATGCTGCCGTCTACCACGCGCTTGGCGGCCTGGCCCTCGGCGTCGGTCTGTTGCGCGGCGACGGCAGCGCCCTGAGCGCTGCGCGCGACTTCATGGGCGGCGGAGGACATCTGATTAATGGCGGTGGCCACTTGGTCCGTTTCGTGACGCTGGCGCTCCATCGCGGTTTCCGAGCGCTGGGCTTGCTCGGACACCTGCCCGACCAACCCGGTGAGTTGCGAGGTCATCTCGGTGATCTGGCGCACCAGGCCGTGGATCTTGTCGACAAAGCGGTTGAACGCACCCGCCAGATCGCCCAGTTCATCCTGGCTGGTGATGGCCAGGCGGCGGGTCAAGTCGCCCTCGCCCGCCGCGATATCGTCGAGGTTGGCTTTCATCAAGTTCAACGGCCGCAGGATGGTATTGGCGGTCACCATGCCCACGGCGGCAATCACCAGCAACACCACCACGGCCACACCGAGGATGCTCAGCAGCACGCCTTCCATGCGTTTCTCAACCTTGGCCTCGACCACGGCCACCTGGGCTTCGATGCCGTCGAGGTTGACCGAGGTGCCAATCACCATGTCCCACTTGGGCAGGTATTCGGTGTAGCCAAGCTTGGGCACCAACTCGGTCTGCCCCGGCTGGGTCGAGCTGTATTGCAGGTAGTGGGTGCCGTCCTTGCCGACCTTGACCAGGTCGCGGTTGACGTAGACGCCGTTGGGGTCGCGGTTGTCCTTGAAGCTCTTGCCCACGCCGTCGGGGCTGTTGCCCTTGAACAGGCGGATGGTCTCGGAGTCGTAGCCGAAGAAGTAGCCGTCCTTGCCGTAGCGGGTGTTGGACAGCAACTTGACCACCTCGGCCCGCGCGGCGGTGTCGCCAGGGGCGGCGGCGTCGTAGAGCGGTTTGATGGTGGTCATGGCCACCTCAACATAACTTTGCAGGGTGGCCTTGGCGTCGTTGAGCAGGCGCTGGCGGGTTTCATCCACCTCGTTGCGCGCCTGGCCCTGGAGGATCCACACGGTGGTCAGGCTGATGACCACGGCAAACAGCAATACCGGCACTACGGCGAGGGACAGGACTTTGGCCTTCAGACTCAGACGCATGGCTTTTCTCTCTTATTAGTGGCGACTTGGAGAGGCTATCGGCCAATTGCAACGGATCTGTAGGCCACTGGAAACCCGTGGCGCGGGAGGTGTTTCAAATCATCAAAGGGTCATCGCAGCGAGCCAGCCGAATGCCAGCAACGGGATGTTGTAGTGCAGGAACGTCGGCACCACGGTGTCCCAGATATGGTGGTGCTGGCCGTCGATGTTCAGGCCGGAAGTCGGGCCGAGGGTCGAGTCCGAAGCCGGTGAGCCCGCATCGCCCAGGGCGCCTGCGGTGCCGACGATGCACACAATCGCCAACGGGCTGAAGCCCAGTTGCACACACAGCGGCACAAAAATCGCGGCGAGGATCGGCACCGTGGAAAACGACGAGCCGATGCCCATGGTCACCAGCAGCCCCACCAGCAACATCAGCAACGCGCCCACGCCACGGCTATGGCCGATGAAGGCCGCCGAGGTTTCTACCAACGAACGCACGTCACCCGTGGCCTTGAGCACTTCGGCAAACCCCGAGGAGGCGATCATGATGAAGCCGATCATGGCCATCATCTTCATGCCTTCGGTGAACAAGTCGTCGGTTTCGCGCCAGCGCACGATGCCCGACACCGAAAAGATCAGGAACCCGGCCAGGGCGCCAATGATCATCGAGTCCAGCCACAGCTGAATGATGAACGCCGAGGCAATCGCCAGCCCGGCCACCAACAGGGTCAGCGGGTTGTACTGCACGGCCACTTGCTCGACGCGCTCGATTTTTTCCAGGTCGTACACGCGTTTTTTGCGATAGCTGACAAACACTGCCACCAGCAGGCCGACCACCATGCCCAGCGCCGGCAAGCCCATGGCGTGGGTGACGTTGACCTGGCTGATGTCGACGCCGCTCTTGGCCACGTTGGCCAGCAGGATCTGGTTGAGGAAGATGTTGCCGAAACCCACCGGCAGGAACATATACGGCGTGATCAGGCCGAAGGTCATCACACAGGCGATCAGGCGGCGGTCCAATTGCAGCTTGGTCAGCACGTACAACAACGGCGGCACCAGCAGCGGAATAAACGCGATGTGGATTGGCAGGATGTTCTGCGAAGCAATCGCCACGACCCACAACAGACCGATCAGCAACCATTTGACGTGGCTGCCGCCGCTGGCTTCCTGACGATCGACCAGCATCAGCGCCTTGTCTGCCAGAGCATGGGCCAGGCCGGACTTGGCAATCGCCACCGCGAAAGCGCCGAGCAAGGCGTAGGACAACGCCACGGTCGCCCCGCCGCCCAAGCCGCCATTGAAGGCCTTGAGCGTGGCTTCGATGCCCAGGCCACCGGTCAAGCCACCCACCAGGGCGCCGACGATGATGGCGATGACCACATGCACGCGGGACAAGCTGAGCACCAGCATGGTGCCGACCGCGGCGATGACTGCGTTAATCATGATTACCTCAAGACAGAAACATAAAAAACAGGCATGCCCGCGCCCGGGCGGCCATGGGGTTGGCTGCCAGCGTGCAGGCTTGAAGAGGTCTTATTAGAGGGCGCGCACTTTGCAGCAGGCGGGCGCGCATGTCAAAAAACGGCGTCGTTTTCAGCGCTCAATTGAACGTTTAAATAATAAAGAAGCATCAAAAGCGGCCGATACAGAGGCTCTCTGTGTTTTCAGGTTAAGGATGCTCCTCGATGTTCCTCAGACAGCTGTCCATTCAATGGAAAATCACCCTGCTCGCCGGCCTGTGCCTGCTGGGGATCGTGACCCTGCTGGTGGGTCTGTCGCTGTATCGCATGGAGCACAGCTCGCAGCAGGTCAAAGCCTCGAGCATGCAGATGCTCGACGAGTCCGCTCAGTCGCGCATCGAGGCCCAGGGTGAAGTGCAGGCGCTGGGCATTCGCCAGCAATTCATGGACGCCTACCAGTACGGCCATGGTTTTGCCCGTCAGGTACTGTTTTTGCGCGAACAGGCAGAGAAACGCTTCCTCGACGCCTTCGACACCCGCGAAGACTTGACCCGCCAGGTCAAGGCCGCGCTGCAGGCCAACCCGGACCTGCTCGGGTTGTCGCTGGTGTTTGAAGCCAATGCGCTGGACGGCAAGGATGAGCTGTTCGCCAATCAGGCGGAACTGGGCAGCAATGACAAAGGCCGTTTTGCCCTGTACTGGTCGCAACCGACGCCAGGCAAATTGACCTCCATGTCACTGCCCGAAAGCGACATGTCCGACACCAGCGTCGGCCCCAGCGGCGAGAAAGCCAACGCCTGGTTCACCTGCCCGCGCACCACCCTGAAACCTTGCGTGATCGAGCCGTACTTTTATGTGATCGACGGGCAAAACGTGCTGATGACCAGCATCGTGTTTCCGCTGATGGTCAACGGCAAAGTCATCGCCTCGCTGTCGGTGGACATCAACCTCAACAGCCTGCAGGCCGTGAGCCAGCAGGCCAGCCAGAAGCTGTATGACGGCCAGACGCAAGTCAGCATCCTCAGCCCCACCGGTTTGCTCGCCGGCTACAGCCCGGATGCGAGCAAACTCAGCCAGCGCCTGGATAAAGTCGACACGGCCAGCGGCGCGCAATTGATCAACGCGCTGGCGGCCAGCACGCAAATCCGCAGCGTGCGCAACAACCATCAACTCAAGGTATTGGCGCCGTTCGCACCGATTCCCGGCGGCAAGCCATGGGGTGTGTTGCTGGATGTGCCGGAAAAAGTCCTGGTGGGCCCCGCCGAAGCGCTCAAGGCGCAACTGGATGCCGACAACACCCGCGGCACCCTGCTGGAACTGAGCCTGGGCCTGCTCGCCGCCGTGGTCGGCCTGGTACTGGTGTGGCTGATGGCGCGCAGCGTGACCCGGCCGATCCTTGGCGTGGCGCGCATGCTGGAAGACATCGCCAGCGGCGAAGGCGACCTGACCCGTCGCCTGGCCTACGACAAGCAGGATGAACTGGGCCAACTGGCCGGCTGGTTCAACCGCTTCCTCGACAAACTGCAACCGATCATTGCCCAGGTCAAACGCTCAGTGCAGGACGCCCGCGGCACGGCCGACCAATCCGCCGCAATTGCCACTGAGACCAGCGCCGGCATGGAACAGCAATACCGCCAGGTGGACCAGGTGGCCACCGCCTCCCACGAAATGAGCGCCACCGCCCAGGACGTGGCCCGCAGCGCCGCCCAAGCCGCACAAGCCGCGCGCGACGCCGACCAGGCCACCCGCGAGGGCTTGACCGTGATCGACCGCACCACCACCAACATCGGGCACCTGGCGGCGGACATGAGCACCGCCATGACTCAGGTCGAAGGCTTGGCGGCCAATAGCGAGAAAATTGGTTCGGTGCTGGAAGTGATTCGAGGCATTGCCGAGCAAACCAACCTGCTGGCACTCAACGCCGCCATCGAAGCCGCCCGCGCGGGTGAGGCCGGCCGTGGATTTGCCGTGGTCGCCGACGAAGTACGCAACCTGGCACGGCGCACCCAGGAATCGGTGGAAGAAACCCGTGTGGTGATCGAACTGCTGCAAAACGGCACCACCGATGTGGTCGGCTCCATGGGCAACAGCTATCGCCAGGCCCAGGGCAGTGTCGAGCAGGTCGGCCAGGCGGTCACCGCCCTGCGCCAGATTGGCGAGGCCGTCACGGTGATCAGCGACATGAACCTGCAAATCGCCAGCGCCGCCGAAGAGCAAAGCGCGGTGGCCGAGGAGATCAACAGCAACGTGGCGACGATCCGGGACGTGACCGAGTCGCTGTCGGAGCAGGCGAATGAATCGGCGCGAGTGAGCCAAGCGCTGAACAGCCTGGCGAATCAGCAGCAGGGGTTGATGGATCAGTTTCGGGTGTGAGTGAGTTGCACAGATTCTGACCCTTGAGCAGGTCGAATGTGGGAGCGGGCTTGCTCGCGAATGCAGTGTGTCAGTTGCCGAATTTGTCGGCTGACACTCCGCTTTCGCGAGCAAGCCCGCTCCCACATTTTATATTTTGTGGTCTATCAGGCCTGGCGTTTGGGCAATTCGATCAGCACCCTTAAGCCACCCAGCTCACTCTCCTGCAACTGCAACACCCCGCCCCACACCTCGACGATATCCCGCACGATCCCCAGCCCCAGGCCATGGCCGTCGATCTGCTCATCCAGGCGCGTGCCCCGGCTGAACACTTGGTCGCGCTGACTCTGCGGAATGCCCGGCCCGTCATCTTCAACGGCCAGCAAATAGCTGTGCGGCGTTTCGCTGATGCTCAAGCGTATTTCCGCATCCGCCCATTTGCAGGCGTTGTCCAGCAGGTTGCCGAGCAGTTCCAGCAGGTCTTCGCGGTCCCAGGGCAATTGCAGGCCGGGCGTGACGTGGTAACTCAAGTCCAGGTGTTCACCGTGGATCATGTTCAATGTGGCGAGCAGGCCCGGCAGCTCCTTTTCGCAGTCGAACAAGGCACCCGGCAAGGTTTCACCGGCAAGGCGTGCGCGATTGAGTTCGCGATTGAGCCGTTGCTGCACTTGCTCCAGCTGTTCGCGCAAGAGCTTGCCCAGTTCGGGATGGGCCTTGAGCTGTTCACTGGAAGCCACGCTTAAAAGCACGGCCAACGGTGTTTTCAGCGCATGCCCCAAGTTGCCCAACGCGTTGCGCGAACGCTTGAGGCTGTCTTCGGTGTGAGCCAGCAGGTGGTTGATCTGCGCCACCAGTGGTTCCAGTTCCAGCGGCACTTGAGTGTCGAGCTGTGAGCGCTGGCCTTGTTGCAGTTGAGCGATCTGTTCGCGGGCGGTTTCCAGCGGGCGCAAGGCGCGGCGCACCGTGACCCGTTGCAGGACCAGCACCAGCAGCAATGCCGCAAGGCCCATCACCAGGCCGATCTGACGCATCAGACGGAAACTTTCCCGCACTGGCGTGTAGTCCTGGGCCACGCTGATGGAAATCGACTGGCCAAAACGCTTGTAGTCCGCGCGCAACACCAGCAGTTGCTGGCCTTCCGGGCCCAGCTGCAGGTTGCCCTTGAGCCCGGCTTCCGGCAGCCGGGGCAACTCCTGGTCCCACAACGAACGGGAACGCCAGTGAGTGTCGGCAAAATCGATACGGAAATAATGCCCGGAAAACGGCCGCTGATAGGCCGGCGACAAACGTTGTTCATCCAGTTGCACACCGTTCGGCCCGCGCACCAGCGCCACCAGCAGGTTTTCGCTGTCGTTGCGCAAGCCCGCTTCCAGGTAGCGCTGCAAGCCGGCCTCGAACAACCACAGGCTGGTTTGCGCCAACACCACGCCGACGATCACCATCACGCTGATCAGCCCCAGGCTCAGGCGCCGCTGAATCGACCTCATGCAGGGCTGGCGCCAAAGCGGTAACCCTGGCCGCGCCGGGTTTCAATCACGCTGCGGCCCAGCTTGCGACGCAGATGGTTGACGTGTACTTCCAGCACGTTGGAGTCGCGCTCGGTCTCGCCGTCATAAAGATGCTCGGCCAAGTGGCTTTTCGACAGGATCTGTTCCGGGTGCAGCATGAAGTAGCGCAGCAGGCGGAATTCGGCGGCGGTCAGCTGGATTTCTTCGCCGTCGCGCAGTACACACTGGCGGCCTTCATCCAGGTGCAACCCGGCGGCTTGCAAGGTGGGCTGGTTGGCGTGGCCATGGGAGCGGCGCAACAACGCCTGGACACGCAAGTGCAGTTCTTCGGGGTGAAAGGGTTTGCTCAGGTAATCGTCGGCACCGGCCTTGAGCCCTTCGATGCGTTCGGCCCAGGAGTCGCGCGCGGTGAGAACCAGCACTGGCGTGGCCAGCGCGGCTGCGCGCCATTGCGCCAACACGTCCAACCCCGGCAGGCCGGGCAAGCCCAGGTCGAGAATGATCAGGTCATAGGGTTCGCTGCGGCCCTGATAGGCGGCATCGCGACCATCGGCCAGCCAGTCGACGGCATAGCCCTGGCGCTGCAGGCCGGCCAGCAGTTCATCGGCCAAGGGAACGTTGTCTTCCACCAGAAGCAGGCGCATCAGTCGTCTTCCTTATCTTTGAGCAGCACGCCGGTGGTGGCATCCAGCTTGATCTCGCGCACCACGCCTTCGGTGGTCACCAGCTCCACCTCATAAGCATATTGGCCGTGTTTTTTTTCAAGCTCGGCTTCCAGCAACCGGGAGCCGGGGTAGCGCGACATGGCCTGTTGCAACAGTTGCTCCAGCGGCAGGATCACGCCCTGCTGGCGCAGTGCCAAGGCTTCATCCTGGTTGAGGTCGCGGGCCGCCAGGCTGGAACAAAAAGCCAGGAGCACCAGCACCATCAAACCGCTGGCGCGTCGATATACCTTCATTACGTTTCCTGATGATTCTTGAGCACGTGCCCGCTGAGCGCGTCCAATTCGACTTCCCACTCGATGCCGTCGGCATCTTCCAGTTCGACTTGGTACAAGTACTTGCCGTAGGCCTCGTCCAGGTCGGTGTCCAGCAGGGTCGAACCCGGGTGCAGTGCCAGGGCCGTGGCTTCCAGCTGATCAAAGGCGACAATTGTAACAGTGCCAGGCACTGTCAGTGGCTTGTCAGGGTCCACTGCCCGGGCCTGCGCCGAGGTGCAGGCGATGATACCGGCGGCGACCAGCGCTGTGAGGCGCTTCATGGCAAATCTCCGTTTCAGGATGTTTTTCCTACGCAGGCCAACGTACCCGCTGCAACTTAACTGAAACTGAATTGCCACCATGGCATTTTTCAATCGTCCTCTTTACCCATCACCCGCGAGTTTTCCTATACTGCCCCGCTCGCTTGAAAAGAGACTGGTATGACAGCCATCCACATCAAGTTTCCCGCGTTGACGCTCAAGGCCGGTAAACGCGCCTTTGCGCGCATTCGCGAACAAGGCCTCAAACCTGCGGATGTCGGTATCCTGCCCGGCGCGGCCGGCGGCCCCAAGGCACTGGGCATTCAGGGCCTGGACCTGGCCTTGTTCGGCGACTGGCTGCCGCGCGCGCCACGCGAGCGTGCGCTGATCGGCGCCTCCATCGGCTCCTGGCGGTTTGCCAGCGCCTGCCTGCCCGATCCGGTGCAAGGCCTGCTCGACCTCGGCCGCCTGTACAACGAACAACGCTTTGCCAAGGGCGTGACCATGGCCGAGGTCAGCCGCAGCTGCCAGCGCATGCTCGATGACCTGCTCGCAGGCCGCGACGCGCGGGTGCTCGACAACCCCGACTATCGCCTGAACATCATGGTGGTCAAAAGCCACGGCCTGCTCGCCGATGACCATCGCGGTCGGCTCGGTCTGGGCCTGTCGTCGGTCATTGCCGACAACCTGCGCGGCCGTGCGCGGCTGGCGCGGCACTTCGAACGGCTGATCATCCACGACCCGCGCCAGGCGCCGCCGGTGCATCCGCTGAAAGACTTCCCGTCGCGCTTCCTAGACCTGGACCTGCGCAACTTGCGCCAGGCACTGCTGGCGTCCGGCTCGATCCCCATGGTGATGCAAGGCGTACGCGACCTGCCCGGCGCGGGCGCCGGCACTTACCGCGATGGCGGCCTGCTCGACTATCACCTCGACCTGCCCTACCACGGCGATGACATCGTGCTGTACCCGCACTTCACCGACCGGGTCATCCCCGGCTGGTTCGACAAGGGCCTGCCGTGGCGGCGCAGTAATCAACAGGGTTTGCAGGATGTGTTGCTGCTGGCTCCGTCCAGGGACTACCTCGCCCGCCTGCCCCACGGCAAACTGCCGGACCGCAGCGACTTCAAGCGCTTCATGGGCGATGACCCGAGCCGCAACAAGTACTGGCAAACCGCGATGAGCGAGAGCCGACGGTTAGGCGATGAGTTCCTCGACCTGGCGGATAACGGCACGTTGGGCGAGCACTTGCTGGCGCTATGACCAAGCGGTATGCGCGGCGAAGGATCAAGCTGTTAAACTCGCCGCCTGCCAGATACCTGACCGAGCTGAAAATACTGTGGAAATCTTCAAAGAGTTTACCTTCGAGTCCGCCCACCGCCTGCCCCACGTACCGGACGGCCATAAATGCGGGCGCCTGCATGGGCATTCGTTCAAGGTGGCGATCCACCTGAGCGGCGACCTCGATCCGCATACCGGCTGGATTCGCGACTTCTCGGAGATCAAGGCGATTTTCAAGCCGCTCTATGAACGCCTCGACCACAACTACCTCAATGACATCCCAGGCCTGGAAAACCCAACCAGCGAGGTGCTGGCCAAATGGATCTGGAATGAGCTCAAACCTTTGCTGCCGGAACTCAGCGCGATTCGCATCCATGAGACCTGCACCAGTGGCTGCATCTACCGCGGCGAGTAAGCCCACGCGGTGAAAAAAACCACCCTTGCGGTGGTTTTTTTATGCGCCGGCCGCCGTCCCCGGCCGATGCCGGAGGGCTGTGCTACGCGGTTCGAGATTGGCCGCACACACGGGCTTGCGAGCTTGGAAACCGTCGCGCCATAGCGCATGGCTCGCGCCGCGTGTCCACGACCAAGCCACGGCGCAAGATGCTGATCCAATTTGTATCACCGCTGCACCGCTTTCGTGCCTGACTGGGCACAAAGACCACTGTTCCCTGCGATTCTCCGCAATATGGCTATAAATACTGTGCACGGTGCACAGCATCTTCCGTGCGCCTGTCACTTCTGCTGATTTGGCACGCGCGGTGCAACAGGCCTGCGTCACTCATTCAGGGAGCAGGGCCATGACTCAGCAAGAACCAGGCAACGATTACCCCCTCAGCGAAGTGCCCATGCATGCGCGCAAGGGCCTGGCGTCCACCGCCATGGTGCTGCTGGGATTCACGTTTTTCACCGCGACCATGTTTGCCGGCGGCAAGCTGGGCGTAGCCTTCAGTTTTACCGACATGCTTGGCGTTGTGGCCCTGGGTAACCTGTTGCTGGGCATTTACGCCGCGGGCCTGGGTTACATCGCGTTCAAGAGTGGCTTGAATTCAGTGTTAATGGGCCGCTTCTGCTTTGGCGAGGTCGGCAGCAAGCTCAGCGACTTGATCCTCGGCTTCACCCAGATCGGCTGGTACGCCTGGGGCACGGCCACCGCCGCCGTGGTGTTGGGCAAGTATTTCGAGCTGAGCCAGGGCAGCGTATTGGGCCTGATGGTGCTGTTCGGCATGGTGTTCTGCGCCACGGCGTACGTGGGATATCGCGGGCTGGAGGTGCTGTCCTACATCGCGGTGCCGGCCATGGGCATCTTGCTGTTTCTGTCGATGTGGGTCGCCACGGTAAAAGTCGGCGGGCTGGACGGCCTGCTGGCAGTCGTGCCGACGGGCGAGCTGGATTTGTCCACCGCGATCACGCTGGTGTTCGGCACCTTTGTCAGCGGCGCGACCCAGGCCACCAACTGGACGCGGTTTTCCCGTTCGGCCAAGGTCGCGGTGCTGGCCAGCCTGATCGGTTTTTTTATCGGCAATGGTTTGATGGTCCTGATCGGAGCCTATGGCGCCATCGTCTACCAGCAGCCAGACGTGGTGGAAGTGTTGTTGCTGCAAGGCTTCGCCATGGCGGCCATGGCCATGTTGCTGCTCAATATCTGGAGCACTCAGGACAACACCATTTACAACTTTGCCGTCGCCGGCTGCAACTTGCTGCGGACCCGCCGCCGCAAGACCGTAACCCTGGCCGGGGCGGTCATCGGCACCCTGCTGGCGCTGCTCGGCATGTACGACATGCTGGTGCCCTACCTGATTTTGCTGGGCACGGTGATCCCACCGATTGGCGGCGTGATAATGGCAGACTTCTTTTACCGCTATCGTGGCCAGTACCCGCGTCTGGCCGAGACGCGACTGCCGGCATTCAATTGGCCTGGGCTGGTGGCGTACGCGGTGGGCACGGTGCTGGCGTTCCATTCGCCCTGGGTGGCGCCACTGGTGGGGATTGTCGCCGCGTCGCTGACCTACATCGTGCTGACCGCCGTGCTGCGTGTGCGTGCGCCACTGGCTGATGCCCCGGCATGAGCCTTACCGTTGCCGATGTACTGGCCCTGCCCGGCCTTGAATCGATGCGCCTGCGCGCAGGTGACAGCGGCCTGGATAACGCGGTGCGCTGGCCGTATGTCGCGGAAAACAGCGGGATTGCCGAGTGGGTGCTGGGCGGCGAGCTGGTGTTCGTCACCGGCATCAATCACCCACGCGAGGAACCCAACCTCCTGCGCTTGCTGGAGGAAGCGTGCCAGCGTCAGGTTGCCGGCCTGGTGATCCTCACAGGGCCGGCCTATATCCAGGCGATCCCCCAGCGCCTGTTGGACGCCGCCGAAACGGCCGGCATGCCGCTGATCGAGCAGCCTTACTCGCTGAAAATGGTGCTGGTGACCCAAGCGATTGGTTCGGCGCTGATCCAGTCCGAGCAACTGGGCCGCTCGCGACACGACGTGCTGGAACGCTTGCTCGCCGGTGATTATCAGTCCCTTGAGGTGTTACTGCATCGGGCCGCGCAACTGGGCATGTCGCTGGCCGGGCATTGGCAGATTGTCCAGTTGCAACTGGAGGGTGGCGAGGCATTATTTGCCCAGGGTGATACTGCGCAGGCAGAAGCGCAGTTGGCCCGGCAGCACGACGGTATCGCCCGTCGATTGCGCCAGTTCTCGGCGCAGCATCATGCAGCGTTGCCGATAGTGGGCAGGGCTGGGCACTGGACATTGCTGCTGCCGGCCACCGATGCCGTGCAAGCGTTGGCCAATCGCCAACAATTGGCTGCCTGGCTTAACCCCTTGAACCTGCGGCTGGGCCCTTTGAAACTGTTTATCGGCCTCAGCGCCGCGGCACACCCACCCGCGCGCCTGGCTCAGGCGCAGGATGAAGCACGTCAGGCATTGGCGGCGGCGCGGCGTTTCAGCGACCGCGCCGGGCTTTGTGTGTATGACGAACTGGGCGTGTTGAAACTGCTCAGTGGCGTGCGTGATCGCGCCCTGCTCGACCAGTTTCTCAATGAACGCCTGGGCCCGTTGTTGCGCCACGACCGCCACCATGGCCCCTGCCTGATGCCGACCCTGGAAGCCTGGTTTCACGAGAATGGTAACCTTGTGGCCGCCGCGCAGCGCCTGGCCCTGCACCGCAACACGGTGACGCACCGCGTCCAGCGTATCGAAGCCCTGAGCGGGCTGACGCTGGGCAACTCATATGACCGCCTGGACATCGGAATTGCCCTGATGATCTGGCGGCTGACTGCCTGATTGTCTTTAGCCAAGAGGAACTTGCCCATGCATATCATCAACGCCCGCCTGCGCAACCGTGAAGGCCTGCATGATCTGCACCTGGAACACGGCCGGATCGCCAGCATCACTTCGCAAACCGAGGCACCTGCTTTAGGCGCCGGCGATTTGGACGCCGCCGGCAACCTGGTCATACCGCCTTTTGTTGAACCGCACATTCACCTCGACGCCACCCTTACGGCTGGTGAACCGCGCTGGAACATGAGCGGCACGCTGTTCGAAGGCATCGAGTGCTGGGGCGAGCGTAAAGCCACGATCACCCAGGAAGACACCAAGACTCGCGCCAAGAAAACCATCCAGACTCTGGCCGCCCACGGCATTCAGCATGTCCGCACCCACGTCGATGTCACTGACCCCGAACTCACGGCACTCAAAGCCATGCTTGAGGTGCGCGAAGACAGCTCGCACCTGATCGACCTGCAAATCGTCGCCTTCCCCCAGGAAGGCATCGAGTCCTACCGCAATGGCCGCGAGTTGATGGAGGAAGCCATTCGCCTGGGCGCCGACGTGGTCGGCGGCATTCCCCACTTTGAATACACCCGCGACCAAGGCGTGAGCTCGGTGAAATTCCTCATGGACCTGGCCGAACGCACGGGTTGCCTGGTGGACGTGCACTGCGACGAAACCGATGACCCTCACTCGCGCTTTCTCGAAGTGCTGGCCGAAGAAGCCCGCAGCCGCGACATGGGTGCACGCGTTACCGCCAGCCACACCACGGCGATGGGCTCCTATGACAATGCGTATTGCGCCAAACTGTTTCGCCTGCTGGGACACTCAGGCATCAGCTTTGTGTCCTGCCCCACCGAAAGCATTCACCTGCAAGGCCGCTTCGACAGCTTCCCGAAACGCCGCGGCGTGACCCGCGTCAACGAACTGCTCGAAGCCGGCATGAACGTGTGCTTTGGCCAGGACTCGATCGTCGACCCCTGGTACCCCCTGGGCAACGGCAACATCCTGCGGGTCCTGGAAGCCGGTTTGCACATTTGCCATATGCTCGGCTACCGCAATCTGCAAAGTGCCCTGGACCTGGTCACCGACAACAGCGCCAAGGCCATGGCCCTGGGCGAACGTTATGGCCTGGAGCCCGGGCGCCCGGCCAACTTGCTGATCTTGTCGGCAAACAGCGACTACGAAGTTATTCGCAGCCAGGGCCTGCCGCTGTACTCAATCCGCAATGGCAAAGTGCTGATGAAACGGCAACCGGCGCAGGTGGAGTTTTTGTAAACGGCGTGGCTACACAATGGAGTCGAGGTCGAGCGGATGCACCTTGCCTGAACCGTCATGAATCGGCGCAGGAATACTGGCAACTTGCGCCAACTCACGGTTTTCACGGTGGCTGAACCAACGCTTCAGGCTGGGTTGCAGGTGCGCGCGATTGGCGTGACTGCCATACACGTCGCGCGCGTCCAGGCGCCGCCAGCGCAGAGACTCCAACCGCTGGCGACTGGTGCGCAACCGGTCAATTTCTGCGTTCAACGCCTGGCTATGTTCGTGCCCATAGCCACGCTGGTTTGTGGGGCGGCGACGGTCAAGCTCACGGTTCTTATCGCGTAACTGCGCAGTCATGCTCTCAAGCGCATGGTCGAGCAACTCAAACTCTCTGTGCGTGACCAGAGGCCTTTGGCTATCCACGGTTTGTTGCCAGCGACGCAACGTGGCCCAGGCCGCAGGGATGTAGCTGGCCGTCATGAAGTGCTGGCTGGCCTGAAACAGTTGTTTCAGCACGTTGGCGCGGTTGGGCATATCGCCCTGAAGCTGCAACGCACGGTTACAACCGGCCTGCAGGATGGACTCGCAACCGGGCTTCCATAACACCGAAGAATGCGTGCCATCGGCCAGCTTGATCGGCATGAAGTGCTGCTGTTCACCGTGATGCTGGTAAGGATTGCCACCCACACGCACCAGGCCGGCGGCAAACAGAAGCCCACCCGGACCGGGTGCGCTGAACAATGCCACCGCGCCTGGAACCCAGAGTTTTGCGGTGGTGTTCATCCATGTGGCCGGCACGCTGGGCACCGGGTCGTTGTGGTTGACGATGCGATGGTGGACCAGGGCTGACGCGCCTTCGGTGAACTCGGCGTCGGCGGCGCGGGGTGCGCCATAGGTGTAGAGGAGAATGTTGTAGCGAGTGTCGGGGACTCGTCGCAATCCTTCTGCCAGGAGCAAGGCGATGGCGCCGCCGAGGCTGTGGCCGCAGATTACGATGCGTTGGCCGCTGTGAAACTGCTCGAGGTATCGCAAAATAAAATCGCGCATCGCCCGATACGCCTGGTAGAAGCCCTTATGGGCTCTGCCCACCCCGTCAGAAAACGGCACCTGGTGGGCGTCCGCGTCTCGCAGTGCATCGGCGCCGCTGGCGGTGCCTCGCACAGCGATCAGGATGACCTCAGCGTGATGAGTGATGAACGCCTGAGTGTCCGTTCCGAACTGCTCATCGTTAAAAAAATGCACCCGAGCAGGATGCTGCTGTTTTGCTCCAAGCTCAGAGCGGTTCTGTGGGTACACGTCAGGGTCGAAGGGCACAATCTCAAAACGCTGGGAGTATGGGACTTCCTCATAAAGCGGATAAAAGCGCTGCGCCTGCTCGCGATCTAAATTCCAGGCTTCCTGGTAGGCCGAAAGCTTTTCGACGAACAGATTCCCTATGCCGGGATCCAGAGGAAAGCTGACTTGATCCACCGGATTCGTTGGAGGCTGCTGGCCGAAATCGCAGTAACTCAAGGTAGCCATCAACGCCAACTGGTAGAGGTTCAAGGCACAGAAGCGATCCTCTGTGGATAGCATCGGGCGCAGGGCTCGCAAAGGTCGTACTTCCAGCACCGTATGCAGGTTGGGGAACAACACCACGCCTGACAAAGTCGGCTGAGGCGGACCGAAGCCCAACTCAGCCATCATTCTTAACGCATGGCGTTGTGGTGGGTAAGTACGGGGCGCCAACGGCGGCAAGTGAGCAACATGCCGGACCAGGTCGCGCACCTCTACCTGATAAAACCGGTCCGCTTTGCGCTGTGCAGGATTTGCCTCTATACGCTGGCCGTCAGCAGTGCAAAAGCGGGTTTGTTCGGCCCGAACCTGGAGTTCGGTGATGGGTAATCTGTAAGTCTTGCGCGTACTCAATTCAAAATACGGCTGCTCATTTCCAGCGTACAGCCCTTCCAGAATAAGCACGACGGGACCGCAGTAAAACCCTTGTAGCTTGGCAAACCCCTCCCCAGTCAGCCTGCCATTGTACGAGTGGCCTGTACTGTCATAGACAGTGTAAGCAAGCCCGCCGTAAGCCTTCCCGCTGCCCGTTTCATCAACCAGACAAAAGCTTGCCCAATGCCCTTTCAATGCACACGCAGGCATGTTGCTGCTGAAAAAAGCTTGCTTCCGCGCCTCTTGATTCATGACTCGACTCCTTGTCAATCACACGTGGGATAGACATCACAGGTGCGTCCATCCGGCATCTTTATAGGTTTGAAGTCCGTGTTATTGGGCTCGCAAGCGCCCTGCTGATCATCAAAGCTTTTCCCCCTGCAGCGTTTCCAACCTCCCGGTACAGCTACCCACCGCCGGTCAAAAGCCGGTTCTTCCTGATCCGTAAGCGCCAGTACCAGCCTGAGTTTTTTCCCAGGTAACAGCTCTCGTTGCACGACACCGCCCGCTCGCACTTTCTGCCGCTGCCCTCCTGCGTCCAACGCTTTGCACTCCAGAATTTTCCTGATTGCATGCAAGGGCCCTACCGTGCGAAAAAACCACCTGCATTGACCGGCCAGCTCCTGCACACCTGAGTCGGGCATCCCTGCTACGAGCTCAGATTCGACAGGATCTGCGAAATAGATAGCGGCTGAATCTCCACCGACATCTGCGTCGCGCTCGCCCCATTTCGCATAAATGTCGAACTCCACGCTCTTCAACACCGATGGGCATCCCTCAATGGTTTCAGTCAGCGGCAGGTCATAGCTCACTCGTTCGACCACTGGTTTGTAATCGGCAATAAAGATCTTCCGCTCTGGCCTCTTGCCTCGACGTTGCGGCAAGGTGCACAACTGGTCCCGCGCAGGACCGTAGTTAGCCGCCCCCGTAAACCGAAACTCCGCAGGCAAATCCACCTCCAACGTAAAGTGATTGACCGGCCCCACCGCACACCCCGAAAGCCACACCGCACCAAGCCCGACCAACGCACCACGCAGGCGCTTATTCATGCTTGCCTCCCAACCTGCGCCACTGCGCGGACACTCGTCCGAAGTGGTCTCCAGGCGTTTCTGCGTGCAGTGGCTGCCACTGAATCACGCAGGTACGCGTTGCCTCCTCCAACCTGCGCACTACCAGGAATTCAAGCTGCTGCGGCTCACGCCATTGCCACGCACGGGCCTGTTCCAATACCTGGGATAACCAGATTCGAGGGTCCTGGAATTCAACCAGCGCGGCGAGGTCTTCGCTGTGCTCGGTCAGCAGGTAGCGCAGGACATTGGCGTGCAGGATGGCCGCCGTATGGGGGTTGGGGGTGTTGAGCCAGGGTGCCGCAACTGGCACCGGATACTCACCGGGGGCCGGATTATCGCTGTGGTGCCACTGGCCCTCGTGCCAGTAGCACACGCTGATGAGCGGGCCGAGGAACACTGGCCAGTGCTCACTCGGCAGATGAGCCAACACGCGAGCCAGCGTTCGGTTGTCGTGAAAGCGATACAACGCCTGGCCACCCTCGAGCCCTACCAGCATGCGCTCGCGCCAATGTCGGACCACACCGGCCAGGTCGTCGTCGGGCAGGCTTGCCAACCACCCCCAGTCGGCCTGCGGGTGCTGCAGCAGGTCGAACAGCGCGGGCTCACTTGCCTGCTCCAATAGCAGAATCACCGGACCAACCGCTGCCAGTTCGGCCACGGCGCTCTCACCGTAAAGACTGCAATACTGCGACAGATGACGGGCCGCCAGCAGCGGCTGGCGTGCATCATGGTTGCCGTCAAGAATCAGACACAGTCGGCGGCCCGCCTGTTGCTGTTGGGCCATCCAGCGGCCAGGCATGCTCTGCATCAAGCAGCCCTCCGCTTGATGTCGCACTGGCCTTCGCGGCATTGCTCGCACACAGGACAAAAATCAGCCCCCAACTGCCGGGCCAACCCCATGACGACGCCTTGTGCGACCGCCATTTTCGGCCTGGCTGTTGCTGAAAAGGCGCTCGCGGATGAATTCGGGGGTGGCGAGCCGCCGACGGTAATGGGTTTGCTGGTGAAAATACCGCCGGCCTGAACCAGCACATACTCGCCCCCGGCCCTGAGGCTCAGTTGCGCGCCCGCATCGATGACCAGGCTGGCGCCTGCCTTGAGATGGATCTGTTGCCCGGCTTCAATGACCAGCAAACGCCCTACCCGTGTCTGACTGTCGCCCTGCACGTCCAGGTGATCATGCGCTTTGAGCTCGACATTGCGATCACCCTCGATATGACGACGCTCGCCGCTTTGCAGGTGAGCCGTGCTCAGTCCCCGGATGATTTCGTGGCGCTCTCCGACGACCTCCAAGCGGCTGTCGTGCCCCACTCGCTGCTCCAGATCACGCTGGGCGCGCAGGTAGATGAGCTCCTCGCCACGGCGATCTTCAAGGTGCAGTTCGTTGGCTCCACCGCCGCCTGGCGAACTGCGGCTGCGCAAGACACTGCGGGTGCCGTGCTGCGGCAAAGGATAGGTCGGCATGTGCAGCGCATTGGGCAGGCAGCCGTTGATCAATGGCCGGTCGGGGTCGCCCTCCAGGAAGGTCACCAGCACCTCCATGCCCACGCGCGGAATCATCATTGCGCCAAAGCCATCCCCCGCCCAACCGGACGCTACCCGTACCCAGCAGCTGCTTTTGTCATCGGCGTTTTCCAGGCGATCCCAATGAAACCGTACCTTCACCCGGCCATAGGCATCGCAGTACACCTCCTCGCCCGCCGGCCCTGTCACCGTGGCGGTCTGGCTGCCATTGATGGTCGGCTTCGGGTGCTTCAGACGCGGCCGATAAGGCGCGCGCCAGGGTGTTGCGGTGAACCGGTTGCGGTAGCCCTGAAATACGTCCGTCTCAACCAGCGCTTCCTCAAGTACCTGCGGTTGATAACCCTCATGACGCACTGACGTGATCAACCAAAGGTCGTTGCAGGCCGGATCGGGGTGATCGCGCAATTCGAGGAAATGGCCGCAGCTCAAGGCAGCTTGATCACTGCGGCCCAGCGCGTGATGACGGTCGCTTTGATGGCGTTCCAGGCTACGACGCGCCAATTGTTTGCCCCGTGCACGGTCACGGAAGCCGCCAGGGTAGCGATAATCCTCCAAAGGTTGCGCCGAGGCAGTGCCTGCCGTGTCGTGCAGGCGCAACAACGGGTGCTCGAAATCATGATCGCGACGAGCCGTATGCCGAGTGCGAGTTTCCAGGCGCACCTCGAAGCCCTGGATCATCCCCGATTCGTCGACGTGGTCACGCACCGGACAATAGCGCTGCACAGGCAAGCGCCGAAACACCGTCTGGTCGTCACCAAACACCAGCACGTGATTGTTGGTGCTGTGGCGGAAATGGTAGTGAATGCCCTCTTCCTCACACAGGCGCTGAATGAAGTGCAGGTCGGTTTCGGCGTACTGCACGCAGAACGTGCGTGGCGGATAGACCACCGGGCCGAGTTCGAAGCAATAGGCGTCGGCAAGGATGCCGTGATGCTCAAGCACCGCAGCGATGATCTGCGGCACGCTGCGCTGCTGGAAAATCCGCTGGTCACGCCGGTGGGCCAGGCACGCCAGCCGGGGAGCCAGGGTGAGGTGATAACGGGTCAGCCGCGCGCCCGGATCATCGCGGCCGACGGCGTGGATTTGCCCGTGCAGTCCTGCGTCCGCCGCGCCGAAGTCAAGATAGGCAGGCTGATGGAGCAGCGCCTCAAGGTCCAGCGAGGCGTTTTCACTGACGAGCTGCAGTTGAATGAAATAAGGCTGATCAATAACTTCATTGCCTTTAAACGCGAGCACTTGAAACTCGTTGGCAATCTCTGGAAGTATCAATTTGAAACGTGACGACATTAACGCACTCACCATCCGTAGTAACCCATCATCAAAGCGTTGACTGAAAGGCTTTCTCCCGTCGGATGTTGATCGAACGGCTGGGAAAAAGCGCCTTAACGCAGTGAAGCTTAGCGATTTCAGGCGAAATGCGGCCGCTCAAAAACAAAAAAGAAGTTTCGTACATAGGGGTCGGAAGTGTCTTTTACGAAACATGACAGCGCATTAATAACGCAACTACAGACAACAAGAAAATTCCCACACCAACTTTACAAGCATAACTAACTAATAGAGAAACAGCTGACACTCACCCACGCCATCAGCTGCTCTATCACGATCAGGCTTGAGCCCTTGCGGTCCCGAACAGACTGACGCTCAGCACTGTTTCACCCTGGCTCTGCAACCGTACGGGCGCTGTGCCACCTGGCATGACCACGGCCACTACGCCGTCCGTGACCCAACCTGCTCGCCATGCCGCGCACGCCACAGCACTGGCGCTGGTCCCCGAGGACGCGGTGGGCCCTTCTCCCCGCTCAAACACCCGCGCGATCACGTGATTGTCCGAAGACCGCGCAGCCCATTGCAGATTGATTCCGGCACGACACGGTTGACCACGCCCAAGCGGCGGTGCGAAGGCAATCGCCTGCAACAACCCGAACAGTTCCGGCTGTTGCATCGACTGATTGTCGGGTAACGCGCTGGCGTGCTCGACGAGCGTCACGCAATGAGGGTTGCCCACACGTACAAACTGACTGCAGGCCCATTGCGGGTTGACTGCAGCCAGCGCGGCCACGTGACTGAACTCACGCTCCCTGACCGCAACCGCATCAACACCCGTAGCAGCCACTGCGTCGGGGCCGAACATTGGTAGCCCCAATGCCAGCCAGAAACCTGCCACCTCTTCGTACAACGCCGGCTCCACGCGGGTTGCAACAGGCGATGCCGTGGCCGGCTGGTCATGGTGCACGCGCAATTCACACGCTTGAACCATCAAGCCCTGGTCGGTCAACGCCTGCGCAAAAATAGTCAGACCGTTGCCGCTGCGTTCGGCGAGGGAGCCATCCGTATTGACGATCAGCAGGTCGAACGGCGGCGCGGATTGAAACGGCCCGACCAGCAAACCATCGCAACGGTGCGCCTTCGCATTGGCGGGTCGGGGCAACGCGCCCCAGCCGCACTCGGAAGTGATTGCCGACGTTGCCCAGTCTTTGCGAGTGTGCGCCGCCAAGTCAGCACGCTCGGGCACATCAATACCGCGGCTGCGCAGATAGGTCGGGCTGACCACCGCGTAGATATTGCCCCGCGCGTCATAGAACTGGGTCAGTTTGCCACCCGCGTGAAAATCTTCATCGGCTTGTCCGTCCAATTGCCTGCACAGTGGGCGGCAGCGTATTACAGAACTGTCGACCGGGTCATCCGCAGGGAACCCGGCTCGCTCGAGAGCGCCTGATATGCAAGGATGTCGCGCCGGACATCGTTCGCTGAACGCAAAACCAAGGATTTTTCATGACTGCCATTCCCACTCCAGCGCCCGTGGTTCCCGGGCGACTGGAACAAATGTCGACCCGTATCGCTTTTTTCATCGCAGGCTTCGGCATCGCCGCCTGGGCGCCGCTGGTGCCGTATGCCAAGGCACGCGCGCAACTCAACGAGGGCACGCTGGGTTTGCTGCTGTTGTGCCTGGGAGTGGGTTCGATCATCGCCATGCCGGTGGCCGGTGCGCTGGCCTCACGTTACGGCTGCCGACGCGTGCTGACGGGCGGCACGATCATGATCTGCCTGGCCCTGCCGATGCTCGCGACGGTCAGCTCGATCCCGCTGCTGATGGCCGGGCTGTTTCTGTTTGGCGCCGGCCTGGGCACCGTGGATTCGACGGTCAACCTGCAAGCCGTCATCGTTGAGCGCGCCAGCGGCAAAACCATGATGTCGGGCTTTCACGGCTTGTTCAGCCTCGGCGGCATTGTCGGTGCGGCGGGGGTCTCCGGGCTGCTCGGCCTGGGCCTGTCGCCGTTGCAGGCGACCCTGGTGGTGATCGTGATCATGGCGGTGGCGCTGCTCAAGGCCGGGCCACATCTGTTGCCCTACGGCAGCGAAAGCTCGGGCCCGGCATTTGCAGTGCCTCACGGGGTGGTGCTGTTTATTGGCTGCCTGTGTTTCATCGTATTTTTGGCTGAAGGCGCGGTGTTGGATTGGAGTGCCGTGTTCCTCAGCGCCGAGCGCGGCCTGGATGAGGCTTATGCCGGCCTCGGCTATGCGGCATTTGCCTTGACCATGACCGCCGGACGCTTGACCGGCGATGCCATTGTGCGGCGGCTGGGCGCCACCCGTGTGATTATCATCGGCGGCTCGCTGGCCACCGCCGGCATGCTGCTCGCCACGCTCTTCCCGGCCTGGGAAACCGCGCTGCTGGGGTATGCATTGGTGGGCGCCGGTTGCTCGAACATCGTGCCGGTGCTGTACACCGCCGTCGGCAAGCAAAAAGTCATGCCGGAACACATCGCGGTACCGGCCATTACGACCCTGGGCTATGCCGGCATTCTTGCCGGCCCGGCCATGATCGGCTTTATCGCCCACGGCAGCAGCTTGAGCATCGCCTTTGTGCTGGTCGCGATGTTGCTGGCCGGCGTGGCCATCAGCGGCAAAATTCTCAAGGTGTAAATCGCCTGCCGCACAAGGCCTGGACGCTACCGGGCCTTGTGCATCTGGTGCTGTTCCAGCCAGCGCTCCAGGCTTTTGTTGCACAGCCAGCCCTCGTGCCTGGAGCGGCCAAACAAGCGCTGGGTATTGGCGCGCTGCAACGCGCGCAATAAACCTGGGCGCTCGATGATGTTTTTTGCCGTGTACACACAGTGTTCACTGTATTTCTTTCTGGGCAATCCGGTGGTGGGTTCAAGAATCGGCCTGCCCAGTGAGTCGCTGTCATCGGGGTCATTCATCACCACTTTGAGCAGCGAAATATCCACGTACTCAAAGGTTTCAAAGAACACGGTGCGGTCCTTTAGCGTGTCCCTCAACTGTTTGAAGTGACCTTGCAGCGCCTGCACGACGCTGGCATTGCCCTGGCCATGGAAAGGGTCCTGGCTGAAGGCGTTGGGTGAACTGTTGCCGCGCAATGCGCACGCGGCTTCCAGGCTGTCGCGGGTGATATAGCCGTCGCAATCGATGATCGCGTCGCTCAGCAGCGGACGCTTGAGAATTTCCCTGACCACCAGGATCATGCGGTCGCGCACGTCATTCACCCTCACGCTTTTCGGCTGCAAATTGGCGCAGCGAAGACGGCGTCACACAGCCCCCCTCGCTGTAGTTTTCAAACACGTCAAAGTTCTTTCGCAACTCGAGCGCCAGTTGCCTGTCGGTGAAGCTCGGGCCCGGAAGTGTGGTGTCTGCGCGAGCCGCTGGCGCGTTCTGCAGCGCCTGGTGCCGCAACGACGGCAAGGTTGCGCGCAAGCCGTGCCGCCGCGGCGGCGGCAGGTCTTGCGCAACAGACTGATCCTCGCAAAACGGCTGTGCCACAGGCGGCGGCGAAGGCCAGCGAACCTGCGGGCCGCCCATGGCCGTTGGCAGCATGCGCGGTAATGCACCCTCAATTGTCATACGTCATCTCCCGACCTTTTGCTGATCTGCGCTTGCCTGAAATTCAACACCGAGGTGTTCCGGATCAGTGGGTTAATTGCGTAGGAGCAAGCAACCGATGTGTGGCGAGTTGCGCACGATAGTTCCGGGCAGCGGCTGAATACCAATAACAGCATGTAAAAACCCTGAGGCGTTGGGTCAACCCGACGTTCTCCCGCGCCAGACAGTTTTCAGGCCATTGATCAACACAGCCCAGGCGCCCGACCATTTGCTTTCGTTGCGGCTCGCCTCCCCAGGCGCAAGCATGCCGCGGGCGAAATCATCGGCGACCGGTGCCCGGAACTTGCACTGCCCCGCGAACGCTTTCATGCGCTGCACTTCTGCCGCGTACCCGTTCGGCGGGGCCGCAGGCAGAACGTCATTCGGCAGCTCTTGCCCTGCCACTGATGTTGAGCGCTCAACGTCGGCGCCCTTGGCGAAGGTGTCGAGGCCACCCCTTGGGCAGGGTTGAAACGAAGTTGAAGTCATATCCAGGCCCTGATTCATGTTCTGAAAAGACCACCGAGTGCGCCAAGCCGTTGGGCCCATTCAACGCAGCAAGCGCCACGAAGCGTTCGCCGCGCCGATTGCATCGCGCGTACTCAATCAGCGGGACAGTGCGACCAGAATTTCAAACACGTTGATCCGGCCATCCGCGTCTGCGTCCATTTTCTTCAGCGAATCGCCGCGGCCGGTAAACGCTTTACTCAGCTGGATTAAATGGTCGATCGAAGGGATGCCCGTCATGGGGGTTTTGCCCAGTGTCTGAAGGTCTTTGATGTTGATTTCGTGCCCAACGTAATCTTTCAATTGATTGAAATGGTTGAGCATTTCCTGGGCTATTTGTTTGTCATCCTTGTATTTGAAGGGGTTGTCGTCACGAATGAGTTTAGCCAGGGTGTGCAGGTCGGTTCGACTGCCAAGGGCGTCGATCATGCCGGTACGCCGCAATACCTCTCTGGCTGTGCGAATGTTTTCATTCACTTTGGGATCACTGCCCAGCTGTTTTGCCGCCATGTCTTTAAGGGTGCGAGCACTCAGGGTTTTGGAGTGACTTGATCCGGTGAACGCAGCGAAGTTGTTCAGCAGCAACTGCGCCAGTTGGTCATTACTTTTATGGGCGTAGACGAGGTCTGGTTTACCCGACCCAACCGGCACAGGCGTTGGCGGTACGCCGTTGTGATGAGCATGCGTGTCGGGGCGCTGACGACCAAACCAATGGCCCATTGCATGTTGAAACTGCTGCATGAAACCCTGTTGCGAGGCCGAGTGAGTCATCGCCGGCGCCCAATGATGATGATCAGTGTGACCCTGGGCTGCTTGCTGATGAGCGCCAAACACCGGCCCGGAAACATTGACCGACAGGTTATAACTGACGTTCCCGGCACCGTGGCTGTCGTAGGACGGCGCAACAGAAAACGAGCGGTTGGCCCTGGCTTCGGGCTTGGAATCAGCCAGCGCCGTGTCAGTGGTTGATGAAACAGAAACAGACGTATCGAGAGCCGATACCGACATAAGTGCCTCCAGTGCAAGGGGATCGATTACCAACCTGCCACTCCGGCGTGACGTCGAAGTCGTTCAGGTTTCCCCCTGTGTGGCGCCTCTGTCGGAATAGGTTCCTGACCCGGCAGCAGGTCGCTTAACTGCCTGTAGGAAAGCCGAAAAAAATCGCAGCCCCAGGGCTGCGATTTCTCGTGTCAACGGCAGGTCAGAACCCGACGCTTGCCTGTACGAAGAAGGTACGTGGTTCGCCAAGGTACAACCCGGCGTTGTTGTCGCTCGAGCGCGTGTAATGTTGTTGGTCGAAAACGTTTTTCACGCCCACGCCCAGTTTCAGGTTCGACAGTTGCGCACCAAAGTCATAGCCGCTGCGCACGTTGACCGACACATAACCAGGAATATCGCCGTACTGGCCATCGGCAGTGCCCTGGGTGATGTAAGTGGTGCCAGTGCCCGGCGCTCGTTGCCCGGACTGGGCATAGACGTCCAGGTTATGGGTCCAGTGATTGATGTCGTAACGCAGGCCCGCCGTTGCCACTTCACGCGAATACAGCGGCAAGTCGCGGCCCTTGAACGGTACATCGCCTTCAGAGGTGGCCTTGGTGTAGGTGAAACCGGCGCTGGCGGTGAGGCCGTCCAGGCGCGGGTCGAGGTTCGACAGGTCGTAGTGGGCCGATGTTTCGATGCCCTGGTGCTTGGTGGCGCCCAGGTTGGTCCAGCCCACGTCGTTGCTGACGTATTGCAACTCGTCCGAGAAGTCGATGTAGAACAACGTCACTTCGCCGCCCCACACGCTGTCGTTGTAGCGCGTGCCGACCTCGTAGGTCTTGGCTTTTTCCGGGTTCAGGCCATCGGCCGTCTGGTTGACCCGGCCGCCCTGCCCGATCTGCGCATACTGCAGGCTGCCGAACGAGGTTTCGTAGTTGGCGAACAGCTTCCAGGCATCAGAGATGTGGTACATCACGCTCAACGCCGGCAAGGGCTCGTTGCTCTCAATCTTGCGATTTTTCTCCACGGTGCGCACGCCGTTCAGGGCGACCACCGGGCGATCATGCCAGCGGGTTTCGATGTTTTCGAAGCGGATACCCGGGGTGACGGTCCATTTGCCGATATCGATTTTGTTATCGAGATAGAACGCGTTGGCGACGGTGCCGCCGGTGCGATCCTGGTAAACATGTCCATCGTTTTGGCCACCCGGCGTCGGCACATTGTCGACCAGGTTCAGGCTGCTGGCTTGCTCATGCATGCCTTCTTTGAGGTAGCGGTAGCCGAGACTGACTTCCTGAGTGCTGGGGCCCACGTCGAACACATGCGACACACGCGGCTCGATGCCGAAGGTGTAGTAGGTGCGCGGGTAGGAGCCGATGGTTTTCAGGTCACGGTTGGCGATGTTGCTGCCACGGAAGCTGTCGGTGTAGTAGGTCAGCACTTCGGCCTGGGTACGGTCATCGATCTGCCGGATGTACTTGAACGACACGTCCTTGCGGCGGCCGCTGAAGTTGTCGTAGTCGCGCACCGACTGGTACGGATTGGCGTCGAATTGCTTCTGGGTCAAGCCGCCGGGCATGTCGGCGCTGGCGTCGTAGTAGTGGAAATTAAGCGAGAAATCGTCTTGATCGGTCGGCGCCCAGTGAGTCTTGAGGATCACGTCGTCGATGTCATTGGCGTTGTTGCTGTCGCGGTAACCGTTGCCGTTGACGCCGGTATAGAGCAACGCGACGCCAATCCCGTTGTCGGCGGTGCCACCCACAAAGGCGTTGTCGACGTGTTTCCAGCCACCGTGTTCAGCCGTCTGCAAAGTGGTGCCGACTTCCCCGGAGAACGTCTCGGGAATGGCACGGGTCACGAAGTTGATCACACCGCCGACGTTCTGCGGTCCATAACGCACGGAACCGGCGCCGCGCACCACGTCGATGCTGTCCAGGTTGCCGGCGGAAATCGGCGCCATCGACAGTTGAGGCTGGCCATACGGGGCGAACGCCGCCGGTACGCCGTCGATCAACACGGTGGAGCGTGGCGACAGGCGCGATGTGAGGCCACGAACACCGACGTTCAGGGAAATATCACTGCCACCGGTGCCGTTGGATTCCTGCACCTGCACGCCAGGGATGCGGCGCAGCACGTCACCGACGTTCATTGCGCCCTGCTCAACCATGGCTTCACGGCGCACCACCGTGCGCGCGCCAGGGTGGTTCTGCACGACGGCGGCGTTCGCATCGCCCAACCAGTCGCCAACCACCTTGATGTCAGTGACGCCCAGCTCCAACGGCGAGCCCGCTTCACCGGTGCCGGTGCTTCGCGGGCGCAGGGTCACAGAGCCGGCGTCGATCTGGTACTCCAGGCCGCTGCCTTGCAGCAACTGGCGCAGGGCTTGTTCGGGCGAGAGGTTACCGTCCACCGCAGGCGCTTGCTTGCCGGCGACCATGTCCGGGTTGAAAAACACTTGCAGGGAAGTCTGCTGGCCCAACTGGCTCAACGCTGCGCCCAAAGGCTGGGCGCGGATGTGGATGCCGTCGCCAGCATAGGCCGCAGGCAGCGCGGCACTGACGGCGAGCGCCAGCGCCAGGGGCGCCCAGCGGGAAATTTTATTGTTGTAGACGGTCAGTTTTTTCACGTCGAACCCAGTCCTGTGATCGCAAGAGTGTGCGGCTGTTAATGCAAACCAGTTGCAGTTGCAGGAGAAGACGAAGAACTCGGAAAAAACCTGAATCTCAGCGGGAAATAATTTCCTGGCTGCCATCGGGCAAGCTGCGCAGGGCGACCGGCAGTATGTGCGGCAAGGCTTTGAGCAAGGCGTCGGTGTCGCGGGCGTTGAACACACTGGTCAAGCGCAGGTTGCTCACCGCCGCCGTGCTGACCCGCAAGGGCTGTTCACGATAGCGCGATACTTCACGGGCCACTTCGCCGAGGGTGGCGTTGTTGAACACCAGTTTTCCGCTGCGCCAGGCGGTCAGTTCATCGGCATTCACCGCGTAAGCCGCTGCGACCTGCCCCTGGGAATCGACATGCGTGCCGCGGCCTGCCGTGAGCGTGACCCTCTGATCCGTCGAGCGCCCCTGTACCTTGACGGTGCCGGCCTCGACCACCACGCGGGTCTGGTCGTCGTCACGGCGCACATCGAACCGTGTGCCGGTGACCGTCACCTGTCCTGCACCGGCGACCACGATGAACGGGCGACGGGTGTCATGCTCGACGCTGAACATCGCTTCGCCTTGCTTGATCTCCACACCGCGCCGGCCCTTTTCGTAGTGCACCGCGACCACGCTGCGGCTGTTCAGGTCCATGACCGAGCCGTCCGGCAAGGCCACTTGGCGATGCTCACCCACGCGCGTACTGAATTGCGCACTGTAGGGTGTGGGCTGATCCAGCCCGCTGAACAGCCCGAGGCCCAGGGCAATAGCCACCACACTGGCGGCGACGGCGTAACGCACAACGGCGCGGCGCCGGGGCCGCTCGACCGGCGCCTCACACAACGCCTGCAAACACGCCTTGGGCAGCAGGTCCGCGGCGCTCCACATCCCTTGCAGCACATCGAATTCGTACTGGTGCTCGGGACGCTCGTTGCGCCAGGCGTCGAAGCGCTGGCGTTCTGCGCAGCTCAAGTCGGCCTCTTGCAGGCGTACAAACCATTGCGCGGCTTCGTCGCGAGCGCGGCTATCCATCATGGAAGGTCCTGTGTCAAAGCGGGTCATGGGGCCATCGCATCCAGGCGGTCACGCAGATGCCGCAAGGTGCGGATCATATACTTTTCCACCATGTTTTTAGACAGGCCCAGGCGCACGGCGATTTCCTGTTGGGTCAAGCCCTCGATTTTCTGCCAGATAAATACTTTGCGACAGTTGAGCGGCAACTCGGCCAGGGCCCGCTCGATGGAGTCCGCCAACTGGATCGCGTGCATGAAATGCTCCGGATCGCCGCTGTGCGGCGAACGCTGGTCAAAAGCTTCCAGCGCCAGCGCCTCACGCCGGTCTTCGCGGCGATAGGCATCAACGGCGATGTTGCGCGCGGTTTGATGCAAATAGGCGCGCGGTTGCTCAACCTCGCTGGAACGCGACTCTAGCACCCGCACGAACGTGTCGTGGGCCAGGTCCTCGGCCTGCTGACGGTTTCTCAGGCGGCGTGTCCAGGTTCCGATCAACTCTTCGTAGTGCTCGAAAAAGCCTGTTCTGCGGGGCGGCTGAGGAGTCATCGAGTGAGCACTGGGGAGGCGGGGCATGAATAGTAATGCTTCCTATTAAGCGGAGCAATTGCTTCGCGTCGCCGAGATTGTGATTCCCCGGATGCGGCGTCGCTCCACCGCACACCCCTTACTTGCAACGCCTAATCAGGCTACACCATGCCTGAGTTCCAACGTTTGATGAACTGACACAGCAGCTCAACTTGCACTCGCAAATCGAGAGGGCTGTAGTCAGGTATATGATCAGCAACGTAGGCAGATGCTACCTTGACCTTGTTGGCTGTTTTGCTCTTTTGCGCATGCTGCTTTTTGTAGAGCAAACGGTTTGCCCAAATACTGGTTCCCCCTGTTCGTGCCGCCGACGGATGGACTGCTTTGATTATTTTTTCCAGTCGCAGGGGATCTAGATAGTTTTCCACCTCACGTCCCTTCGTCACCCATACATGCCGGTTTGGGTGGTGACTGAACGCATTAACAATGCGTTGCTTTGTGACGTTGATCGCTTTATCGACGCCGCTCTTATCACTGTCGAGCAAGATCGCTGAATGTCGGTTCAATCTAATCAGGCTAATAAGATCCTCAAGGTTGTCATCCCCTTCCTCGCCATCATCATCTGCGGTCAGATGGCTCAGCAAACGGCCACCGTAAAACATGATTGAATAATGAATACCTTCACGCAGAGAGGGCGCCAGCCCGCTGATCCAATGGTTTAAATAGGTACGATCAGAAGGCCCTTCAACCCAGATTACGCAATTGGCCTGCAAGATATCGGAAGCCATATACCCCATCCGGTCAAGAATTTCGCTTAGGTCTGGCTTGCAATCGATGTAGGTACCGTGGCTCTGGAAAATCTTCAATTTTTCCGTAGCGGCAACATTGATCAATGCTGCGGAATGCGTGCTGATAAATAGTTGTTGTGTTCGCTCACTGGCAATCTGGATCAGCGTCTCCATCAAGTAACGCATCAGGGTTGGATGCAGATGGGTTTCCGGTTCTTCGATCAGACACACTGCGCCTTCCGGACACGTCCTCAGCCAGCTTGCAATCCAGGCGAACGTCTTCCAGCCGGATGGTAGCCAGTGGCCCTGCAACTCGTTAGACATTCGATGATCATCATCCAGCCAAACGCCGATGATCCCGGGCTCGCTCAGATGAAACGAAACATCGTTGAGCAGCGTCTGCCCCCTCTCCTCCGCCCTAGGAAACACCGCCAAACCGAGAAGATGGTGGCGGATGCTATTCAACGCCTCAACGAATGCCTTATCGAACGCCTCTTCAGGTTGGGCACTAGCGCGATAGCAGATGCACGAGCAACTGAAAAAGCGTGGGAACGGGCTGAACGGTGCATTTTTATAAAGCTGACCCGACACATTCACCTTTCGACGCGCCAACCTTCTTTGATCCGAGGAGTATTGCCATCCACCGTCATGAACCTGAGGCGGTGGCAAGAGCAATTGTATGCAACTTGCGTAACGCAATGCTTCTTCGGGATGTTCCGCCGCACCAGAGGAAAAGAGATAACCCCAGCGCTCGCCATTACTGAACTTGACACCGTAGGCGGGATTACTCTGCCTGGGAGGATTTTCCCGGGGGAGCGAAGCCAAGATCTCTGGGAACCGCAGGCCTCTCAGCATGTCGAGGATTGTCGATTTACCGGCCCCATTCTCGCCAAGCAACACGTTTACCTGCCCCGTTTCCAATGGGCTCGTTTCGAACAACATGTCGAAATGCGCCTGCGCTGAAAGGTCTTGAGGGACGCTCTGCTGGGGAGAATTGAGGGTACGAATGCCAGAAAACCAAATATGCGAAATATGCATGAGCCCAAAACACGCTGATTGATGTTCCTGCGTATCGGCGGCATTCCCCACTTCCTGAACCTGTACCTGACGACATCTCCAACGATAACGCCTGAGCAGGATAAGCAGCCATCGTCGCATTTGAGACAACCGGTGAACTTCCGCCCCGCGCCGCCAGTCAGCTGCAAAGACTCTCTTAAAACGGTGGGTGGGCTATGCAGATCTCGTTGCAGCAACAAGTGGCCCTGGTCACCGGCGCCAGTTCCGGCATTGGTGCAGGCGCCGCCAAGGCATTGGCCGAGGCCGGTGCGGCCGTGGTGCTCAATTACAACTCGCAGGCGGCGCCGGCCGAAGCCCTTGCCGCGCAGATCAACGCCAACGGCGGCCAGGCGATTGCCATCGGTGGCGATGTGTCCAAGGAAGCCGACGTAGAACGTTTATTCACCCAGACCCTCGATGCCTTCGGCCACCTGGACATTCTGGTGGCCAACTCCGGCCTGCAAAAAGACGCCAACCTGGTCGACATGACCCTCGACGATTGGAACACCGTGATCGGCGTCAACCTGACCGGCCAGTTCCTGTGTGCCCGCGCCGCCGTGCGGATTTTCAATCGCCAGGGCGTGCGCGAAGGCGTGTCGCGTGCCGCCGGCAAAATCATCCACATGAGTTCGGTGCACCAGATCATTCCCTGGGCCGGGCATGTGAATTACGCCGCCTCCAAGGGCGGCGTGGAGATGCTGATGCGCACCCTGGCCCAGGAAGTCAGCGAACAACGCATCCGCATCAATGGCATTGCGCCGGGCGCCATTCGTACGGCGATCAACCGCGCAGCCACCGAGGGTGCGGCAGAAAAAGAGCTGTTGAAGTTGATTCCCTATGGCCGCGTCGGCGACGTCGAAGACGTGGCCAACGCGGTGGTGTGGCTGGCCAGCGACGCGTCCGACTACGTGGTCGGCAGCACCCTGTTCATTGACGGTGGCATGAGCCTTTATCCGGAGTTTCGTGGCAATGGTTGATTTCAAGAACGAACCCCAAAGCGCCATCGATGCCCACGGCATTATTGGCGACATGCGCAGCGCGGCCTTGGTGAATGACCGTGGCAGCATCGACTTTTTCTGCTGGCCGGAATTCGACAGCCCGTCGATCTTCTGTTCGCTGCTCGACACGCCTGAGGCGGGTGTTTTTCAACTTTCACCCGAACTGAAAAACGCACGGCGTGAGCAAATCTACCTGCCCGATACCAACGTGCTGCAAACCCGCTGGCTGAGCGACGAAGCCGTGGTGGAAATCACCGACCTGCTGGTCATCAGTGAAGAAATCGACGACCTGCCACTGCTGATTCGGCGCGTGCGCGTGGTCAGCGGCAGCGCAAACATCCAGCTGCGCTGCGCCGTGCGCCATGACTATGCGCGCACGCCAACCCAGGCCAGCCTCGCCGACGGTATCGTGTCTTTTACCGCCGACGGCCTGCCTGGCCTGCGGCTGGCGGGCAGCCAAGCGATGCAGATCGAAGACGATGCCGCCGTGGCCAGCTTCACCCTGGGCCAGGAAGAAGGCGCTGAGTTCGTGCTCGGCGGCCAGGATGACCCCCGCGTCAACAACGGCTGCACCGACCTGGCGCTGGCGCACACCTTGAAATTCTGGCGCGGCTGGATCGCGCAGTCGAATTACCGTGGGCGCTGGCGCGAAATGGTCAACCGCTCGGCACTCGCCTTGAAGCTGCTGACCTCGCGCAAACACGGCGCAATCATCGCCGCCGCGACATTTGGCCTGCCGGAAACCCCCGGCGGCGAACGCAACTGGGACTACCGCTACACGTGGATCCGCGACGCCTCGTTTACTGTCTACGCCTTCATGCGTCTGGGCTTCATCGAAGAGGCCAATGCCTACATGCGCTGGCTGAAAGGCCGCGTCAGTGACTGCTGCGGTCAGGCGACCAAAATCAATATTCTTTACGGTATCGATGGGCGCCAGGAACTGCCGGAAGCCACGCTTGATCACTTCAGCGGCCACGGCGGCGCCAAACCCGTGCGCATCGGCAATGAAGCGTTTGACCAGGTCCAGCTGGATATCTACGGCGAGCTGATGGATGCGGTGTATCTGGTCAACAAATACGGCGAAGCGATTTCCCATGAAGGCTGGAAACACACCGTGGAAGTGGCCGATCAGGTGTGCGAAATCTGGAACCAGCAAGACGTGGGCATCTGGGAAATGCGCGGTGAGCAGCATCACTTCCTGCATTCGCGCCTGATGTGCTGGGTGGCGCTGGACCGTGCAATCCGGTTGGCCTCCAAGCGCTCACTGCCCGCCCCGTTTGCGCGCTGGGACCAGACACGCCAGGCGATTTACGCGGATATCTGGAGCAACTTCTGGAATGAAGAGCGCGGGCACTTCGTGCAGCACATCGGCAGTACTGCGCTGGATGGTTCGATGCTGCTGATGCCGCTGGTGCGCTTCGTCGCGGCGACCGACCCACGCTGGCTGTCGACGCTCGAAGCAATCCAGAAAAGCCTGGTGCGTGACGGCATGGTCTACCGCTACCGCAACGACGACAGCCAGATCGACGGGTTGCAAGGCACCGAAGGCGCATTCGCCGCGTGTTCGTTCTGGTACGTCGAATGCCTGGCGCGCGCCGGGCAAGTGGAGAAGGCCCACCTGGAATTCGAACAACTGCTGCGCTACGCCAACCCGTTGGGCTTGTACGCCGAAGAGTTCGACAGCCAGGCGCATCACCTGGGCAATACGCCGCAGGCGTTGAGCCATTTGGCGCTGATCAGCGCGGCGACCTTCCTGGACCGCAAGCTCAGCGGGGAAAAGACCACCTGGCAACCGTGAGCAGGCTTGACGCGCAGCAGAGGCCTATCTACCTGACACTGAGGGCCACCTGTGCGAACGGGTTTGTCGAGAAGCGGGAGTGTCAGTGACTGCATGCAGAGGCTGACACATCGCATTCGCGAGCAAGCCCGCTCCCACAGGTGATCGGGTTCAGCCTCCAGCTGTTGATTTTGATCTGAGGCGCCTCGCTGAACCCCACAGCGTGCACAATGGGCATCCCCCGAGCTGCGTTCAGGAACCCCATGCGCCAGGTATTGTTGATCATCGACGTGCAACCTTCTTTCAATCCACCCGCGTGGCTGGTCGATGGCATCAACGCCCTGCTCGGGCGCCTACCCTCGGTGGCCACTGTGGAGCGCCACGACGAAAGCATTACCCCCTTTGTCCGCCAACTGGGCTGGCAACCCGCGCCGGATGACGACAGCCTGATCGCAGCCGAGCGCATCTTCATCAAACACGGCTATGCGCCGACACCCGAAACCCTGGACTACCTGAAAAGCCTGGCGCCGGAGCGCGTGCTGGTGTGTGGCCTTCAAACCGATACGTGCGTGCTGGCGGCCGGGTTCGCGTTATTTGACGCCGGCTTGCAGCCGACACTGATCAGCGACTTGACCGTGGGCTCGTCGCTGGACCGGTCGGGAACACTGGGCGTGGATTTGTGGCGGCACCATTTTGGATGCGTAATTGATCGGGCTCAGGTGATGGCGACGACCGCCTCATGAGCCCATTCCCGACGCTTGCCACCCAGCGCCTGCGCCTGCGCGAACTGCGCGCAACCGACGCCCCCGCCCTGTTCGCCATCCACCGCGACACCATCAACATGCGCTGGTTTGGTGCCGACCCGATGACCGACCTCGCCCAGGCCTACGCGCTGATCGACACCTTCGCCCAGTGGCGCACCCAGCCCAACCCCGGCACACGCTGGGGGATTGAACGGGACGGCGAACTGATCGGCAGTTGCGGCCTGTTCAAATGGAATCGCGCCTGGCACAGCTGCGCCCTGTCCTGTGAACTGGCGCCCGCCGCCCGTGGCCAGGGCTTGATGAGCGAAGCGTTGCGGGCGATGCTCGATTGGGGCATCGCGCACATGCACTTGCATCGGGTTGAAGCCTTGGTGCATCCGCAAAACACCGCGTCACTGGCGTTGTTGGAACGCCTGGGCTTCATCGCCGAAGGAACGTTGCGAGAAGCCGGGTTCTGGAATGACCAGCGGCATGATCTGATGGTGTTGGGGTTATTGATGCAGAAGTGGCTAGAGAAGAAATAAAAGATATATAAAGGTACAGCCGCCCTTCATCACGCCTGATATTCAAGGAAGGAATATGACACCACGTATACGCCGAGACGCCGGTACATCGCTGCGACCAACCCTGAGCTGGAGTGAGACGTGGGAAAGCGACGATAAGGGTTTGATCAAATGCTGGGAGACGGGTCGTGAGCTGGCAACAAAGCGATCTGATCTTGCGCAAGCTGCTCTCAACGATGAGTTGCCCCCACTCGGCTGGAAAGGTGGTGTCAGTCGAAGCCTAAAAAAGCTCGAAAAGTTTGGCTCGCTCAACTACCTGGCGCAATGGCAGGGCCTACGAGGTGAAAACCTGGATATTGATCCGGAGCATGAGGTCCTTAAAACCTGTTCGCGCACTAACATGACAGTTACGTTCACGCCCGACAAAACGAAGTACATCAACCAGACAACGGAAGCTGAAGAATAGGGAGCAAGGACGCATGGTCGATCTTCATCAGGAATTCGAGCGAAGCCTCTACTTTCACAAGGCTCGTATTGATAGACGCTCTGCTGACGCATTGGTTGGCATCACTGCCGGCTTGACCGCAGATGGAAAAATCAACCAACAGGAGGCCGAGTTTCTCAAGTCGTGGATCGAAACCCACTTGATACATCTGGAAGACCCGGTCATTAACATACTGTATCAACGCCTCTCCCACATGCTGAGCGATGGCGTACTGGATGAGGACGAGTCGATTGAGCTGTTGGAGATCCTGCATCAGTTCTCCGGCGTTCCCGTTGGTGCACCTCAGCATGCTAAAGGCGTTAGTACTCTTCCTTTAAACGACCCAGTCCCTGAACTCGATTGGCTAGACAGGGTTTTCTTATTCACTGGGATCATGGCTTACGGCCCTCGGAAAGACTGCGAGTCGCTCGTAGTCGAACGCGGAGGCGTGATCGGTAACTCCGTGAGTAAAAAGATACATTTTTTGGTGGTGGGCAGCATTGGCAACGAGCAGTGGCTCCACAGCTCCTACGGGGCGAAGATCAAGAAAGCCGTGGAATTGCGAAATAGTGGTGTCCCCATTGCGATCATCAGCGAAACTCACTGGCAACAGGTGCTATTCGGTTGAACCCCATCGTCTCCATCCTCATTCATGTCCCCGACTGGCGCACCGCAACCCTGTGGTACGCCGCGGCCTTTCCTTCTCCCACGCGGATTCATCATCAGCCGGATGATTTTGGTCATCTGGAGATGGACGGTGTGTCCATTGAAATCGTCAACGCCGACGACAAGGTTGCCTGTGGCGCCGCAGGCTCGGTGGTGTATTGGCGCGTGGACGATCTGCCTTCGACGGTGCGCCGGCTGGAGGCATTGGGCGCGACGCTGTATCGCGGGCCTTTGGCGATTGAGGGTGGGCAGTGGATGGCTCAGGTGCGCGACCCGTGGGGCACTTGCATCGGGTTGCGCCAGGTCGGGCTGGACAAGTCAGACGACTGCCTTGATTTACACCCCGTACCGTCACGGGTTTGAGCTAGAGTGGCCGCTACTTTGGCCAGTCGATAAGTGCCCCTCATGACTACGCTCGCCCCGCTGCTATATGTCCGTACGCCGATGCTGGAAATCGCCTGCGAAGCCCACGGCCCCGAAGACGGCGAACCGGTGATCCTGCTGCATGGTTTCCCCTACGACCCGCGTGGCTACGATGAGATCGCGCCGGCCCTGGCCGAACGCGGTTGCCGGGTGTTGGTGCCTTACCTGCGCGGTTATGGCCCGACGCGGTTTATCAATGCGCAGGTGATGCGCTCCGGCCAACAGGCGGCGTTGGCCAAGGACCTGCTGGATTTCATAGATGCCCTTGGCATCGCGCAGGCCACGCTCGCCGGTTACGACTGGGGCGGACGCGCCGCGTGTATCGTCGCCGCTCTATGGCCGCACCGAGTGCGCGGGTTGGTGACCGGGGATGGCTACAACATCCAGGACATTGCCAAGTCGCTTGAACCGCGCGCGCCGGAAACGGAGCATCGGTTGTGGTACCAGTTTTACTTTCACACCCAGCGTGGCGTGGACGGTCTGAGCGCCAATCGCCGTGAGTTCTGCGAGTTGTTGTGGCGGCTGTGGTCGCCGACCTGGGCTGAGGGGCCGGGGCTGTATGGCCGCACCGCACCGTCGTTTGACAACCCGGACTTTGTCGACGTGGTGATTCATTCCTATCGCCACCGTTTCACCTACGCGCCGGGCGACCCGGCGCTGGAGGCGATCGAGCAGGCACTGGCCGCGCAGCCGCCGATTTCGGTGCCGACGATTTCGCTGTGCGGCGCTGATGACGGCGTAGGCCCGGCCCCGGCGGTGGATGACGACGAGGAACATTTCAGCGGTTTTTATCGACGCGAAGTCTTGTCCGGTGTGGGCCACAACATTCCTCAGGAAGCGCCACAGGCCACCCTCAGGGCAATCTGTGAATTGCTGGATCGGGCTTGAACGTTACCGGGCAGCTCTGATCCTGAAACTGAACACGCTGCCCTGCCCCTCCACGCTTTCTGCCCAGATCGTGCCGCTGCTTCGATGATGCCGTGGAAAATGTACAGGCTCAGCCCGCTGCAAAATGTGTACGTTTTTGTTCAAGTCGGTGCGCAGAAGCGCTCACGGTAAGCCTGGGGCGTGACTTCCAGTGCCCGCAGGAAACTGCGCCGCAGGGTTTCCTCGCAGCCAAAACCGCACTGCACCGCGATACGTTTGATCGACGCCGTGCTGTCGGCCAACTGCCGACGCGCGGTTTCTACGCGGATCAACTCGACTGCGCGCGCCGGGGTCTGGCCGGTTTCGGCGCGGTAGTGCCGCACGAAACTGCGCTCGCTCATTCCGGCCTGGGCGGCCAAAGTGGGAATATTCAGATCGAGGGTGAGGTTTTCGGCCATCCAGGCGTGCAAGTCGGCAAAGCGGCTGTCGCCCTTTTGCAGGGACAACGCCACGCTGTATTGCGCTTGCCCACCGGGGCGTTTAAGAAACACCACCAAGTGCCGCGCCGCTTCCAGGGCCACGGCGCGGCCCAGATCTTCTTCCACCAGGGCCAGGCACAGGTCGATGCCAGCCGTCACGCCGGCGGACGTCCACACTGAGCCTTGCTGGATGAAAATCGGATTGGCCTCTACGGTCAGCGACGGAAATTTGCGCGCCAGTTCCTCGCAGCGTGTCCAGTGGGTGGCCACGCGGCAACCATCGAGCAAACCGCTGGCGGCGAGCAGGAAAGCTCCGGTGCACACCGAGGTCATGCGTCGGGTGTGCCGGGCTTTTTGCGTGACCCAATCGACCAATGCGGCATCTTCGGCGGCGCCATACACGCCCCAGCCGCCGGCGATCACCAGCGTGTCGCACGGCGCGTCGGCCGCAGGCAGCGGCTCGGCCACCAAGGCCAGGCCCGCAGAGGTCATCACCGGTTCCGCCTGGGCGGCAATCACCGACACCGCATAAGGCAACGGCTGGCCGCGCTGGCGCGCCAGGTCATTGGTGGTGGCGAACACCTGTAATGGCCCGGTCACGTCGAGCACCTGGGCGTTATTGAAGGCGAGTACGTGAATGGTCCGGGTCATGTTGGCGTAATCTGTGGGCTCAATGGCGTATGCGCCAAAGCCTAGGCCTCTAGAGTGAGGCCGTCTACCCCTTTATCGGAGCTTCATCGATGACCTTGCAGATTGGCTTTGTGTTGTTCCCCGGTATCCAGCAATTGGACCTCACCGGCCCCTACGACGTGCTGGGCTCGCTGCCGGATGTGCAACTGCATCTGGTGTGGAAAGACCTGGCGCCGGTCACCTCCAGCACCGGCATGGTGTTTACGCCGACCATGACGTACGCCGACTGCCCGCGCCTGGACGTGATTTGCGTGCCCGGCGGTGCCGGCGTCGGCGCCTTGATGGAAGACCCGCAAACCCTGGATTTTCTCAAGGCCCAGGCACAGACCGCACGCTACGTGACCTCGGTGTGCACCGGTTCGCTGGTACTCGGCGCGGCGGGTTTGCTGCGCGGCCGCAGGGCCACCACGCACTGGGCCTATCACGACCTGCTCGCCCCACTCGGCGCCATTGCGGTGCAAGCGCGCGTGGTGCGTGACGGCAACCTGCTGACCGGTGGCGGGATTACGGCAGGAATCGACTTTGCCCTGACCCTGGCCGCCGAACTCTACAGCGAGGCCGCGGCGCAACTGGTGCAGTTGCAGATCGAATACGCGCCCGCCCCGCCGTTCGATTCGGGCAGCCCGCAGACCGCGCCCGCGCACGTACTGGAAGAAGCCAGGAAGCGTACGGCCGAATCGCGTCGCGTGCGCGGCGAGGTCGTGGCCCGGGCGGCAGCACGGTTAGGTTGAGGCGCCCTGTCAAGCTGGCCGAGACATCAGCGCCAGCCGCGCGGCCAGCAGCATGAGCACCGTCGCCAGGCCCCATTTCTGGAGCCTGGCGCTCTGTGCGCGGCCGGCAAAAAAGCGCCTGAGCGCGCCGCCAAAAATCCCCAGCAACGCATGAAACACACCGGCAATCAGGGTCAGAACGCCGCCCAGCATCAGCAGTTGCAGCGTGATGGAACCGGCCTGCGGCCTGACGAACTGAGGCAAAAACACCATGAAAAACAACAGTGCCTTGGGGTTGAGCAGGCTGTTGAGCATGGCCTGCGCAAACACACGCCCCAGGCGCACGCGCTTCACCTGGGCAGCGTCCAGGCTCGGGCTTTTCTGCAGGGTCTTGACCACCAGCCACAGCAGGTAAATGACGCCGGCATAACGAATCACATCAAACGACGGCGGCCAACTGGCGACCAGTGCCGTGACACCGGTGGCGGTCAACGCGGTCAGCAGCAGGTCCGCGACGCAAATCCCCAGGCTCGAGGCCACGCCACCGCGCCAGCCATAACTCACGCCATGGCTGATAACAAACGCCATGTTCGGCCCCGGCGATAGCAGCAGCAACACCACCGCCCCTGAAAACACCAACAAGGTTGAAAGATCGATCATGCTCAAGCCCTGCGCCGTAAAAGCCTGCAGGCTAATCGGCCAGCCTTGCGCGCACAAAAAATTGTGCTGGATACATTCTTTGCTCACGACGGCACCGGGCGATTGCTCGTGACCACAACCAGCGTCTAGAATGCGAAACATTATCAATTGAGACTGTTGTGCAGGATGCCCATGTCGAGCGACCCCCCTCTGGACCCTGCCACCCTCGGCCAGCTCTACCAGGCTCATCATTCGTGGCTGCGCGGCTGGTTAAGCCGGCGCACCGGCTGCCGTGAACACGCTGCCGACCTGGCGCAGGAAACCTTCATGCGCCTGCTCATCGCGCGCAAACAGCAAACCTTGCAGCAGCCGCGCGCTTACCTGAGCAGCATCGCGCGCAGTCTGATGATCGACCAATACCGGCGCCGCGAACTGGAACGCGCCTACCTTGAGAGCCTCGCGAACTTCCCGGAACTGCAAGTGCCGTCGGAGGAGACCCGGCTTTTGATCCTCGACAGCCTGGAGCGCATCGACCGCTTGCTCGACCAGCTCAAGCCACGCGTACGCGAAGCCTTTTTGCTGGCGCAACTGGATGGCCTGACGTGTGCGCAAATCGCCTTGCGCCTGGGCGTGTCCAAAGCCACCGTCGAGCGCGACCTGTCCAAAGCGCTGCACGCCTGCTACCGGTTGCGGTATGCCGAACGTTGACCCGCGCCTGCTCGACCAGGCTATCCAGTGGATGATAAAGCTGCGTTTCAACGTCGCCGATGACGCCAGCACCGCCGCGTTCGAGCAGTGGTTGCAGACCAGCGCCGAGCATCAGCGGGTGTGGCAACGCGTAGCGAGCATGCATGATGAATTTGCCCAGGTTCCCGCTCGCGTCGGCCACCATGCTCTGGATGGCGCGCGCCGACGCATCAGCCGCCGGGAAGGTTTGAAAGTGTTGGGGCTGATGGCTGGCGCCGCCGGGCTGGCCTGGCTCGGTCGCGACTACACACCTCTGCCCGCCTTGCTGGCCGACTACCGCACGGCCACCGGCGAACGGCGCTGGGTCACATTGAGCGATGGCAGCCAGGTGCAGCTCAACAGCGCCAGCGCGATCGACACCGCCTTCACTACCGAGCGGCGCCAGCTGCAGTTGCTTCAGGGCGAGATACGGGTCAATAGCAGTGCCGACAGCCGGCCGTTGTGGGTACAGACTCGCGATGGTTTTCTGCGCGCCCTCGACACGCGGTTTCTGCTGCGCGAAGCCTCTCAAGGTACCTTGCTCGATGTGCAGCACGGCGTCGTGGCGGTGTATGTCGACAAGCATTCATCCAACCCCCGACATATCGTCAAGCCAGGTGAACACATACTGTTCGACCGCCACGGCATTCGCCCATCGATTGCCAACGGCCTGGATCCCTGGGCCTGGAGCGAAGGTGTGATCAGCGCCCACAACATGCGCCTGGACGACTTCCTCGCCGAACTGAGCCGCTACCGCAACGGCCTGGTGCGTTGCAGCGAAGCGGTAGCCAGTCTGCGCGTGTCGGGCACGTACCAACTGGACGACACCGATCAGGTGTTGAGCCTGGTGGCGCAATCGTTGCCGGTGAGCATTCACTACCGCAGCCGCTACTGGGTCACTGTCACGCCTCGCGTGTAAGTGCTGAAAAATAAATGAGGTGAATGCTCATTGCCGCTCGACCTGTAAGGAAAGGCCGATCAACAGGCCGGTTCTGTCCACTTCCTTCAGGAGCATTCCGCGGTCATGCAAGCGTTTCCTTCCCAACGTTCTTCCCTCAAGCGCACGGTGCAGGCCGCCGTGCTCGGCGCCTGCCTCAGCGGAGGTGGCCTGCCCTCGGCCGTGATGGCCGACACACCTGCCGTCGATAATCAGGCGCGCGATTGGCACATCGCTCCAGGCGCCCTGGCCAACGCGCTGGACCAGTTCGCCCGCCAGGCCGGCATCAGCCTGTCGTACGACGCCACCAGCGTCGCCGGCAAGTCCAGCCAGGGCCTCACCGGCAACCTTGACCGCGAGCAAGCGTTGAACCAGCTGCTGCGCGGGCAACACCTGCAAGCTCAGCGCCAGGGTGCAAGCACCTGGCTGTTGCTGCCGCAAATGGCCGAATCCGGCGCGCTTAACCTGAGCGCCACCACCGTCACCGGCGCCCGCGCAGGGGCCACAACCGACGGCACCGGCGCCTACACCACCGGTGCGGTGACGATCGGCAAAGGCGAACACAGCCTGCGGGAAACCCCGCAATCGGTCAGCGTGATGACCCGTCAATTGATGGACGATCAGAACGTCACCACCATCGATGACGTCATGGAGCGCACACCGGGCATCACCACCTATGAGTCGCCCATGGGCGGCAAGTATTTCTACTCCCGGGGTTTCAAGATGCTCGGCCAGTACCAGTACGACGGCGTGCCTCTGGACATGGGCAAGGACTACGTACAGGCCGACAGCTTTACCGCCAACATGGCAATTTATGATCGAGTGGAAGTGCTCAAGGGTGCAGCCGGCATGCTCAAGGGCGCCGGCACCGCCAGCGGCGCGGTGAATTTTGTGCGCAAGCGGCCTCAAGCCAAACCCACCACCAGCCTGTCGCTGTCCGCCGGCACCTGGGACAACTACCGCGCCGACCTCGACACCGGCGGCGCACTGAATGACAGTGGCACCGTGCGCGGCCGCGCGGCCGTCAGCCAGCAAACGCGCGGGTCGTATATGGATATCGCCAAGCGCCAGGACCAGGCGGTCTACGCGGCACTGGATTTCGACCTCGACGCCGACACCACCCTGGGCGTCGGCGCCAGCTATGAAGACGTTGACGCCTCGCCCTGCTGGGGCGGCTTGCCGCGCTACAGCGACGGCAAAAGCGCCAAGCTCAGCCGCTCCACCTGCCTGGGCCAATCCTGGAACGACTGGCAAAGCCAGCGCGCCACGTTCTTCGCCGACCTCACCCACCACTTCAGCGATGACTGGAAACTCAACGTGGCGGCCGTGCACAGCCGCAATCTGCAAGACATCAAATACGCCGCCAGCGAAGGCACCATCGCCTATGGCAACCCGGCACCGACGGCCAACTCCTACGCGGCCTTGATGGATTACGACCACCGCGACTTCGGCCTTGACGCCTACCTGGACGGCAAGTTCGAAGCCTTCGGCCTCGAACACGAACTGATCATTGGCGCCAACGGCAGCCGGGGCACCCAGGATGATGTGTATGCAATCCAGAACCTGCCGACGCGCGTGAACATCTACCAGCCCGACCACCACCTGCCGGAACCCGCCAACGATACCTTCTGGCCCAACATGTACCGCGGCGGCACGGTCAAGGAAACCGCCACCCAATACGGCACCTACGCCACGTTGCGTCTACGCCTGGCCGAACCGTTGTTGTTTATCGTCGGCAGCCGCGTGAGCTGGTATGAGAACCGTCGCCAGTCCAACAACCTGGCCTGGGGCGAATGGGCCGTGCAGGATGCGCGCACCCGGGAAACCGGCGAAGTCACACCGTTTGCCGCACTGATTTATGACCTCGACGAACACCTCTCGGTGTACGCCAGCTACGCCGATATCTTCCAGCCACAAAGTTCCTACGCCACGGTCGACGGCGCGGCACTCAAGCCGCAGATCGGTGACAACTACGAGCTGGGGATCAAGGGCGAATGGTTCGAGGGGCGCCTCAACAGCTCCCTTGCGCTGTTTCGCGCCGTGCAGAAAAACACGGCTGAAACCGACTACCTCAGCGTCTGCCCGACGTCCTCCGACGGTTATTGCTACAGCGACACCGGCAAGACCCGCGCCCAGGGTATAGAAGCCGAAGTCAGTGGTGAATTGCTCGAGCGCCTGCAGGTGTTTGGCGGCTACACCTATACCCAGACCAAAACCCTGAAGAACATCGACAGCGCCGTGGAAGGTGGCGTGTCCAACAGCTACGTGCCCCGGCATATGCTGCGTATGTGGGGTGACTACCAACTGGATGGCGCGCTGTCGAAATGGAGCGTGGGCACCGGCGTCAACGCCCAGAGCAGCAACTACCGCGTGCAGGGCATCAAGCTCGAACAGGCCGGTTATGCGGTGTGGAGTGCGCGCCTGGCCTATCGCGTAGACGACACCTGGACCGTGGCGCTCAACGGTAACAATGTTTTCGACAAACACTATTATCAAACCGTGGGCACCGCCGCCTGGGGCAACTTTTACGGTGAACCGCGCAATTTTACCCTGAGTGTGAAAGGCAACTTCTAACCCCCGATGTCCCCGGTGGCAGGCATTAGGCGCCCTGCCACCGCGTCCTTGTCCCCTTTTCCTACCTCTATTCGAAAAAGGTTTGTGCATCTGGCAGGAAAATTCTCACATTTGTTCCTACACTCAAAATCACACCTCTTCACCGCGTGTTCGAACAAGGAAAGTCAATAAAATGCGACGAAAAATTCAGCTTAACCTGTCTGACACGCAACCTTTGCGCCACAGTCAACAAATTGACTGAGTAACAGAAAAGGAACACTCCTTAAGTCACTAGCCCCGCAAGTTTCCTTCATTTGGATGGCTTCACTTGGATGAAATAGTTGCGTTTTACCCAGAGTAGCCATCGTTCGACTTGCCCTCCTTCACGCAGCCTGCTGCCGATGGACCAAACAGCCGAACAGTAGGTCTGGAGTGCAATGAGGGATGTTTATGCGAGAAAAGTCTTCAGTCGATAGCCTGTTTCTGACCCGCGCTGGTTTTGTTGAATTTTTTGTCGTCTTCGTCAAGTTGATCCATGGCCTGACTGCCATCTTGCCGCCATTGGTGTTGGTGTTGTTCCTCGACCCACTGGCTCCCGAGCTGCGTTCCCACTTCCTTGGTCTGCTGCTGTTTTTTGCGATCATGACCATCATTCTGTTCCAGGCTCTGGGCATCTATTCCGAAGAGCTGTTCAGCAATCGCCTGCGCCTGCGGGCCAAGATAGTCGCCTGGTCAGCGGCGTTCTGCATCTTGCTGTTCATGTACCAGATCCTGCAGTTCTTCCCGCAATTGACGCCACGCAACCTGGTGGCGTGGTACTTCGCCAGCCTGGCGCTGTTCGGCATTGAACGCCTGGTGATGCTGCGCCTGTACCGCAACCTGATGCGCAAGGGCAAATACCTGCAGCGCACTGTGATCCTGGGCTTCACCGACACCGCCGTGCACGTCGCCGATCACCTGCAACGCAATGGCGATATCCGTTCCGGCCTGATCGGTTTTATCGACGACCGCACCGAGCGCATCCCCAAGGAATTGAGCAGCCTGCCCTTGCTGGGCAACACCCGCGACCTGGAAAAACTGATCCGCGCCGAGCAGGTCAACCAAGTGATGATCTGCCTGCCCTGGGCTGCCGAGCAGCGTATCCACGGCCTGGTCAATCGCCTGCGCCAGTTGTCGGTGAACGTCATGCTGGTGCCCGACATGGCCGCGCTGCGCTACGGCCACAGCCGCATCACGGACGTGGGCGGCATCCTGATGTTCAACACCTCGCAGCTGCCCTTGCGCGGTTGGTCGCCGGTGATCAAGCGCTGTGAAGATTTGCTGCTGGCGAGCATGGCCCTGGTGGCGCTGTCGCCGGTGATGCTGGCAACGGCGATTGCGATCAAGCTCGACTCCAAGGGGCCGGTGCTGTTTCGCCAGAACCGTTATGGCTACAACGACAACGAGATTCGCGTGTTCAAGTTCCGCTCGATGTTCACCGACCAGAGCGACTTCACCGCCGAGCAACAGACCACCCGCAAGGACCCGCGCATCACGCGGGTGGGCCGCATCATTCGCAAGACCAGCATCGACGAGCTGCCGCAGTTGTTCAACGTGCTGCTGGGCAACATGTCGATGGTGGGCCCGCGCCCGCATGCCACCGCGACCAAGGCTGCCGGCGTTCCGTTCGAAGTGGCGGTGAGCGAGTACAGTTCGCGGCATCGGGTCAAACCGGGCATCACCGGGTGGGCGCAGATCAACGGCTACCGGGGTGAAACCGACACCCTGTACAAGATCCAGAAACGTGTCGAGTACGACCTGGAGTACATCTCCAAGTGGTCGGTATGGTTTGACTTGTACATCGTCTTCATGACGGTCCCAGCCGTCCTCTCCACCAAGGAAGTCTATTGATGAATACCCTCAACGGATTAATTCCCTGCATTATTTCCGGTGGTTCGGGCACTCGGCTGTGGCCGGTGTCGCGCCAGAACATGCCCAAGCCTTTCATGCGCATGCGTGACGACCAGAGCCTGCTGCAAAAAACCTTTCAGCGCGCCGCCAAACTGCCCGGCGTGGAAAGCGTGCTCACGGTGACCAACCGCGACCTGCTGTTTCGCACCCTGGATGACTACCGCGTGGTCAACAAGGCCCACTTGCCTCTGGACCTGTTACTGGAGCCATTCGGGCGCAATACGGCGGCGGCCATTGCGGTGGCGGCGCTGCATGTGCAGGAACATTTCGGTGATCAGGCGCAACTGTTGGTGATGCCCGCCGACCATCTGATCCTCAATGAAGTCGCGTTTGCCGAAGCCGTCACCCAGGCCCGCGACCTGGCCGAAGCCGGTTATCTGGTGACCTTCGGCATCCAGCCCGACCACCCTGAAACCGGCTTTGGCTACATCGAAAAAGGCGACGCGCTGGGCGCCGGCAACCGGGTCAAACGCTTCGTCGAAAAACCCGACCAGGCCACCGCGCAAGCCTACCTCGACGGCGGCAAACACCTGTGGAACGCCGGCATGTTCTGCTTCAAGGCCAGCACCCTGGTGGAGGAACTCACCGCCCATGCCCCCGACGTGCTGACGGCCGCCAAAGCCGCACTGGACAATAGCCAGAGCCTGCAAAACAAAACCTCGCGCCAGCGCGAACTGGACTCGGACGCCTTCGGCAGCGCACCGGACATTTCCATCGACGTGGCGCTGATGGAAAAGTCCCAGAAAGTCGCCGTGGTGCCCTGCGACATCGGCTGGAGCGACATCGGTTCCTGGGAGGCGCTGCGCCAGCTCACGCCCAGCGACGCCCACGGCAACCAGGTCAATGGCGAAGCGATTTTGCATGACGTGCACAACTGCTACATCGACTCGCCCAAGCGCGTGCTCGGCGCCGTTGGCGTACACGACCTGATCATCGTCGACACTCCGGATGCGCTGCTGATCGCTGACGCCAACCGCAGCCAGGATGTGCGTTACATCGTCGCCGAACTCAAGCGCCAGAATCATCCGGCGTACAGCCTGCACCGCACGGTCACCCGGCCGTGGGGCACCTACACGGTGCTGGAGGAAAGCAGCCGCTTCAAGATCAAGCGCATCGTGGTCAAGCCCCAGGCGTCACTGTCGTTGCAGATGCACCACCACCGCAGCGAACACTGGGTGGTGGTCAGCGGCGCGGCGCAGATCACCAATGGTGAGCGCGAATTCCTGATCAACGCCAACGAGTCCACGTACATTCCGGCCGGGCACAAACACCGCCTGACCAACCCCGGCATCATCGACCTGGTGATGATTGAGGTGCAGAGCGGCGAGTACCTGGGCGAAGACGACATCGTGCGCTTTGACGACATCTACGGGCGTGCGCCCGCAGAAGTGAAAAAGTGACATGCGCACCTCGTTGATCATCCCGACCCGCAACGCGTCCAGTCACCTGGCGCGGCTGCTGCCTGCGCTGAATATGCAGACGCTGCAACCGGACGAAATGCTGGTGGTCGACAGCGCTTCCAGCGATGACACCGTGGCGCGCTTTCGCGAGTTCGGCGCCCGGGTCGAGGTGATCGACGCCCGCGATTTCAACCACGGCGGCACACGGCGCTGGGCCAGTGAACAGGTGAGCGGCGAGGCGCTGATCGTGATGACCCAGGACGCGATCCCCGCAGACCCCGAGACCTTCGCCAACCTGCTCGAAGAATTGCAGCAAGACCCGCTCAACGGCGTGGCCTACGGCCGCCAATTGCCGCACCCCGGCGCCGGTGTGCTGGGCGCGCAGTCGCGGCACTTCAACTACCCGCCACACAGCCGTAGCAAGCGCCTGGCCGATGCGCCGCAGTTGGGGATCAAGACCTGCTTCAGCTCCGACTCGTTTTGCGTGTACCGACGCAGCGCCCTGCAGGCGGTCGGCGGTTTTCCCGCCGATGTGATCGGCAGCGAAGACGCCTACGTCGCTGCGCGCATGCTGCTTGAAGGCTACACGGTGCGCTACGCCGCCACGGCGCGGGTGTTCCACTCCCACGATTACCGACTCATGGATGAGTTTCACCGCTACTTCGACATTGGCGTGTTCTACGGTCGCGAGCCGTGGATTCGCCAGGCGTTTGGCGATGCCGGCGGTGAAGGTAAACGCTATGTACTGGCTGAGCTCGCGGCATTGCGCGCAGCCGGTGCATTGCACCGCGTACCCGAAGTACTGGTGCGCAGCGCGTTCAAGTTGCTCGGCTATCGGCTGGGCCAACAGGAACGCCGGCTCCCCCTCGCCCTCAAGCGGCGCATCAGCATGTTCCCCGGTTATTGGAGGTGAGCAGCATGACTAACAGGAAGTCCGCCCTTATGAAAAAAACCGTGCTCCTCCTGGCCGTGATGGCCTTGGCCGCCTGCAATACGCCGGCACGCATTGTCCCGCCGGATGACAAGACCGTCGAGGACGGCAAACGCGCCCTCGACCAGTTGGCGCAGCTGCCGCCGGCCGTGGAACGCATCCGCATCGGCGATCAGCTGCGGATCGTGCGCGATGCCGGCGAGATGCCGACGCTGTCGGCGTTCAACGTCAGCACCATTTATGAGCTGACGCTGTACACGGTGCAGACCGACGGCAAGATCAACTACCCGTTCCTGGGGCCGATCCAGGTCGCCGGGCGTCAGCCATCGGAACTGGCCGCAGAGCTGAGCAACAAGCTCGCGCCGGTCTACCGCGAGCCGCGGGTGACGGTGAATATCAACCAGGCGCCGGGCAACTCGGTGATCGTCGGCGGCGCGGTGAATAACCCGACGGCGGTGCAACTCGGCACGGCCAACACCCTGGAGCAAGCGATTGTCGGCGCCGGCGGGGTGAACCCTTCGGGCAATGCCAGCATGGTCGCGCTGCTGCGCGAAGATGCCCAGGGCGCCTACCACGCCTACTTCCTGGATTTCAGCCAATACCTCAAACCCGGCCCGAACGGGCGTAAACCGGTGCACCTGCAACGCGGGGATGTGGTGTTCGTGCCCAAATCCAACGTCGGCGAGCGCATCCAAGGGGTGGATACCTACTTGAACCAACTGATCCCGTTCACCAAATCCATTGGGGTTGGTTACAACTACACCAAAACCAGCGGCGGCAATAACTGAAGGAGCGACATCCCATGATCGAGATCCGTTCTTTTCGTGATCTTTTGCGCCTGTTCTTCATCTTCCGGCATGAGTTCAAACTGGCAGCCATCGCGGCGCTGGTGATCATTTTGCTGGGAGCCTTTTTGCTGCCCGCCAAGTACGAATCCACCGCGCGCCTGCTGGTCAAGCCGGGGCGCGATTCGACCTTGCCCATCGAGATCAGCAACCGTCAGGCGCTGGTCATGCCCAGCACCCAGCGGGACCCGATTGTCGACGAAGAGCGCTTGCTGACCGGTCGCCCGATCGTGCGCACGGTCGCCGAGCATTACCTGGAAGTCATCGCCAACGCGCCGCCGCCGGAAGGCTTCTGGAAGCGCAGCAAGTATTACGTCAAGGAAGGCGTGGGCGCGGTGTTCGACGGTATTCGCGTGGTGCTGGAAACCGTCGGCATCCTCGAAAAAACCACGCCGGTGGAACGCCTGGCGGCGAGCCTGGAGAAAAACTTCGAGGTCAGCCATGCCGTGGGTTCCACGGTGATGGACATCAGTTTTACCTGGGGCGACCCGCAAATCGCCCAGCAAGTGGTCAAGGATTGGGTCGACACGTACATCACCGAACGCACCCAGGCCCTGGGGCGCAAGAGCCTCTACGCCTTCTATGAAGGTCAGGTGAACACCAGCGCCACCGAGATCAAGAGCTACAAGGAGCAAATCCTCAAGCACTTGAACGAGATCGGCGCGGCAAGCATCACCGATCGCCTGGAGGACTTGTCTGAGCGCATCAACGTGTTGCGCGGCGAGACCTTCAACACCACGCGCCTGATTGCGTCTTCCGACAGCGCCATCCAGAGCACCCGCGACCAGCTCAAGGGTCAGCCCAAGGAAGTCACCACGGTGCGCCAGATCGCACTGAACCCGCAGCAGCAGGATTTGCGGCGCCTGCTTAACCAGAAGCTGCTGGAAAAGGCCGACATGATGCGCACCTACACCGACAACGCGCCGCCCGTCAAAGCCCTGGACGCGTCGATTCGGGCGATGCAGGCCCAGGTTGCGAATGAAAGCAACACGGTACAGGCCTCGGAAAACCGCGCGCCGAACACCTTGGAAATTCACTTGCAGCGCGTGCTGCTGGACGAGTCGAGCAACAACCTGGCCCTGCGCACTCAGCTTGTGCAACAGCAGAAACAGCTGGTGAACCTCGAAGCCCAGCGCAAGCAGGCCCTGGAGATCGAACCGGAACTGGCGCGTCTTTCTCGCGAGCTGAGCGCCACCGAGCGCAACTATGCGCTGTACGTGGACAACCTGGAAAAATCGCGCATCGACCGTGAGCTCGATAGCAGCCAGATCAGCAACATTGCGGTGATCGAAGAAGCCACCCTCAACCCTGGCCGCATCTTCCCGAAAACCCTGCTGATGCTGCTGTTGGCGATCCCGTTTGCCATCGTCGTCGGTTTGCTGGTGATCTACCTGTGCTACTTGCTGGACCAGCGCATTCACGATGGCGGGCTGGTGGAGCGCAAGTTCGGCCTGCCCCTGTGGACGACCTTGCCGGAGCTGGACACCAGCACTGCGCAGAGCACCAACGCATTCAATGCGAGCATTTACCGCCTGTACGGCTTGCTGCAACTGGACCGCGTGGCCGAGCAAGGCCTGACCCTGGGGTTGACCTCGGCGCGCCACGGCGAAGGGGTGACCTTTGTGGTGGAGCAACTGCGCCACTTGCTGCAGGAAAACGGCATCAGGGTGCGGGTTGGCGGCGTCGAACCGGCCGCCCCGGGCGAAGTGGTACTGCTGGACGCCTCTGCACTGCTGGACAACCGCGACGCCTTTATCAACCTGCGCCGCGCTGACCTGATTGCCTTGGTGGTGGAAGCGCAGAAAAGCACAGTGCCGGTGGTAGAGCACGCGCTGTCGATCCTCAACACCGCGTTTGGCAAGGTGGACGGCATCATCATCAACCGGCGCAAATTCGAAGTGCCGGCCAGGGTGCTTAAAACCATCGCCAAATACCGGGGGGCGTTCTGATGCGCATCGCCCTGCTCGCCCCTTTGCCGCCGGAGAAAAACGGGATCGCCGACTACGCGAACCATTTCAAGACGGCCCTGGAGCAGCTGGGCGTGACGGTGGCGACTCCGTTGAGCGGCGTGGAAGGCAACAGCGAAGCCATCCGCCAGGCCATCGCCGCCTTCGACTGGCGCAGTGTGGAGCTGGTCCACGCCGAGCTGGGCGGCGGCCGGCTGGGGGAGTTTCTGGCCCTGCGCGAGCTGCGCAAGGCCTACCCCGAATTGCCGCTGACGGCGACCGTGCACGACCCTGAACGTATCGTCTGGCGACGCGAGCAGCTGCCCTTCCCGCTGAACCTGCTGGAACGTTTGCCCAGCCCTTTGCCGCAAGCGGCAGTGGTGCTGGCCGACCCGCTGACCTTGCGCGAAGAACGCCATGTCGCCCAAGGCCTGACGCGGCTGATCACCCTCACGCGCCTGGGCGCCGATTGCCTGAGCCAACGCATGCAACTGCCGGCCGGCAAAGTGGCGGTGATCAACCACGCCAACCTGGCCATTGCTCCCGCGCCGTTACCGGCGCTGGACACCCTGCACCTGCTGTACTTCGGTTTTATCTACCGTGGCAAAGGCATTGAAGACCTGCTGCAAGCGCTGGCCGACGTCTTCAAGCAAGCCCCTGAATTGCGTGACCGTGTGCGCCTGACCCTGGCCGGTGGCACTGCCGCCGAAATGGCGTTTGGCGCGGGCGGCAACTACCTTGAGCAGCTCAACCGCCAGATCGCCGAACTCGGCCTGGTGGGCGCCATCGACTGGCGGCTGAACTTGCCAGCCAGCGAGATTGCACAGACGATCCAGGCGCACCACGTGATGGTGCTGCCGTATCGCGAATCAAAAAAACTCGGCCTGCTGGGGCGCCAGCGCGGCACCAGCGGCGCGCTGTCCTGGGCCGCTGCGTGCGGCCGCGGGGCGATCACCTCGGATGCGCGTGCGTTTGCCGAAGAAGTCGCCAGCGGCAACGGCGCGATCTATCCCCAGGGCGATGTGGCGGCGTTGAGCCAACAACTGCTGCGCCTGGCGCGCACGCCATCGCTGGCCCGCGACTGGGCCGAACGGGCCGGGGAAATTGGCCGCGAACGCCTGTGGCCGTTGACCGCGCAGAAGTTCAAGCACCTCTTTGAGCAGGCGATTGCGGGAGCCCCTTATGCCGCGTAAACGGACCTACCTTGCGACCCTTGCGGTGATTGCCGCACTGGGCCTGACGGCCTTCCTGTGGGGCCGCCAGGCTGACGCCGAAAACCATGTGCTCAAGGGCAACAAGGTGGTGGTGTGGAAGGATTTTCTGGGCGTGAACGCGCAGTTCCTGTGGTTCAGCCCGACGCTGTATCAACGGCAGATCGACCGCCTCAAGGCACTGGGCCTGGAATGGGTACGCCTGGATTTGCACTGGGACCAGCTGGAGCCGGTCCAGGGCCAGTATCAGGTCGCAACCCTTGATCAACTGGTCGGCAACCTGCAAGCCAATCAGCTCAAGTCGGTGTTTTACCTCGTCGGTTCGGCGCCCTTCGCGACCACCGCGCCGGCCGGTGCGCCCTATCAGGACCAGTACCCGCCCAAAGATCTGAACGTGTTCGCCAACCGCATGGCGCTGTTGTCGCAACGCTACCCCAGCGTCAACGCGTGGCAGGTGTGGAACGAGCCTAATTTGCTCGGCTTCTGGCGCCCGGTGGCCGACCCCGCTGGCTACGTCGCCTTGTTGACAGCCACCGCATCCGCTTTGCGCGCGGTGGATGCGAACAAACCGGTGGTGGCTGCCGGCATGGCGTTTTTCAGCGAAATGCCCAATGGCCAGACCATGCTCGACGCCCTCGGCGCCCTTGGCGCCATGGGTGTGGCCAGCCTGAACACGGTGATTTCCTACCATCCCTATACGCAGCTGCCCGAGGGTAACGACCCGTCCAACCTGGACTTCATCGCCAAAACCACCGCGCTCAACCAGACGCTGCGCAATAGTGGCGTGCAAACGCTGTGGAGCACCGAGTGGGGCTGGTCAAACTACCCCGGGCCAAAAGATGCCCAGGACCTGATCACCCTGCAGGGCCAGGCTGACTATGTGGTACGCCGGGTGGCACTGATGAGCGCGATGGATTACGACCGGATCTTTCTGTTCACCTTGAGCGACCTCGACCAGCGCGCCAGTGTGCGTGACCAGTTCTATGGCCTGCTCGACATCGACGCCAACCCCAAGCCGGTCTATACCGCCTTGAAGAACTTCCTCGATGTGAGCGGGCCGCAGCTCACGCCCGGCGATCCGCCCGCCGCCGACCAATTGCCCGATGGTTTGTTCAGCATCGGCTGGACCCGCGCCGACGGCCGCAAACTGTGGTTCTTCTGGTCGGCCGAAGGCGGCAACGCGCACTTGCCTGGCCTCACCAGCGCCACCCTGTACGACCCGCTGCGCGGCACGCAAACCCCGGTAAGCGGCACCCATGGGCTGACCGTCCCGGTCAAGTCGAACCTGCAAATTCTGTTATGGGACTGAAGCCCGCCATGCGCATTTTATGGATCCTGCCCTACTCGCCCTGGCCCGCCACCAGCGGCGGCAAGACGCGCCAGTTTCATCTGCTGCGCAGCCTGGCCGCGCGTGGGCATCGAATCACCTTGCTGCTGCATGATAAAAACCCGGTGTCGCTGACCGATCGCCAAGTGCTGGAGGCCTTCCTCGAGCAGGTGATCGTGCTGCCGCGCCGCCCACTGCGCAGCGCGAAAACCCTGCTGGCCGGCCTGTTTGCACCGTACCCACTGCTGGCCAGCGTCAACGGTCTGTCGGGCGCGCTGCAGGACACGTTCAATCAATTGCTCAAAGAGCATTGGGATGTGGTGCAGATCGAGCACACCTACACGTTCCAACCTTATGAAGATGCCCTGGCGCGCCAATCGCAGCCGTTCGTGCTGACCGAACATAACGTGGAGTCGGCGCTGGGCGCGGCCACTTACGACCGCCTGCCGCGCTGGGCGCTGCCCTTCATTCGCTACGACCAATGGCGCTACAGCCGCTGGGAACACCGCGTGATGCGCCAGGCCGCGCAGGTGGTGGCGGTGACCGAAAGCGATGCCCAGGTGCTGGCCGAAATCGCCGGCAAACCAGTGCCGGTGGTGGTCAACGGTGTGGACTGCGATCACTTCGCCGCCGCCCGACCCGACCCGTCGACGCGCCGCGTGCTGTTTCTGGGCAATTATGAATACGCGCCTAACGTGGACGCCATCGAGTGGGCCCTGGATGAAATCCTGCCCAAGGTCTGGGCGCGCTGCCCGGATGCGCGCATGAGCGTGTGCGGGTTTGGCATGCCCGGCAGTTGGCGCGAGCGTTGGAAGGACCCGCGCATCGAGTGGCAAGGGTTTGTCCCGAACCTATTGAACCTGCAATCAAGTTGTTCGGTGTTTCTGGCGCCGTTGCGCCACGGCGGCGGTTCCAAGCTCAAAGTGCTCGAAGCCCTGGCTGCCGGGTTGCCCTTGGCGAGTACCGAACAAGGCGTGTCGGGCCTGGACCTGATTGAAGGCCTGGATTACCTCGGTGGGCAAACCGCCGACAGCCTGGCAGACGCCGTGGTACGCCTGCTGCAATTTCCCGACGCCGCCGCGCCTATGGGCGAAGCGGGCCGCGCCTATGTACGCCGGGCGCATGACTGGAGCGTGGCCGCCAGCCAGCTGGAACAGGTGTACGCGACGCTCAATCAAAAGGAGCCCGCATGCGTATAGGCCTGGATTACCGCACCGTCGGCACCTCGCCGCAATCGGGGATCAGCCGCCAGGTGTACGCCCTGGAAAATGCCCTGCGCACGCTGCCGGGTGTGGAACTGGCGCGGTTTACCGTGGCGCCGCTGGGTGATGAAACCCGCTTGCAGGCGCACTGCCCGGCCTGGGGCTGCGCGAAAACGGCGATGCACCAGCCGCACAATCGGCTGCGCTTCGAGGCCGGTTTTCTGCCAACAGCCTTGCGTGAACAACAGATCGACCTGTACATCAGCACGTTCAATATGGGCCTGCCGTTGCCACCCAAGCCCAAAGGTTTGCGCACCGTCGTGCTGCTGCATGACCTGTTCCAGATCACGTTGAACAACTACCACGCCAACCGCCTCAAAGCGCTGATCTACAAGACCAGCGATCGGCTTTCGATTGCGTACGCGGTGCACAGCGCCGACCGCGTGTGGACGCCGTCACAGTACAGCGCCGATGAAACCGCGCGGCTGTTTCCCAAGGCGGCGGGTAAGATTCGCGTACTGCCCAATCAAGTCGACAGTTTTGTCGAGCTGGCGGCAGACCTGACGGCGCGTGACCTGCCCGAGCATTACTGGCTGCTGGTGGGCACGCGTGAGTTGCGCAAGAACGTGCCGTTTCTGGTCGACGCCTGGCAGCAGGCCCGCAGCCTGTCACCCGCCGTGCCGGCGTTGGTGCTGGTGGGCAGCCTTGAGCATTTACCCGAAACCCAGCGCAACCTGCCGGGCATTCGCGCCTTGAGCGGCGTCTCGGATGCCGAGTTGCACGCGCTGTACCGCCAGGCCTCGCGCCTGTGGCAGCCGTCCTATGCGGAAGGTTTTGGTCTACCCGTCATCGAAGCCCTGAGCGTCGGCACGCCAGTGGCCGTGGCCAGCGGCACCTCGCTGGATGAAATCACCCCGCCGTCTGCTCCTCGCTTCTCGCCCACCGACGGCCCGGCGCTGGTGCAATTGATGCTGGCGCTGGCGGATCGTCCGGCTGAAGAATCACCCGAACAACGCACGCAATGGGCGCAACGCTTCAACCATCAGGCCTATCGCCAGCGCCTGGCTGAACTGATCGAGGAATTGAAATGAGACTCTCCCTGGCAAGCCTCGTCGCGATCCTGTTCGGCCTGTTGTTCGGCGCGCTGGCCCTGATGCTGTCACCGGCCAAGGCGTTCCTCGCCGTGATCGGCCTGGCCGCGGCCGTGACCATCCTGCGCTTCCCGTTCTGGGGTTTGCTGCTGTTCGCTGGCGTCGCGACCTTCATGCCGTACTCGACCATCAACCTGGGCATTCGCAGTACGGTGAGCGAGGCGATCCTGGCGCTGACCTGGGGCGCGGTGCTGTGGCACAGTTTTCTGTCGCGCGTGCCCGACACGCCGAGCCTGTCGCGCCGCCCCACCGACCAGATGCTGCTGTGGCTGATGCTGTTCAGTGTGTTTCCGTTTATCGTCGGCCAGGTCACCATCCACGCCGACACCAGCGGCGTGGCCAACTGGCTGCGCTGGTTGCTGAGCCTGTCGGCGGTGTACCTCTGCGCCAAGTTGCTGACCGACTACAAACACCGCGAATCACTGGTGATCGCCTTGCTGCTGGGCACGCTGGCGATGCTGGTGCTGTCGATTGCGGTGTTTGTGCGCACGCGTTCGGGGGCGGGCATTGCGCCGATCCTGGCGCTGTTCAACTACGGCAACTTCGACATGTTGAAATTCGGCCTGGAGGCGATGTCATCGCGCATGGGCTCGCCGTGGATGCACCCGAATGCCATCGGCGGGATCATGGCGTTGCTGCTGCCGTTGGCGTTCTGCTACGGCATGACCGAACAAGGCTGGAAGCGTGGACTGGGCCTGGGCGTGGCGTGCCTGGGCGCCGCCGCCTTGCTGTTGGCCAGTAGCCGTGGCGCGATGGTCAGCCTGGCGCTGGTGCTGATCTGGATGGCGACGCGGCGTGTGCCCTACACCGGCAGGCTGTTGATGATCGGTGCGGCGCTGACGGTCGCGCTGGTGATGGCCTATCCGCCGCTGCAGGACCGCCTGGCGACGATTTTTTCATCGGACAACGCCAGTACCGAAATACGTTTCGACGAATACCGCATGTTCCCGCAGGCGGTGGCTTCTTACCCGTTCGGCATCGGCTTCAAGGTCGACCCGCCAGTGCCAGGCACGCATTTGCTGGGCATCTCCAACCTGTGGCTGAACTTCATCTACAAGACCGGCATTGTCGGCATGCTGCTGTTTATCGCCGTGACCGTGCGCTGGTGGCGTGAAGCACGCCCGCAAAAAGGCCCGATCCGCCTGACCAAAGACAACGCGCTTTGGCTGGGCAGCACTGCCGGGATTCTGTCGGCGCTGGTCAGCGGGTTGTTTGACCACTACTTCAGCTTTGCCGTGGTGATGGTGGCGCTGTTCTGGCTGATGGTCGGCCTCAATGTCCTGGAGGCCCGCCGGCTGTTCCCGGCGCGCCTGCCGCAGGTCAAGACAGTGGCTTACCGCAAGCCGGCCCTTGACGGCGCACGGCTTTAATCATGCTTGGCTCCGCCGTCTGGCTGACGCTTGCGACCCTGCTGGGCCTGTGCCTGGGGTTCGCCCGCGAGTGGCTGCTGGTGGCCGCCTGGGGCGCGGGCGAGCGCAGTGATGCGTTCCTGATCGCGCTGTTTTTGCCAGAGGCGTTGCGCATGTCGTTGGCCGGTGGCGTATTGAGCGCCGCCGCGCTGCCGCTGTACCTGCAACGCAAGGACCACGAGCGCTTGAATTGGCTGGCGGTGCTGTTTCCGGCCTTGATGCTGATTGCGTTGGTCACCAGCCTGCTGCTGACGCTGTTGGCGCCGTGGCTGGTGCAGTTGCTCGGCCCGGGGCTGGCCGCCAGCGCCACCGCACTGGCGGCCAGCAACCTGCAGATCGTTGCCTGGTGCGTGCCGGGTTTGATGTTGCATGCGCTGTTCAGTATTCCGTTGCAGGCCAGCGAACGTTTTGTGCTGGCGGGGCTGGGCTCGCTGCTGTTCAACCTGCCGCCGGTGACGTACCTCGCCGTGGCGGGCACGGCCACCCAACCTCATTCTCTGGCGCTCGCCTGCCTGGCCGGCAGCCTGTTGATGCCGTTGGCGTTGCTGCCCTCGATCTGGCGCCAGGGCTGGCGGCCGTGGCGCTGGCAACTGAGCTTTACGCCGCTGCGCGAACTGGGCCAGCGCATCGGCCCCCTGCTGTTGAGCAATGGCGCCAGCCAGGGCTTGGCGCTGATCGAGCGACTGGTGGCGTCGCTGCTCGGCGAAGGGGCGGTGACCTGGGTCAACCTCGCCCGCAAGCTGATGAACCTGCCGTTGATCGCGCTGATGAGCCTTAACCAGGTGCTGCTGGGCATGATGAGCCGGCGCCAGGGCGATGAGCGCCTGGCCCTGCTCAAGCGCGGCCTGGAGACCGCCAGCGTGCTGACACTGCCGGCAGGCGTCGGCCTGGTGGCCGCGGCGCCAAGCCTGGTGGCGTTGCTGCTGCCCAAGCAATCGGCGGATTCGCCGCTGCCGTTGTTGCTGGCATGGTTTGCCGTGCCGCTGGTGTTCGGCGCCTGGAACGCCCTGCTCGCACGCTATGCCTACGCGGCTGGCGACACGCGCCAGCCGCTGCGTTGTGAATTGCTCGGCAGCCTGGTCAATGTGCTGCTGCTGGGCGCCCTGCCCTTTGTGTTTGGCCTGGCGGGTATACCGCTGGCCGCGCTGGCCGGGGTGATCTGCACGGCCTTGCTGCTGATGCAGCGCCAGGGGTTGCTCGACGCCCTGGCGTGGGCGCGGCATTGGCTGCTCAGTGCGGTGGTGATGGGCGTGGCAGCGTGGGTGTTGTTTCCAATTCAAGGCGTATGGCTGCAGCTGGGGCTCAGTACCCTGGCGGGCATGGTGATGTTGCTGGGCATGGGGCTGTGGCTGAAGCCGTGGCGCAAGGCGTGAACGACCGATCGGGAATAGTCAGATGAAGCATCGTTGGATTCAGATGGATATCGCCAGGGGCATCGGCATCCTGGTGATCGTGTTTGCCCACAGTTGGTTCGTGGCGACCTCGCCGGACCTGCTGTATCCGATCCTCGCTTCGTTCATCTTGCCGTTGTTCTTTTTCCTCTCTGGCGTGCTCTTCAAACCCGAGCAACCGTTCGTGGAGATGGCGGTGCGCAAGGCTGACGGGCTGCTCAAGCCGTTTTTCTTCACCATGCTGGTGTATGTCATCGTGCGCGCCCTGCTGCGCGGCCAGCCGCTGCTGCCGGATATCGGCGGCGTGCTGTATGCCTCGGTGGACACCATTCCGTGGCAGGCCATGTGGTTCCTGCCGCACTTCTGGGTGGCGATTCTGTTCAGTTGGGTGATGCTGCGGTTGATCCAGCGCCTGAAGCTGTCGTTGTGGGTGACCGGCGTGCTGATCGCGGCGCAACTGCTTCTCGGGGTTTGGCTGCTGCCGTTGTTCTGGCAGTTGCCGGTGACGCTCGGCGGTCACCACTGGGTGCTGCCGGGGCTGCCGTTCAGCCTGGATATCACCTTGATCAGCAGCACCTACTTCATCGTCGGCTACCTGGCACGCGATTGGTTGCGTACACATTCGGGATCGTGGCTGACGTGCCTGGTCTCGGTCCTGTTGTTTGCTGCGGTGTTCATTCCCACGTGGGACACCATGGACCTGGCGCAACGTCGCTACGACAGCTGGCTGTGGACCAGCGTGCTGGCGGTGATCGGCGTGTACGCATGCTGGGCACTGGCGCGGGTACTGATGGTGTCGGCCCTGCTCACTCGGGCGATGACCTACATCGGTCAGTCGACCCTGATCCTGTTGATCTTCCATGGCGAAATCCAGCACAAGACTGTCGACCTGCTTGAACGCCTGGGCCTGCCTTCGTTTCTGGCGGCGTGTTTGGGCCTGGTGGTGGCGGTGGTGGTGCCGTTGATGATCGGAGAAGTGATCAAGCGGGTGGCGTTCCTGCGGTTTTTCTACTTTCCGTTTCCGGTGCGCAAAGCTGTCAAACCTTCAGAAAACCACTAACCCCCTGTGGGAGGGGGTTTGCTCGCGATAGCGGTGGGTCATTCAAAGGTGTTTTGACTGACATTCCGTCATCGCGGGCAAGCTCCCGCTCCCACAGGGGTTATGTAGGTTCAATCATCAAGTTGTGGCGCGGCGGCCTTGCTGCCGGCTTTTGCGGGCTTGGCCGCTTTTGCGCCTTTGGCGGGCGCGGCAGGTTCTGGCTCTGCAGGCGCGGCGAGTTCTTTTTCAGCCATGGGCATCTGGTCGATGGCGCTGAAGAATTCCTTCAGGTCGAGGGTATCCGGCGGCACGGTTTTTTCTAGTTTCTTCTCGCCGTCCTTGCCGACCAAAATCACTTTGGTGCCACTGCCGGCGCCGAGCTTGAGGGCACGGATCAGCGCGTTGGTTTCAGGCGGCGTGAGCTTTTTGTTGTCCTTGGCGTCCTTGGCAAATTTCTCGCCTTCGGCACCGATGCTGCCGAACTTCACGGTGTAGAACACCATGCTGCGCTCTTCAAAGGACTGCTTGTTGGCAGGCTCATCCAGCTGTTTTTTCAGGTTCGCCAATGCTTCGTTTCCGGAGTCAAGTTCCACCACCACCAGCGGACGCGACTTGCCCAAGTCCTGCTTGAGCGGGTTGATATCATCCGCGGCCAACAGCGGCCCCGTAAAAGCCATCAAGGTAGCCAGGGTCAGCGACCGGATGAGCATGCGCACCTCCTTTGAATTCCATGCAGGGTTCTTGAGTTTCATGTCTGCGACAGTCAATTTCAAGGATGATTCCTACACCTCGTTAAGAAGCGTAGGTCAGGAAGCCTGCTACGCAAGGGGTTGGGCGCGTGCCACGGTGATTGTTTCTTCTGATTGCGGAAACATTAAGAGACGCCCCATTCCGGCCAATGCCGCGCAAACACGGGCGCCACGACAGGGTCGGTATCCACCTGCGCCAACGTCTGGGCAAAGCCGGGCGCCAGGTTGCTCAACACCTCGCGCGCCGCGTCCCAACGCGACACGGCTGCGGCCATGATGCCCAGTGCGTTCGGCACCTGATTGGGGGCGAACAACTGGTCGGCGAACTGCTGGGCGAACACCACCCACGCATGGTGCAGATAGCGCCGCGTGCCGGTGGTCAATTGCGTCTGCGCCGCTTCATCGGCGTTGCCCAGCCAGCGTTGCGGGTAATCAATGATGCCGATGGCCGAGTAGCAATTGGCAGCGATGTACACCAGGCCGCGCAGGATCTGGGCGCGGTTGCCGGCAAGGAGATCCGAGACGGGAAATTCCAGGCCCAGGTGGATCAGGATGGCGGCGCTTTCGGTCAGCACCTGACCATCGGGCGTGACCAGCGTGGGGATTTGTTTGAGCGGGTTGATGCGCGCGAGGGCTTCACTGCCCTCGCCATCTGCCCATGAACTGGCGTCGATGCGACGCCACGGCACCGCGCAACGTTGCAGGGCGATTTCGATCATGCAGGAGCCGGATTCATCAATGCCGTAAAGCGTGTACATGGGCGTTTGCTCCTTAGCGCAGCAATTTGGCCTGCAAGTTGGCCTTCACCTGCGGCCACTCCGAATCGATGATGCTAAAGCGTACCGAGTTGCGCTTGCGTCCGTCGGGCATGATGCGTTCGTGGCGCACGATGCCTTCTTGTACGGCGCCGAGGCGCAGGATCGCGGCGCGGGATTTTTCGTTGAGTTCGTCGGTGGTGAATTGCACACGTACGCAGTCGAGCACTTCAAAAGCGTAGGTCAGCAGCAGGAGCTTGGCTTCGGTGTTGACGCCGCTTTTTTGTGTGGATTGCGCCAGGAAGGTGTGGCCGATTTCAAGCTTGCGATTCACCCGGTCGACTTTCCAGAACCGCGTGCTGCCGACTACCTGACCCGTGTCGCGACGCACGATCGCGAACGGGATCATGCTGCCGGCCTCACGCCCGGCGAGGGCGACGTCGATGTACGTGTCGACAGTCTCGGGACCCGGCACGTTGGTGACTTTAAGGTTCCACAATTCACCGTCGGCGGCAGCCTGGACCAGCGCGGCGGCATGTTCACGTTGCAAGGGTTGGAGTTCGACCGAGCTGCCGGTCAGGGTGATCTGAGTCATGAAGAACTGCGCCGTTGGAGGGTGGTCGTCAGAGGCCAAGAGTGCAGGCTCTGATCCCATCCAGGCAAGCGTTTTAGAAGAGGCCCATCTGCCCGCCGACCAGGGTGCCAAAATCATCGTTCACGAACGGCAGAATCGCGTCGGCCACCGGCTGCAATTGCCGAGTGACGTAGTGGTCGTAGTCGATCGGCGCCTGCCGCACTTCCAGCGGTTCCGGGCCGTTGACGCTGATCACATAGCTGATCCAACCGCCACGCTGGTACTGGCGCGGGCGTCCCAGGCGGTCGTTGTATTCATCTGCCAGGCGGGCGGCGCGCACATGCGGCGGGACGTTGCGCTCGTAGTCGTCCAACTGGCGGCGCAGCCGTTTGCGGTAGATCAGCAGGTCGTCGAGTTCGCCGCTCAGGGTGCGGCGCACGTAGTCACGCACGTAGTCCTGATGGGGCTGGCGGTGGAAGATGCGCTGGTAAAGCTCCTGCTGAAATTGCCGGGCCAGCGGTGACCAGTCGCTGCGCACGGTTTCGAGGCCTTTGTAGACCATGTCTTCGCGGCCATCGGCGTGCACGACCAGGCCGGCGTAACGCTTTTTACTGCCCTCTTCTGCGCCGCGGATGGTCGGCATGAGGAAGCGGCTGAAGTGGGTTTCGTATTGCAGTTCCAAGGCGCTTTGCAGGCCGTATTCGCTGTGCAAATGCGCACGCCACCAGTCGTTGACGTGCTGCACCAGTTGCCGGCCGATGCGGCTGGCTTCATCCGCCGAATGCGCGCTGCCGAGCCAGACGAAGGTGGAGTCGGTGTCGCCGTAGATCACCTCATAGCCCTTGGCCTCAACCAGTTCGCGGGTCTGGCGCATGATCTGGTGCCCGCGCATCGTGATCGAGGATGCCAGGCGCGTGTCGAAGAAGCGGCAACCGCTGGAGCCGAGCACACCGTAGAAGGCGTTCATGATGATTTTCAGCGCCTGGGACAGCGGCGCGTTGTGCTCGCGTTTGGCCGCTTCACGGCCTTCGGAAACACGCGTGACGATGGAAGGCAGGCAGTGCCGGGTTCGCGAGAACCGCGCGCCGCGAAAGCCTTCCACCGACTCACTCGCTTCGGGGTGCTTGAGGCCTTCGATCAGGCCCACCGGGTCGATCAGGAAGCTGCGGATGATCGACGGGTAAAGGCTTTTGTAGTCGAGCACCAACACCGACTCATACAGGCCGGGACGCGAGTCCATGACAAAACCGCCGGGGCTGGCCTGGGGCGGCTTGTCGCCCAGGTTTGGCGCGACAAAGCCCTGGCGGTGCATCAACGGCATGTACAGGTGGGTAAACGCGGCGACCGAGCCGCCGTTGCGGTCGGCCGGCAGGCCGGTGACGCTGGCCCGCTCCAGCAGGAACTTGAGCAACTCGGTCTTCTCGAAAATGCGCGTGACCAGCTCGCAGTCCTTGAGGTTGTAGCGCGCCAGCGCAGGCTTGTCCTCGGCGAACATGCGGTTGATTTCGTCCATGCGCTGGTACGGCGTGGAGATGTCCTTGCCTTCGCCGAGCAAGGTTTGCGCGACGTTCTCCAGGCTGAAGGACTCAAAGCTCCAGGTGGCCGAACGCAGGGCTTCAATGCCGTCGATAATCAACCGCCCCGCTGCCGCCGCGAAATAGTGATTGCGGCTGCCGTGTTCGCGCCAGGCCATGGCTTCGCCGCCACGGCCAAGCAGCAGCGGCACGTTGAGGCGCTGGGCATGTTCGTGGAGCACGCGCAGGTCGAACTGCACCACGTTCCAGCCGATGATCGCATCGGGGTCGTGGGTGGCGAGCCATTGGTTGAGGCGCTCGAGCAGTTGCGCGCGGGTGTCGCAATAGTCGAGCTTGAAGTCCACCGCGTCGGTTTTATTCGGCGGGCCGAGCATGTACACCTGGCGCTCGCCGCAGCCTTCGAGGGCGATGGAATAAAGATCGCCCTGGGCGGTGGTTTCGATGTCCAGCGACACCAGTTTCAGCGGCGGGCGGTAGTCGGGTGCGGGTTTCATCTGCGCATCGATCAGCACGTCGTTGGCGTCTGGTGTGCCGCCGAACCACACGGGAGCGGTGATGAAGCGCTCCATCATGTAACGCTCGGGCGGGCGGACGTCGCCTTCGTAGACATCGACACCGGCGGCGCGCAGGCGTTTTTCCAGGTCTATCAGCTGGCGGTGCTGGCGCGTGTAGAGGCCCAACACCGGACGGTGATGGAAATCACACAGCTGCAGCGGACGCAGTTCGATATCGCGCTCGCCCTGGAGCAACCAGTCGAGCTGTTTGCGATAGGCCTCGGGAATAAACATCACCGAGGTTTGCACGGGTAGGCGCACGCACCGAGGGCCCTGGTCGGTCGCCAGCCAGAAGCTGACCTCCGTACCCGCCGCCGTGTCGCGCCAATGCCGGGTCAGGACAAAACCCTGCTGTAAATCCACCGTGCCGCACCTCAGGAATCGCTTTCAGGGCGTGATTCTACTCGGCATCCGCGTAAACGCGGCACGTTAACGCGCACGCAGACCGCAATCTCACAAATTTGTTGCAGAACATTAATAACAATCACTATCATTCGCACCGGAGTCGTATCCGCGCAGCGAGGAAGCGCAACGTTGTTGCCCTTTTCCTCACATTGACGGTTCGCCGTCAGGATCGACCATGCCCTTCCGTACCCGACTTTGTGTGCCGTTTCGCCCTACCCTGCTCGCCCTTTGCTGCTCCGTGAGCCTTGCTGCCCATGCTGCAACCCCAGTCACCCCGCAGGATGCGAATAACCATCAGGACGGCAACACACTGGAACTGGGTGCCACCAACATCAACGCCGACGCGCCCGCGCCAAACGAGTTACCGCCGGTTTACGCCGGTGGCCAGGTTGCACGCGGCGGGCAACTGGGTGTGCTGGGCAACCAGGACATCATGGACGTGCCATTCAGCATGTCCTCCTACACCGAGAAATTGATTCGCGACCAGCAGGCGCAAACCGTCGGCGATGTGCTGCTCAACGACTCGTCGGTGCGCCAGGCATCGGGCTACGCGAACCAGGCCCAGGCCTTTGTGATTCGCGGCCTGCCGCTCAATGGCGACGACATTTCCTTCAACGGTTTGTACGGCATCCTGCCGCGCCAGATCATGTCCACCGACGCCCTGGAACGGGTGGAAGTGTTCAAGGGGCCCAACGCGTTCATCAACGGTGTAACGCCCGGCGGCTCCGGCATTGGCGGCGGCGTGAACCTGCAGCCCAAGCGCGCCGATGACGTGCCGTTGCGCCGTTTCAGCACCGACATCAGCAGTGATGGCCGGGTGGGTGAACACCTCGACATCGGCCAGCGTTTTGGCGAGGACAACCGCTTTGGTGCGCGGGTCAACCTGTCCCAGCGTGAAGGCGATACGGCCGTTGACGACGAAAACCAGCGCTCGAAGCTGTTCTCGGTCGGCCTCGATTACCGCGGCGATGCGTTGCGTCTGTCGGGTGACTTTGTGTATCAGAAGCAGCAAGTGAACGGCGGGCGCAATACGGTGCTGCTCGGCAGTGGCCTGACCCACATCCCCAACGCCCCGTCTGCCGACACCAACTACGCGCCGAACTGGGGCACCACCAGCCTCGAAGACACGTTCGGCATGTTGCGCGGCGAGTACGACCTCAACGACAACTGGACCGCCTACGTTGCCGGCGGTGCCAAGCACACCAACGAACTGGGGCGCTACTCGTCGGTCACCCTGAACGACGCATTGGGCAATGCCACGGTCAGCGGCTCGAACATCGCGCACCAGGAAGACAACACCAGCCTGATGGCCGGCCTGAACGGCAAGTTCCAGACCGGCGCTGTCAGCCACAAGTTGAACCTGGGCCTGACCGGCATCTGGACCCAGACCCGTAACGCCTTCGACTTTGCCGCCGGCAGCCAGCCAACCAATATTTACAATCCGGCCGACGTGTCTGCACCGGCCAAAGGCGGTTTCACCTCCGGCAGCGACCTGAACGACCCAGGCATTACCGCCAAGACCTTCGCCCGCAGCGCTGCGGTATCGGACACCTTCGGCTTCATGGATGACCGCCTGCTGTTCACGGCCGGTCTGCGCCGCCAGGAACTGGTGGTTCAAGGCTACGCGTATGGCACCGGCACGCGCACTGCCAATTACGCCAAGGGCATCACCACGCCGGTGTATGGCTTGGTGTTCAAGCCTTGGGACCATGTATCGCTGTATGCCAACCACATTGAAGGCCTGGCTTCGGGGCCGACCGCTCCGAGCACGTTCGGCAGCGCTACCAGCGTGACCAACGCCAACCAGACCTTCGCACCGGCCCGCTCGAAACAGACCGAAGCAGGCGTCAAGGTTGATATGGGCACCTACGGAGCGACGCTGGGCGTGTACCGCATTGAACAGCCGACTCAAGGTTACTCCCAGCTGAATGCGGACGGCACCGCCACCTATGTCTTCCAGGGCGAGCAAGTCAACAAGGGCGTTGAGCTGAACGTCTTCGGTGAACCGGTCAGCGGCCTGCGTCTACTGGGCGGCGCGACGATTATTCACACCGAAGTCAACGGCACGGCAAACGGCGCCAATGACGGCAACCGTGCGATTGGCGTGCCGTCGTTCCAGCTCAACGCCGGGGTGGATTGGGATGTGCCGGGCCTGCAAGGCGTAAGCGTCAACGGCCGCATGCTGCGCACCGGCGGCCAGTACGCCGATGCAGCGAACAACCTGAGCCTGCCGGCCTGGAACCGCTTCGACGTGGGTGCGCGCTACAACTTCAAGGTGGCGCAGCGTGATGTGACGTTGGGCGCGACCGTGGAGAACGTGGCCAATACCAAGTATTGGGAATCTGCGCTGGGTGGCTATCTGACCCAGGGTGATCCGCGGGTGGCGAAGTTGTCGGCGACGGTGGATTTCTAAAGTTACAACGTGGAGGGTCAGCGAATTTGCACACCGCTGACTCGCCACTAGACTCAAGGGCTTCTCTCACATGGAAGTCCCCTCAATGAATGTACCCCGCTCCGTGCGCCAGGCCCTTGCTCTGGTCGCCCTGATGTGCGCCGGCAACCTTGCCGCTTACGCCGCCGACATCCCGCTGTCCAAATCCCTTGAAGCCGATGAAGTGACCACCAAGGTGCTGTCGGTCAATGCCGCCACGCACCAGGTGGTGCTGGCAGGTGCCGAAGGTAACCCGGTGCATGTGCAACTCAGTGATGACGCCAAGGACTTGGCCAACCTCAAGGTTGGCGATCAAGTGAAAGTGCTGACCACCCATTCGGTGGCTGCGGTACTCGACACCGACGTGGATAAAAGTGCCCCGGACTCAAGCGAAAGTACCGGCGTGGTGCGTGCCACGGCCGATAACCCGCACCCCGGCGGTGCCGCTTTCCGGCAGATCCAGGTGCAGTTGAAGATTACCCATATCGACCTGAACCAAAACCAGGTGACCCTGGAAAACCCTACCGGTGCGACGAAAGTGCTGAACGTTGAAAAACCGGAGATCCGTGCCGGCCTCAAAGACCTCAAGGTCGGGCAAAGTGTGCTGGTGACCTTCACCGATACCCTGGAAATCACCACAACTCACGAAGGCTGACAGCGACGAACACGGGCATCATCAAGATGCCCGGTTGGGTCAGGCGCGGCGCGCCTGGGCGAGATAGGTTTCGATGTTGTTCATTTGTTCATCCCAGCCACGGGAATTCATCTTGAAGGCCTTCTGGCGTCGGGCCTCGGGTACCGCATCAAACCCGGATTCAACCACCCTCAGCAAAATGCCTGGCGCCCGATCTTCGATGGTGAACTCCACCAGGGTAGGCGTTTCGCTGTCGTAGTCGACACCCTCCTCGACCGCATAAGGATGCCACCAGAAGGAAAACAGGGTTTGTGGCAGCATCCTTTCGATTTTGGCCTTCCACACCACATGTTCATAGCCTGGGTACGTGATGGGGGCTTCGAGGGTTTCCCCGGCAGCAAAGGTTTTACCCTTCAGGGCGATACCGAACCAACTGCCGAATTGCTCGGCATCCGTGAGGGCTTCCCACACCTGTTTACGTGAAGCATTGAGCAGGACTTTTCGTTCGATGCGATCTAATACGTGCATAAGTCACCTCCTCCATTGACAGTAGGCGACATCGACCAATGCGCAACCTTGGCGTGTGCGCGATGATGATGACCCCATCCTTGATCAGGCAATACGTTTATGACTGACCCGTTGAATGGAAGTTGCTTCTGCAAAGCTGTGTGCTACCAGGTGGACAGCCTCGACATGCCCATCAGCCACTGCCATTGCGACAGCTGCCGCAAAGTGCATGCAGCAGCGTTCGTGGCCACGGCCGGGGTGATGCGCGAGCATTTCCGCTGGACACGGGGCGAAGCGCTGCTGTCGTCGCTTGAATCTTCGCCGGGCAAATTCAGGCAGTTTTGCTCGCGATGCGGCTCACATCTGATGGCTGAGCGTAGGCACCAGCCCCATGTGATTGTGCGAGTGGCGACGCTGGATGATGATCCGGGCGTACGGCCCACCTCGCACATCTGGACGGCCCATGATGTGCCCTGGCTCGCTTATCAAGCCGCAGAGCACTGGGACGAGTGGAAGGTCTGAGTCAGACGTGCGGGTCACCCGGGGCTTTGGCCGGCGTCGCGTATTGCGGCTTCAGGTGGCCTTCCTGGTCGAGCAGCCAGGCATCCATGATTTGCCGCACAACAGGGCCCGCCACACGGCCGCCGGCTTCACCGTTTTCGATCATTACCGAGATCACGATTTTCGGATGTTCGGCCGGCGCGAAGCCGACGAACAAAGCGTTATCGCGATGGCGTTCCAGGGTTTTGTTCCGGTTGTAACGCTCACCTTGCTTGATCGCAACCACTTGCGCGGTACCACTCTTGCCGGCAATGCGATACTGGGCGCCGACCGCCGCAGCCCGGGCGATACCGCGCGGGTCGTGCATCACCAGTTGCATGCCATGGTTGACCTGTTCCCAATCACGCGGGTCCTTGAGGACCACGTTGGGCATCGGGTTTTCATCCACCGGCGGCACGCCATTGATGGTCTTGGCCAGGTGCGGCCGGTTCCAGACGCCTTTGTTGGCGATCAATGCGGTGGCCTGGGCCAGCTGCAACGGCGTGACTTGCATATAGCCCTGGCCGATGCCGAGAATCACCGTTTCACCCGGGAACCACGGCTGGCGTCGCGTCGCGCGCTTCCACGCCTGGGACGGCATCAGGCCTGCAGACTCCTCGAACATGTCGAGGGAGACTTTCTGCCCCAGCCCGAATTCGGCCAGATAATCGTGCAGACGGTCGATGCCCAGCTTGTGGGCCAGGTCGTAAAAGTAGGTGTCGTTGGAGCGCATGATCGCCGCGTCCATGTCCACCCAGCCGTCGCCGCTGTGGTTCCAGTTGCGGTATTTGTGGTCAAAATCGGGCAGCTGGTAGTAACCGGGGTCGAACACACGGGTTTGTGCGGTGACCACGCCACTGTCGAGACCGGCGATGGCCACTTCCGGCTTGATGGTCGAACCGGGCGCATAAAGCCCGCGCAGCACACGGTTGAACAGCGGCCGGTCGATGGAGTCGTGCAGCGCCGCGTATTCCTTGAAGCTGATACCGGTCACGAACAGGTTAGGGTCAAAGCTCGGCTTGCTGACCATCGCCAGTACTTCGCCGGTTTGTGGATCGAGGGCGACAACCGAACCACGTCGATCGCCCAAGGCCTCTTCCGCCGCTTCCTGGAGTTTGACGTCGAGGCTCAGAACGATGTTTTTGCCGGGGATCGGGTCGGTGTGCTTGAGCACGCGCAGTACGCGGCCCTGCGCATTGGTCTCGACCTCTTCATAGCCGACATGGCCGTGCAATTCAGACTCGTAGAAGCGCTCGATACCGGTCTTGCCGATGGACTGCGTACCTCGGTACTCGACCGAATCAAGGGCCTTGGATTCTTTTTCATTGATTCGGCCGACGTAGCCGATCGAGTGGGCAAAATGTGCGCCCTGCGGGTAATGACGGACGAATTGCGGCTCGACATCCACGCCAGGCAAACGGAATTCGTTGACGGCCAGTACGGCGATCTGTTCCTCAGTCAATTCGTAAAACAGCGTCACGGGCACAAAAGGATGACGAGCCTGCTTCAGCGCCTTGTCGAACACCGCACGGTCTTCAGCGGGCAGGTGCAGCAGGTTGACGATGGCATCCAGCTCACCCTTGAGGTCGGTAGTGCGTTCGCGGGTAATCGTCAGGTTGTAGCTGGGACGGTTGTCGGCCAAAACCACGCCGTTGCGGTCATAGATCAACCCGCGCGTGGGCGTAATCGGCAGTACGTGGACCCGGTTGTTTTCGGAAATCGTGGAGTGGTAGTCGTACTGCACCACTTGCAGGAAATACATGCGGCCCACCAGAGCGCAGGTGATGCCGATGACCAACAGCGCGCAGGCAAGCAGGCGCTTGTTGACCAGACGGTTTTCTTTTTCGTGATCCTTGATCGGTATCGGTTCAGGCATTTCTACAGCATCTCGTTGAAGAAGGTCGACGCCGCGTCCTGCGGATGAAAAATCAATCCTTGTGAAAATGTGCTGCACCATACCAAAAATGCAGAAACACTTTGCATCGATTTCCCCAACGGCATGCTGTTTTGTCAGGAGAGCACGGATTTAGGCTCCAGAAAGGCCTCCAATCCGAGTGCGCCGTACTCACGGCCTATACCTGATTGTTTGAAGCCGCCGAAGGGCGCTAGCGGCTCGTGGGCCACGGGTATCGACCAACACGCGAACGGCGTCGATGCGCGAAGCCTCTTTGCAGGGCTGAGGACAGAATGTAAGCCTGGAGACCGTAGGGCGTATCGTTGGCGATGGTTAGCGCTTCATCTCGGTCATCGTAGGGGATGATCGACAGAACAGGCCCGAAGATCTTGGTCAGCGGGTTGGTAACGCAACTAAAGGCGGTGGGCCTGATGGATCAGCCCGCGTCGATTCCGTCAGGCAAGCCGGGGCCACCCACCAATAGGTGAGCGCCCTCCTCGATGCCGATCTGAATGTATCGCTGCACCCGCTGCCACTGCTTGAGGCTGACCACCGGACCGATGCTGGTGGCAGGATCATTAGGGCCGCCCGCCCGGATATCGGCGACTTGCTCGGTTACCAGCGCTTCTATCTCATCCAAGCGTTGGGCGGGATGAGATTGACGGAGTGGAATGCTGCTGCAGACCTGGCTGCGGGGGCGCTGATACGTGTACTTGGAGAGTGGACTCCAACGGTAGCATGTACCGGTTGGGTCGAGGGCGCTGATTGAGATGATCAAGGAGCGAGAGTTCTGATACACAAGTTCTGTATCAGAGAGCACGCGTTATGGTCGACGCCCATCGGCAGCACGCTTGCACCTGGGCTTTTCGACCGCCCAAAACAAAGCCCCTGTTTGCGTTAGCAAACAGGGGCTCTGGAATTTAATCTTGACGATGACCTACTCTCACATGGGGAACCCCCACACTACCA